>JAGCPZ010000079.1 GCA_017965445.1 Fibrobacter sp. | reverse complement strand
GCTATTCCGGTCTGCCTAGAAATTTGCGCCGGCCCATAATGCTTTTGGTAAAGCTCTAGAGCGGCAGTCCATTCATTTTCTGTGTGTTTCTTATACATGAAAACCCCGAAAGTTGTGTCCAACTTTCGGGGTTCACATCATTATGGCTTAGGCGTTTTTATTTTGGATTACTTTTTTCCAGAATGTTTTTATTGATATAGTTTATGCCCTTAGCCTTGTCGGCGGCGGCAGGCGTTTGGAGCTTGATTTGCTCCAACATTAAAGCTTCGAGCTTGTACATCAGTTCGGTGGCTGTACAGCCGAAGGCATCGGCAAGGTCGCAAAATGATTTGACGGAAAGATTGCGTTTGCCTTTTGCGACGAGACCGAGGTGCTGACGGCTAATCCCGCTATCGAGAGCGAGCTTTTTCTTCGTGATCGAAGTAGCCCCTTGCATCTGTGCTAAAAGTTCTATTTCAGCTTTTCGGATGACATCAATGTCATATCGCATTCTCCAATGTTATGAATTACCCCAAAATATCGTGCAAACAATTGTTTCCATAATTTCGAGAAAATTTTTGGATTTCAGCGATGTAATCATAATCAAAAAAGCACCCTTTGGCAGGGTGCTTCTATAAATTTTAATTATGACTAATAGTATTTTTTGCCGTTTTTGATTAGAATTTGGCCTTCAAAGCAGACGGGCATTCGACTTCTTTATAAGTGTGGTTCGGGTTGCCTGCAGCTTCCATCCATGTGGCGAGGAAGAGGCATCCTTCCTTGGCCTGGGTGTCGCTTCCGAAGGACTTGTTGCATTTTTCGGTGAGGCACTGCTTACGCTTGGTCAAGAGGTCGCCACTGTATCCGACTTCGCTTTCGCATTCGGTGAGGAGACCGCCGTATGTCGCACCTTGGCTGCCCCAGCCCATGCCTGAGCAACCGTTGTACAAACCGACACCGCCACCCGGGATCATAATGTCAAACTGGCCGCCCTGCACGTCGTAACCGATGTTCGATGCCATCACGACGAGAGTCTTGCCCTTGAGAGCCTGGTGGTTTGCCTTGGTTTCGTACTTGCCGGTACCGGTGAAGGTGAGGGCGAAGCACTTGCCACATGTGGCGTCGTTACCCGGAGTTGCAGCGAATGCGTAGGCGAGCTTGTCGCTCACGATTATAGGAATCTGGCTTGTGCAAGTGGTGCCTTGACCACCGGAGCAGATACTGCCGTTCGTGTTGCCGATCGGGGTCTTGCCCTTGGCATCGCAAGTCTTGGCAGCGCCACCGTGTTCCGGCCAAGCGCAGTGAGGCATGCAGCAGTCCCAGTAACGGGTTGCAAAGCCCTGCTGTCCACCGGCGCCTGCATTGAGGTACTTGGCTTCTTCAGCACCTGCGTTGGGGTTGTTCTGCTGTTGCTGCTGGCTAGACGAAGATTTCGGCTGGCTGCTGGAGGACTTCGGCTGTTGCTGCTGCTGAGACGAAGAAGACTTCACGCTGGAGCTGGACTTCGGCTGTTCGGACGGGCTGCTTGCCGGTGCGGAGCCGGTGATGTTCTGGCAATTCTTATTGTCAGGATCGTAGTAGCAGTTTAACTTGCAAGATTCGTCGTAGGCGTATTTTTCGCCCTTAGAGCCTGTGAGCTGTTCGTGATATCCAACGCACTTGCTAGAAGCGTTATCATAGCATTGGCCGTCGCACTGCTTGCCTGATGTGTTGGCGGAGGACTTCGGCTGTTGCTGTTGTGAAGAAGAGCTTGCGACAGGCTGTTCTGTCTTTTGAGAAGAGGAGGACACGGCAGGCGTCGGGGTCGGCGTCTTGGCGGAGCTGGAGCTCACGGTCGGAGTGCCCGGATTGTAGACAGAAGAACTGCTTACGGTAACAGTGCCCGGAACAGTTGTTGAAGAGCTGCTCACGGTGATACCGTTCGAAAGCGGAACGAGTTCCCCATTGACGATGGCAAGTCTTGTACCGTCGAGGTATGTGACGGTCTTGTCTGTGCTCAAGATGGGGAGGGTGCTAGTGTCAACATTGGTAATGACAACGTTGCCGTTTAAGTCGTAAATCGTGCCTGTTGCGACATCGTAAGTGCCGTAAGGAATGCTGAACGGATCAGTGACAGTATAGGTGCCCAATGCGTCAGGCACAATAAGCAAAGTCTGCGTACCGATATTTAACATCCAGCAGTTTATATCGACTTCAAATGCACCCTTTGGCTGGACGACGGGGGTTTCGGATGTGTGTTGCGCTGATGTTGCTGGATCGTCAGAGCAGTTCCATGCGATAACGGAAAGTCCAAAAATGGCGAGGGTTTTGAAAAATTTATTCTTCATGATATAGTAAGCCCTTATAATTATTATATCACACCCTGTATTCCAATCATCCGCGGTAAAAGATAAAATCTTATTGTTTGAATTGCTCGTAAATAAGAGTAAAAAGAACTATACAATGACAATTTGTGCGGTTTAGCACAACTTATTTATTATCAAAGACTTACAAAAAAGAAAAACGCCCCTGTTCGGGGCGTTTAGTTCCGTTTTAGACTTTTAGATTAATACTTGTCTTTAAGAACTTGCGGGCATTCCACTTCGACGTAGTCATGCATCGGGTTGCCTGCGCCGTGCATAAATTCAGCAAGGAAGAGGCAGCCTTGTTTTGCCTTGGCATCGCTGCTGAACACTTCGGCGCACTTGCTCTTGAGGCAGGACAAGGTTGCAGATGCGTTGTAGTTTTTAGCCTTTTCGCAATCGGAGAGGAGGCCGCCGTACTGTTCGCCCTGCGGGCCCCAGCCCATGGAAGAGCATCCGTTGAACATACCGACGCCACCGCCAGGAATCATGATGTCGAACTGACCTTGCTGAACGTCACCACCGATATTTGTTGTCATGATGATGAGCTTCTTGTCCTTGATGGCTCTGTGGTTTGCATCGGTCGAGTACTTGCCCTTGCCTGTGAAGGTGAGCTGGTAGCACTTGCCGCAAGAACCACCATCGCTTGCAGGCACTGCTGCGAATGCAAAGCCCATTTCGGTACAGCCGTCAATCGTAAACGGAATCTGGCTTGTGCAGGTCATCTGGGGACCGCCGCTGCAGATACTGCCGTCGCCCCAGTTCGTGTTTTCAGACTGACCCTTGTTGGTGCACTGCTTGGAGTAATTGCCGCCTGCATGTTCCGGCCAGGAGCAGTGAGGCTTGCAACAGTCCCAGTAACGGGTTGCCCAGCCAGATCCGCTCTTGCCGCCGCTCTTCACCTTAATATTTGGGCATTGGCCAGTGACGACAGAGGAACTGCTGCTCTTCGGGGCAGAACTACTGCTTTTCGGCTGAGAGCTGCTGCTCTTGGGGGTAGAAGAACTGCTGCTCTTCGGGGTGGGTGGCACGTAAGAAGAGGAGCTATTGGTGATGTTGTTGCTACTGCTGCTGTAAACCGGAGGAACGTCTGCACTCGAAGACGATGCGATGGGGGAGATGTAGTCCACGCATCTGGAGTTCGGCTGCAAAATAGGGAGCGACATGATGTTGGCTTGGGTCAGCACAGTACCGTTGAAGTCTGTGATGATGCCTGTCGTGAAGTTTGCGATACCAATCTGCTTTCCATTCGGGTCGGTCACGATCGAACTGGCGTAGATGAGGTAATTCCCGGTAGCGTCCTTCAGGTGGAAAACGTTGTCGATAGTCTTGAAACGGACGTTGTCACCAAATATAACTGTAGTTGCAAGGAGGTTGACATTGCTGATGAGCAAGTTACCGGACAAATCCACGATATTGACGTTCGAAGAATTCGGAATCGCTGTGATAAAGCCAATCTGGACGCCTGCCTCGTCTGTAACGGTCAAGTCACTATAGCCAAGGTAAATACGGTCTCCAGACAAAAGCCAAGCATTGTCGCACGACGTAATGGTAGACTGCTGCTCAGGAACGCCATCATCGCTGCTGGAAGATGGCTTGTCGTCTGAGCAAGAACAAGCTAAAACAATCGTCCCAAGAGAAAGAAGGGACTTTAAAAGGGGGTATTTCATAGAAGTTCCTCGAAATTATCCCCAAACACCTTTGCATAAAGATAGAAATATTATATATAATGTCTTGTAAAAAAACTTTTCATGCCATTATCGTGATTTAGGACAATTTATGTTAGCCACTAGTCAGTGGTTATTGGTCATCAGTAGCTATTAATAATTTGTTGGTGGTTGATGGGTGATTTTGGAGATTAGTGTCTTGTTATTTTGGATGAATCGGAGAACTTCAAAATATTGAAGGGCAATGGGTTGGGGAGGTCCAAAAAGGTAAAACTTTGTAAAATTTTCTAATGTAAAAATCTTTTTACATCGCAAGACTAGGATTGTGAATTGAATTTTGTCGGGTTTGTGAATAATGTTGATAAAATGTTGGAAAATTGGTTTTATAGTTGATATAAAATATTGAACCTTTGATTTTTGAGCGAAAAAGGGCAATTCTATCCTAGGAAATGAGCGGGTTTTCAACGGCCCGAAAACACCCCGAAAAACTGTGGATAAGTCCGAAAATCCGCATTTTTAGCGCAATTTCAAAAGAAAAATACTTGCAAATTACCTAGCATTTATTAAATTTGTGTTCCAATTTCGCAGAGTACCGCTTCCTATGCTTTGCGAAAATACGGAGAACTCGTG
>JAGCPZ010000078.1 GCA_017965445.1 Fibrobacter sp. | reverse complement strand
GAACATCAGGTTGAATGCGCGGGGCTTGGTCCAGTCGGTCTTGCCGCAGGTCGGGCATTCGATCTTGTTGTCCATCATCATCTGGTGGACTTCGTCAAAGTTCTTGCCGGCGCAGCAGCCTTCGCCGAGCTTGTCTTCCAAAAGTTGGTCGGCACGGAAACGCTCGTGGCAAGCGAGGCAGTCCACCAGCGGGTCTGAGAAGTTACCCACATGGCCAGAGGCCTTCCAAACGCGGGGGTTCAAAAGAATAGAGCTGTCAAGACCGAGCACATCCTGGCGGCTGGTCACGAACTTCTTCCACCAGAGGTTCTTGATGTTGCGCTTCAGTTCCACGCCATACGGACCGTAGTCCCAAGTGTTGGCGAGGCCATCGTAAATTTCGGAGCCGGGGAAAATGAAACCGCGGCGCTTGCAGAGGGAGATTATGTCCTTGAGGGCATCCTGAACTTTCTTTGCCATTATTTATATATCCTTTATCGGCTTATTCCAGCCGGACTAGGAACCTACCTGGATGATAGGCCCTGACGGGGGGTAAATATAGAATTTAGACGTGAGACTAGAGACGAGAGATAGAAAAATCAGAGGATTACCACGCGTCCTTCATTTCATCTTTCAAATCATATAAAGTCTGCAAGAGACGATTCACCATGTAATTATCATATTTGCCGACTTCAATACCAACAAAATTCATGCAGAACATATCGGCATAATCGACACCAAAGAATCCTGTGTCAAAACGATAATCAAAGAGGTTTTCAACAAATATTTTCGCATGGTTCACTTTACGAACACTGGGAATTTCGCAAATTTCAGAGTAATGCTCGTTCAAATAATTGTCCAAGATTTTATTGGGGCCTTTTCGCTTAACGCAGTGCGGAATAAAGCCATCCAGCGGATCTTTTGCGCATAAAGTCATTTCGCTATTCGATGAATCCAGCAAATCCTGACGGTACGAATAAAGATTTACTCGTTCTACAGTTCCGTCTATAAAACGGAAGACTCTTTCTTTTTGTACTTGTTCTTCTTCCCATTCTTCATCAGTCGCTGTTGAATCGAGCCATTTATATTTCTCTACGCTATGCAAAGAAAGCAATCCATACGATGTGCCAAATTCTTGGGAATGCGGATGCTTGACATAATAAAAATCAAATTCATTAAAATGGTACAGCAGCAAAGCTACACTCAAAATAAAACCGCAAAGAAGAATTTTATTAACATGCTTCTTAATCATGAGCTCAATTTACAAATTCAGAGAAAAAACAGGGAACCAGCTACGCGAATCAAAGTAAAATTACATACTAAAATAAGAATCTTTTATTTCAGTATGTAATTTAAATTTTTGCATTTCTAGCCTTACATACTAAAAAAATTTTCATTGAATTTAGTATGTAATTTTATCAAGAAAAATGCCTTATTTTGAAGTTTTTTAAAGATTTTCAGCCCCAAAAAAGAGAAAAACCTCCATAAATCGCCTCTTTTGCATCATTTTTTACATACTAAATCGCCAATTTTTGATTTTAGTATGTTTTGCAACAAAGTAACTAGCGCATATTTTCTTACTTATACAAAAAAGATTTCTCCGAAGCGAAGTGCCGGCAAAAACGTTTTACATGAACGAAAAAGCCAAAGCAAAAAGGCTCATTCCATCGGTCACTTTTCTGCCATACCGACCTTCAAAACCTAAGACATGTTTATCCGATCGACGAAGAATATAAGCGCCACCCCCCACTTCCATAAAATCGGCATCCCTTAATGATCCTCTATGGAAAAAATAAGATTCCCCCAAAAAAACGACCCCGGCACTAATGGCCGGGGTAACATCTGCAAAATGATTTTTCGCAATTTAGCGAACGTTCACAATCTTTTGCTGCGTGCCGATGCGAAGCAAGAACGAACCCGTGCGCGGAGCTTTCAACGAGAAGTCCGACACATCAGTACGGCCATTGTACATCACGCGGCCCTGCATATCGAACAAGCTCACCTGCGAACCGATCTTTGCACCAGAAATCAGGAGGCTATGGCCATTGGCAGTTACAGAGAACTTCGCCAAACGAGCGGATACCGGAATTCCACTCGGGTCGAACTTTGTCCATTTCTTATCCTTGCAGACAAACACCTTCTTAAGTTCAGAAACATAATAGGTTACGTTTTCACGCTTTGCAGTGCAGTTCGGCAAATCTTCTTCGGTCTTGACGGATTCGACATCTAATTCCACAGAGCTAGAAGATTTTGCCTTGGCGCTCGAAGATGTAGCCTTCGCGCTGCTAGAAGCCGGTTTTGCGCTGGAGCTAGAAGCCTTCGCACTGCTGGAGGCAGGCTTGGCACTGGAGCTGGAGGCCGCAACACTGCTAGAAGCGGGCTTGGCGCTGGAGCTGGAGGCCGCAACACTGCTAGAAGCGGGCTTGGCGCTGGAGCTAGAAGCGGCGGCACTACTGGAAGCGGGCTTGGCGCTGGAGCTGGAAGCGGCAACGCTGCTAGAAGCCGGTTTTGCGCTGGAGCTAGAGGCCGCAACGCTGCTGGAAGCGGGCTTTGCGCTGGAGCTAGAGGCAGCAACGCTGCTGGAAGCAGGCTTTGCGCTGGAGCTGGAGGCCGCAACGCTGCTGGAAGCAGGCTTGGCGCTAGAGCTGGATGCCGCAACGCTGCTGGAGGCAGGCTTGGCGCTAGAGCTGGATGCCGCAACACTGCTGGAAGAAACCACAGAGCTGGAGCTTGACAAAATACCCATATCCGTAGTCCACACAATTCCATCGCAAACAGAATCTTGTTTTGTCGTATTGCTATGAATCAAAGCACACCTTATATTCGAGGAGCATACCGGCATTCTAGCAGCACTGTCAACAGCGACAGCCTTCTGTTCCATGCACGATCCCTTCGGCGTCCAGATTGCGTAAAGCGTTGTATCAGCGCAACGCATTCCATCTAAAGTCTTTATGGCATAATAAACATTGTCTAATTTATTAGTCCAAGACCAACCGACAAAATCAAATCCATCTCTCGTCGGAATCGGCAGCGTCGCTTCTGATTCGCAAGAATAAGATTCAGCAGCGTCTTTAGGAAGCTTACCTTCGTTCAATTTATAAGTAATGGAAAACTTTTTGCCCTTCAAATCCTCTTTTTTTACATCCGTTTTCTCATCAACAAATGTCGCCGTGATATCTACATCGAAATAAGGCATTTCAAAAGAGCAACTTCCTTCAGCCGCAGCAGCTCCCGGAATCGCACCCGGCCCCGCATGGCCTGCACCAGAAGCAGCCGTACAAGTCACCGTCGTATTTGGATCAAGGTACTTGCTGACCTTAATCGAACTCACCTTGTAGCCCTTGTCGGCCTTCGGAGACACAGTCACTTTATTCCCTGGTTTGGTACGATCCGTCATTTCTACGCGATCGTTAAACGAGAAAGAAACCGAGCCATTTTCGGCAGAATTTGCCTTGATGGAATAGCGCAATGATTCATAGGATACCCTTACATAGACATCTTTCTTGGGCATCAAGAACCGGAGACCATTTCTACCAACAGTCAATTCCTTTTGATCTTCACGAGTTTCACCATATTCTTCATAAACGGTAAAACCAATGAACATCTTCCCATCGGGAACAATCGGGGACACATTCGGCCAATCCCCCTGCTTCGCTTCTGTAATAACTTTACCATTCAGAAGAACATCAAACGACTGATTTTCTTCACTACCGACTTTAGTGATTTTATAAGTTGTGGTCTGAGCGCTAACGCCAGCGACAAAAGAAAGCGTCAAACCTAAAGCCAAACATATTTTATTCCGCATAACCGTCCCTTCTATGTGTACGAAAAAAAATGAGTACTACATTGGCAATTATATATTTTATAAAGTGATTTCGAATACGCATAACAAAAAGATTACTTATAAAAAGTTTACAAAAAGATAAAAACACCTTCATCGAAACAAAAAGAGCCTTTTTTTAAGGAGTTTGAACCTTTTGAACCGTAAATTTTTGTAAATATTCGTAAACAATTCTATCAAAAAGATTCATTCGGTTCCATTTTACTGTTCTCAAAAAACATCAAATTATTTGATATATTTAAAGTTGCAACTTTGTGGAGAATATGGAAGAAAGAAAAAAGGGATACAAGCCCGTAGAAAACAAAAAAGAACCTGAGCGATGCATTTTAGTGGGCATCGCAACTCCTAAAGTCCGTCCATGGCTTGCTAGTGAACAGCTCGCCGAACTGGGGCGACTCGCCGAGACCGCTGGGGCGCTTGTCACCCGGAGTTTTTTGCAGCGGGTGCAGAATTTTAGTCCAGCCACACTCATTGGAGAAGGCAAGGTCAACGAAGTCAAGCGCGCCCTCGAAGAAGACAACGCAAAGATGGTCGTCTTTGACGACGACCTTTCCGGTTCGCAGGTGCGAAACCTCGAAGAACGCATGCCGGGAATCAAGGTGCTCGACCGCACGGGGCTTATCCTCGACATCTTCGCAAAACATGCCGTGACCGCCGAAAGCCGTTTGATGGTGGAAGTGGCGCAGTTGCAGTACATGATGCCGCGTCTCACCGGTGCGTGGACGCACCTTTGCCGCCAGCACAATGGCGGCATCGGCACCAAGGGGCCGGGCGAGACTCAGCTTGAGACGGACCGCCGCATGATACGCAAGCGCATCCAGGAACTCAAGAAAAAGCTGGAGAAAATCGAAGACGCCCGCGAGCAACAGGCCGACAAGCGAAACGACATTTTCCAAGTGGGCATCGTCGGTTACACAAACGCAGGCAAATCGACGCTCACGAATCGTTTGACCGGCGCTGATGTGTATGTTGAAGACAAACTATTTGCGACACTCGATAGCACCACGCGAAAGCTATTCCTCGATGGCGAAAACATCATCTTGAGCGACACCGTCGGATTCATCCGCAAACTTCCCCACAACTTGATTGAAACGTTCAAGAGCACGCTTGGGGTTGCCGCCCATGCGGACTGCATCTTGGAAGTCGTTGACGGGAGCGCCCCGGATTACCGCGAACATCTGGAAGTCACGCACAAGACGCTGGAAAGCATCATCGACAAGGACACGCCGCGCCTCCGCGTATTCAACAAGGTCGAAGTCGCCGACGAAGCGCGCCGCACGGAGCTTTTACAGAACTACCCAGACGCCATCCAAATCAGCGCCAAGGAGAACATCGGCATGGAACGCTTACGCGCCGCCTTCAAGGAACAGCTCGAACGCTGGCACGAAAAACGCGCCGCCACCAAAGAAAAAGAAAAGGAACTCGCCGAAGCACCGTGGCCGGAGGGATGAGGTATGAGGCATGAGGCTTTTAGAATTAAACTTCATGATTCGTCATTCTGAGCGGTGAGAAGCCGCGAAGAATCCAGTCAAGTTTCAAATCGCCCTGGATGCTTCGTTACACTCAGCATGACGAAAAAACATAACGACCCCATCAAGCAATGACTAATGACTAACGACTAACGACCATTGACTAACAACTATTGACCAACAACCATGAATCGAGAAGAACTTAAAGAAAAATATGGCAAGAAGCGCATTCCGCACGAATGGCGCAAAACAGACTGGTTCACCACCCTCGTCGTGACGTTTTTCGGCTCGGGAATGAGCCCGAAGGCGCCCGGTACTATGGGAAGTCTCGCCGCGGCAATCGTTGCCTACCCCTTGGCCATGTTAAGTTACGCCTACCCCATCGTCATCAACGACAACGCATTCAACACAAAAGATGCAAATGCACTTGAATCATTAGCCGCCATTTTCCTCGCGGTTCCCAAGAACTTTATGATTGCAGCGTTGCTCGTATTTTTTGCAGCTATCCCGTTCGTGAAAAAAGCGATGAAAGATACCGGCACCGAAGACCCTGGCTGGATTGTAATTGATGAAGTCTGCGGAATTTTCATGACATTCGCCTTTATCCGCCCCGAATGGATTTTGAACAGCCCGTGGATTTTAATCATCGGCTTTGCGCTATTCCGCTTTTTCGACATTCTCAAACCGCTCGGCATCCATAAAATGGAAAAACTCCCCGGCGCTTGGGGAGTCATGGCAGACGACCTGCTCGGCGGAATCTACGCCGGGTTAGTACTCACCATAGGCCTTGTTTTACCCGCCGTATTGTTGATGTAAGACACTTATCACAGCGGATTAAACGTCACGCCAGCCTTGATAGCGACCGAAGACCAATGGGCCAAACCATCTGCAAAGCGTTCGTTATACTTGTGATAAAACTTTGCGTCCCAAAGCAGGTCTAAATAGATTCGTTCATTGACGCGGAAACCCACGCCCAAAAGCATACTAAATTCCATAGACGAGTCCAGTTCCCTATCGCGAGCACCATCTAACTCCAGATTATCGAAAAGCGGTATGGAAATCTGAGGGCCAAATTCGAACGATACAAAGCTAGACCGTGGCTTGACCGCAAAAATAATCGGGAACGCAATCCGCCCCTGCGACAAGCCGCCATCAGAAACACGCTTGTATCCCCCATTACCGTCTTCAATGTATAGAGGCTCCGACAAAAATAGCGGTGCGTATTCAAATAGTACACCAAGCCTTACCGCCAAATTGTATTGTAACAGAGGCCATTGAACAGACGCTCCCGCTTGGAAAAAAACGCCTTCAAAAAAGACAACCCGTTCAACCTTTTCGTAATGGTTCAACTGCGTTTCGTTATTTATAACTTTAAAGCCCATATTAATCGTCATTCCAACTAGGAAATCGAACGGGACCGAGTTTTTCTGAATCCGTTCCGCATTCCTGACGCTATCGCGATGCGCCTTCGCTTGCATCCAACGGTCATAATCACTAACGCTTTCGTCTTGAGCGAAAGTAAAAGCTACAAGCAACAGAACAAATCCAAAAACGCGAAACATATCACAGCCCTCGATAAAAGCAATTCAACCGAATCCGTTTTAAATCTATACAAAACTTTGTATAAAAGACGATACCCTTATAAACATCCCGACAAAAAGCAATAAGGCCGGACAGGCGGTAAAAAGCCGATGCCGGCGCCGTGGCCGGCATGACAATGGACATGAGAATAGCTTTTTTCCTAACCACCACAACTCGCTAAGGCGAACGAAACGGGACTGCTTGCAGGCCCACTTCTAAGCAGCAAGAGTTGGCAGCGTAGCTGCAACCACTAACCACTAATTACTCAAATATCTTGTTGTACAAACTCGGAGCAAATTTTTGCAAGTAACCCAACACGAAAATCACGGAAATGATAATCGGCAAGACCCATTTGAAATAGAGGCGAAGCACCGCATATTTCGGGAACTTCAAGCCCTTGCCTGCATCCGCTTCGGCAAAGAAATTATCCTGCCCCCAACCGTAACGGGAATTGCAGAACAGCACGAACACAAGCGAACCCAGCGGCAATAGCGTATTCGAGACCAAGAAGTCTTCCAAATCCAGTACACAACTGCCCGAACCAAACGGTTCGAATCCCGAAAGCACGTTAAAGCCGAGTGCGCACGGGAGTGACAACAGCGTAATAGCGACAAAGTTCCATTTAACAGCCTTCTTGCGTTCCACATTGCGCGCATCCATCCAATAAGCGACAATGTTTTCGAACACGGCCACAAGCGTCGATAGCGCCGCAAACGACATGAAGAGGAAGAACGCCGCACCGCAAATCCGGCCTGCCGGCATCTGCGCAAAAACGTTCGGGAGCGTTGCAAAAATAAGGCCTGGCCCTGCATCCGGCTGGAGCCCAAACGCAAAGCAAGCAGGAATGATGATAAGCCCTGCAATCAAGGCAACGCCCGTGTCAAGCACGCAAATATGTGCGGCTTCCGTCAAAAGCGAATGTTTCTTGTCGATATAGCTCCCGAAAATGCTCATGGAACCGATGCCAATACTCAACGTAAAGAACGACTGCCCGAGAGCAGCAAACACGACTTCGCCAATTCCCGCTTCCTTGAGTTTTGCGAAATCCGGCAGCAAATAAAATTTCAGCCCTTCGCCAGCACCCGGGAGCGTGAGCACGCGAATCATCAAAATGAACATGATAATCAAGAGCGCAGACATCATCATTTTCGTCACTCGTTCCACGCCGCGTTGCAGCCCGAGCGCCACAATCGAAAGCCCCGCAAACGTCGCGACAACCATCCAGAACGAAAGCAGCGGACCATTCCCGAGCATCTTGCCGAACTCAGCCCCGACTTCTGCAGGCGTCATCGTCATGAGGTCGCCCATCGTCACCATACGGTAAAAGTAGAAGAGCATCCAGCCCGTCACCGTCGTGTAGAACATCATCAACAGGTAATTGCCAGCAATCATCGGGACGCCCGCCACATGCCACTTGTGCCCCGGCTTTTCGAGAGCCTTGAACGAACAACCGACACCACGTCTAGAAGCTCGCCCCACAGCAAATTCCATCACGAGAATCGGAAAACCAAAAATCAAAAGAAAGAAGAGGTAAATCAGCACGAAGGCCGCACCGCCATACTGTCCCGTGATAAACGGGAAACGCCACACGTTGCCAAGCCCGATGGCACAACCGGCCGCAATCAAGATAAAACCTAAACGGGATTTAAAGTTTTCTCTTTCTGCCATAACTTACCTCAAGTTCAAATTAGAATTTGATGGGATAGAGCAAGTACCAATGGAATTCCGGATAGACCTGGATTGTAGGAGCCGGGAACTTAATGTAGTTCAAAGCCTTGATAATCGTGCGCGCCAAACGGCTCTGGGGACGGAACGCTTCCAGGTCATAATCAAGCGCGATATAAAGTTCACGGCGCGGATGCGGCTCTTTCGTATAAACCTTTTCGTCAATACTGAGGCCAATCGCAATCGCTAGCCAACTCGGGTAATACCTGCGGGCTGCCTCGGGCAACATCCTGTACGGCTTGATCGAAAGCCAATAAGTGTGGTTCACGTAATCATCCGTAAATATACCATTGGATGCATTGTGTTCAAAGTTATAGTACGCATCGGAATTGATCCAATAGCTCCACTTTAAATCTATATACTTACACAAAGGCACATAGCGCTCGGCCATAGGCCAAAAACCGCCAATACTTCCAGCCAGCACGTCAAAAATGCTAAAGCCCCACTTAGGCCCAAAGCCATCCTTGATGTCGATTGCAATGTGGGTGGATACGGCCGACAATCCCGCATACAAGTATGACCGGAACTCGCTAGCCCCCGCCCAGCGGTACCCCTCGTAAAAGACTTCGGCAACGGCGACTCCCGCCGCAAAATGACCGAACTTGTCGAGGTTCAGCGCATAGTCAAAATCATTCTCGAAATGGAAGCCGCGTTCTTCGTTTTCCCACCATCCCTTGGCAAAAACAAGACCGTAGGCAGCAGCATAAGCCACCAAAGTCAAGGACGCCACGCCGAATAGTTTTGCAGGCTCCAGTTTCGGATAGATATCGACAGAATCTTCGCTCCGGTAATCCCACGTGGAATCACGCCATGTCGGCGGATCCCATGGAGACGAAAAAGCTGTCGCCGGAAACACCAGCAACAGCATAAGCAATAACGCACAAATTTTTGTGCTCAATTTGCGAGAAGCGAAGAGGCCAAGAGCAGAACCATTGGCCTTACGCATTAATTCCTCGCAAAGATGATAACTCCATTTTGGCCTCCAAAGCCAAATCCGTTACTCATGGCGTAGTCAATCTTCTGATTTTCAGCGCCATTTTCGCAGACGTTCAAGTGAATCGCCGGATCCTTGTCGAACACGTTGAGAGTACCATGAACCTTCTGTTCCATAACAGACATGATGGTCACAACGGATTCAAGCGCACCAGCGGCACCCAGGCAGTGACCAATCATCGACTTGGACGAGTTCACCTTGAGGTTATCGAGAGCCGATGCGGAGGACTGCTTGAAGAGCGTTTCGATGGCAGAGCATTCCGCAATGTCACCGAGCGGTGTCGAAGTTCCGTGGGTATTAATATAGCTAATATCCTTGGGTTCGATGCCGGCTTCTTTCATGGCGTTGCTCATTGCGAGCATCACGCCCTTGCCGTCCGGACGCGGAGCGGAAATGTGGTAAGCGTCGGAGCTTGCCCCGACACCGGCGATACGGGCAAGAATCTTTGCACCACGGGCCTTGGCATGGGATTCGCTTTCGAGAACGAGAACAGCGGCAACTTCACCGATGACAAAGCAGTCGCGGTCCTTGTCGAAGGGACGGGAAGCGGTTTCCGGGGAGTCGTTGCGCTTACTGACGGCCTTCATGCTGGTAAAGCCAGCGAGGCTGAGCGGGTTCACCGTTTCGTCGGCACCACCGGCAAGCATCACGTCGCAACGGCCAAGACGGATCATGTCGTAAGCGTTCGCGATGGAGTGGTTGGAGGTCGCACAAGCGGAAGTCACCGTATAAGAGGGACCCATCCAGCCAATCTTGTTGCAGACTTCACCTGCCGGCATATTCACGATAGCCATCGGAATATAGAACGGAGAAACGCGGGACGGGCCACGAGTGCAGAGAGCCACTGCAGCTTCATAGCAGTGCAGAAGACCACCGATACTGCTACCGATGATAGCGCCGCAACGTTCGGGATTTTCGTTTTCCGGAGCGATGCCTGCCTGACGCAAAGCCTGCAACGACGAATAGACAGCGTACTGGATGCAGCGTGAGAACCTGGACTGGTCTCTTGTGCTGTAAATACCCGTAGCGTCAAACTCGCGAATTTCACTCGCAATGCGGGATGTGTAGGCCGAAGCGTCGAAACGCTGGATAGTAGCGATGCCAGACTTGCCAGCAAGCAAGTTCTGCCACAATAATTCGGGGGAATTTCCTAAAGAGGAAACGCAGCCCATACCTGTAATAACAACATTTTCCATAGTGCGGCAAATATAGCAAAAAAAATTGTAATATTTTCGTAAGTGGGGAAAGAAAAAGACAATTTGTAACAAAAAAGTACAAAACTCGGAATATATTTATAGTTTTTAACAAATTTATCTATATATATGGAACTAACCAAGTTCAACAGACCAAGTTCTACTAACAAAACTCAACCATCTAATCTCTAAAAAGCTATTATTCCCCCGTATGCCAAAAAGTTCCCGAAATTTAGTCTGGATGGACCTGGAAATGTCCGGTCTCGATCCCGAAAAAGACGTCATTCTAGAAATAGCGACCATTGTTACCGATCTCAACCTGAACATTCTCGCCGAAGGTCCCGTCATCGCCATCCGCCAACCCGAAAACGTTTTCGAAAGCATGGACGAATGGAACACGAAACACCACAACCAGAGCGGTCTCGTGGATAGATGCCGTCGTTCGCAATACTCGCTCAAAGACGCAGAACAAGAAACATTGCGTTTTATCAAGCCCTTTACGGAAAAGACAAAAAATGTCCTTTGCGGAAATTCCATCACGCAGGATCGCCGCTTTTTGTACAAGT
This sequence comes from Fibrobacter sp., assembly GCA_017965445.1. Taxonomy (GTDB): domain Bacteria; phylum Fibrobacterota; class Fibrobacteria; order Fibrobacterales; family Fibrobacteraceae; genus Fibrobacter. The sequence continues at coordinate 20,076 of JAGCPZ010000078.1, read as the reverse complement.
ACATGCCCGATATTTCGGAATGGCTGTGCTACAGAAATATCGACGTGAGTTCCATCAAGGAACTGTTTTACCGCTGGTACCCGAACCTTGAAGATTTTCAAAAGGAAAAAAGGCACGAAGCGCTAAACGACATCCGCGAAAGCATCGCCGAACTCGCCTATTACAGAAGAACCATTTTCAAGTAACCCCATGGAAAGACTCCCTTACGCCAAAAGAATGCGTAACCGTTGCATCGCGATTGCCGTTCTTGTATTCATTATCGTTGCCATAGTCCATTGTTCCACCAAGGAAGATTTGCCCGCAAGTAACATCGTCGAAAGCAACATCGCACCAGCCGATTCCTCATCCGAATCCATCGCGGCAAACGACACGAACGCTTTTTACGACACAACGGCCTTCGACACCGCAAACACGGCTCCAAACGGACTTTCACGCCTCACCGGAATCGAAGATGAAGATTTCGACAAGACATCGGCCAGTACAGGTTTCGAGAACAGCGTTGCCACAGGCGTCCGCGACACACTCCACATCAAGTCGCAAAAAAACCCGTTCCTAGCCGACAAAATCGACATACTCCTGCGCCGTTATCACCCGGACTTGGGCATCATTCTCGTCGTTGATACCAAGACAAACGAAATCATCGCCTGGGGCGAACGACGCGACGACCAAGTGCAGAACAGGCCCGACTATATAGGACGTTCAACCTTCCCTGCCGCATCTCTTGCAAAACTCGTGACCATCGCTGCCGCCATGGAAAGCAACCGCTACTCGCTCAACACGCCCATCCCGATGATCGGGCGCCACCACACGCTTTACCTGAACCAGCTTCGCGTCCCCGAAAAATACAAAGGTCCAACGATGGAACTTGCCGAAGCATTCGCCCGCTCCGCGAACCCGCCCATGGCCATCGTCGGGAAAAACATCGGCGCAAAGCGCTTGCTCGCCGCCGCCGCCAAACTCGGCTACAACAGGAAATTCCCCGGAAACGCCCCGAACGCATCCAGCTATACCGCCCCGGACACGGGTTACGGCCTTGCCGAAGTCGCCTGCGGTTTTACAACCTCGACAACACTGACACCGCTCCTCGCCGCGGCGCAAGTACGAGCAGTCCTCACCAAGAAGCCCCTCGAAATCCCGTGGGCCCGCAACATGGCTCCGTTTGCCCCGCAAAAGCCCATTGCACTTGACGTCGGCAAGTTCAGCGACAACACGTATTACGGTCTCCGCGAGGCTATGTTACGTTCCGTCACGCAGGGTACCGCTCACAAGCACATGTCCACAAGGAACATGGCACGCAAGAACTTCGACGCGCTACGGCTCGGAGGCAAGACCGGTTCACTCGACGGAAACGACCCCGCAGGCCGTTACGACTGGTTCATGGGATTTGCCGAAGCAAGGAACGAGCCGGGAAAATCTATCGTTGTCATCGTGATGCAAATGCATAAGGAATTCCGCTCACAACCGGCAACGCAAGTAGCAGCGACCATCATTAATTACTGGGCGCACCAAAATCTCAAAAATTAAGTTAGATTTAAACACAAAGGAAAAAGAATCAAAATGGAATTATCTTGGTGGAACTTAATACCGACTTATTTTGACGGAACAGCTTTTGAACTCGGAAGCTTCCCCGTGCGCTGGTACGGAATCATGTACATTTTTGCGTTCGTGACCGCCTACCTCACCATGTGGAAAATCAGCGAAAAAGAAAAACTAGGGTACACCAAAGAACAGCTCGACAACATATTCACTTGGATTATCGCCGGTATCTTGCTTGGCGCCCGCCTCGGATACGTATTCTTTTACAAGGCAAGTTACTACCTCTCGAATCCGACCGAAATTTTACTCCCCATGGTTCACGACGATCTCGGCTACCACTTTGTCGGGATTTCCGGGATGTCTTACCACGGCGGTCTCATTTTAGGCATCATCTTTTTCTGCATCGGAGCAAAACGCAACAAGCTCGACGTCTGGAAAACTCTAAACCTGGCCATGCTCGCCGCACCACTCGCCTACACCTGGGGCCGTTACGGCAACTTCATCAACGGTGAACTTTTCGGCGAAGTGACAACGAGTTCTATAGGCATGTACTTTCCGCTGGCCCACGACAGCACTCTTGCAAATCCGATCCTCCACCACCCAAGCCAGCTTTACGAAATGTTGTTCGAAGGCGTCATCCTGTTTGTCGTTCTGTACAACCTTCGCAAGATTCCGAAACTCCACGACAAGATTCCATGCCTTTACTTGATGGGATATGGGCTTTTCCGCTTTTTCATCGAATTTTTCCGCAAACCGGACGCTCACCTTGGCCGAATCGACCTCTTTGGCATGAGCCGCGGACAGACGCTCTGTTCGTTGATGTTTATCATCGGCCTCGCCTGGATGGTGTATTTATTCTACAAAGAGAAAAAGGCCGCGAGCAATGAGCGATGAGCTCGGGCTACGCCCTTTAAGCAGAAGGCAATAAGAAAACTCAAGACTCACTGCTGATAGCACATGGCCAGTTAGTATCCTTTGAGGAAATTTTCCCAGAGTTTGTGTTCTTCTTCGAACTTTTGGAAAAACAACCGACTCACGTGTTCATAAACAATCTTGATGTGTTCCGCCAGTTCGTCTGTGACATACTTTTCGGCGTTAGCATCTTCCGTTCCTGTCTCGTTCATCAGTTTGGACCATTGACCTTCTTGATTCTTGCTGCCAAGCGTTGACAAGAGCGAAGTGTCTTCAAAGCCCTTGTTATTCAGGTAAACAGCCCAGACCGAATTCGGAATCTTTTCAAGAAAATTTTTGAGGAACGGTTCCGCATTTGTAGAGTAGCCATACGAATTGCCTATCAAACTAATGATGGGTACATTGATGGCCCGTTCGGCATCCACTTCCCCCCAAGATTCGTCAGTCATTTCAAGAATCGACTTATACAAGTCTTCGGCAGGCTTCGGCTCGTTGTAGAAGTTGTCTATACCCAAGTGGGCTTCACGTAGGCGGTTTAAGGACTCCGACAATTCCAATGCGGCATCTACAACTTGTGCGGTCGCCTTCTTCTTTGCTTTTTCTGCCTCATTTATTCCGTAACAACCGTCCATCACCGCAGAATCAAACGACGCCGAAACGCGTGAATTGTAATAGAACCTGATATTACCCTCTTGCGACTGCAAATAAATTGCTTTATAACAATCGTTATCCTTAAAAAGATGAGCAAGAGCCCTGTATGCGCGGTGCCTTGCGCCACCTGATGTAAACTTGCCCCGATGAATAGCCACAAAACAATGGAAAGCCCGAACGCAGCCATTCGTGTCGATAACCGTAATGCCATCGTAGTTCAACATCGAGATAAACATTTTACGTATAAAATTCTGCTCGTACAAATCATGATACGACTGCGAATCCAACATGGAATCAGGCTTTATCTGCATGTCCCTGTAATCATCAAAGACTATCTTTCCTTCGTCAAAATTTTCGTCTTTGTTCCCATTCCATGACGGATCCACAAACAAACAGATTGTGCCGTGAACTTCTTTTTTGACTTGTGAAAAAAGACCAGCCCAGAACCCTTTCGGGTACGAACCCAAATTAGTTTCCGTCAAATCATCCGCAAAACCGTTTTCATCCAAATCGAAACGAATCAGCAAATGGTCGTTGCCACCATCTGGCGTATGCGAATTTATGCATATTTTCGAAACGTTGACGCAGTCTATCAGCAAAAAACCTTTTTCGAGAAGAGCACGTTCGGTCTCGCCAGCATTTCCGATATCCGACTGGAATACACCGACCAGGATAGACGACTCCGATTTTTCGCGTCCAGACATCTGCTGGATAATCAAGTCGCACCCGTTCCTGCAAAAATGGATGACGTCCTTCAAACATGCTTTCACGCGTTCTTTGTACAAATTTTCCAGCGATTCTCCCGAAAACTTGTATATGCGGCGATTCCAGCCCATCGGCGTGTTTCCATTCCCCATGATAATTCGGAACGTAAAATGGTCACTTTCTTCTTGATAATGCGGTACACTTGGCAAAATCTCGATAATGGCATCAATGACCGCTTCCTTCATTTCAGGAAGTTTTCGCAGAAAGAAACCCTTTATTTTCTTTCGATCAAGCCCTATAACATGTGTAGTATTTTGCAAATTTTCGCTCCTAAAACAAACAAAAGCAAAAACCTAAGTTATCTGTTATGAATATAATATGAACTCACTATTTTTGGAAAACAAATTTTAATTTTTTCAAAAAATTATCTTTTACGCAGAACACCAACAGGAGCATATTAATGGCGGGCATTACTTACGAAGTTGACGACAAGAACATTGTCGAGCAAATCAAGTCGGACGCTGCCAAAGCCGCTGCGGAACTTGTCGAAGCGGCGCATCTGAAAAAAGGCGATATTGTAGTTGTCGGCTGTAGTACCAGCGAAACCCTGGGCAACCAGGTCGGTAGCCATTCCGTTCCCGAAGTCGGGAAAGCCATCTACGAAGGGCTCCAGAGCATTTTCAATGCACAAGGCATCTACATCGCCGCCCAATGCTGCGAGCACCTGAATCGCGCCATTATTATCGAACATGAAGCCGTCCCGAACGCAGAAATCGTAAACGTCGTACCGCAACCCAAAGCCGGCGGCTCCTTCGCAACAGCCTGTTACGCGGCCTTCAAATCTCCCGTGGCACTCGAACATATCAAGGCAAACGCGGGGCTTGATATCGGCGGGACCCTTATCGGCATGCACCTCCGCGAAGTCGCCGTTCCTGTGCGTCTAAAGCAAAATCACATCGGCAAGGCCATACTCATTGCTGCGCGCACCCGCCCGAAATTCATCGGTGGCGAACGAGCTCATTATGACGAAAGGTTGATTTTTAGTTACTAGTTACTCCGCCCTTCGGGCTAGTTACTAGTTACTAGTTAGTAGTTACTAGAGATTGCAATAAGAACGTTTCTAGCAACTTAAAACTTGAAACTGCAACGAAGCAGCCCGAGCGTTTAAAGGCTCTTATGGTGCCGCATGGCGCGAATGTTTCGCGGCAGCACTTCCTTGTGCCACTTGATCCATTCATCATAATAAATGTAGCGTTTTTCACGCTGGCGAAATTCTCGACCGTGAACAACCCTGCGTCCGTGGCGTTCCTCGACTGGAATCACGACATGCAGGCATTCATGATAAACAACACCCGCGATTGCATACAAAGGACAGTTTGCAGCATCGTAACCGCGGCTGATACTGATGAGGTGGAAACTCTCACCTGTCACTGGGTCCTTGCGCACGGAGTGGAAACTGAGGCCACCCACGCGGTTACTCCAGGTAATTCTGCATGTAAGTGAACCATCAAAATAGGTGTTGTTGATGGCCGCAAGCACATCCGTCAAGTTATGGTGATTGCCCTGCGGACGAATCGGCGGCAAGCGCCCCTTGCTTGCAAGCGGAGCTTGTCCTTTGTCCGTAAAGACCTGATCCACGGTCTGCCAAAAGCGATTTACCAAGTCCTTGATAATAGCCTTGTTTTTCTGCGTTTTGCGACGCACCGCATGTTCCGCCCATTCTGCGGCAAGTTCACGGGCATCGGCAAATTCCGGAGCTTTCATGTACGCAGGCAAAAGCACTTCCGGGTGGCCGAACAGGACCCCACCCTTGCAACGGATGCTCTTTTTCATGAGCGGACTATACTTAAAATGCACAAGTCCATTGAGAGAGCAATCCGGCGACGGAGCCTTGACGTCGGGTTCCTTATCCGCAGCCACGAACCCGAACAAATCCATCTGTCCGTCAGGAGCCATTGCAGGGACACTGATTTTCTCAAAGGGATTCATGCGCCCAAGACTCCTTCATAGCCATTCAACGCAAGCAGACCGCCAAAAAAACTTTCAGGCAAGTCCAGCGCCGAATAATGTTCAGAAATCCCATACACGGCATCTTCCACGACATCCGGCATATAAACTATATAGCTATCGTTCTTTTCGGTCTGAAGCATATCCGGAGTGCAATATTGCGGTTCGGTCTCGCTGAAATACATACGGCAAGAAACCGTCCGTAGCGGATAAACGGTACAATCGCCCGTCTCGTTCGAAAAAGGACACGGACGCCACCACGAGAAATAGTCATGGAGAGCCCGATCTTCGGCATCGTCCTCAGAAAGCCCAGTTTCTCGGCGGGCATCAAAAAAAGATTCAAATTTGTCCGAACGCAGCTGGCAAGCTTCCATCAAAGTAAGCAAGTCATCCCGTTTCCGTAGCTCATTATACAAGAAAATCAATTCGAACGGTTCCACCGACATCGGATAATGATGACAACAGTTTCCGCAAGCAGGCCTGCATTGGATAGGGCGCGGCTGTTGTACGAGCACCGCCTTCAAATACTGGTCATAAGCCTCATGGTACGACTGCGTAAACTGGAGAATCTGCGGCAACTGTTCCCGCAAGTTGTCTGGAGCGATGGCATATTCACGCCCCAAGGCAGCGGCAATCCCATCAAGACGATCCCTTTCGACCCTGAGCAGGGAGGAAAGTCGCATCTCGGCAATGCGATAAGATTTCGTCGGAAAATACTCTTTGTACGCTTCCATTGAGCGCAAATATATTTTTTTAAGAGAAAATCGTAAAAAAAGTCCTCCCAAAAAGGTAAAATAAGCATTTCGTGTAGGAAAAAATGCATTATTTTTAATAATGAGATTATTTTTTTAAGCGGAGAAATCGTTTCAGGATTAGCAAAATGAGTAAAATATCACAAAGCAAAAGGATATGGCCCCTCGTAATCGCTTTGTCTGTCGGCATTGCCGGTTGCAACCTGTTTCACCCAACAGAAAGCCATGACGCCGAAAACGACGATGCGGCCGCTCTGACGCTAGATGGATACCACGAGTTCCAGAAGTCGAACTACGACTCCGCCCGTAGGCTTTTTAGCAGAGCTATTGCAGCGGACTCCGGATATTCCGAAGCATGGGTCGGTCTCTCCAAGTGCGTCCTAAACAGCCAAGAAGGGCTCAATGCATTCGAGTTGGTCTCCTACGCTCAAAAGGCCGACGACAAATCGACATCCAACGGATTCCTCGAGATGCAGGACCATGAAGCCCACTTGATTTCAAAAGGGATTGATTCTGTCCTGATTTACCTGAACCAATTTATCGTTCGTGACACGACCGGAAAAACAGACAAGAAAGTACGGTTCAGCGATATCGCCGACAGTTACGCCATCTTGTTACTCACCAAAGCCGCGCTCCGCATCCGAAACGTCCAGACAGAACTCACATCCGTACTCTCGGCCGATAGCGCAGGCATGAAGTTGAACTTAAATACCCTGAACGACCTTGGCGATAGTCTCAAGCCATTCCTCAAGGACATGGCGGCAGCATCCGAAGCGATTAAAGTAGCGCCGGACGCCTCTGCAGAAATCATCAAAGCCTACCTTCCCGACTCCACGCGACAAGACATCGGCGACGAATTCTACACGGACGCAACGGTTGGACTTGCCAACACAGTCATCCAATTAAACGACAGGGCCCAGACAGTTGAAGAAGAACGGACCGACGTGTTCTTCGTGTTCGGAAACGGTATGGACGATGACGGCGATGGATGCGTTGACGAAGAAGTCGTGGATAACTACGACAACGACGGTGATGGCGAAATTGACGAAGACGGCAGAGACTACCGTTCAGTAGTCCTTGTCAAAAACACCTTCATAACAAAAGACGAAAACAATACCGCACAAGTCAACAAGAATGGAAAGGTGTACGACCTGACCAAATCACAGGTCGATTATCTCAACACCATTGAAAAATACGAAACCATCGATATCGACATGAATGGGAAAATGGGGACCCAAGACCCGGATGAATGGCAATATGTCATTCGCGACCCCGACGATCGCGATGAAAACGACAACCACCTGCTCAAGTTTGCCATTGACTTGAAATTCCCTGGGAAAAATCTTGCGACCAAAATCAAGAACAAGGAACTGATCCGCCACGATACCGACGTAAACAACATAAAATATACGCTAAAGAAACGAAAAGAAATGATCGGCGGATGCTGGGTCAACTACTCCGAAGAAGATTTCAAGAAATGGTTTGAAGGGAGAAATGCAAAATGAATAAAATAACTTTACTTGCAATTCTCATTTTATGTGTAAGCTTTGCATCGGCAAAGTCTCCCAGGCACATTTCGCTCCGTGCAGAATCCATGGGTGGGGCCCACGTCGCCGTAGTCGATGACAAGGACGCCATACACTTCAACTATGCAGGCTTAAGCCAAATCAACAGGCTCGGTAACTACGACAAGCGCCCGGAACAAGGTTACTATCCACGCAACTGGATTGGCGACATGCGACTCACATTTGGCGGAGCCGGTGAGTTCAGCAAGTTCCTGTCGGCCTATGGCGACGTGACCGACGTTCAGGACTTGTTTAGGAATGCGCAAAATGCGGCAGATGAATCGAACTCCAGCAGGACGAGCGCCATTCTAGATTCGCTTGTCAACAATCCCAGATACCTCAATATTATCAACTCTCATGACCACAAGACCTTGGAAATGAGATTGAAGTTCGATGCCGAATTGGCGTTCCACAATTTTGGTGCTGCTTTCTGGATGAACGGAAGCGTCGCTCCTTATGTTGAAGGAGGCTTAATCCTCCCCTACCTCGTAGTCGATACGTTCTACATCGATGCCGTAGCCCAGGCGGGTGGCGCTTACGAAATTATTCCAAACAAACTCTCTGTAGGCCTTGGTGGAAAAATCGTAAAACGCCACAAGACCGAAATGGTTACACTCGGTTTGGCAAACTACAAGAGTGTAGTCGATACGCTGGAAAACAAGCTCGACAACGCCACTGACGATTTCTTCGATTCAAAGACTTTCTCGTTCGGCTTGGACATGGGCGTCCTTTATCAGTTCAACCGCGAAGTCCGCTTCGGTGCATCGCTTCGCGACATCTACTTCAAGTCGCTTGCCGGAGAAACGCTGATTCCGAACTTCACGATAGGCGCGAACTATAGCCCGAAATTCATGAACAGCAATACCGGATTCGGTCGTAAATTCAATGTCGCTGTAGATTTCGCCGATATGTTCAATGCAGACAGAAATTACAAGTTCTTCAGCCACCTCAACTTCGGTTTCGAACTGGAACAGACACTTGCTGCAATTCCTGGGCTCAACAACGAAGTCCGTTTCATAGCATTGCGCCTTGCCGCCGGTTTCAGGGGCGGGTATCCGTCTGCAGGTATCGGCGTCGAAGTGCTCCGTTTCTTCACGTTTGAAGCGGCCACCTGGGGTGAAGAACGCGGCTACTACACAGGCCAAGAAGAAAACAGAATCTACATGGTGCAAGCGAGTATAGGATTTTAGAGGTTGCGGCAGAGCCGCAGTAGGCAGTAAGAAGTGGGTAGCTGGAAACTGGCGGAGAGTCTGTCACCCTCGAGCAAGTCATCCTGAGACGCGAAGCGACGAAGGATCCAGTAAATTTTGAAAAGTCCCGACAAACGTCGGGACTCTTTGCATTTCATAATACCTAAGACCTGTAACCTAAAGCCTATTTCTTTACTTTCACGACTCTCGCCTGCGGGTTCTGCTTGCCGAGCAGGTCATAAGTGCGGGAACCGCGCAAGCTGCGGGACTGCGCCGGACGTGGACGCATCACCCCAATTCCTGTCTTTCCGTCATCGGTCTTGAAGTTTTCCACATGCGTTATGCCATTGTTCACGTAATCCGTAAGACCGTACGCGTGACGCATGATGTTCAGAACGTCCTTGTCGAACACGGAGCCGTCCGGAGCAGACTGCCTGCGGATAATGGTCATGTTATTTTCGCCTTCGTGGCCCGTATCCCAAGCGATGGGCACCACCTTATTTTCCTTGGCGAGTTTCATCACGGCATCGTAATAAGCGAGGCGGCCCTTGCGATGCTTGGCATAATTGTCGCCCGTCAACACGCCCACACGGTCATTGGCACCGAATTCACCGATAATCACAGGCACACCCTTATCGACAAAATTCTTTTTCATCTTGCCGAACTGGTCCTGAATCTGGGCGCTGGTGCACTTGTCGCCCATGGCACCTGCCCAAGCGTTGTAGCCGCAGTTATGCACGATATCCGCACCTGATGCAAGGTCGTCGCCCCAGTAGTATTGCGGATAAACCTGAGCGCCCCAATCTGCAATATCGTTCATGAGCGTGTAAGTATAAGGGTCATAAAAATGCACTTCGACCATCAGGCGGTTCGCGATTACATCCTTCGGGAGCTTGCTTACCGGCATCACTTCACTCGTGCGGTCGATGCTTGTGGAAGGGCCCTGAATCACGAGCGTACGGCTTGCGTTATTGCCGCCTGTCGCACGCACTGCATCCACGAACGTCTGATGATAAACCATCAAAATTTCAGTTTCGTGCTTGTAATTATCGTCTGTTGTCGCAGGCTCATTTGCACTAGCGAAAAGCAAATTCTCATTGTAGTCCTTGAAGTGCGTTGCGATTTGCGTCCAGTACGCTTTCTGCTTGGCGTTCACCTCGTCCTTCTTGGCATCCTTCAAGTTCTCTTCAAGCCAGCCGCCATCCCAATGGATATTGAGAACCGTCACAAGCCCCGCGCGCATGCACATATCCACCACCGTCTGCACCGAATCCATCCAGCTTTTGTTGATGACTCCGTTACTCGCGTGGCTATCCCAAGCGCAAGGAATGCGAATCGTGCTGAAGCCCGCCGCCTTAACCGAATCAATATACGCCTCGGTCGGGAACTTGTTGCCCCACCCCGTCGGATTCCCTGGAACTTCCATCGTGTTTCCAATGTTTATGCCAAAGCCCATCTTCGCAAACATTTCGTTTGCCGTCGGCAATTCTGCCGCGAAGGAATTTGACGCCAATGCAAAAGAAAACGCGCTGCAAAGAGCAGCAACGCGAATGTGCTGATTCAACATAGATAATCCTTTGGTTCTAAGCCATTCGCGTTTATTCCCCAAACAACGAAAGCCCATAACACCGAATTTAAATATATATCAATGAAGGGCTAAAGTTCAAAATGTAAGCAGAAAAGCATTGACGATTTGTCAAATGAGGTATGGGCCCTACTGAACGGTTGTCCAAAGGTCCTGCTCTCGCCAACTTTCAGGAAATCCCATAGCCTTCAATCTTGACTGATGTTGCCTCACGAGCAACGCTAACAACCGGTCCTTGATAGACGAATTTGATACAATATTCTGTTCAAGATACAAAATCGTCGAAAGCAGAGCAAAAAGTTTCATCGGTTTTGCAGCATTAACATCAATCCAAGCTAAAGATAGATGTTTTGGCAACTGAGGCATAAGTGGGAAACGCCTGTTCCATATACGCGCATGATGAGCACAACAATTACGTAAAACAGTAATACTGCGAATCCAGCTTTCCAAATATTTATATTGAGGCAAACCGAAACTCTTGGCAACTGACTTTTTTACAGAAATATCAGCCATATTACAAAACAATTTGGACAATGTTCCGAAAGACGCAACTTCAAGTGTTTTCCATACGGGCGGCATCGACGGACTATCGTATTTTTTGAAATGCTCCAATAAAAAATCCTCCTTTGAACGCGATACTTCATTTTGCAGACTTAAGAAACACTTGTCAAATATTTCAGCATCAGAAAAAAGAGATGCATTCATAAACCAAAACGCACCATGTTTCATTGAAAAATGATGGATTATCCTAGTGCGTAAAGCAATCTCAATATCTTGAATAGCCGAAAAAACAATACTGCGCAAGTCTCGGTCAAATGCATATAAGGATAATATTTCCTCTAACGAAGTTCCCTTTACCAATTCATGTGTATTCGAATTTATTTCATATGGTTTCCAATAACAAGCTAATCGAAAATAGCTTATACTTGAGAACTGCTGCTGAGCAAAAATTTCATTTTCAATAACTAAGCCGCGATTACTTAAAGCAGCGATCTGCTCAGGAATATCAATAGGCCGTTTCGAGTATTTCATTCACCACTCCAGGGCCTAAAAAAACGAAGTCCCACCGTGGTACGCATTGTTAAGAGGCGCGGTGGGAACTGTTAGTATTAAATCTAGCCAAAAATAAACCATTTGTCAAGGACTCTTATTGTTTGAAAATTCCAAATCATTTTCAAACTTACGTCTTTGAAAAGCTATTTGCAAGTGGTTTGGCTTTTTCTCATTTATTTTGCAAACAACCGTTAGCACGAGAGTCGTGAAAAACAAGCTTGCTTGTTTTCATGACCGAGTCGCAGGTTGTTCTACAAACAACCGTTAGCAAAAAACTCAATATTTTACAAAGCAGGGCGGAATTTTGAGTGTCACGACATCCGAAAGCGAGATACGACCATAACGCACTTTGACAAATCGATCAAAAGTCCGATTTGTGGAAACAGGAATGATTTCATTTTGCACAAGTTTATTAAGAATGATTTCGTTTTCATTTTGCTCAAGTTTCTTATTGAACTCATTACATTCATAATGATTTACACTTCCTGTAACAAGGTCTTTCGTAAAGATTATTTCACTGCAAAGAGACTTTTTTGCATCTAGATCGACCACAATTTCAACCGTATCTTTCGCGGGTTGCCCATTCTGCTTACAGACTATACGTTACTTTTTAGAAAAAGATATACGCAACTTTGCTGACTTTATAATAAAATCATAGCCTCCGTCATCAAGTGATGGAGCTTCCCAAGCAAAATATAGAGCATCCCTAACATCTTCTAAAAACGCATTGTACTTAGGGTGTTCTGTGTTCATAATGACATTTGCAACTTGCCCATCTTCGCCATACTCAAGTTTGACGTCAACAGATAATTTAAAATCATTTTTATAATGTTTATAGAAAACCTTTTTTAATCGCCAAGCGAAAGTCTTTTTAAAATTTTCCTTTTTATAATCGTAAAAAGATTTGTCTTCAAAAACTTTGCCATTTTTGGGCTCAAGTGAATCAACAAAAACATCTACGTCTAATTCCGGGATACTTTTATCATTTGTAAATCCATTAAACTCACCCTCAAAAGAAATATGGCGTTCCTTGAAAAAAGCCTCTAAAGACAGGGAATTGTTTAGAATTCCAATCTCTTGCGTAAGAACAACATATTTTTTTTCAATCTGTTTATAAAGGCTTAAACGTTCTATTGCTTTTCCGCCTTTATATAAGTTAATTACGCAGAACGGTTCGGCATTAGCAATTTCTTCAACAATTTCATAAGGGTAAGATTCATGAAATAGATGACTTTTTTCACTTTTGAAAGATGATGCCGCAGCAAAGTTTTTAATTTCCTTCGGATCGCTTGTCGCATAAGCTACGCCCTGTGCATTATAGATTTCAATCGAATCCGAGATAGCTAAAGACTCTTGTAACCGGAGAGGCTTTCCAGGAATATACTTGAGATCTTTTGCAATAGAATCCATATCGCACCAGCCGCAATAAGACATAAGTGCATATCCGCGAGATGCTTTCAGCATATTTCTAGTTGTATCGACCTGAATTCCGACAAAGCCCATATAAATTTTCAGAGGAATTTTCTTGCCATAATAAATCCAATTGACGTCAACGTCCGTCAATCCTTTCGGAATATCATCTATATGATCAATGGCACCATTCCAATCCATTCGACGTTCTGGTTTATCGCGGCCTATATAAGGATAAAATTTGGTTATCCATCCATCAACCGGAACTCTTCCGCATTCACTTTCAGGTTTTTTATAGATGTTCCTCCAATGGCTTAAATTTATTTTGCCATCAAAAATATTGATGAATTCATCCAGAATGGGATTTAACTCTTTCGCCCACCATTCCAAATCCAATCGTGAAGCAAGCTTGTTAAAAGAATCTTTAAGCAAGCTCCAGTCCAATTTTGTGCCGTTCACCTTAATTTTGGGGATGCCACAACCAGTAGTCAATGTAAAAGTATAATAATCTGAAGCAAACGCCATCACCATGGAACGAGATATGTTGTAGTCAATCGGGCTTGTCGTTGAGAATTTAACATTCAACGGTTCTCCCGTTTCTACAGGCATTTTCTCTTGCAGAGAATCAAACAAATCCGCAAGAACACCATGCCATTTTTCATACGTCGTATTCCACGAAAGCGAGTCATTCCGAATGTCGATGGCCGTATTAGTACCCGGTGACACAAAGCGATCTTTCAGCAAATCACGATTGTTTTTCACATGGAGTCGAATACCGTTCAAAATTGTAAGCCATATATCGTCTGGATTTATTTCTATGGAATTATGACAATCGTACGCATGGGCCACCAGATTTATAAAGGAAATTTCATCAGAAGACGATCCACTAATAAAAGGACTAATGGAATCCGAATACGCATAAAATATCTTTTTCGCATTCGTCCCTTCTTGCGAATAGCTTTTAAGATATTCCGTAAAGCCGCCTTGAGTTACAGGAATCAATTCGCCTACGATATCTTTTTCGCGAACGGTCGTATCGATGACCATTGCGTACGCACTCATATCACGGGCAAAGCCGTAAATCTTGTGCGAAGAATCCGGTGAAACGTTAATGGGATTATTCACTTGCTTGCGTTCGCAAGAGAGCAGAGCGCATGCGGCAAGGACGAGGAAAAGGAATTTAGAAAGGCTATGCATAATAACAATATAACAACATGGCCTTGCAGAGATTTTATAATAAAAAGTAAAATAATGTATAAAAAGGAGATTCCCGACTGTCATCCCGGACTTGTTCCGGGATGGGAATGACATACTGCATTTCGTCATCCTGAATGAAGCGCTAGCGAAATGAAGGATCCAGTAAATTCTTGTAGTGCAAAAGCGAAAAATTGACTGGATCCTTCCTCCCTTCGTTCGTCAGGATGACTGCAAAAAGGTGATCCCGGCACAGGGGCCGAGAAGACAATGCGATATAAAAAATCACTGGATCCTTCGTCCCTTCGGGACTCAGGATGACGGCAAAAGGGTTATCCCGGCATCCCGTCCCCGTTCCGAGCATTGTGGACACATAAGCAATAAAATTGCAAGTGTCCACTAACAACTAGTGCGGGACAGGCTCAGGCCGGGAGGGCTATGCGGAATTAAGCGTTGTCGGCGATGATTTTTTCGATGTCGGTGCGGGTCAGGCACGTTTTTTCGCTTAGCCCTGCGGCAATCGCCCTGAGCGACTTTTGGCAAGTCATCATGAGGTTGTAAACTTGTTCGACGACGCTCGTTTCGGCAAGTTGGTAGTAATAGCAAGCCGCTTGGAAACTCTGGTAATCAGGATCGCTCCTGTAGAGTTCCATCGGCAATTCTTTCATGACAGTGTCGAGGTCGCAAGCGAAATTTTTTCGGATCAAAAAGTCCGACATGTGGCCAGCAATGGCGATGTGGGCGGCACCATCAAGCGAACTCCCGGGCATGCGCGTAACGCTCGGTTTTTCCTTGGAATTGTTGATTCTGACGTAGTCAATCTGGCGTTTGAACAGGAATGCGATTAGAGCGTGGCCAGCCTCGTGGCGGCACAACCTTTCATATTCTTCTTCACCGAAGAATTCTACCAAAGATTCGCGTGTTAAAGTCTGTTCTGGCATTGTTTAATCCACCTATCTAAAAATTCCATCTGCTCGTCCGTATGGAACCAGTGTTCACCACCATCCATTACCGTAAGCGGTGCGCCAATCTTCTTTGCGAACGCGCCCATCGTCTCGATGGAAGTCAAGTTGTCCTTCGAACCGTACAGAATCTGCGTCGGGATGTTCCACTGGATCGGATTTTCCCGCACGTAGCAAAGGTATTCCCACGAAAGCGTTTCGCCGAAAGATGTCGCAATCGTTTTCTTTTCGCGGAGTTCCGCCTCCGAAACGCCCGCCCACATCATCATATTGCCAATCAGCTTTTCCAAGTTGACCATCGGCGAAATGAAGTAAGCGTTCTTGATTCGCTTTTCTGCGAGCGCGTTCATCGAGAAAAACGCCCCGATGCTATTTGCAATCAGGCAGACTTCATCATAGCCCGCAGAAACGGAATCAAAGTAAGACGGAAATTCTTTTTTGGCATCCCACGGAGTTTCCGACTTGTAATCAAAACCGATAACATCGCAATTGGGGAAAAGGAGTTTGTAGTGATTCGCTTCATTGGCGTTGCCGCCTTTCCCATGAATGTAAATAACGAGAGATTTCATATTGAATCACTTCCAGCATCCGTTCAATAGCACCATGAATATAACAAAATTCAACGAATCATGGCAACATACCCCGCACTCACTCTTCCACAAAGCAAGACGGGATTTCAATAGAGACAAACTGATCACTCAGTTTTTTCAACGTTCTCTCACGATCTTTGTATTTATTTTTATTAAAACTAACTTTTATATCACCACGAACATTTTTAGCTGATTTTAATTTTTCATCTTTTTCATCGAACTTTTCACAACGAAAACGATATATTTCACCAGTCGCAAGATCTTTCGAAAAATCAATTGCGTTGCAAGGAACGTAGTTTCTTCCTATAGTCCAAGCACCAAAGACTCCAACGGAATCTCTCGCAACAACCCCATTCTGTTTGCACACCATTCGATAATCCTTTGATAAGGTTATACGAACTTTTATTTTATCGACAATTTCTTGCGCAATTTCATCACCCATTTCATAATTAACTTTTGGAGGCATCCACGCATATTTCAAGATAGAACGAATTTCTTCCTGAAATGAACTTATCTCAGGTTTCAAATCCATCAAAACAGAATCAACACGTCCTTCATCCTTATACGAAATTGTAGCCACAATAGAATCATTAAAATCATATTTATGATGGCGATATATAGCCCGTTCTATCCGCCAACCACAATTTTTTCTCAAAGCCCCCATTATCCCTATTCTAAGATCATCCATTTTTCCAACAACATTTTTCCCTTCTTTCAAAATAACGGTATCGACGTACATTTCAAGATTGAATTTAGGAAGATCCTTTTCATTTGAGAATTCATCGACTGTTCCGTTTATAGGAATTTTACGCTGTTCGAAAAATTTTTTGATAGCAACATTCTTTTCCCAAAATCCAACTCCTTTTAACGAACGCATAGCACCATTACGATACTTTTTAGGATAGGCATAATAAAGCAAATGGTCTTGCAATTCGCCTTTTCGATACAAATTAATCGACAAATTCGGTTCATTCCAATCATAGTCTTCCAGTATCCAAGAACCAGGTTCAAGATATTCCTCGTCTAAATAAGACACATCCGCAAAACGTTCAATTTCTTCAAGGTCATTGGTTGAATAAAGCAAGCCTTTTTCCCCATAAACAGTCATGGAATCCGAAATTGCCAACATTTCATGCAGGCGGAGAGTTTTCCCCGGTATGTATTTTGTTTCTTTAGCGGTCTCCCTAAAATTCATCAAGCCATAGGCCATAAGAGCATACCCTCTAGCCGCTTTCAACATTTTTGTCGTGGTATCGACTTGGATTCCAACAAAACCTGTATAAAGTTTTAAAGGAATATCTTTAGAATAATGCCACTTCACATCTACAAACGTAATTCCCGATGGCACATCGTGAAAATACATCCGTTTATTCCAATCCGAATGCTTTACATAGGCATACCCATCGCGAACAAATTCTTTCGTATATGGCAAAAACCTAGAAATCCAGCCATCAAAACTAGGACTGCCGCATCCTTGGGGTTTGTAATATTTGTAAATACTTCTCCAATGTTCTAAATTTATTTTACCATCAAAAACTTTGATAAATTCATCAAGTACAGGATTAAGACCTTTCGCCCACCACTTCATATTCAATTGCACGGCCAGTTTGTTAAAGGAATCCTTAAGCAAAATCCAATCCTCTTTAGTTCCTTTAACCTTGATTTTGGGAATCCCACAAGTTGTCCGAACATAATATGAATAGTATTCCGAGGCTACAGCCATTACCATAGTCCCTGAAATATTGTTATCTACCGGACTTGTTGTCGAAAATTTCGTCTTCAGCGGATTTCCCGTTTTTTTAGGCAATTTAGACAGCAAAGATTCATACAAGCTTGCAATTGTCCAAAACCATTCATTATGCGTGAATTTATACGTCAATGAATTATCTACAATCAAAATCACAGTATCGGCACCTGGAGCAACAAAACGGTTTTTCAGTGTTTTACGATTGTTCTTTACATGGAGGCGAAAGCCATCTAATAT
Source organism: Fibrobacter sp. (assembly GCA_017965445.1). GTDB lineage: Bacteria > Fibrobacterota > Fibrobacteria > Fibrobacterales > Fibrobacteraceae > Fibrobacter. The sequence goes on along the minus strand of JAGCPZ010000078.1, from coordinate 1,980 downwards.
CATAAGCCAAATGTCATCAGGGCTAATTTCCATTGGGTAATGATTGGCATACGCGAGTGAAACAACATCAAGGAAAGAAGATGTTTTGGAACGTTTTTCAACAAATGGGCTTATAGAATCGGAGTAGGCATAGAAAATTTTAGTTTCATTCGTCAGATTTTCTTGGGGATAATGGGAAAAAATACGTGCAAAGCCACCTTCTTCAACGGGGACTAGCGTCTCTTTAAAGGCACTATCATGAACGCTCGTATCCACAACCATGACATACGCACTCGTATCGCGCACAAAACCTTCAAAGCTTCGAATTGCTTTTGAAGAGGATTCGAGAACAGGTTCCGATTCTTTCGCTTCACAAGGATGCAGAACAGAGATGATAAAAGCAAGTAGAAAAAATTTATAGAGCGATTTCATACACGCAATATAGCAATATTAAACTCCTCAGATTTACGAAAACAGAAGCCAATTAAAAACACATACAAAATCAAAAAAACGCCCCTGCAGTAATGCTTGGAGCGTTTTTGTTATTCGAAATGTTCAGGAAACTTCGGCTACTGCCTCATTTTGCATTGAGCAGTCAATGCCTGCATTATTTCTTCCTTGGAGGCGTAATTTTCCTTATAATTACGGTGGACCGTAGTTACTGTCACAATCATATCATCGCCACTGCATTTAGTTTCCATTTTTTCTGAGCCAAGTTCGTCGGAATCCTCATAATCCTCCTCTTGCAAGGTGGGACAGATAGACTTCACTAAAGAACCTGTTTTGGTGGATTTATCCGTAATGGTCACATCCTTACCTTTGAACTCATAACGAACGGTTCCCTTGGCAGAAGTGCCTGAAGCATCCTTTTCTGTAGCGTAGGAATATTCCCATACGTCATTGTTGAGCTTAAATTCACACGAGGACGTGGTTGTTGAAGACTTAGCCGAAGAAGACGTGGCTTTGGAACTGCTACTTGTAGGGACATCATCATCGGGATTGCCCCAATCGTTGATATCTACCGTCTTACCATTCATTTCCTTGCAATAATTAGCCAAGTTTTTGGTGTAGGTTTTAAACTGCGCTTCAGTCTTTTCGTCATTGGTATAGGCTACGATTTTCTTTCCGTCGCAAGTGACCTTAGTGTAACCGGAGCGTTCTTTCATGTCCTGGCATTCTTCCTTAGCTAAGGCCGAATCGTCGAATTTATAGGTTTCTACAACTTTGCCGTCTTTTAGCTCGTATGTAATGTTGCCACCAATTCCCGCTTCAGAAGATTTGATGGTGAACGGATCCTCACTTACAACCTTGCAAGACATGGTTACCGTCCCGCCACTGCTAGAACTGGAACTGTCTTCACAGGACATAAGACCGAAGGTTGCTGTAAGAGCAATACCCAACCCGATTTTTTTAAGCATGTTTACTCCTTGATTTTTGATGTATTTCTTTAAATATATATAAGAAACGACGAAATTGTCAAAAAGCATCCAAAAAACTTACAATCATTATTGGCATCACAAAAAGACAATGTGTTTTAGTTGGGCGCATTTCACAGAAATTGGAACATAAGGTCACAAAAAAACGCCCCTGCGGTAAAGCGAGGAGCGATTTTTGTTTTCACAGTGATGCGCGGGCACTTCGGCAAGCTCAGTAACCTAGAAAGGTTGGCGAGCCCGCCGAACCATTAGCCGACGAAGATTCTACCGTTGCGGAACAACTGCATCCACGGGCCGTCTTCGCCCCATTCCGTCGGGTGCCAAGAGTATTGGCAGGTACGGAACACGCGTTCGGGGTGCGGCATCATCACGAGGGCGCGGCCGTCTTCGGAGCAGAGGCCGTTGATGCCGAACGGAGAGCCGTTGGGGTTCAGCGGGTAGCGTTCTGTGTATTCGTGCTTGCCATCGACATAGCGGAGCGCCACGAGACCGGTCTTGAGGCAGGCTTCGGCGGCTTCGCGGCTAGCGAATTCCGCGCGGCCTTCGCCGTGTGCGACCGCAATCG
>JAGCPZ010000077.1 GCA_017965445.1 Fibrobacter sp. | reverse complement strand
TGGGATGAATCCACTCTCAGTTTTTACTTTGACGACAAAAAGTTCGCTAGCTATAACCGTCCGACTGAAATCAGGCAGCTCTCGGCTCAGTACATCATCGTGAACTTGGCTATTGGCGGTTGGGCGGGCGATGACATCGAAATCACTGCGGACAAGCCTGCGTACTTTGAAGCGGACTGGGTACGTGTGTGGCAGGCGAAACCTGCGAAACCGGATACGGTGCGTATTATGTCGATGAACTTTGGCACATGCATGATCAAGAATGCAGAGGGTGGCCTCTCGCTTGGCGACTGCAAGGGCGATAACGCGATAGCGACGATTACGCCAATTTCAGGTTCTTACCGCATCAACTTTGGCGATGTGGTTGTTGAAATCCCGAACGAGAAGACCGATGCGGGCGTGACGGCTGGACTGTACAAGTGGAACGGTGGTGCTCATCAGAAAATTGCAATGGAAAAGCAATCTGGCTACGAAGGAAATGTTGTTCGCATGAAAATGCAGAACAGCGGACATTATTTGCGTGCAACGACTGATGGCGAACGCGTGGTGCAGAGCTGGAACGACGATTGGCCATGGTATCAAGTGTGGCGTTTGCTCAAGCTCAGCGATGAAATCCCGGCAAAGGACACGACGAGAACTTCTATTCGCTCGGCAATGCGTTCTACGGCTCACGTCTATGGCAGTAGAGTTTATCGTGAAAATGGAAAACTCGTTGTCGAATTCGGCGAAGGTGCTCGTCACGAAGGTTCTTTAAATGAACCGCGTGAAGTCCGTAAATACGATTTCAAAGGCCGTAAATTTAAGTAGCTTTATTGTCATGCCCGCCTCCGAGCGGGCATCTCCCTTTCATAAGGAGTCTTATTCTTTTTTCTTGTACCCGCTCAACCCAAGCAGAACCAAGGCCGGTGTGTAGAAATACCATACAAAGTTGTTCGCTACCGTCGCCACGATTTCTTGAACGCTATGGTCGTCGCCCGTAGCTAGTGAAATCCCTACGCAAATGTCGCAGCAGACAAAGAGAATCATGCCTCGCTTGATGTTCTTTGCATTTTTTTCTGGGTAATAGCCCTTCTTTGGAACCTTGCAGGCAACGGCGAGTGAGCAGAATAGGAATGCCGCATAAGTCGCAATTATCGGAATGGTCGGCCCTTCGAAAATGCGGAACAGGTGAAGCGCGTTCGTGATGAACATGACAGCGAACGGAATGCAAAGAATCCACGGGGAGCTGTTGTCCGTGTCGCTCGTACGTGTGTGGCGGTAGATGAACAGCGCCTGCACCACCATGAAAAAGCAGATGCCGAGCAGCGTGTAATCGCTACGGTGATCTAGAAAATGCGAATAGTTGTGCAGAATCTTCAGGCAGAAGTCTGCGCACAACGCCATGGCGAAACCCGCCTGCAAGAAGTTGCGGTCGCGCTTGCAAATACAGTGCTTGCCGATGAAAAACACGACAATCGTCATGATGGCGGTTACCGCGAACTTGGCGATGTTTTGGTAGTTGCTGCTTTCAACGAGGCATTGCTCGACGGCGCCGCAGTTGTAAAAGACAAGCCAGTCCCTCACGAAGAACGTAATCATGAGAATACTGACGATAGCTATGAGTAAAGTAATGAGTGTTTTTTTGTTCATGATTTTAATATAAACAATTTTTTTATAAAATCTTTCGTTCTTTTTGAAAAAGTATTGCGCTTTATGCGAAAATTACGTTTGACTGGGTTCTACAAGTTCAAAACGGTATTTCTGTTGAACATCCGGGTATTTCTCGTGATCGACTTCGCTTAAGAACATGGACTTTTCACGGAGCCAAACCGTATTGTCACCGTAAAGGGCTCGGTAGATGACGTATTCGTCTTCGGTCTCGGAATGCTTTGCAACGCCCTCGACGATGTAGTAGCGATTTTTAAAGTGCTTGTAGATTCCGTGGATTTTGAGTTCTCTTTTTTCCATAAAACTTTATCCTAAATGTTCTTGGGTATCCATCTTTTGTAATTCGTTACAATTCATGAAAACCTCTTTTACACTATGCGTAATAATATAAATTGCAAAAAATTTATTTTTTTTATAATTTACCTTATTTCGCGCGAAACCGCAAATGCTTTTGTTATATTGCTTCGTGTAAGCCGTCGATAAATGGCTTCGGGAGTTGTAAAATGATCTCTTTGAATGATTACTTGTTTTCTGGGAATACGGTGCTGAAAATTTTGCATCAGTATTCGAATGATCTCAGAAACAGTGCGAAAGGAACGCGAAACAGCATTGACCTAGCTCATTCAAATTTTTTGATACAGATTATTGAATTGCTGGAACACAATGACTTCCTCACCTCGCAGTCCCAAAGAATCAAAGAGTTCTACAAGTACATGACAAGGGAGTATCCGTTCCTTGCGTTTACCTTTAAAGGACGAATAAAGTCATTAATTCGCGCCGAAGAAAAATTCAATGGATATATCCTTGAATTTATTTACAACTATTACCAAAAAAATGGATGCTTTCCGTCTGAAGCCGAAATTAAAAGTAAACTGAACTTCCGCGATTTGATTGCTTACCGTATCGTGATTTCTATGCCCGTTTGCCATATCAAAAAAGGCGAAGAGCGGAGTGAGGTGGAACGAAAATACCTGTATGAAATTGCTAACGCCATGCCTGAATTTTTGGAAGAGCGGGGCTTTACGCCTGAAATTTCCAAGCATGGGGATGGTGGACATTGTGACCTGCTTAATGAGGCTGTGCAACCGTATTATCATGACTCGGTGGCAACACCCAGGTGCTCGGGCTACCAATCGTTGCATATAACATTTTATGACAATCTTGCACGTTGCTATACGGAAGTGCAGCTCCGTACCAAGGATATGGATGATTTCGCCGAAATTGGCGAAGCGAACCACTTCGGTTACGAAAAAACGCAAGAGACAAGGCGTACCAAGCATGACCAGATTCCTAGCGGAGAATGCGTTTACTTTGACGAAGCCTACGAACGCTTGACAAAGCTGCAAGAACTTGAACTTGCAAAAATCGACGTGAATATGTTCAAAGCCATCAACAATCAACTGATTAACGATGGCTGCGGACTGTTCAGAGGCCGGCAAATTTTGCCGTTCGAACACTTGTCAAGATTCCAGAACGACTTGATTGATTAGCGGTTTTGGCTTCAGACGCTGTGCGTCAACGTCGTTGCCGCGGTCATCCGTTGGGCGAATCCATGCTGTTCAAACCGAGTTGACATTCCACAACGAAATATTTATAATGACAGTAGAATTGCCGTTGGGGGAATGTTATGCAAATTGATAAGGATTTGTTTTTCGAGTCATTGTACAAAAAGCTTAATCCAAGAAGCGGAGTATTTCAGCCGATAGATAATACAAATGAGACTGGCTGGAAAAAGGTACTTGACATCAAATGGAAAGGCGGTATTCATTATATTGTTGAAGGATATAGTCATTATAAATGGGGGTGGTGTTATGTTATGCGAAATGGACAGTTTATATCTACAATGTCTTACATTGCTTTGCGCTGTGATGATGGACTTAAATTTTTGCAACATCATATAGATGATATAGAAGACGGAAAATACAGAAATAAAAAGACCTGGCTCGAACAGATAAAATCATTTGTTGAAGAAAGAAGTCTTGTGTCGTATATGAACAATACCAAGTGGCGTGAATTGGTGAATGACCTCATGGAAAAAGCTACTTGGGACTGTGTTCAGTATAAAACTTTATTTGAGAAAAACGCACCCGAACCTGATGTTTTCTGGAATTTGCATGGTGATGAAGACTTTAACTTTGGGAGTAAAACTCTGGACTTATCGGAGATTGAATGGATGAAGATAAAGCATGTTGAGACGGTTCGTGAACACATTGGGTTGCTTGTGCCGGATAAAATACAGACCATTGATCATAAGTCTTTAATTCTGGAGATATTGCAGAAACACAGTATTCCGTACGAGTATAACGAAGCGGAACAAACTTTTATTATTTACGGGTATAGATAAAATATGCGAAGCGTAAATGCTTCGCACTTTTCAATTAAAAACTATACATCTTGATAAAATTCTACTTCACCGTTATTTTTTGCATTTGCGTTCCGCTTGCAGTTCTGATGCTCACGAAGAAATGGCCTTTGCCGAGAACTTCGCTTGCGATGCGGATGTTTCCGCGGGCGATGGCGTGCATTCGCAGTACGTTTTGACCGAGGCTGTTGAACACGCTTACGCTGCTCACGTTGCCTGAGCCGTTGTCGATAAACCAGTTGCCGCTTTCATGGTGCAGCAGGTTGCCTGCGAGTGCGCTTTTCGCGGGGGTAATGGCGTCGATTACCTTTGGTGTAGTGGTGGTGAGCAAAACGGCGGTGATGGATTTGGCGGGGAGCGTCATCTTGAAACTGTTTGTGCTGTAGCTCGTCGCAGTGGTGGTTCCGCCCTGCGCATTTGCTCCAACTGCATTTTCTTTCAACGCGTTGCTTGTGTGCGAAACGAACGTTTCACCTTTGAGGTTCTGCAACGTGAGCGTCTTCACCGTTCCATCGGAGGCGAAGTTTGCAAGGCTGAGGTTCACGTCTTGCGCGTCTTTTTCGGCGCGGTTCACGAAGATGACCGTGAGGGAGTCGCCCTTGTTGCTAATGGAACTGTAGGCGGACACCAGCGAGTCGTTGCTGGAGGTGGATTGCACGCGATTCGGGTGTCCGTAGCGACTGAACAGGTGAACCGTTTCGTACATGCCATCGCCCCACGTCCACGGGGTGAAAATTTCGACGCCGTTATCCTGCATGGTTCCGAGGAACGACGCGTAAGTGAGGGCCGTTACCATGGGGTCGTTGTCAATGATGCTTGTTTCGGTAATGCCGAGCGTAATGCCGTGATCTTTGCCGAAGTATTTTTCGAGCCACTGGTTTATGCGCACGAAGATGTAGGATTTGTATCCCTTCTCCTTGTTGCTCCAGTCGCATTTGCCTGTCGCACAGCGAATGCCGTTACCGCCCTTGTAGTAGTAGGTGGTGTCGAACAGTACGCGGTGCCAGTTGATGCGGCTTTCGTAGTCGGTTTCGCCGGGATACCAGTGGATGTCGAAAACATCAAGGAGCCGCACGCCGCTCGCCTTTTGCGCTTCGGCAATTTTCTTGGTGAAAAATTCCAACCAACAGTATTCCTGACCGTCAATTTTGGGCCTGCTTTCGTCGTTGTAGGCGCTGATGTGGCACCATTGCCATTCGTTAGCGACCACCGGGCCGGTGAGCTTGATGTCGCCCCAGGCGGCGCGCGCCTTCTTGGCTACGTCGATATATCGTTCGACGAGGAAGTCTCCGGTTACGGGCAAATCCAAATCGTTGTGCGTGCCGCGCCAGATTTCTATCTCGTTGTCCATGCTCCAGTACTTGAAGCGGTTCATGTCATATTTGAGATCGTCTTTCCAGTGCGGGATAATCCCGACCGTAGAATCGGCGGGCCATTCCATGTTGTAGAGCGAGGCGTCGCCCGCCTTGATGAGCGTCTGACCGTCTTCCGATACTTCGCCACCCCCTGCAAGGTCGAATGCCCGTGACGGATACGAGCCGTGTTCCTGTTTCCAGTTCCAGTCCGGGAAGTTGTAGTCGGAGCTGCTTGCTGCGTAGCCCGTGAGTTGGAAAGCGTACATGGCGTCAACGCCCGGCATCTTGTCGAGCACCTTTTTCGCGGTGATGTCCCAGTCGTGGTCGTAAACGTTGTTGAACCAGTCGGGGTGAACGGTGAGCTTTTTGCTCCAGTTGTAGCGAGTGGAATTGTTGCCGTTGTTCGCACGCATCATGTGGATGCCCGCGTCGAGCATCTGCGCGATAAACGCCTCTTCGGTGGAGTCGCTTTCGACCTTAGTGTCACTCACTTTGTCAATGTTTCGCCCGTACAGGTACGGAGAAATTTTCTTAATGCCCGCGTCTGCATCGACCGTGATGTCGATGGCGAGAGCGGGGGCGGTTGCGAATAGTGTCCCGAAAGCGACCGTGGCAAAAAATTTTGAATATCCCATAAACAACGCCTTTAGCCGCTAAATAAGCGGCTTTCTCATAAATATATACTAGAAAATCAGGAAAAATGTGTGGATTGTGCCTGCCTGTGGACATGTATGACTACGGTCACGTGGTTGTACAGGTTGAAAAAAACACTCGTTACATACTAAAATTAAAAATCGTGGGTGTTAGTATGTAAAAATTGCGCTAAAAAGGCGTAAAAAGACTTTTTGAAGTCGGTTTTCGGCTGCTTTATTGCATTTAATGCTCAAAATGGATTGATTTTGGTGTTTTTTTGTACGTAATTTACATACTAGAATGCTTAAAATTGAAAATAGTATGTATTAAGACAAACTAATCAAATGCCATTTACATACTAAATGGATGTTTTCGGCGATTTAGTATGTAATGTACTGCATAATGCAGTGCAAAAAAGGGGGGCGAAACCGCAAGTGGTAGTATTTCTTTTGCGAAACGCGTTTTTTTTCGTCCACTTGGAAATAACGTCCACTCCATTCTAAGCGGGTATAAAAAACTATATTTGTTTTTATGAATAAGAAAAAAATCTTAGCCCTTTTGGTTTCCGCCTCATTCCTTTTTGCCGCTTGTGGCGACGACGACAGTCCATCTTCCCCTAAGAACAATCAGGAAGAAATATCATCATCATCAGAAGCTGACGAATGCGATTCTGACGAATGCTCCGAAAAATCATCTTCGTCCAAAAAGGACGATAAAAAGTCCTCATCGTCCAAGAAAGCCGATAAAAAATCTTCAGACTCCAAGTCTTCCGATTCTAAGGTCAAGTCGAGTTCCTCTTCAAAAGAAAATCCTAAATCGTCCTCATCTGTGGCGAAGAATGAAAAGTCTTCGTCTTCTGTCGCTAAGAGCGAATCCTCATCTAGCTCGGTGAAGGGCGATGAAAAGTCTTCAGACTCCAAGTCTTCCGATTCCAAGGTCAAGTCGAGTTCATCATCCAAAGAAAATCCTAAATCGTCCTCATCTGTGGCGAAGAATGAAAAGTCTTCGTCTTCTGTCGCTAAGAGCGAATCCTCATCTAGCTCGGTGAAGGGTGATAAAAAATCCTCGTCTTCTGTCGCCAAGATTGAATCGTCCTCTAGTTCGGTGAAAATCGAAGAAAAGTCCTCTTCGAGCGCAGAAACGCCCGTGTCGTCATCTTCTGAGGAGTCCCTCCTGAACAGCTCTCGCGCGGCAACGCTTACAGATCTTGAAAAGAACTATGAACTCAAGTTATTCGACCAGACTGTTTACCTGTCAACAGGAAGCAAGCAGGGGCTTATCGCTCTCCGCATTCCAGATGAACTGTGGGTGGTTACCTATACGGATTTTGCTGACGGCGTTATGACCTTTAATGACGGTAATTCGGGTAAGCAATATTCCGAAACGGATGCCGCCAAAAAGATTGTGGGCGAACTCAAGAACGGCTTTAAAATTTCGTTTGTTGTTGATAAAAGCGGCAGGGTCTGGTATTCGCTCAATAATACAATGGATTACAGCGAAGCGATAAAGGCTAGCGTTGCTGTTCAGAAGAACAAAGTTTCCAAGGCCGAAGCCATTAAGAACAAAATTTACGAATGCGCCGATGGCGATATGACGCGAACATTCACGTTCTTGGAGAATTCGTACAAGGTCGAGAATCGTGTCGGTGAGGAACAGGTTTCCTGGCACGACGGGCATTACGATATACAACGTAGCACGTTGTTGCTGCTTCCGGAAAATTCCGGCGAGTCCGTTAATTCCATGTACGCCTATTCTGTCGGAACGGGCAACTCCATCACTCTGGCAGAAGGGACGACCTTGAAATGCGATGTTGAAGATTATCCGCAATAGTCCGCGGAACCTTTTTCCACCGCCCATACCGATGCACGGCTGACGCCCGCCCTTTCGGCTGCAAGTGCGACAGAAATTTTACGACGCATGCGTGCCAGACGGATCTGTTCTCCCATCTGTTCAAGGATTTTACCGGTTTTCGGCAGTAGAATTACGCTTTTCTTACCCATGTAAGTCTAGCAGAAATTTTCCCTCTGTTCAAAAAGAACCGCTATAAGACTTTGCGTCACTCATTCTGCTGAGACTTCTGTTTGGGTTTGTCTTTGTAGATGTAGTTCGGGGAATGTTTGATGAATACGGCGTGTAGCCATTCTTTGAGCTCTTCAAGCCCCATCTTTGTGTATTGTTGCAACTTGTCATCGTATATGATGGCAGCTTCGTATTCGCCGGTGTCGTCTTCAGGCAGGAAAATTGCGACTAGGTCCTCGCAGTACTTGAGCCTGAGTACTGTCATTTCGTTGGTTTGCTCTTCCTCGAACGGAACCTTGATTTCGTTCAGGTATTCCTTCACTTTTTCCATTACAAGCCCAAGAAAGAAAGACTATTACAAATGTCCTTATTTTTTTTATCAAGTCCATAACCTCTGCTCGTAAAGAGCTCCTAGCGCATCAGCCTGTTCCAAAGCGCATCTTCTAGATTGCGTCTGGAATCTACGATGGCGACAACGAAAACCTGATTGATGAGTTTGAGTCCGTCTTGCATGGCCTGGAATGTTAAGAAAGTTGGACTGAATTTGGAACTAAACATAGTCTGTTTTTATTGGGATGACAAATATTTTTGGGAATATGTTCGTTTAAAACATAAAATGCAAAAATTTTAATCAGAGCATCCATGATGATATGTCACAAAGCGATATCCCTTCATAGATCCGCAAATAGTATTAGGATTATCAAAAATTTCTTTTCCATCATCCCTTGGAAAATTCGGAATAAAGAAATAATCTACAAATTCATTTTTTGAAATTTCAACGTCATATAAGGGAAATATCAATTGATTTTCCCCACAATAACCAATCAGCTGAATTTTCAGCGAATCATTTTTCAATTGTTCCATAGAGTCTTGTGGCAGCGAGAAAAATGGAACAACAGAATCATACAACACAATATTTTGATTAGACACAACAAGTCTCAAAGAATCAAGCGTTTCGGGAGAATCCGCGGAAATAAAGACGCCGCATATACCCCATTCATCGGAATTAAAAGGGAAACATCCCAATAGCGAAAAACAGGAAAAGAGAAGTAAAATATTGAATCTAATCAAAGTCATATCGTTAAAAGATTTACTCTGCTCAAAAAGAGCCGTTATAAGGCCTACTTTTGGAATATATCTTTATTTATGCGGGTTCGCAAATGTTTTGACGTAAAAAAGCAGAAAAATTGGATGATTACCTAGATGCAAAAGCGCTTTCTATAAAGGACTGCTCGTTTCGGGAAATTCCGTTCTTTGTTGCGATTTTACGCCAGTTTGCGCTGACGTTTTTTTGCATTTCGGTGATGGTTGCCTTTGCCTTTGCCGCTGTTAGTCCGTAGATTTCGCAAACATCCTGAGCGAGTTCCGACGAAAGTGTGGAATCGTTGTCGGATATGTTCAGCGAAAGGAATTCCCCATAGGGATTCGGATTTACGTCGAACAGGGGCGAAAGCGTCCACCCTTTTTCGGACAAGAGAAAACCGTGGTTGCGCAAGTGGTCGTCGGTGTTGGATACGAGAATGTTGAATACAATCCGTTTCCAAAGTTCAAGAAGGTCCTTTTTGGGCGCTGCTCCGGCAGACTTGATGAAGGAGGCGATTTCGGTGTATCCGCAGTCATCGTCCCCGTCCGTGTGGCCGAGCAGGGCCATTGCCGATGTGAAGTGGATTCTGCGATCGGATTTTCGGTCAAATCTTTTTACGAGAAAAGTGGAACCGTATCGCGAAAATTTTTCAAGGCGGCTTTCCGAAACGTTCAATCCGCACATTTCCGCAAGTTCATAGACCGTTTTTTCCCAAGCGCCGCAGTTTATCTTGTCGTTCTTGGAAGGAAACTTTGCTATCCAAAGGCTGCCATCCGGTGCAACGACGTTTGCTTTGGGGCGTGCGCCCCCTAACGATGATCCCGGCGCAATTAGCATCTGCAGCCATTTGTCCGAGTGCGTGGTGTCGCTCTCGAATGCGGCGACGGCATCGTTTAGCTTGCGGAGGGCGACCCATGGAGGAGCCGCCATGTCGGAATTGTCCGAAAGGAAGGGACCGTCCTCGTTCGCTTTGAACCGTAATGCTCCCATGCGGGACATGTCGTGAACGCCGAGCAGGTAGTCGCTTTCCATGAGTTTTCGGGGCTTTCTCGATTCGGAGCGGGCGATTATGGATTCCCGCCGGTCCATAAGCGTGCGTCCCCACCGGTCGGGGCACGAGTCTTCGAATATGCCGAAAAGTTCCTTGCCGACAGGAGCGAACTGCCGACCCTTGAAAAGGGACAGGTCCGGGTCCAGCATAAAGCTACCGGAGTGCTTCAGCCATTCGTTGTCGTACTCGAAAGAACAGACCTCTTTGCCTCTTGCGCCCTCCACAAAGAGCGTGCCGATGCGCGTGGGGGCTGCGCGCAGCCAGTTCTCGTAAACCAAAATCTGCTTCACTTGCCCTCCGGGTGATATTTCTTCAGGAGTTCGATGTCGTGGAGCTTTTGTCCGAGTTCGTCGTCTGCGGCGACCTTGAGAAGGTCGGTGTCCATGCCGCTTATGGCGTGGAGTACTGCTGCGTAAATGCCGATGGCCACTGCCGCGGAACCTTTTTCCACCGCCCATACCGATGCTCGGCTGACGCCCGCCCTTTCGGCAGCAAGCGCGACAGAAATTTTACGACGCATGCGAGCCAGACGGATCTGTTCTCCCATCTGTTCAAGGATTTTACCTGTTTTCGGCAGTAGAGTTACGCTTTTCTTACCCATAATGTCAATAAATATATATTGTTTTGCTTGAATTGTCAATAAATATTGACAAAATTCTTTAGAATTGCTGCTAGCAGTAGGGCCAAAATGAGTCTAGCAGAATGTTCCTCCTCAGCTTGTAAAGAAACGCTATAAGATTTATAGGTGACTAAGGTCTTATCTAATCTCGTTCGCAAGGTCGTTTGCAACTACCAGTTTCCAGAAGAGATCTCTCATGATTTTTTCGTCAAAGAAAGTCTCGTTCGCTTTCAGTAGAGGTTCCAACTTTTCTTTCAGCGACGATTCATCGCTGGACACAACGATAGAGTATATGGGAACTTCATCTGCATTCAGTTCACGGTGGCTGTAGTTCACTTTTAAGAAGTACAGCAGGGCGTTGCGGTGTCCGGCAATTTGGCGAGGTTTATCTTTACTTTCAAAAATGTAAAAGCCCGATTCGTGGAAAAGCAAATAGTCCATTTCGGCGACTCCGTCCTCGCTTGGAATGGGCATTTTTTTTATGATCGTGTATTTGCGTTCGTCCAGGTCGCAGATGTTGGAAATCGCCCGAGTTAAGGCGTCTTCGCTGATCTCCCCATCGGGTCCGTCCTCAGTTTCTTCCTGGAAATTAATGAAAGTCTTGTCATCCTCATGGGATTGCCTTTGTTGTTTGCTCTTTGCTTTCAATCTGAAGAAAATAAAAGTGTAAAGAACGGCCGCTAGAATCAGGATTACGGTGCGCGTTGTCATGCCGTTCTGTTCGTAATAATTGAACACCCCGACTGAAAAAACGATAATTAGAAACAACGTGGTAATGGTCGATATCTTGTTTCCCTCTGCTCTTGCTTTATCTTCGCTCATAAAGAGCCCCTATAAGAACTACTTTCTGAATATACCTTATTTTATGCGGGTTCGCAAGCGGTTTGACGCTGAAAAAATCAGAAAAATTGGATGGATTCCTGGGATTTGGGCCATTTTTTCGGAGCCCTGGTGCTGCCGAAATGACTGTAGATTTCCAGGAACTCCCTGTCCGTGACGCTCAGCAGGCAGACCGTGGAGCAGGGCTCGATTAAATTGGCGATTCGTCGTCGGACGGCATTGTGCCTTTATTGCGCCGTGGATTCCGTGATCCCCGATACTTCAGGATGACCACTGGATGCGGATTTCTTGAAGAAGATGAAACTCTGGTGGTTTGAAACTAGCGGCGTGCCCCTTGACTGAGTGTACGCATTTATTTATATTGCAATCGTAATTCGATAATCCTCGCGACAGTCGACATAGACCATTCGGTCCGTACGTGCATTCGCGGCGGGGCCCATCAACCTTCTTGACGGTCCTGTTGGATAGCTGGTAGGAACACGACCTACTCGAGTTCACTCGAAAGAGTGGCAAGTAACGCCGGGGAAAGCCCCCGCCAACAGAATTGCAAGATTATCCCATTCCACGCAAATCGTGGAAACTCCATTACAAAACAAAAAAGAACGGGCGTATAGTGCGTCGTTTTTACGGTGTATTCGCACCGTTGTGCAACCATTTTAAAGAGGATATCAATGTCGAAAAAATCTATCAACATCTTGGACAAGGATTACATTCACTGGGTCAAGGAACTTTCTTCCCGTTATCGCAAGAGCCAGATCAAGGCGGCGGTAAAGGTAAATAGTGAAATGTTGCGCTACTACTGGGAATTGGGGCGCGATATTGTAACCAAGCAGGCTGAAAGCAAATGGGGCAGCGGCTTCATGAAAAATCTGAGCCGCGACTTAAAGGCTCAGATTCCCAGTGCCACCTGTTTTTCGCCCACGAACATTCTGTACATGAAGAACTTTTATCTTATGTATCGCCCCTATTTGGAAAATGCTCCCGAGATCGGGGAACAAAAGGAAGATTTTTCAATTACTCCACAAGTTGTGGAGCAAATTGCCCATGACATCTTTTCTATTCCATGGGGACATCACCGTTTTTTAATCGATCGATTTCAAAATTATCCTCAAAAGGCCCTGTTTTTTGCCCGCCAGACGGTAGAAAATGGCTGGAGCCGTTCGTCCCTTTTGAATGCGCTTTCAAGTGACCTTTACGAGCGCCAGGGAAAGGCGTTGACGAATTTTGGACGGACTCTCCCCGCCGAAACAAGCGATTTGGCCCAGGAACTGACGAAAGATCCTTACAATTTCGCGTTTACGGGTATTACGGGCCGCTACAACGAAAAACTGCTGAAAGATAGCCTGCTGAACAACATTACCCGTTTTCTTGTGGAATTGGGCACGGGATTTGCCTATGTCGGCAGGGAATATGGCATTATGGTGGGCGAAAGGGAGAAATTCATGGATTTGCTTTTTTACAACCTGAATCTCTCTTGTTATGTCGTTGTCGAGGTAAAAATCGGGCGTTTTGAATTTGCCGATATCGGGCAATTGGGCGGCTACATGGTGGCATGCAACCATATCCTTAAAAAGGAAGGGCGCGACAACCCGACAATCGGTCTGCTGATTTGCAAGGAAAAGGACAAGGTGCAGGCACAGTACGCACTGGAATCAAGTACGCAACCTATCAGCATTTCGGAATATGAATTGGAAAAATTCTACCCTGAAAAGGTTGAAGGCACAATGCCCTCTATTGAGGAAATTGAGAAAAGATTGTGTGAAGAGCCGCTGTAAAATCTTACGGGTACTTTGCTCCGGGAATATCTTTCAGGATTTCTTTCCAGAAATCGCGGAATTCTTTTTCGGTGATGGTGCCGCCAGCGGAGAGTAGGCGGTAGTGCTCGCCTTGCCAGTGGTACTCGAAGGGGGAGGCTTCAAAGCCGTTGCGTTGGTAAAAGTCGCGGCGACGGTTCCTGCGTTCAAGTTCCTCGGCGTCCTTGGAATCTTCTTCGACTTCGATATCGACGACAATGCGCGTGTCGGGGTGTTGCCTGCGGATGGCTTGCAGAATTTGTGAGCCGTACCCGCGGCTGCGCAGTTCTGGAACGACCGCGAAATAGACGATGTTCGTGATGTCGCCGAGTGAAATGGAATTTGAGAACCCGCAGAAGGTTTCTTCATCGAAAAACGCCCAGAATTCACGCTTGATTTTATTGTCGAGCAAATGCTTTATCGGAATGCGTTCGTTTGCCGGGAACGCCGATTCGTACAGCGCCTTGACCTGTGGCAACCACGGAGATTTTTTTGTGACGTCGAAAAACTGGAGCATGGGTGAATCTTTTTATAAAAGAATAGTATGGCTGCGTTCAATCGTCAAGGCTTTGTGTGAATTTAGGTGGACGAAAATCATGTTTTGAAAAATTTCGCATTTTTACCCCCTCGAACAGGGCAAATCTCTTTAAAAAGTGTATTTTTAATCAGAACTTTCTTGATTTGTCATAGGCGTATTTTGTGTCAGAACAGGGGAATGTTGAAAAAACTTAATCGATGAATTTTAGGGCTTTTACGAATGAACGAACGGATAAAAGAACGTGTTATAGTAAAGTATAATCCCAAGTATTATGATGCGAAGGGCGTATATACTAAAGATGAATGGACCGAATTCTCTGACATCGGTAGGCTTTTCGATGGGAAACGTCTATCTATAGAAGAGTACTTGGAGGCGGAAAACAACTTTATCGCATTTGTTAACGATTGCCTAGACATAGCAGGATGTCGCTATTTAACAATAAATTGGAGTTGGGAATACGAAAAAAAAGTTTTTAGGGATCGTATTAAAAACGTTTGTAAGTTGGATCCGAGTTTTGACGAATCGGAATGTTTGACGTTAATCCATGAAATCGAGGCGAAAAATAGGGTCTCGATTCCCATCGCCATGTATCTGTTTAAACTCATGTTACGCAATGCATTTAATTTAAGCCTCAGCAATAGAAAAAGAAAGATTAAGTTCTATATGGGCTATGAATACTATCTGCATTTCTTTACATGCATCGACAGCGAAACTCTAAAGAAAATTGCGGATAAACGCAATTTGTATGTCGTGTGGTAGCATTTTTAATGGCCATCATCAAGAGGAAAACGTAGGAAAATCAATGACGCGGAAAAACATGGATAATAATTTGATGTTTAATGACGGTGTCTCGGTATCTGGCGAAATCTGTGGGTATGCCTATGTAGATCTCGGACTAAAAAGCGGTTTGAAATGGGCCACCTGCAATGTGGGAGCCAGTAAGCCAACCGAATTTGGCGACTATTTTGCATGGGGTGAGACATGCCCCAAGAATGACTACAGTTGGAAATCGTATAAATGGTGTTTGGATGATCATAAAACTCAAACAAAATACTGTACATTGCGTAAGTACGGGGATGTGGATAATAAGGCTGTATTAGATGAAGAAGATGATGTGGCCACTGTAAAATGGGGAAAAGAATGGCGAATGCCTTCTATTGCTGAATTGACTGAACTGTATAAAAATTGTATTTGGGAATTTGTACAAGACTTTAACGGCAGTGGTGTTGCAGGATTGTTTGGGACAAGCAAAAAGAACGAGCGAACTATATTTTTCCCTGCAGCGGGATATCGTTGTCTCACTCATTTCGGGAAGGTCGGCGAATATAGTTATATCTGGTCGTCGTCGCTTGACAATAAATATCCTGATGGCGGCTATAGCTTAGGATTTTGGGAATTAGGAGGAAATTTGAAGGGCGATTATCGCTTGTATGGACAAAGTGTACGTGCTGTTGTAAGGCCAAACGTGAATTTTTGATAAGAGGCCCATGATGAAATTGACAAGTGCAAAATTGATATCCAAATTGAAGCGACGGCTACAGTCGATGGGATTTACGTACTTCAAAGAGACTGGCGTGACGGGATCTTTCAAAATGAAGGTGAATAGCAATCTTTATCTTACTTTATCCTTGACGATAGATCGGTGGAATGATTCCATGTTTACGGGGGAATATTCTCTTTCGCTCACAACGAGGTGGGGCTATACTATAGGCGACATACCTCGTGATTCATACAAAAGAATCTCTTATGTTCTGTCCGATGAAGAACGAGCGCGTTATTCGAAGGAAGAAAATCCCAACGTGAAAGATTTGTGGTGGAATGGAATGGATGAAGCGGATGTCAATAGCTTTTTGGAAATTGTTGAATTAACGTACAAAAGATTTTCTTCGGATTCAGATCTTGTAAAACGGATTCTTCAAAGCAATGATGCGAAGATGCTGGCAAAGCTGTCGCAAGAAACGATAGATTGCGTAAACAAAGGTAATTTTGCTCAAGATTTAGAATGTCAACCCAATAAGGAAATAGATTTCATTCCTTTTGAGTGGTTTAAAGCGGCGGAAACTGTATTGAAACAAAACGGTTCTACTTTGCATGAAGCGAACGTGATTCAATTGGCTTCTGATGCGTATCGCCGTTCCGTTTTGGATGGCTGCGTTGAAATGAAACGCGGAAAAACTTCATCGGTATCCAAAGCCTTTGCGGATAATGTTGTTGTAAAAAAATCTATTTCATCAGAAGAAAAACAGAAAATAGAGGATGCGGCTCGTAGAAAAATCGGAAAACGATATGGATTTAAACAATCGTCCTGGAGCAATTGGATGATTAAGGACGGCTATTTCTTCTATGCATCGCATGTTGATTTTGGAAAGGTCTCTTTTTACGTGAAGCCCTGCTATTATGATGATTTAATCTGGAACGATGTAAAGAGAGAAAATTGGAATTGTCCTGACAGCTATCGAGCGATCGCATCTTATGCACCTGCTTTTCTTTTGTCTAAGCGAGACATTCCTTTGATAAAAAACAACGATTTTACGATGGAAAATTGTGAAATGGTTTGGAATAAAGTATTCAAGGAAGCGCAAGAACAGATGGAAACCTTCTTGTTGAAGAATCCCGATGTCGAGTCGTTCACTCTTGAAAACAATGATTCCGTTGGTTTAAGCGAAAATGTTGACTTGGCCCGTATGCTTGAAATGCTATACCGAAAAAGGTATGAGGACGCACTCGCTTTGGCGTGCTCGCTGATTGAAAAGGGTGAAAACGGAGGCAAAACTTGGGTGTATGGCGACTCCACTAAAAGCTTATATGACTATGTAGTCGATTGTTGCCGTTCGCACCTCGCTCACGCCTGAGTTTCTTGTTTGTCTTGTAATATTAAGTCGAGATTGATTTGAGCTTCTTCAAGCCCTTGCTCGGCTGCTTTTTGAAACCATGACACTGCTTCCGATTTGTCTTTGGGAACGCCTTCTCCTTTAAAACACCTTACGCCGAGATTGAATTGAGCTGCGGCAAGTCCTTGCTCGGCGGCTTTTCGGAACCAAAAGGCGGCTTGCGCCTTGTCCTCGGGAATGCCATCTCCGTTAAGATACCTTACGCCGAGATTGTTTTGGGCCGTTGCAATTCCTTGTTCAGCGGCTTTTCGGAACCAAAAGGCGGCTTGCGTCTTGTCTTCGGGAACGCCTTCTCCGGTAAGATACATAACGCCAAGATCGTTTTGAGCATCCCCGTCGCCTTGTTCTGCAGCTTTACGATACCAAATGGCAGCTTCTTGTTTGTCTTCGGGGATGCCGCACCCGTAATCGAACATCCTTCCAAGACTGTATTGAGCCGATGAATTTCCCTGTTCCGCCGCTTTGCGATACCAAAAGACGGCTTTTTCGTTGTCTATGGGGACGCATGAGCCGTCTTCGTACGCCGTCCCAAGTTTGTACTGAGCCATCACATCGCCTTGCTCTGCGAGTTCTCGCAAACACCATGCTTCGATAAAGTCAAGTCCGTCTCTTGTTTTGCCGTTATAAGATGCCCCCAAACGAGACTTTATTCGATTTGGAATCGCTCTGAACTCCGCGATTTTGTCCAGAACTTTTTGCCTGTCTCCTGCATGTAAATACGTTATAAGCATGTAATATTCATGGCATTTTTCCTCTTCTGGAAAATAGGAATCAGGGTCGGGATTCTCTTTGAGAAAACGTTTTACCTCGTCGTCAAATTGTCGGAAAACGTTGTCCCAAATCTTTTCGATATCTTCGTTGGAATATTTCTGTATTTTTTCTAATTCATACTCAGCCCCACGCTCATTCGTTCTAATGTCAAAAAGGTCGGGGGTCTTCAGTATTTTTACGCCATCTAACGAAAACGTTCCATTTCCTCTCAAGCTCATGGGTGCTTTTTTATTGCTGGACATTTCAAAAACATCCCACCATAAGTCGTCTATATAAAGGGGCTTGACGTATAAAGTAGCTTCACCATAGCAATTGAGATGTACCAAATAAAAATAATATCCGTCTTCAACTTTCCAATTGATGAAACTGCTTTGTTTCCACCCGTATTTTTTGGAAACAATTCTTCTGCATAAAGTATCTTTTTTTTCTAAATCACTCAACGCTTTGTTGATTTCTCTTTTTCCAGGCTTTTTTTTCGCTTGGCGAATTTCATCATTCGATTTTACGTGGTATTTTTCGTACATTTCTTCCATGATTTGTCGAAGCCTTACCACAAATTTCGCAGGAGATGCTTCATCGTATTCCAAATCAAAAGTTTCATCCGCCGTAGTCTGCGATGCAGCTTTCCCCACGTAATATTTCCATACAGATATGTGAACCGCCATTTCTCCTGTCCATTCCAAGGAAAAGCCAACAGAAGTTTGGCAGAAATTTTTTTCCGATTTTATTTTCAATACTTTCTTTACTGCATCCCATCCACCGAGTTTGTCGTATTCTTCTTCGGATATATATTTACTGTTTTCAAAACAAATTTTGATATGCTCCAGTAATTCCTCGTCGCTACAATCTCTAGGTAACAAGAATGCAGGGACGGACTCACACGTTCCACATTCATACACCCAATACTGTGTAGTAACCCTAATATATTGAGAATCAACATATAAATAAATCTGCCTAAAGAATTCTTTTTCCATAAAATCTCCAATTATATTTTTTTTCACCAAACTTCGAATTTCTCTTTTTCCGGGCTTTTTTATCGCTTTGGGAATTTCGTTATTTGATTTAACGTGATATTTTTCATACATCTCTTCCATGATTTGCCTAAGTTTTACCACAAATTCCCCAAGAGACGCTTCATCGTATTTCAAATCAAACTTTTCATCTGCTGGCCTCTGCGACGCCGCTTTTCCCACGTAATATTTCCATACTTCTACGTGAACTTCCGTTTCTCCTTCTTTTTTTAAGAATTCAGTTTGTTCTTGCTCCCATACCAAGCAAAAGCCAACAGAAGTTTGATAGAAATTTTTTAGCGATTTCTTTTTCAATGCTTTCTTTAGAATATCCCATAGAACATCCCATCCACCGAGATTGTCGTATTCTTTTTCGGATATATATTTACTGTTTTCAAAACAAATTTTGATATGTTTCAATAAATCCTCATCGCTACAATCTCTACGTAATACGAATGCAGGGACTGTTGAACACCGTCCACGTTCATACACCCAATACTTTGTATAGACCTTAATATATTGAGAATCAATATATAAGCCTATCGCCTTAAAGAATTCGTTTTCCATAATTCTATCATCCTTTTTTTAGAAATTCCCTTTACGTCCCTTTTATTCAAGATTCTCTATGTCGTCACATGGGTATAATCCGATTCCTGTAATCTTTTCGGATTTCAACATGTTCGCTAATTTCTCTGAGATGTATTTTGTGCATACATCTACATCAGGTAAAAAAAGCATGTCGTATTTTTCGCGGTCATGTATTCTTAATACATCCAAAACAACATACAAATCATTAGGGAAAAACTCCTCTTTATATTTCTCTAATTCTTCTAAGTCTTTTATTTGTATTTCTGGTGCATTCTTAATTTTCTTCACATTCGAAAATGCCAGTTCCGGCCATGTTTTCATAGGTTCTTCTGTTTTTTTGAATATGGTTTTGTCGAAATCGATCATAGAATAATCATTAGGCAAAATATGGAGACAATAGTAGGGGTGAATAACTCCTTTAAGATCTTTAACTTTTGCTTCATAATACCGATGTTCAGGCAACTTGCATTGTTCAAAAATGTTTTTTACCCGTTCATTTATTGTGAACCCTGGCACTTCAACACACGAATTGATGACATCCGTCAATTTGGAACCTTTTTGCAAATCAAATCTCAAGTCTGGCTTAAAATTTGGGAATTCGTCTCTAACCAGACTACATCCTGAATCCAAAGTTTTTTTATCGGCGAAAGTTGCCTGTAGAAAATGTCTCCCTATTTCTTTCGTGTTAACGGAATTATCTAATCTATAATATTTCATGTCGTAATCGTTTTTATTTTTTGAAAATCTACTTTGTTATTTTTCAACGGTCTGATTTTGAAGTTCTATGTGCAGAATTGCCAAGTACCATCATCGGAGTCATGATAAATGTGTGTAATGGTTGAATTGTTATGGACAACGTGTTTTGTCGTGAATATGGGTTGCTCATCTTTTCTCCTGTAGGGTGGATTTTAGGAATATACTTTTTTTGCGGGAAATTAGTACATTTTTTGAAGTTGGAGGTGCGTTTTAGTGTATATTTTCTCTCATGAAATCGTTTGAAAATAAAGTTGTCGTGGTGACGGGCGGGGCGCACGGAATGGGTGCGACTGTCGTGAGTGAATTCGAGAAAGAGGGGGCGAAGGTCGCCTATATCGACATCCGCGAGAATCCCTGCTTTGTCGGGGACTTGTCGAAAAAGGAAGTCCTCGAAAAATTCGCGCAGTTCGTTATCGAAAAGTACGGGCGCGTGGATGTGCTGGTAAATAACGCACTTCCGCTGATGAAGGGCATTGACGAGTGCAGCTACGAGGAATTCAGCTACGCGCTGGCTGTTGGCGTTACGGCCCCGTTCTATCTCGCGAAGCTTTTTGCACCGCATTTCGGGTCGGGCGCAAGCATCGTGAACATTTCTTCGAGCCGCGACCGCATGAGTCAACCGCAAACGGAAAGCTATACGGCGGCGAAGGGCGGAATTGCAGCACTCACGCATGCGCTGGCCGTGAGTTTTGCGGGCCGCGTGCGCGTGAATTCCATTTCGCCGGGCTGGATCGATACGGATTTCAAGACCTACGAAGGTCCCGATGCCACACAGCAGCCAGCAGGCCGCGTCGGTAACCCGCTCGACATCGCGAACATGGTGCTTTACCTCGCGAGCGACAAGGCCGGCTTCATTACCGGCGAAAACATCTGCATCGACGGCGGCATGACCCGCCAGATGATTTACCACAACGACTGCGGCTGGAAATTTGAAGGGTGAAGTCGCCCTTTCTGGACAAGCGGGTTAGGAATGATTACATTTATCGAAAGATAAATCAGACCATTGTGATGAAGGGGTTCTTATGCGAAATGTCTTTGCGAGCACGAAATGTGTGGCAATCTCTCTAATGTTGGGTGTTTTCCTGGTGGCGTGTGGCGACGACAACAGCAGCAGTGCAGCCCCGGACGGCGACGAACCGTCTTCTTCCTCCGTCATTCTGCGCTCCGACACGAATTCTAGCAGCAGTGTAAAGTCGAGCAGTTCGGCGAAACTGCCTAAGTCCAGCAGCAGTTCTGCGGGAAAGGTGAAATCTTCTTCTTCTGCAAACTCATCGTCCAGTGCCGAGTCGAGCTCCAGTGAGAAGGATAAGTCGAGCAGTAGCTCTGCAGGCAAGGAAAAGTCTTCTGTCACCGTCATTTCGGGCGCCGACCTGAAATTTAGTAGCAGCATAGAGTCAAGTAGCAGTTCTGCGGGCGAGGTGAACTGTTCGGCTCTTTTGGAAGAAGAAAGGGAAAATGGTGAGTGGAGTTGGGATGTGCCGAAAGAATGCCGTTTCAATCCTGATATTGACTACGGAACTATGACCGATGAACGTGACGGCAAGGTTTACAAGACCGTAAAGATTGGCTACCAAGTGTGGATGGCCGAAAACTTGAACTTTGACGTTGGTCAAGGAGGTTCGGGCGAGAACGTCTATGAATGGTCCTGGTGCTACAATAATGAACCTAAAAACTGCGAAGTGGCAGGCAGGATATACACATGGGCGGCGGCAATCGATTCTGTAAAACTTGCAACAGATGCGGATGATCCGCAGGAATGTGGTTTCGGCAAGATTTGTGGTCTCGCTTCGGCAAGCTCAGCGACCTTGGTTCAAGGCGTTTGTCCCACGGGATGGCACCTGCCGTCTAACACCGAATGGAACATCCTGTTCACGAAGGTGGGCGGTAAAAGCAATGCGGGTAAGGTTCTCAAGGCCCAGACTGGCTGGATAGCCTATAGCGGCGTCATCAACGAGGATGCTGTTGGGTTCACTGCGCTCCCAGCCGTTAATGGGGGGTACCGCCAAACGGGCATCAGCGCGGTCTTCTGGAGTTCTACTGAGAACAATAGCGACCGTGCGTACTACATCTCCTTGTATTGTGGTGACGACGAGGTGATCCTGACCCACAACCCCAAGAATAAAGACTACTCCGTTCGTTGCGTAAAGAACAATTAGCGAATGAAACCCCTTGTCATTTACGTGCACGGGAAGGGCGGGAACGCTGACTACGTGCGAGAAAATCCGATCGAGTGGCGTATCCCGACAAAAATTCTGTACGGCTCGAATGACAACTTGACTTCGCTAGAAACGATGCGCGAATTTGCCCAGAAAATCGGTGCATCCTTGACCGTGATGGACGGTGGCGAACACTGGTTCCATACCGCCGAGCAGATGGCCTTTCTGGACAAGTGGATGCCAAATTGCTAAAAAAAACACGATTTTTGCCTTATTGGTGCAAAAATTGTGAGTTTTATTGCGTTATTCGTATCAAAAATGCAGAAATAGTTGCAAAATTGGTATGAATAATGTAGATTTTATGGTGTGGAACGCGAAATACTGAAAAATTTCATAAAATGGATGTCTGAGCCTGGGCGTAAGCCGCTGGTGGTGACCGGGGTACGTCAGTGCGGTAAAACCTACGCAATTAAGGATTTTGGGAACCGTTTTTTTGAAAACCTGGCGTATTTCAATTTCGAGGGAAATACTGCCCTGCAGTCCATCTTCGAGTACGATTTCGATGTCACTCGCATTGTTATGGAACTGGAGCGCTATTCTAAGCAGAAAATTACGGATGGGAAGACGCTTGTCTTTTTCGACGAAATCCAGGCGTGCCCCAAGGCCATAACGAGCCTCAAGTATTTCTGCGAAGATCGTTCCGGACTTCATGTGATTGCCGCGGGGTCGCTCCTGGGAGTGGTTATCCGCAAGTCGGAAATTTCTTTCCCCGTGGGGAAGGTGGAACGCCTGCAGATGTTTCCCATGAGTTTTGAGGAATTCTTGATGGCGATTGATGACGGCCGGTCCCTGCTCGAAGGTCTTTCGAACTATGACCTGCGTCGTGCGCTACCGGAAATGTACACGATTCCGTTACAGAATTATCTGAAACTTTATTACGTTGTCGGGGGTATGCCCGCTGCGGTAGCGTCTTTTGTACAGGAAAATGACTTTGAAAAAGTGGACCGAATTCTGAAGAGCATTCTTTTGGATTATGGGGACGATTTTTCAAAGCATGCTCCTCCATCGGATATTCCGAAACTAGGGCTTATTTGGGATTCCGTTCCCAAGCAGCTGGCAAAGGACAACAACAAGTTCATGTTCTCGCATGTGAAGGCGGGCAAACGTGCTGCTGATTTGGAAGATGCGCTGCAATGGCTTTTTAATGCGGGACTTTTGCACAAACTGGAATGTGTGACGAATGCGGAACTGCCGCTATCGAACAATGTCAACGGCTCGGTTTTCAAGGTCTATATGAGCGATGTCGGGTTACTGCGCGTGAAGTCTGGAATTGACGCCAGCACGATTCTTGAAGAAACACCGCTGTACGCAATTTTCAAGGGTGCGTTTACGGAAAACTATGTAATGAATGAACTTGTGAAGCAGGGGCTGCACCCTTATTTCTGGCGGTCCGAGAACAAGGCTGAACTCGATTTTCTGATTGAGATTAAAAACGAGTTGATGCCGATTGAAGTCAAGGCGGAAGAACACACGAAAGCGAAAAGCTATGGCGTCTTTTGCAAGAGGTTTTCGCCTAAGAAAGGATTCGTACTTTCGCAAAAGAATATCGCCGTGACGAATGACGGACAAACGGAAACACTGCATTTACCGCTTTACCTGTGCGGAAAGATGTTCCGTTGACTGTGAT
>JAGCPZ010000076.1 GCA_017965445.1 Fibrobacter sp. | reverse complement strand
TGCTATTCCGGTCTGCCTAGAGATTTGTGTCGGTCCACAATGCTTTTGGTAAAGTTCAAGGGCCTTGGCCCATTCCTTTTCTGCGTGTTTCTTATACATGAAAACCCCGAAAGTTGTGTCCAACTTTCGGGGTTCACATCATTTGAAGCCGCGTTTTTTTTGTACAATCAATTAGAATAGATAAATAAAGAAAACGCCTATCATAAAAACTTTCACGCTATTATACAGATACTTTTCATAATCAGATTGATGAAGTATATCAAGTCTTTGAATAAGACCAGCACGATAATGTTCCTTTATTGTATAACCTATCGAGTAAAAAATAGATCCACTATAATCCATATCTAATGAATCATTCGGTGTCGTTTCTTTACCGTCTAGTTCACCCCAAAAGAATACTGGACGGCCATAAGACCCACCAAAACTTACAACGACACCCTTCACATGAAAATCAAGAGAGAGGCGCAAATAGGGATTGAAATACGAAATACTCCCTTCATGCCCGGCACGGTCCCAAGACCAACCATTACGTTCAAAAACTAAAGCTGGAGACAAAGAAAACCAACTAACAGGGCGGTATTCCCAACCACCCAATACATGAAAATCACCATTGCCACAAAACTTAGCAGATGATTCAATCTGCGAATGGGCAATAATTCCACCTGCAAAAAAATGGGACTTGTATTCACTTGCAAAAATGAGTGTAGGAAGCAGCAATATCAATAAAAACTTTTTCATTTTCCACCCCTAATTTGCAGTAAAATCATCACAAGCGTTTTTATCACTTGAACGGGAGAATATTCTTTCCGATTCTGAATAAAAACCTATATGTCGATTATTATCTTCATATTTCAAGCCGTCGAAACGAAGACCATTCAACTTTCCATCAACCAAACGGATATCCGACATATTTACAAAATCATATTTTTGCTTGGATGAAACCCCATCAGATGACTTAACGACATTTCTTTTAGACCAATTGAAAACCCATGAAGTTCCTCCTTCACCCAATGCATTAACGGGACGAACATCAACTGTTCCATACAAACTTGCCGAAAAATCTGGAAAATAATCTAAACCAGCAGCAAATTTCGCGATATATGTGAATGAGGAATCTTCTTGGACACAAAACTCTATACAAGTTTTTGAAGGAAACGCACCAACGTATTGATAATCCGGTAAAGAAGACGTTCCCATATTTGCAAGAACATTTGTGCTCAAATTTTCCGTAGAGACCCAACAACCAACGACGTCTTGAATGCCCGGAGCATAGTCTGATTCGTCATCAAAGTCAAAATAAGTGCAGCCACAGAATGCGAACATCCCGAGCAAAAAGATGTTTCTCATTAACAAGGAATTATTCGCATTCATGTAGGCCACCTTTTTAGTTCAAACGCTTTACAAAGCGATTTGTCTTGTTATCTTGTTTCATTTCAATCGTGTATTGCCCAGCAGGCAGCGTGGTGTTATCCCAATGGATATCCATCTGGCCTTTCTTGGCATTAGACACATCTAGACGTTTCACAAAGGAACCATCCATTGTGTACATAGACACGCTGAACGGAGACGCCGTCTTGACTTCGACTGTAAACTTTTTCCTTAAGAAGGAAATCAGCTTTACCGACTTCAAAACTTCGGCAGACTTGATTTCAGGGAAAACCGGGGCATCTTTTTGCTTGATGTAAAAACCGGCTTTCTTTTCTTTAGTCTCAACGACATCGAGCAGCTTGCAGTTGCTGCACTTTATGCCGTTCGCCTCTTTTTTGTCCTTGACATTGACGACACTCAAATCAATACGAGGGACGTCAATATGCCTTACATCACCAGCACGGGCAATTTTCAAGGAAACCGGTTTTCCCGAAGTACCACGAATCATGTCCTTAGCCTCGGCAACGCTTTTACCACGTAGCGACACACCATCGACTTCGAGGATGCAATCCCCAACGTTCAAGCCAGCAGAATATGCCGGGGAATTTTTGGCAATTCCCGCAATGGACACACCTCTGTTGGATTTGTAAACAGCGATACCGATGCCTCCGTAATTTTCTGTTGCAGCGCCCATGACTGTAAACAAAGCAACAGACAAGAATAATTTAGAAAACAAATGCATATTCACCAACTCCTTCTTCGGTTTTATCCATTTTTTGTGTTACATAGTCCACGCGAATCCAATCTTTGCTCAAAGCAACATCGGAGTAGCGGAGTTCGTCTATCTTGAACAAGCCATTTCCGACAACGCCAAACCACGGTGTCATCACATCAGCCAGTGTGGGAACCGTTATCTTCTTGACGAAGTCCCCGTTTACATAGACAGACATTTCCGAATTCTTTACAGTCAAGGTCAGGAATACCCAAGACTGTTCCGGAACCGGGAAGTAAGAAGATGTCGTACCCGACTTAAACACAAGATTACCTTCAAGAGTCCTTTCCAGTTTCCAATTAGGAACGGCATCATTTGAAGAAGCAAAGCAATTCCCTTCAGCCCCGTCAAAATAGACCCATGCCGATATGGTACCTTCACCATTCTTGAAATAACTATCTTGCTTCAATACGGCACCACCATTTAAGCCCCAGTACTCTGCATTTGCGATATAGCTATCCTCGGCAAAGCCCATTCTTGCCGAACCATTATTTTTATAGTTCGTTGCATCGATAATCCAGTCCGAAGAGTAGGGAGCATCGATAACTTCTATATCGCCAGAATATTCCATGAATTCGCTAACAAACGAGACCTGGTGAGCAAACGATATATTCTGTGCCCACAGGGTTCCACGCATGGAACTACGATCGCCCATGTAGAAATCGGCGTTGGGCAGAACGAACACACCATTGATTACGCAATCATTCCCGAACTGGACTCTTGAAGTACCAGCAACCTTCACAACCAATTTCTTTTTGGCAGCATTGAATCGAACGTTATGCTCAGCAACAAACTGATTAGACACAATCATTTCCGCTTCCGTAGCATTTGTTTCCAATTCAACCTTGGCGCCATTCCCCACAGAAACTGATCCGAAATAGTAGAAACCATCTTGAAGAATGGCTGTACCATTTCCACCGACAACAAGACTTTCGTATACGCCCGGTTCTATTACGGCACTACCACCTTGTGGTACAGCAGCCCTTCTGGTTCCAATCTGCGTGTAGATTTCACCAATTTCCAAAGGATTCTCCTTGGGCAGAGGTACGGCATTGCCACTCCAGTTCACGTTGTAACCGGCAATGACCTGTCCACCGACAACAGCGCTACCCGTCAACGAAGACTGAGAACGCAACTCAATATTGTTCCAAGCAAGCATGTCGCCTTCTACACTGCTACCTTCGGCAATCACGGCTCCGAGTTCAGTACCGACACTGCCGACCACGCGAGATTGTCCATCAATAAACAAGTTTTTCTTTGCGTACAGAGCAAATCCCTTGATCGATTTGGGCGGGAACAGCTGAGTCGTAGCATTCGGCGTATAAGAATACACTTCCTGAGATACAGAGGCATTCACGACAACATCCATCCCGAGATTACCTCTATTGGCGTACAAAGCACCATTCCATATAACACGATCCCAAAGTTTAACCAATGCATTCGGAGCCGTCAGAATGCCGTTCCACTTTACATCGTAACCGATATTGACATTATCACCCATCACATCGAAGCGGACTGCAGACGGATCGTTTTTACCCACAAATTCCAATTTTGCACGGTCACGTAGTTGCATATTGCCAGAGGCCTTGATTGCAATAATTCCAGCATCAACATTAGCCAAAATTTTGGAATCATAATCCATGGTAAAGCTCTTAAAATGATACGTACCCGCAGACATGTTCACAACACTATTGGTACCCACAGTGAAGTCGCCATAGCTACCCGGAGCAAGGGAAATCGCGCTACCAGACTGAACAGCGACATTCTGCGTTCCTGGAATAGGCAGAGGTTCCACAGCCAATTCCTCGCTTCCGTTCGATTGATACGATCCGTTCAACACGGAACGTTCACCAATAACAAGGTCACCCGTTGTATAGACAACATTATTATAGTATTGCTTATTCGGAATCACATAAGGTCCACGTTGTTCTTCGTTGAAATGATAGACGCCCTTAAAGGATTCGTTCCACACAGAAGCACCATCATACGGTTCTGCCAACGGGTTACCCCAACGAACTTTCACGCGAATACGGGTAGAGTTTGCGTGAACGACCGGGATTTTAACCCAGAATTCGCCTTTATATTCATCGCGAGAGAACCTTTCCTTTTCGACATCCAGCTTTTGCCCACCGATATCGGTAAAGCTAATATCATCACCGCTTTCCAGCGACTTATTAAAGACAAAGTTCTGACGATCCAGTTTTACGAGGACCGGATAATTGTAAAGGTCTTCTGTCGGAACGGCGTCCATCAAGGAGATGTCAATTATCTTTTCGAATTCAGCTTCAAACAAATTCAATAGATACGTGTTAGATCTGTTACCCGCAATATTGGTAACACCGATTTCCAAGTAGAACTGGTCACCACTCTTAATCTGTTCATCCGGTAACGGCAAGGAATTTTCACGAATCAAACCGAAGCCCTTGTCATAGACCTTGAACTTCAAATTTTTCAAATCGTCATAATGAATCGAGAAATTACCTTCTTCCATTTTTTCCAAATCGAAATAAGAACGGCTATATTCAAAGCCCCTGTAATCCAAAACACGGGACCATACAAACCTAACGCCTTCCGGAGCCTTGAAAGAACCCGTCAAAGAATGAGTCGGCGTAAAGTTCGGCGAATCATAAGTCATCTGGCATTCCGGAGTCGCTTCGCTTACCGGAACAACAATAAATCCGCTCGCAACAAGACTCTCATTGTAATCGTGAAGCGATATATCGAACGAGCGTTCCGTACTTTCGACAAGCGTATTATTTGCAGACAACAAGAAGTTTCCATCCTGTTCTACGTTTTGCGTTGTCTTTACCGTACGAGTTGACAACACAGATTCGTAAGCAATAATGGAACCGTATTTTGCATTGGCGACAATCATGTTGGTTTTACGCAAATTACTGCTGCCAATCGGATCCAAATCAACAGTCAACAAATCCGCCGGAGGATCAATTCTCTTGACATCAACTTCGGCTCTGTTTCCAACAACACCATCCTCATACGAAAGGAAATATGTATTGTCGCCCATGTCCAAGGGCAGTTCTACCGAGAAGTTGGAACCGTCATAGACAACATCCGCCGTCAAATCCTTCACAGCCGTATCAAAGACCTTATCAGCACCCGCCTTCCACACGACAATGTTCTGATTCGGTTCGCTAATACCGCGAATCTTGATCTTTGTGTCATAAACGGTTTCCGGATATGGCTGCAAGCTGATAGGAGCAACAGTCGGTGCAGTCGGAGCCACATAATAATAGTTTATGCTCTCGACAGGATTTTCGACATTTTCCTTTTTCAGGATTGCAACGCCATTCTGAACACCGACCAAAGTGACTTTTGTCAACTTGCCACTTGTCGGATTTTTAAAATACTGGCTATCACCAATGCGCATCTCTCGCGATTCCGCAAAAGCAAGCGTGCAAAGACAGAACAGTATTGCTAGTATCATTCGCATTTTCATATTCTTTCCTTACGGATTTGCATCCAAGTTAAAGTCCACATTATAGACGCCATCACTAGTCTCTGTCACAGAAACTGTAGCATCGTCCAAGGTTGCGCTTTCTCCCAATTGGACAGAAGCTTGCTTAGGCATTTTATGCTCATTATTCTCGGTATTATTCACAGTACCGGAAATAATCACATAAGACCAACCGCTAGGAGAAGACAAGTTAACTCTTCCTTCCGGCAACTTGTGATCATTTTCATCATAGAACTCAAAAGTCAAGCCATCGACAGGTTGCGGGGAATAGCCGTCCGAAACAACATACATCGTTCCGTTATCCGTCCATCCGTTTGTTTTTACTTCCGTCCTATTAAAACGAAGCCTCAAATCCACATTTCCTTTAAGAGTCGAGACCGCCGGGTAAATCTTGACGACAGGACCCACATTCTTGTTGGACGGGATAATCTGCGGAACTTCATCCTTGCCAAGCGGAATCACATCAACGCGAGGAGAACCAGAAGCGACCTCAACCTGAGAACGCCCCATGGCATCACTAAACAATGTTTTATCATCACCGTCGTTAGCAACAGCACCGACAAACACATTAATCGCCTTATACTTCTTTTCACTACCAACGGTTCGCACAAGCATCAACTGGTGCATGCCAGACGTTTCGACATCCCAATAAGCGAGCAGGCCGTCGAAACCTTGAGCATTCGGGGTAACACGCGTTGAAGGAGTCAAGTCAATCCAGCCGATTTCACTAGAAGCATACAGCTTGTAATCTTCACCAGCCTGCATACCCGGAATTGTCGCATGGACTTCAAGAAGACGCCTATCACGACCATTAAAATCATTCGGTCCAATCCAGATTGTACCCTGCATGGCATCATAATCATCCATGCCCACACTCTTGAAAATTTTCACATCATCGTTAACTTTACCATCTTTATAGAACAACTTTGTTCGTGTAAAGCTACTTGGGACGTTAGAACTTTCCCACTGAGTCTTTGCCAACGGGTTATCCGTCCATTCTTCAGAAGAAATTTGCTTGAATACACTATTTTCTTCAGCAACAGCACCGGGTCGATGATAACCACGAGCCAAGTCTCTACGCTGCAATTCAGTCAACTTGGCACCAGCCAAATCACCCAAAGTGTAACCACGCCAATTTGCTTGAGACGAGGCTCCAGCTTCAAAATTAAAGGTCATATTGTTCAAACGTATTCTAAATGCATTATCGGGATCTTCACCCATGGCAAGGTCTTTATCGCTATCAAGAGAACCATCATAAGCATCTCTCTTGCCCAAAGTAACAACGGAACCGTCTTCACTAGGGTGACCATCGTCATCAAAGTCTGCATTGTACATTAGCGGATCCTGATTTGCGATATAATCACAGCCATTGTTATCACAACCAGGTTCATCTTTCCTTACAATACTACCATCAACCTTATACCCTGTAGAAACTGGTTCAAGCACAGCCTCTAAAATTGCAACATTAGCGTTATTCGTAATAGGCTGAGCAAGCCCATTTTGGATTGAATTATAAACACCACTGAAGTTCACCATGTAACCACTAGACATGTCAAAGCCATTATCAAGGCCATCAGAACCTAACGTGACATTAGCAGTAAACACCTTATAACATTTTGATGTTATTACATCGCAATCAACATTTTCCGATTCCAACGCAATAGTTGACAAATATGGTTCTTTATCATTAATATCTGAACCGCACCCATTTGAACCACAATTATATTGTACTGTAGATAAATCTTTCAATGGCCACGGAATATCAATTTCAATATCTTTTCCATCTTCATGTCCACCTTGATTAAATCCAAGTTCCCACAACGGATTCATGGCAACGCCAACAGCCACAGAAGCACCAGCACCACTAAATCCACCCATAGGAATAGGAATCAAAGAATGTCCTCCATCTAAATAACCACCAAGAGTTTCTAATGCAAATGCAAATGGGGAGCCATTTATACCAGGTTGCTGAATTATGGCGTCAGCATAAAAAGGTTGAGAAGCATAGGCACTCTTATTAGGCATTATATGCATATAGTGGAATATTAACTGGACATCTGGTTGCAGGGCATTGTCAGATACATTTACACCATTCACTTCATGGAACATTTGGAAATTCGGATTATGCAATGCATCAATAAAATACTGACCAGACAAAACACCACTTTGCACTTTAGGATGAACCAATTCATAATGCTGTGGGTGCTGCGGATTTAAATAAGGAGTCTTATTACTACTAAAAGGACATACATCGCAGAATAAGAAATTATCATTCATTGGATCCAAAGTCAAATAGCGGTTAACAAGGTTTCCATTACCATAAGCTATGCCATTGGTTCCCCAGAAACGAGAATGGGGAGCAAGGCTCGCAATTAACATAACATTATGACGAGTGTCGTCATCACCCACACATCCATCTGGATCAAACACTTTATCTTCCCCATTATAATTACGCCAAGCCCAAGCTTCTGCTAGAAATTCAGCTGAGTGCTTTGAACCATTATATCGATCCGTGCTACCAAGAAGAGGTTCCCCCTCATCCGCAATCCCATTTCCACACCCTTCTGCAGGATGCTCAGCACAGAACTGCCTTAATTCAGCATCGGACACATCATGATTGAAACATGGCATTGCAGGATTATTACCAACATCGCATCGTTTGTCCCAATAATAATCAGAAGAGTTATAACTTGGTGTTCTACCACCATCAGGAACAATGGGAGTATCTCTATTTCCTTTATATGTTGTTATTCCAAAACCATCTCCGAATCCATCTTTTCCAACAAAAATTGAACCACTTTGAGGACCCCACACAATTACAGTAGAAGCATCTTCTTTAAATGATTCATATCTTGCATCAAACGCTTTTTTATCATCTATATCATATTGTACATCAGTCCGCTCATACCAACTTTTTCCTGTAATGCGTCCAAGCATCTCCAATTCAGAAGTCCATCCAAACATTTTTTTAATTTCAGTTTTTGATTTTAAATACGTAGGAATGAGGAATAACGTAGCATTAACGGCATTCATTTTGCCATCTAAATCCGTACCATCCTCCCCAGAATCAAAATTAATATAAACAGGTTGAGCGCCACCATTTTCCGTGAAAGTAAGTTCATAAGGACCATTTTCATCGCCATAATACCTAAATCGATTTGAATAGCCATTTTTATAGCCACACGATGTACCAGCATAATCATTATCATTATTATATTTAAACGACATAGCTGCAACCACCCAGAAGGAGGCTTTCGTCCTGTGAACCTGCACACCAATGCTATAGCGTTCAAAAGGCAATGTATTTATCTTTTGGGTTCCACTATATTTCATTTTTACAGTAGCTTCATCCGTAACTTTGACTTTGCCGGCAGGGGCAAACTGAAGAATGGCATCATTCATACCCTCTACAACCTGAAAATCTTGACCTTCCAGCTGTAAATGATTGTTCGGATCATCACGACCATCAACTCTCAGAACAACATCACCATCAACAAGCATGTGCTCGTCCGTAATGGTAAATGCCACCTTCTTTTCTGTAATTTCGCCATTCGGTTCCAAAATCTGGACAACAAATTCGTAATTTCCAGGAAGAGCTTGCGACGTGTTATTATATTTGCCATCCCAATTGACTTGATAGTTTTCCTTACGTCCAGCAAGATAGAATTGATCTAGAAGAGTCTTTCTTCCATTCTCTTCCAACTTCATCAGTTCGCGAGTAGGTTCCTTACCGTCAGTAGAACGGACAAATGCACTAACAATTGCATCTTGATCAATATTGAATGTAAATGTCACGTTAACAGGTTTCAGGATAGATTTTTCCAAATACGAGACATCAAAAGGAACCTGTTTTGGTGTAGCATCCACGTTACTTAATATAACAGGCTTGCCAATCACAGTAATATCTTTACTTGCAACATCATAAACACCATCTTCAAGACCTTCCAAAGTCAAGATTACACGATAGCTACCCGACGGCACGCTAGCCAAGGCATCATTCTTGCCATCCCATATAAACTGTTCTGCAGCACTAGTCAAAGGCATGAATACTTCGCTCTGCTTAAGCATCGAAAGAAGTGGCGTAGAATTTTGACCCACAAAAGCCAATTCATCTTGATTAGGATCCTGAGTGTACATAAACCTTATATTAGAGGCATCATCACCAGTTCGAACAATACTTCCCTGAAGATTCCAAGCAATCAACGATTTTGCATTGCTCTTGATAATGTATGAACGAGCCTCACCAGCGTTCAAAGATGCATTCAACGAGAATGACGTTCCATCAACGGAATGCTGACTTAAATCTTCACTACCACCATCCACTATAATCTTAGTTTCTGTACCTTTTGTTTTTGCAAATACAAGTGTATATGATGTAGCGGACGCCCCCGCAACAAGACGCAGATGATAGATATTTTCATCTTTATTCAAGTCGTTTCTGTCAATCCAAAGATACGCTCCCTTAGCAGAAGTATTATTTGGTGAGCTGAAATACTCCTTTGGAATAACGTTTCTAAAAATCCTTTCGACATCGACAAAGGTCGTTTGATTCTTTGTATTGGTTCTCAGGATTTCCATTCTAACCTGACCATTCCTTCTTTCAAGCGGGAACTCCGTATTCCAACGAATATTGCAGGTTGCATCCTTGTCTCTTAAATCACACTGATTCGGAGTCGATTCGCTAATAGTAATGGACGGCATAGATTTTGTGCCAGCCGGAACAAACACATCTACATAATCGCTTTCGCTATATCCGCCTTCATTAAACGTTTCGACTTTTATCCTATACATTTTGCCTTTTGCTTCGTCGGGGAAATTCGAGAGATCCCAATAACCCAAGATGTCATCACCAGCACCAATCTTATCGACAGCGGAGCAACTTACATTAGAAGGATTATTGCAACGGCGACCTTCCGGCACAGTCATGCCAATATGTTCCCAGTTCCCGATGACAACAGATTCCGCATTAATTTCGGCATAAGTCAGTTCATACTTCGTAAAGGAACCTCCTGTACGCAGATTCGGATTACCTGCAGAACCACGTATTACGACACGGCCAGACAATTCCGGCACACTGCCTTTATTAGCTTTTTCTGGATATGTTATCTCTGGCGGAATAAAGTCCACAACAAAGCTGAGTTCAGCCTTTCTTATATTGCCATTACCATCAGCTACTTCAATTTTCGCAAGGCAGGCTCCTTGAACATCAGCAGGGATAACAGCTTCAAAAGCAAATTTTACTTTCGAATCGGCCTCAACAGAAGAAACCTGACCATAGGAAATCGTCCGATTACCGCATTCTGCGGTCACATTAGCATTCATTCCTCCACCTAATCTCCCAGCAGACGGATCATCATCAATTTCATCTGCCTTAAATGTAACGATGTGCATCATACCACTCTTAACAGTGTACGGCACGCTCAATTCCGTTATCTTCGGTGCAGTCATATCAACAAAAATTAGAGGCAGCGAAATTTCAGCTACATTTTTCGCAACATCCATGACCTTGACAACAGGCGAATAAATACCATCAGGAACAGGCTGCTGTCCATTCATTGCATTTTTCAAATCTTCTGTCAAAGCCTTGATAACATCATGGTTATACACAAACTTTCCATTTTCATATTTGCCTTCCATTTTTTGTACAAAGTGATAACCATTTTGCACAATCTGTCCAATAAAATCAACTTGAACAAATTCAACACTTACTTCGGGTACATTTTCGGCATTCAGATTGGCATCAGAGACATTCATCTTCAACACCAAATCCTTATCCGTAGCAGAACCCATGTATCGATTACGATCGAATGCAAATTCTTGATTACCTTGCTTCAAAACGAATTCATAATTTTCAATAGCCGGTGCAGTATGGTCAATTATTATTTCTTTAGAAACTTTCGTCCAATGAGTCATACATGACGACGCATTTGTCAAATCACCATCGTTGCAATACGTAGCAAAAGGCTTTGACATATCCGGCTGAGGTTGGTAAGATTCCCAGAAATCACGTCTTGCTTCATCACTTCCCTTGTCCTTCACAGCATCATCATGAACACGAACCGAAAGTTCATACGTTCCATCCGGCAAATCGTTTCCTGCATTATCCATCAATTCAATAGAACGAATCTTGGGACCTAACGTAGTAAACTTATTTGCCGAAAGGACCTTTTTAAACGAACCATCTTGTGACTTGATTTCAATGATTTCATCTTGAACAGAAAGATGTTCACCATTGACCTCACTTTGGTCAAATGATTCAAAAGAAATCGTTGTGGGATTATATATTTCTTGTTCATTGCTAATAGTCACTGTAGGAGCAACACAGTCTTGAGAAATGTGCAGCATATATGTGTACGGAGTCGAAGAATTCCCCAAAATCTTCGGTCTCACTGTAATCGATACTGCAGTTTCCTTAGGCCATTTAATTTTATTTTTTGTTGTGACACTATATTGAGTTATAGAACCCAAATCAGGTTTTGGATTAACATCCAATTCATTTGCATTTATATCAACTCTTTGATCCCCATCCATATAGTATATGGATACATCATTCTCCGTAAATGGAGAGGATAAGGCGTAAATAAGGTTTGTTTCAAATTCCAACTTTGACGAGCCACAGAACACTTCTCCATCTCGCGGATAAACAAGCGAAATAGTTGGCGGAGGACCTGGGATGAAGATGTTCAAATCCTGAGAGCGTGTCATCAACCATCTGTTTTCAGAGAAAATACGGATGTGGTTTTGACCTTCCAAGAACGGTTGATACTTGTCTATCTTACACGTTGCGGAAAGCTCATCCAAATTAAGAATCCATTTACCCCACGCATTAACAGGGTTCTTTACAGTGGCTTGACAAGAAGTAGAACCTAAAGACATTTTTAATGTATATTCTTCATCCGCAGTGTTTACAAGGCCATGAGACACCGCATTGTCTCCACCAACTTTTTTCTGCTTACCATTTTCCATTATTACATTGCCATTTGCATCTTTATACACAAAGGCTGCGCTATAATTATTCGGATCATTCTTAGCTTCAAATTCAATCTTCGCCGTGCCATAGTTAAAATCGACACTCAAACGATTCATACGATCCGGCTGTAAATCATCTACTTCAAATTCTATCAAACGCGGGAGCTTATTGACAACAAGATTCGATGCACGACGGTAATCAACCATGTCTGCAATAGTTACATCAATATTGCCATTTGCATCAACCTGTTTGCGACGACTCTTGAATGTCACATAACGATCCCAATCATTGTCCTGAGCATTAATCAGAGCAGGGCCTTCAACAAACGCTATGCCAGGAACACGGTCCACATCGACCATAACCCCATAAGTAGCATTGGCATCACTCGGAGCGCCAACAACCAATTGCATTGTATAATTACCTTTTTCATTATTAGACAATGCAGGAATATTACATGACCAATTGCCCTCATTTTCCTTAACAACAGTCCAATCACTTGCAAGAGCACCGCAATTACTGTTGTCTATCCTTATACTTTTACTTCCATCAGTTTTATTGAGAACAACACCCTTTATCGTTGTATTAACATGTTTACCAACAACATTTACAGTCTTCGGGAGCTCATTACCATTCGCATCAAAAGTGCCCGGTAAAGACAGGTCAAATATGTGGGGAGATGTTTCTCCCTTCCATTTAACATCCACAACAGATTCGCCATTTGCATTTGTT
The DNA here is from genome assembly GCA_017965445.1 of Fibrobacter sp. GTDB lineage: Bacteria > Fibrobacterota > Fibrobacteria > Fibrobacterales > Fibrobacteraceae > Fibrobacter. The sequence goes on along the minus strand of JAGCPZ010000076.1, from coordinate 60,985 downwards.
GTTACAGAAGCCTTAGTATATTCAACATTTTCTTTCGTTGTTGAAATACCAACTCGCCCCCCCTGTGAATTACTTCTATCTTGCGGATCAACCGGATTATAGACTATAGAAACAGACGGTTTTTCCCAAAGAAGATCATCAATAACTCTTTTCAAAGCGCCTCCTTTTGTCGGATGACCATCTGCACGATTTTCATCAACTTTTTTGGCCATTGCTCCATGGAAACCAATCATCGAAGGAAGATGCTGCAATTTTTCTCTATCTGTATACATAACATACGCGCCAACAGCAGCAGCATAACCTAAATACCTTAACGTTTTTAAACCCGCATTTTCCCATGGCACAAGCTGAGCAACAACTTCCGCAGCACCTAAACCCAATAAAAAGGGAACAAAGCCCCCTAACAGATTATTGTTATCGCCATCAAAAGATATATTCCATCTCTTAGTATCTGCTTTAGGATCATTAAATATTTTAACGTTTTTCGCTTCGCCGCTCCAATGTGGAACAAAGCCAGAACCCCAATCATTCCAGAGAGAGCTCAACATTAGAGCCGTAACTGCCTTAAAAAGAACATTAACTGCGGATGTATTAGAAAAGGCTCCATCTTCGCCATCAAGAACATACGGAACAACCCCCCCCATCAAGCTCAAGAAAAAACCATAATTAAGCATTTGGTTATTGACAAATTGATGAAATCCAGGACCACCCGGAGTCGGAACTCCTGACGTGGAAACAAGACGGAAATAAGGCAACTGATAACCATTATTATTGTTATCGACCAACGAAGTTCTGTTATTAAAACTCTTTAAAAAATCCTTTGTATCTGACTGATATAGGCCATACTTATTACCACCATCATTTAAGGCCATCACATCAATTCCATAAGCAGAATGATCTTCTTCTAGCCCAGTATCCTTGTTTATTTCATTATCATATCCCGCAAACTTATTGCCCAAAAAATTCCCAATAGTGGTGTACCACATCGGCCAAGTCCAAGCAGCCACTGAAGCTAAAAGAGAAGGAACAGTCATCGATGCTGTCGCTGGATTAGTGGACATATGGAAAGCCAAGCACATTAAAGCAATATCGGCCGTAAATTCAGCAACAAAAATTTTATTATTTATACGCCCTTGTTTCCAATATTGAACGTAATTAGCAATAGCAGAACCTTCATGTGGTGAATCGAGAGTAATAAGTTTATCCACATCTCCTTTATAGAAATTGCTAGTAATATAATCACGCGTTGTCAATCCACCCATAGAATGGGCGATAAAAATATATTTCTTGGGAGTTTCTTCATTGTTAAGACCAGCCTTTTTCTGAATCTTATCCCACAAAGCCCAATCACTCTGAGCTAATTCCATGAAAGAATTTTTACCATGCCGTTGGTATGTAACTTTATCATTATCAGTCAATTCGTTAGGAAAGAATTCATGTAGCCAATAAGATTGTGCAGTTCTACCAAAATAACCTTCTTTTGTAGGGCCATCTACAATACCGGTACTTTCCCAAATATTATTAAACTTATGTATCTTAGACATTGGATTGTCAGTGATGTTTCTATCACCCAAATATTGCGATAAGGAAATTCCATAACGGCCATCTCCGAGAATTGGGCTTTTCCATGGTTGATAAAAATCATACCAAACAACATGTCCTAAAAAACCTCTCGATTGCAAAGTTCCACCAATATTACCGAACCAATTTTCATCAAGTAAATCGTCTTTTGAATTGTCCCAAATAGCAGACTTTCGAGGACAACTTTTATGTTCATCTTCTTCTGGATTCGCCGTATATTCATGCGGCTTCATTGTATTAGCACCAATACCATGAACAAGCATTATCATATAACGTTTATAACTTTCCAAAGGCGCTCTCGCATCTACAAAAGCACAAAGGAATAATAAGCAAGCAAAAAATGAAGCAATTTTTTTCATAATTATTTCACCTCAAAGAAGCTCTTCGTTACACCCTGATTGACCAAAAGATTTTTGAATTCCACCACAATCTTAGCGGAATTCTTTTTTATATTCATCGAATTTTTCACGGGGATATCAAAATCTTTTATAATTTCGTAATCCCAAGAAGTTTTCATGTCCTCTTTTTCTGCTTCTATTATGCGACAAGTTTTTGTTTGGATTTTATACTCTATTTTCAACGAATCACGATACACACGGGAACCATTCGATTCTTTAACAAACTTCAACTTTGACTTTTCAAGAGACTCAAAAATTCCTGTCAATGGATTTGCTGAACATTTTTGAAGGCTTGGAAGCCACTTACCATCACCAGCCTTTGTGTACATAGAATCACCTCTACAGACAATAAATGAATTCACGCTATTTATTTGAACATCCATTCGCAAATAAGACTGATTCAATTTCAAATACATTATTTCAATATTCTGCGAATTCGAAAGATTACTTTCTTCTATGCTCATGGTCTGGACCATATCGCCTCTGAAACTTTTCATGTTCGCAAGAGTCGCATCCCACTTCTTTTGGCAGGAATTGAGGAATGAATCGCCAGCAAAAGCCGACAGAACCATCAGAGACATAGCAAAGATTATCTTTTTCAGCATCTTTTTACCTATATATATAAGAATACATGATGAACAATGTCATCATTCTTCTTAGTTAAACAATCTTGTTATAGTTCAGGAAAGAACCATATAATATTTTATCAATACAAACACATTTAAAATAATTTCTATTTAAAATAAATTCATACTAACAAAATCGCACTTAATGTAAAATAACTTCACAAAACAGTCAATACAAACTATTACACTTATTTTGTATAATTTAGTTTACCCAACAAGAAATTTAAGTAAACTTCATTTTAAGAACAAAAGAAATCACAAATAATTAACAAATTATCAACATTTTACATATGTTGTAAAATAAAACTAAACGAGAATCAAAAAAATTAACATACAAAAAAAACGCAGCCTTCAGCCACGTTTCCCAAAGAACATTCACACTGCAATGGCTATGAATTCACCCACCTATCGGGAAGCTAACATTAGGCGTATTCCATGTGTTATAGCAATTGCTATCGCACTTGGTTTCAATAGTTGCTTTTATCGCCGGAGAATCAACAATCAAACGGAAATGATGATATCTGTAATACCCATCTGATGATGATGGAGGCTTGGGATCAGTCTCTACAATTTTGAAGTTTTCAGGAGTCAGCCATTCTTCATAAGAAATTCTATAATCTTCTTTGGCATAAAAAGAAACGCCCTCTTTAATATACACACGTAACTTATTTGCATTCTTACATTCATAAGCAGAACAACCGTATATATCAAAGATAATCCTTACAACCTCATCACTATAACTCATTTGCGCTCCATGATCACTATCCGCCATTATATTTATCCACAACGACACCAAATTGCTATCCTTTTTATACGAACCTGCATCTGCACAAGCCCTTAGCTGAAATTTGCCCACTAACGCATCACTTTCGCAAAGTTTTAAAGAGTCGTGTTCGGGAGCATATTCTTTAGCAAACCGAATACAATCAGCAAATTCATCATAATAGGAGGTCATTTTTTTTATATTAGGCATCCAAGCCACAACTGCAGAATCGGCCTTAGGGCACCAAAAGTACTCTACTTCTGTAAAGTTCGCCACGTCACACCGTTCTTTATAAGAACACCCGCCAAAAACGAGCATACCAAGAGCAAGAGAGCTAATTAGAATCTTTTTCATACAGGACCTCAAAGGATATCCGTTAATTAATATAACAAATTCCGGTTAAAAGTCCATGTATTTGTAACAAATGCTCTATGGATCCCCACCTAAAGCTGGCCATGCGCACTAAGGCAACAAGTTGCCAAGTGCTGTCCGCCCTCCCTGACGGTCGAGGATGACTGTTGTTTCGAGGCTTTACGCCTCTCAGGATGACGGGGGAAAACTGATTCCGGCACTACGGCCGGAATGACAAGGTCAAAAAAGTCCAGAGTTGACAGTACAACTAAATTACTTCTTGCGCATCCACACGGCCAAGAAGGCAATCACAGAGAGGACGCAGATAACGATGATATACCAGAACGCTGCGGGCGAGCCGACGGTGGCGTCGCCGTTCATGCCGAACGGGAGTTTCACGTTCATGCCGAACAAACTTGCGAAGAACGTCGGGAGCGATATGGAAATCGTCACGATGGTGAGGTTTTTCATCAACTGGTTCACGTTGTTGTTGATGACGCTTGCGCGGGCATCCATCATGGATGTCAAAATGTTGGCGTAGATGTTGGCCTGTTGCAGGCTCTGCCCATTTTCAATCTGGATATCTTCGAGGAGTTCGCGCTCGGCTTCGGTCCAGTTGAGGCTGCGGCCAAGTTGCAACTTGCGAAGCAGTGTATCGTTGCTATTCAATGCGCTCACGTAGTAAATCAAGCCCTTGTTCAGGCTGAACATCGAGAGGAGATACTTGTTCTCCATCGACGTGTTGAGGCGCTGTTCCAAATCGTCGTTGATGCGGTTGATTATCTTCAAGTGTTCGTTGAAGTGTGAAATCGCGAAACTCAAAACGCGAAGCACGAAGGTGTTCAGGCTATCGATTTTCGAGAACTTGCGTTCGTCCATCACGGGGATGTCGGTGTCCGTCAAAAGCAGGACCCAGTCCTTGAAAATGAATATGCCGAAGGATTCCACGCGGAACTGAAAATTGTCTTCGGCTGAATAGTTCTTGGGCTTCTTGAACACGATGGTCGTGAAATCATCGTCGTATTCTATACGGGAAAGTTCGTCGGAGTCGAATGCGGATGCTATGGTATGTTCCGTAATCTCATATTCCTTAACTAGAACGCTTCGCTGTTCCTGGCTTAGAGAACCCATCATAACGATGTCAGCGGCTTCTTCGTTCGGAGCCACCGCGAGACGACCGGATTCGATTTTGTAATATTTGAGCATACCGCCCCCTTTATCGAACGGGGGATAATATAGAAAAATAGTCGATAGTTACTAGTTATTAGTTACTAGAAAAAAGCTTTTTTATTCATTCAACAGAAAAGCCCCGGCAAAGCCGGGGCTATCGTCTATTTACGCCACCAGTTTCATCAAGTCGAAAAACATCAATCGAGTATGCGGGTCGTCATCATCTGTGTTCATGAACCGAAATCCATTTTTCACGTAAAACGGAACCGCATCCAGATACGCATCAACAGTCAAGAATCGGCAACCGGTCTTATTTTCGAATACGAACATCGCCTTGATGTAATTTAAAACAGTCGTACCGATTTGATGTCCTTTTGCAGATTTATCAACGCCGAGCCGACACAACTTGACCGCAGGGTAGCTTTTCAAGCGCTTTTCATTCGGGAATCCTAGTTTTTTACGGAAACGGTTGAATTCGGTCTTGTCCTTGAAATCACCCACGGCAACCTTGTCATTGGCAAGACTGCAATAAGCATAAACCTTACTTGCATCGTCAACGTCAACACAAGCGTAGCTAACCGACAGCAGGTGTTTTTGAAATTCAGGAGCACGCCTGAGAATGAAATCGTTTAAATCCTTATCTCCACAATCAAATTGTTTAATGTTTTTTCCAAACCGCAAACGAACAAAATCGAGATGGGATTTATCTATACTGTTTTGAAACATGGATCATCACCTCCATTGGCTTCTTCTCGGGCACGCATTTTAGCCATACCACGTTCATAAGCCTTTTTCATCAGTTCGTAATCCTGCAAAACGCGGGCACGAACTTCCGGAGGTTCCGGTTGCACATTCTGCATCGCCTCTAGAAAACGACGAGCATCCTCGCCAAATAAAATCGGAGTTTCACGAATCGGTCTAGCCATAGCCTTGTCCTTTGTTATTTCATAATAAGTAATGGATTTATTAACTCTGGAGCATCACAAGACTGGTGAAACCCGGCAACACACTACTAAGGTGGTTTCTATAATATAAAATGTTCCATTTTCAAAAACAAGGGGGCGAGCTGCGCCCCTTTCATTTTGCAAACAACCGTTATCCAACAGAAAAGCCCCGGCACTAGGCCGGGGCAATTTCTCTTTCGTCTTTAGTCTATAGGGCCGAAGGCCCGTTCTTTCGTCTAACTACACACCCTTCTTGAACTTCTTGCTCCACCAGAGAACGATCGGAGAGCAGACGCACACAGAAGAGTAAGTACCGATAAGAATACCGAAGCACTGTACCAAGCCGAAGTCGCGGATGGAGGAACCACCCATAACAGCGAGCACCACGCAAACGAAGAGAGTCGTGAGAGAGGTAATCACCGTACGGCTGAAGCACTGGTTCAAAGAGCTATTGATTGTACGTTCATAGTTGGCAGAGCCGAACAGAGCGGTATTTTCACGGATACGGTCGAAGTTAACGATGGTGTCGTTCACGGAGTAACCGATCATCGTAAGGAGCGAAGCAATCAAGGCGCCATCGAAGGAGAGGCTGAACGCCGAGATAAAGCCGAGCGTAATGATGGTATCGTGAATAAGGCCGAGCACAGAAGCAACACCGAAGCCAAGGCCGAGTTTACCGAATCGGACCCACACATAGAGGGCAATGCAGAGCCATGCGATAATCACAGACAAAATAGCGTTGAAGCGGAGTTCCTTACCAATCGTCGGACCCACAGTGTCCTTAGCCACGATTTGGCACTTCTGGTTAGAGGCTTCGAAAGCCTTAGCCATAGTAGCTTCAAAGCTGGCGTCGTCAGCGCGAACACTAATCTGGTAAGAGTTGGCAGACGTACCGCCGAGAGAGCGGACGCGAGCACCCTGGATGCCAGCCTTGCTCAAAGCCTTGTTCAAATCGGTTTCATGCTTGGCGTCATCCTGATACTGAATCGTATAGACCTGACCACCCGTAAAGTCGATACTGAAATCGAAGCCCTTCACAGCGATGCAAGCGATACTTGCAATAATCAAAATCCAAGAGAGAGCCTTGAACTTGCCACGGTTCTTCATGAGCGGGAGATTGGCGTTGTTCAAAGCCTTGAAGCCAGAACCGATAGAAAGCGTCGTTCTATCGCGCTTGGCAAGTCTCCAGTCGAGAACGGCACGGGAAACCGTGATAGCGCAGAAGAGGGACGTGAGAATACCGATAGTAAGCGTAAGACCGAAACCCTTGACAGAGCCTGTACCGATTTTGTACAAAATAAGACCCGTCAAAACCGTCGTCAAGTTGGAGTCCAAGATGGCGCTGAAAGCTCGTTCGTAACCCTTCGCGACAGCGGCGCGAGCGGTGAGGCCGTTCTTGAGTTCTTCACGGATACGTTCGTAAATAATCACGTTCGCGTCAAGAGACATACCGACGACGAGGATGAAGCCAGCAATACCCGGAAGAGTAAGCGTTGCGTTAAACACAGACATCACGGCAGCAGTCACAAGGGCGTTAATCATCACGCCGATACTTGCAATCAAGCCACCGAGGCGGTAGTAGGCCACCATGAACACCAAGCAGATCAAGAGGCCGATTGCACCGGAGCCGAAGCCCTGGACAATGTTTTCTTCACCGAGGGTAGCACCGACGGTACGGCTTTCGATAATCTGCATCGGGGCCTTGAGGGCACCAGCCTTCAACACGACAGCGAGGCGGTTTGCTTCGGCCATGTCTTCGAGACCGGTAATCTGGGCTTCGCCGTTCGGGATACGGTCACGGATGACCGGAGCGCTGATGACCTGGTTATCAAGAACGATGGCCATCTGCTTGCCGACGTTTGCAGCCGTCACAGCGGAGAACTTCTTAGGACCGATACCGCCAAAGCGGAGGTTCACAGCGACTTCACCGGCGCTTACACCGTCACTGACACGGTACGGACGAGCATCCGTAATATCGTCACCGCCCATTTCGGCACGGCGGCGGAGGAGGTAAAGGCGCTTGGCCTTGACCTTGGAGTCGCGGCGGAGCTTTTCAAGACCGCTACCGAAAGCGAATGCGACATCACGCGGAATGAGCTTCTGGACGCCATCCGTTTCGAGGAGCTTTTTCACCTTTTCGACGCTTTCTTCAGCAATGAAACCGCCATTGCCAAAAGAGATGAAGAAAGAGGAAAGCGACTGTCCGACCACGTCTGCCGGAGCGGCCTCGGACTCAGCAACAGCGGAATCCTTCTTTTCAGCAGTTTCAGTCTTAGCAACGCCGCCAGCGAGAAGTTCTTCATCAGACAGGGTTTCCTTCTTCGCAGAATCCGTCTTGGCAGAATCCTTCTTGGTCGAGTCCGTCACAACGGAATCAGCAGCGATGTCGGTCGTCTGGCGAGTGAGGTAGCCATCAATCAGGCTAACCACCTGCGCAAACTTTTCAGATTCGGCAAGAATCTTGAATTCAAGCTTAGCGGTAGAACCCACAAGCGCCTTTGCCGTAGAGTCGTCCACACCAGCCAGTTCAACGACAATTCGGTCGTCACCGGTCGGAGAAATCTGCGGTTCGGAAAGACCGTATTGGTCAACGCGGTTACGGATGATTTCGAGGGACTGAGCCTGAATGTCCTTGATATCGTCGCCATCCTTGAGGCTGGACTTATCAATCTGCAGCGTGATGCTGGTACCACCGGCAAGGTCCAAGCCAAAGTTAATGGAACTTGCCCCGAGCTTCGGATTTTCCTTGAGGAAAGTCTTCTTCACTTCCCCCTTCTTGGAGTGAACCTGAATAGAAGGCCATACAGAGTAGGCCGAAAGAATGATGACAGCAAGAATGACGAATTCTCGCAAGCCGAATTTATGTTTATTCATTTGTGATCCCTTAAAAGGCATTCAACATACTAGTGCGGCGACAAAGATAGAAAAGTAGGAGGTAGGAAGTAGGAAGTAGGAAGGAATTTTAGGTATAAAAAGGTGAAATGTCATGCCCGCCACCGAGCGGGCACCACCTTTCCTGCTGCAAGAAGGCTTACTGTTTACTTAATTTCAAACAACGGATCGGGTTTGGCAGCCGAAACAACAAGCGTCATCTTCTTCCGGCCGAGGGTGCGCACAATACACAAATGACGGGAACTATAGACGATATCCAAAGTGCCATCGCGCAACACGCGTTCCCTGTTCCGGAGCGCAACAAGTTCGTTCAAAAAACGGAAAACAGGGCTGCGGCGACCGTCAGAAAGTTTATCCCACGGGAAAGACCTGCGGTTGTCGGGATCCTTGCCGCCTTCCATGCCGATTTCGTCACCATAATAAATACACGGAGCGCCCGGCAGAAAGAAGAGTATCGCAAGCGCAAGCTTAACCCGCTGCAGGTTGCTGCACGGTAACGACGCGAGACGGATAGTATCGTGACTCCCCAGCAAGTTCATCGGCACGCCAAAGCGCCCTGCAGGGAACGCCTCACGGAGCCGTTTCGCAAACGCGGCCAAGTTTATCGGCTTTTCGTCAAAGAGATACGCAAGGACGGCCCGACGCAACGGGTAGTTCATCACACCGTCAAACTGGTCGCCCTTGAGCCAGCGCGAGGGTTCGTCCCAAATCTCGCCGACGATATACGCTTCCGGATTAATCGCCTTGATGCGGCGGCGGAACTCCTGCCAAAAGCTATCGTCGTCAATCTCGTTCGGCACATCCAGGCGCCAGCCATCAATACCGCGTTTCATCCAGTACTCGCCCACCGAGAAAAGGTATTCGCGAACGTCGGGATTGTCGGTATTGAACTTCGGGAGCGCCGGGAACCCCCACCAGCAATCGTAATTGGGCTTGCCGGAATACGCATGGAGCGGCCAGCCATGCACATGGAACCAATCGACATACGGGGAATTCTTGCCGAGTTCCATCAAGCTGTTGAACTGGAAGAATCCACGCGAGCAGTGATTGAACACGCCGTCCAAAATCACGCGAAGTCCAAGTTTGTGCGCTTTCTTGACAAGCCTGTCAAAATCCTTGAGCGTCCCCAGCACCGGGTCGATTTCAAAGTAATCGACCGTATGGTAGCGGTGGTTGGAATTGCTCTTGAAAATCGGGCAAAGGTAAAGTGCCGTCACACCCAGCGACGCAATATACTCTAGCTTGTCCGTAATCCCGGCGAGGTTTCCGCCGAACATGTTTTCACGGGTGGGCTTACTCCCCCATTCTACAAATTTTCCAACAGCCTTATAACGCGAACTGCGGCAAAAGCGGTCCGGGAAGATTTGGTAGAAAACAGCGTCTTTAACCCAAGCAGGAAAAGTCATAGCAAATTGAAACGTAGTGAAGTTAGTTAGTAGTTACTAGTTAATAGTTACTAGTTAATAGAATTTGCATTAAGAACATCTCTAGTAACTAGTAACTTCAAACTTAGAACTGCGACGAAGTCGCCCTAGTAACTCAGAACTCCTAACTGTCGCGAAGCGACCTCAAACCTCCTAAATCTTCCACAAAGCACGGTTTCTACGGTCTTCGACAAGTTTGCCAATCTCCGAAATCAAGCCCAGATTTGCGAGCAAGTCTTCGAGACTGCACGGTGTACGGTAGGTCCAGTTGTTGCCGCCGACCGTCCCCGGAATATTGACGCGCTCTTCCTTCGGGTCGCATTCAGAAAGCGATGATGAAAGAGCGAGATAATCCTGGATTGGCGGAATACAGAACAAACTATTTGCCTTAAACACATGAGCGAGAATGTCGCGTACCACCGGCGGCGTAAGCTTTTCGGGTGCGACTCCCGGCATCTGCGCGTGCGACCAGTAGAACGCCTTGTCGAAATCGGCCTCTTCCCAAAGCCCGCGTAACGTCGATGTATCGTGGCAGCTCGTGGTGCAAACCGAGAGACGCGGATAGTCTTCCATGTTGTAATACGGGGAATACGGGACGTTCCAGTCGCGGGCCCAGCGTTCAATACGCAACGACATGATATTCAGCTTTTTGAGCACGGACGGCACGCAGGGCGGCACGGCCCCTAGGTCTTCGGCACAGACCAGCATGTCCGTCTCGTTCGCAAGCACAGACAGAAGCTTCATCGCATTCTGTTCCCAAAGCGCATTCTGAGCCTGCTCGTTCTGGCCAATCAATTCATGCAACTTTTGCTGCTCGTTCTGCGGGAGCGTAAAGAGCACCGGCTGGTTGTACCAATACCAGTACGGATAATAAGTGTTTTCGTCACCCGTCGGGATGAACACGCGGTTCCAATAGACACGGAGCATGGAGTCCTTGACTTCCTGCGGTTCTTCCAACGAGACAATGGCGCGTTCGGACAAGAACTCCGGCTTGATGACAAAGCGGTCGAACTTACCCGGCAAATTTTCAAAATAACGCGATATAAGCCTGTCCGTTTCATTGCCCAGGAATTCACGCAACTGATCGACAGAGAAATTCGGACGACGCAGATATTCCAGCGTTTCACGGCAGAAACCTGCATTGCGGAGCACATCCCACGTGAGTGGAATCGAGGGCTGGAAACGCCCGAGAATGCCCGTGACCTCGTTTTCGGGAATTGCCCAGATACGGAAGAAGCCCAGCACGTGGTCAATGCGGTACGCATGGTAGAACTTGCTCGCTTGGGCCAAGCGGCGGCGCCACCATCCAAAGTCGTCCGCTTCGAGGACATCCCAGCGGTAAGTCGGGAATCCCCAGTTCTGGCCGCCGTAGCTGAACATGTCAGGAGGCGCGCCCGCGCGGTCGGCAAGCGAGAAATACTTGCGGTCGAACCAGACATCGGCACTGTCCTCGTTAATGAGGATAGGCACGTCGCCCTTCAAGCGGAGCCCCAGCTTGGAGATTTCGTTCACGGCGGCGGTAAACTGCCCCTCGGCAGTATATTGCATCCACGCCTGAAACAGCGTATCCCTGTAATTTTTCATCCAGAGCTTATCGACATCGGCAGCGGAGGGGTTCTGGTACTTTTTCCAGTCCTTCCAGCTCGCCTCGCCGTTCTGGGCCTTCAGCGTGCAATAGACGCAGTAGGACTTGACCCAGGCGTTCTTATCGACCCAAGCAAGGAGTTTCTTCGAAGACTTGAGCTGGTCGTAGCGGAAATCGAAAATCTTGCGGAGAATCGAACGTTTCCATGAGGTAATGCGATAATAATCCACGCGCTTGATGCCAGCGAACTCTTCCCGTGCGCTTTCAATTTCGCTTTCAAATTCCGTGGCCCCATCGACAGACTGCACGTTGATAAAGACGGGATTCAACGCAAACGCGCTGCGGGCACTGTAAGGGCTCGACTCAGAACCCGTATCGTTTACGGGCAAAAGCTGGATGATATTGAACCCGCAATACTTGGACCACTGGGCAAACGGAATCAAGTCCAGGAATTCGCCAATGCCAATGCTGTGCTTGCTGTGAAGACTGAAAAGAGGGACGGCTACGCCGGTCTGGAAAGAAGTTAAATCACCATATCGCATGGTTCAAATATAATTCCAAATTTGTGAAAGAATCTTTCAAATTACTCCCAAATAAAAAAAGGCTCGGAAATCCGAGACCATTTTCTTTTTTCTTAATCATCCTTTAAAAATTAGGCGCGCTTAGCGTACTTTTTAAAGCTCTTGACCAAGAGGGCGGCGAGAATGCAGTACATTTAGACTCCTTGTTTTTGACGGCGCCAATATTAACAAAATTTTACTAACGTTTCAAGGGGGAAAAATATAAATTTCGCAAAAAATTTTTTGAAACTGGCGCAGACGGCACGTTCCATCAAAATTTTGCCGGATTTATCCCGACATTACCATTTACGCGAACAAATCCGCGATTTCACCAATATATTGCAATCTCCGAGGTGGAAATTTGGTAAATTATGGAGCATGAAACGATTTTTGCTTTTATGTCTCAGTTTAGCAGCATTTGTAAGCGCGAAGCCATCTCTCCAAGTCGATACGGACCGCATCGAAGCGGGTCAGACATTCAAGTTGCAGTTCATCGTCCCGTTGCAGGAACTGCCTCAAAATAGGGGCGCCCTCCATCTGGAGACCCGCAACAACTTCAAGCTTCTCGGCATCGACAGTGCCGACCAGGTCATGCGTCCGGACATGGACGACTTTTTCGACTCGTTTTTCGGTGGTGGCGGAAGGCCTTACAAGGCGCGCGTCTATTCGTTCAAAATAAAAGCCCCCAGAAAAACGGGTATGCAGGATCTGGGATCGCTTACCTGGAACATCGGCGGGGAACCGAACCTCATCAGCAATAAGATTCCGGTCAACGTGCAGCGTTCCTATAGCGACGACGCCCTTGCCGCAAGCCTCACCCCGAGCAAAAAGTCCATTTACGAAGGCGAACAGTTCAGCGTCACCTTGAGCCTCCACACGTTCGAGCATTTCCAGGGCGGCCTCCAAGCGACCGACATGAGCACGGGTAACGATTTTATCGTCCACCGTAACGACCTTTCCAATCTGGATTTCAAGCCCGTCGAAGGCACCCGCCGCGAAATGAAGGCCACCGCAAAATTCGCCTGGCTGAGCCCGACCAAGAGCGGAACGCTTGAAATTCCGTCGTTCAAGTTCAAATATACCAAGCTCGGCGAACCCAAAGTCGTCGAAGAAAAGAAGCAGATGGGCGGCATGTCGTTCTCCAGCCGTAGCGTCAAGCAGGAATCCATCGAAACGGAAACCTCCACCGCCCCGCTCGCCATCAACGTCCTCCCGCTCCCGGCCGAGGGCAAGCCCGAAGACTTTTCGGGAATGGTCGGCTCGTACAGTTTTAGCGCCAATTTCGACCGCACAAACCTCAAGGTCGGCGAAGCTCTGACGCTCGCAATCAGCATCAGGGGTGATGGCACTCCGGGCACGATTACCGACCCGAAGCTCCCCGACTTTAGCGAATTCCGCTCCGTGCCGCCCGAAAACAGCATCAACAAGAAAATCACGGGCAACAAGGTCGTCACCTCGAAGGACATCAAGGTGTTCCTCTATCCCAAGAAAAAAGGCACATTTGAAATCCCGGCCATTACGTATTCCTGGTTCAACCCCGCCAAAAAGAAATACGAAACAGCATCGACTGGCCCGTGGACCATCGAAGTCGAAAAGGGAGACGCCCCCGCAGAGCCAATCTATCAGGCTCCGGTTTCTGCAAGCCCATCGACTCCGGCAGTGCAAAAACAAGAAATCGAATTCCTCGGCAGCGACATCCGCTTCATCCATCCAGTTTCGAGTAAAAGCGAATCTTCGGCACCGCACAGGAGTATCGTCTTCTGGATTCTATTTATCGCGGCGATTCCGTTCTACCTGATTGCAAACGCCCTCATCACAAGAAGCCGCAAGCGCAACAGCAATACGGCCCTTGTCCGCAAGGGCAAGGCCAACAAACTGCTCAAAGAAAAGTTCGCAGATGCGCGTGCAGCACTCAAGAAGGGTGACGGCAAGGCGTTCTATGCGGCTCTCGAAAACGGCCTCATCGACTATCTCAGTAACTTGACGAACCTCGAATTCAAGGGCATGACCCGCCCGCAAATGAAGGAGGAACTCGCCAAGCTGAACGTCAAGAGCGAGACAATCGACGCCATCGACAGCTGGCTCGAAAAATGTGCATTCGTGCGTTTCGCACCTGTCACAGCATCGACCGAAGAACAGTCCCAAATGCTCGCGGATGTCGAAAAACTTTGCGAGGAACTGAAGCTATAAAAACATTTAACATGTCATTCCCGCCTCCAAGCGGAGATTTCCAACGGAAGATTTTATGAAACTGAATAGAATTTTTTTGACAATCGCGGCTGCGCTTTTGCTTATGGCAACAGCAAGTGTTGCGACCGAGAAATGCGATGGCATCGACGCCGGAACAAAGGCGTACAACGAAAACGATTTTGAGCGCGCTATTGACGAATGGCGTACCTGCGTTGACGAAGGCATCGTCAATGCGGACCTCTATTACAATTTAGGCAACGCCTACTACCGCAGCGGTAAACTCGGTTTTGCAATTTTCTACTACAAGTCCGCTCTCCGTTTGCATCCAAGCGACGATGACATCCAGCACAACCTGAATTACGCCCAAACTAAAACCAAAGACAAAGAAGGCGACGAAGAAGAGAACCCCATTTTGCAGGGCTTAATGAGTTTGCACCATGCAATCTCGCTCAAAGGACAAATGAATATCGCTCTTGTTCTCTTCTGGGCCATTGCTCTTGTGATTATCGCCCGTCGATTCGTGAAAAGCGAACGCGGCAAGAACATTTGCACTGGAGTCGTATTTGCGATGAGCATTGTCCTCTGTACAATTGGTGCGAGCGCCATTTATAAAATGTTCGTCCTCGAAACGGACATCACGGGCGTCGTCACGGCTTCAAGCGCCGATGTCACCAGCGCCCCAAGCGACAAGTCGCAAACGCTAAACACGCTTAGCGAAGGCACGAGCTTTGAAGTCATCGGCGAACAGGGGAACTTTGCAGAAATCCGCCTCGGCGAAAAAATCCGCGGTTTCGTGAAACTCAGCGAAGTCGGGATTGTGAAGTAATCGGCTTGTCCCAAGGGTAATTCTTCGCCCGTAGAGAATCTTTAAGATCGACGGGGATAACAACTTCACGTGGGAAATAGCCCCTGCAATTGCCAGCTGTAGCCGCCCAAGAAGCAAACGATAACGTACCCAAAACAGAAACAGTTAAAAAATCGTTTGTTGGTGAAATTGACGACGGTCCAGAAGCACCGTCATAAGAGCTACATCCCCTATAAACGGCCATGCCACTATAGACAACATTGTTTCGGCGGGCTTCTAAATACACGGCATCACCTGATGGAAAAACTTCGCAGTTATCGCTTCGCGAGCAAGCTAAAGAACCATTTTTATAAATAGAATAATCGCCACTACCATCAGAAACACGGACTTTCATGCCCATGCATCCCACAAGCAACAAAGACAGTACAAACAAAACAAGAACTCGATTCATACGCCCAAACTTTCTCTTATAGAAATCATCAAAATTATCACTTTATTTCATGCGAGACATGGCTCACAATAGGAATAAAATCGTTAGGCGTATAGGCGATATGTCCGTATGACCATACAACTTTATCGTTCTTTTTTCGCTTTTCAAAAATAACGGCAACACCGAATTCTTCACGAAGCAATTTTATTTGCAACAGGTAATCGCAATCTTCTTTTTTGGAGACAACGGCATAGCCATCTATAGCGGCATACTCCTTGACCAACGAAGTTATTTTTTCGGCATAATCTTCGTGAACGCCCTGCAATTGAACAGGCAGAATAAAGTATTCTTTTTTCGCCCACAAGGACGAGGCAAGCAAAAGGATTATGGCAATGTAGCGAATCATATTACAGCTAAAATATAAATTTTACAAATAAAAAAAAGCGATTTTCACCTAAAGGTAGCCATGCGCACTAAGGCAACAGGTTGCCAAGTGCTGTCCGCCCGGTCATCCCCGTCAAGCGAGGACAGGCGCCGGGAATGACAAGTTTCAAAGCGAAGCGACCTCAGAGGTGCAACGCACCATCCCCACACCCCATACCTCAAAGCTCTACACAATTTGTCCGCCGCCAAGAACCATGTCGCCATCGTAAAAGACGGCGCACTGTCCGGGCGTCACGGCAAAGAGCGGTTCGTCAAAAACGGCAACAGCTTTATTCATATCAACAATCGTCACTTCGCAAGCCACAGGACGCTGGCGGTAACGTACCATGCCTTCGGCGCGGAACGTCTCACCAATCGCACGCGATCCACCGTGCCACTCGCAATGGACCATTTCCACACGGTCAAAGCAGACCGACGACTTGTCGCCCGTCACGAGAATATCACCCGTCGCAGGGTCCACATGCTTCACGAATGCGGGCACACCTATCGCGACACCCAGACCTTTGCGCTGACCGACTGTATATTTATGGAACCCGTCGTGCGTATTCCACACCTTGCCCTTTTCATCCACGAAGCGGCCCGGGCGCGTCATTTCGCCAAAGCGGTCCTTGAGGAACCCCGTGTACTGCGAACCGTAAATATCAAAGCAAATGTCCTGACTGTCACCCGTCTTGGCGTTCACAAAGCCGTTCTGCTCGGCGATTTCGCGCACTTCGCTTTTCACGTACGTTCCAAGCGGCGTAAGCACGTGATTGCGGCGTTCATCGGGAACCCAGAACAAAAAATAGCTCTGGTCCTTGCCGGGGTCTCGCCCGCGCAAGAGCCTACGGACGCCGCCCATTTCTTCGATGCGCACATAATGCCCCGTCGCCAAAAAGTCAGCGCCAAGCGATTTCGCATAATCCATCATCCAGCCAAACTTGATAAAGCGATTGCAATAGCAGCAGGGGTTCGGCGTACGCGCCTGCGAAAAATCATCATGGCAGCGTTTTAAAACTTCATTCGTAAATGTATCGGAGCAGTTCGCCACATGATGCTCAATACCGAGTTTTTCGGCAATCGCTCTCGCACGCAACACACTCGGGTCTTTTTCCGCATCAAACGAAGATTCTTGTACGCCAACGTCGGGCAGCACGCGAAGCGTCACACCAACGACTTCGTAGCCCTGCTGTTGCAAAAGTAGTGCGGCAACGGACGAATCCACGCCACCGCTCATGCCGATAACCACCTTTACTTTCGACATTCCCTATTTTACTCCAAATACAATATTGAGCACCATTAATCACCGAATAAGTTACGAGTTCCAAGTTACTAGTTACTAGATTTTTAAGTTCGATTTTTCTAGTAACTACTAACTATTAACTAGTAACTGGCGGCTACGCCGCCTTAGTCAAACCTCAACATCAAAGCGAGTTCGAACTGGAGAATCTGGCGGATATGGGCCGTTTCGTCATCCAGTTTTTCGTGAATTTGTCTATACTCGATATACGAACTCAGCGAAGCCATCTTGTTGAACGTATAAGAAGCGCTCGGACGAATGAACCATTCATGCGTTCTCGACGGAACCGTGCGGTAAGTCATTTCCAGTTTCGGCTTGTATATGGTCCTCTCGTTTTCAGGAATTCCCGAATCATAAGCCCACTGCTTAAAGACTCCGTCCGTACCGGATTCCTTGTTTCGCATGTCATAGCCTTCGACCGGAGTGTATTCCTTGCGAATCGTCTTCTTGTAATCGTAACCGGCGGTAAGCTTCAAGTCGATATCGTTCTTGAGTTTGAAGAACCATTTCCAAAGCTGGAATCCCTTGTCAATCTTGAGCGGATACGTAATCGTAAAGTCATCGCCAATGTTAATGGCAAAGTCATTGTAAAGCGATGTCGGAATCCACGGCGTTTCGAGGAAGTAACTTGTCGTATCGGTGCAGTTTGCAGAAGTATCCTTGGGCCAGCACGGGTTAGAAATCACTTCGTCTTTCGGGCGGCGATCCGTAGATTCAATCTTCATGCGAACGCTGTTTTCAATACGCAAATTGTTCTGCGTCAGGAACGTGATACGAATCAGCGGATTAAAGTTCCACACGCTCGCCCAAGAATCTTCGGCGCTTTGGAAGGGCCGTTTTGTCACAGTGCGGCTATAGTCAAAGCGATGGTTCAAACTCACACTGCGGAAGCTGTTCAGGAACGAGACCTTCTGCGCGATATTCGGGATAGAAATACCGACACCGAACTTCGGGAATACCGTAGTTGTGTCAATATACAGCGGGTATTCGCGAGACTGCGAGAAGTCCTCTTTCCACTGGAAATCAGCGGCAACAGAAATATCCCAGAACGGCAAAGTGAGGCCCGTTGACATTTGCAGCGTGCGAGACACAGAATTGCGGAAACTGCCCTGATAAACAAGCGTATCCACGTGCTTGTTGCGATATTGCGCAAAGCCGGTAAAGTCATCGCGGTCGGTAAGTCCCATATTACCAGTCATGATGTTCCAAAGCCCGCGGCCACCATGTCCATCACCAAGGCCAAGGCCATAAAGGTAATACTGGAACGGAGTCACTTTCTGTTCTTCGTACAGCTGCGCAAGCGTGAAGTTTTCACCGATGGTGTTCGTGCTTGCATTCCAGTTGAATTTCACCTCACGCCACTTGAGTTTGTTCAAGAAGCCCGAAACCGCATTGTCCTTGCCGAACAAATCTGCCAATTCAATAATCTTGAAAGTCGGCGTAAACTCGAAGCGGTTCGTTTGCGATATGGTCCAGTAATTTTTGTCGATGCTGGACTTGTCATAGAAATCGAAATCATCCGGAATACTCTTCTGCTGATTGAAATCAGACGAGAACTGCATATTGAATGGGATGAACGGAATCAACTTAGGATTAAAGTTTATCCTAAACTGCTGATTTCTGGAACGTTCGTTACGGAGAATTCCGTAAGTACGTCCGTATTCGCGATGGCCTACGCTATCAATTTTGTAGAACGAAGTCGTATCGTAGCGGATTTCATAGGAATCCGGATTCTGCATATCAATGGCAAGCGGCTTGCCCGAAGCAGACATCTTGGCAACAGTATCCATCGGAATAATCACAAGACTGTCGCGAGACATATAGACCTTACGGTCGGAATGGTCGTGGTCAAAGATGTAGCCGCTCGCGAAGAGGCCGCCTTCGGACGTGCTAAAGAAGTTTTCCTTAGTGAAGCCTTCACGGTCGCCACCGCCAAACATATCACGCTTGATGTTCACGGAATAATTCACGGAGAGGAACGAAAGGATGTTCCAGCGCATGTTCAACTTGTGGTTGAGTTCAGCGGTATAAGTCACCACCTTATCGACCTGCGGTTCCACAAAATCAGGATCGCGAGTCTGGTTCACATAGCGCACATAGTTAAAGTCGAACAAAGTCAAGTCAAAGGTCTGCGGCCACGGTTCAAATTCCGTCTTGGAGAGATCCTTGAGCCAGGAATACTTCGAGAGTCCTTCGAACGGCTTGAACTTGAACATGCTGAACGTACCCAACTTATATTCGAGCAAAGTGTGGTACGAATAAGTGGAATCCGCCGATGTAGTCGAACGGCCCTCGGACTGATGATAAGAATAACTCAGCGCCGGACGTTCCAAGAACGCTTGCGACAGGAATTCACCCAGTTTCGTTTCGCTTGCCTTGTAATCCTTATGGTAACTGATGCTGAAGCTCAAGTCCTGCACGTAAGACTGATAGCCCTTGGATTCAGCGTTATCTCTCAACTCGTTTTCATCATCGTCCGATTCCACGGCAAGATCGCCCTGGAACATGTCTCCCGTCAAATCCACAAAGCTGCTCTTTCTAAGCATCATGTCGTCGGTAGGCTTCATGTACGGGCGTTTCGTCGAACTGTGGTAACCGAACGACATCGGGATATGGAAACCCAGCGAATCGTTCAAGAACTTGTTGAGCGCAATGGAAATGTCCGCTGACACATCGAGCTGGGATGCAGCCTGAGCCGGGTCCGGCTTCGGAGAACGACCGGAATTGGAAAGCGTCGCGAAGTCACCGTCCTGATAGCGTACGGCACCCGAAAGAGAAATGAAGTCTGCGAAGTTCACCTGAGCGTTCACACGGGCGGCATAACCCCATTCCGTATCCATGTCAGAAAGGCGCAAATCGTTCAGCCAGAAAGTACCTTTGAGGTCTTCGGGCGATGCAGACGAATCCGCGATAATCACAAAGCGAACCCAATCGACCTTCGTGATAGAGGGGTTACCGACTAAGCGGAGTTGTTCTTCACGATCGCCAGGCAACTTTTTCACGACCGGTTCAAGGTAAGGCGGATGGCGGCCACGCTTGAGGTCAGAGAAATCAACCAAGTCCATGGCAAAAGCGTTGTCGAGCCAGTTCTGTTCATGGCAATCCACGTCACGGGAGCAATCGTAGCGCAAAACCTTCGGGCGGAAGCTCCATTCATAATAGTCGTTGGAACCTTCTATAGAGCCTTCACCGAACTGGAGCGCAAAGCGCACCGGAGCCTTATCTATTTTCTTGTCCGTCTGGTAATGGATTTCCATCTTCAAGGACTTGTAAGACGAGAAGTTCTTCGTATCCGTTTCGAACAAGCGAGTCACGCCCACTTCTTGCCCAGGACTCATGTTGTGGTAATCCAGAACAAGCGCCGTTTCCTTGAGCGGAGCATTCGAATCCGCATCGCGTTCCGTCACCGTATTCGGGGACTTCACATACTCCTTCGCATTCTCGCGGTTGTTGATTGTGGAAACCTTGATGTACGTCGTATCGCGCGTCGCCACGTACTCCGAAATACGGTTTTCGGCACCATTCACTTCGACAATCTGGGAATTCTCATTTGTGGTCGTGCGGTAAAGGTCAGCAACGGTAGTCTCTTCCCAAGCGTTACCAAGGACTCCGAGGCTCACAATCTGCACCTTCGCTTCGGAAACGCCCGGATTAAGGCGGCCCAGCCACACACGGGTAAACTGAGATTCCGCAAGTATTTCCTTGTAGTTGCCACCCGTCGGAGAGACAATCGTATCGTACTGGTTCAGCGGGATGCGCCACCTGCGCCAACCGTTCTTGAGCTTTTCGAAGTTCGCCTCGTCAGTGTCCGAAAGATTGATTCGATAACGGACAAAGCTGATGTCCATATCAAGAGCACCGTTTCTATTGATATCTTCGGTATCGTACGAGCGCTCGCCCAAGTTGTTTTCTGTTCCGTTAATACTTGCAGGCGGGTCGCTTTCTTCGTCCAAATCCTTGAAGTCATCGCCAGCAATATCTTTCGTCGAGATATCCACGTTCGCAGAAGTATATCGAGTCGAATCGCAGCCCGCAATGCGGCAATCCCACACAATCTTGTATTCATCGGTGCCTACCCTACCGTCAAGACCGCGGTCATGCTGCGCCGTCGTCATGCCAATCTGGTTTTCACCATCGTATATGCCATTCGGCTTTTCGCCATTTATCGAAATATCTTCGCTAATGAGACCCAAGTCGATGAAAATTGAACCGGAATTACCACGAGCGACAATTTCGATATACTTCATCTCGCTCATATCCTGATAATACGAGCTGTTCGGTCGCATGATACCGCCCCAGGAATTGCCCATCAGGTCATCGTTCGGGCGCAAAGTCATCTTGAGCACGGTCAGGTGCTGGTTATCGACATCGGAATTGCCAATGTTATTGTAGATGTACTTGTACAGCTCCGTATTGTTGCTGTGCCAGATAAATTCACCTTTATGGCGATAATCCAAATTTTCGATATAAGTCGATGGGAGCGAATCTACGCCACCCGGAGGCGACGCCGGATACCAGGAAAGTCTTGACAGCGGATACACAAGGCCCGTCGCCGTCGATTCGAAGTCTTCCACAAGCGCGGTTTGGTCCTTACTGGTATTCGCATTGTGGCGGCTACCGGCGAATTCAGCCTCCACGCGCCAATTCGAGGAAGCCGTCGTGCTGATGCCAGGAATCGCGTTCACCAAGTCCGTGAGCGCCTTGACGGAATCCTGCAAGCGGACGTTGAAGCCCCAGAGGAAGCTCGAATAAGGTTCGTTGCCAAGCGTCGGGACTTCGGCGGTAGTGCTCTGGCTCCTGTAAAGGGCGGTAACACCAAACACAGAACCGGCGCCAAAGCCATAGAGGTCCAGAGGCAATTCCGCACGGGCGCCGAGAAGGAGCTTGTTATCGACTTCAAACAAAGGTTCGCATTCAAACTTGACCTTGATTTCCTTGTTCGGATCCAAGGCGCGGTCGCTCAAAAGTTCAATCTGGCCAAGTTCGTAGTTGACTTCGTAGTCCGTACCGCGGATAAGCGTCGTAGAACCGGCGGTCACCTTTTCGGAACCCGGAGAAATATCCATGCAACTTCCGCTATTGACGGAATAGCTCGAATTCGGGTCGCGCACGCTGAGCATAGAGTTACGGCGCTTGCCCACGGATTCAAAGTAAAAGCGATTTGTATAACGACCCAAGTTATAGACAGGAAGCGAATAAAGTTGCTGCATGGCGGCAGTCGAATCTAGATTACGCAACGGTTCCAAGCAGTTCGCCTTCGCGAGTTTGTACCGTTCCTGATAGCTCAACGAGGAATCGTAATCTTCAACTTTCCTACAAGGCAGCCACATTTCACCAGTGTAGCTACCCGAAGCATCTTTCTTGAAAATGTCAGCATCGTTCACCAATGGAGTGCCGGTATTTTCATCGGCAAGTCCAAGCTTCTTGAGGTAATCGCCCGAAATGCCCGCCTTGTTTTTCATGCGGAGGACAAAGCTATTCGCGCTCGCATCCGAGATGCCGATGGAATACACATTGCGCAACATCAACTTGTCGATATCCGTAAGTTCGCTAAGCGTTGCGTCCCACTGGACAAGCACTGCCTCGCCACCATCGTGCAAAGTCTTTCCCTTGCGGTTTTCTTTTTCACTGCTGTAGTTTGCCGCAATAAGTGTATTGCGGTTGACGCCGTTAATCCTCAAGATACCCGTGTTGCGGTCGTAATCATATTCGGTATCCGGGATTTCTTCCATGCGGTCAACAGTCTTTGAAATCAGTCTCCCTTGCGGCGTCTTATATACGACGGTCACATTCTTTATGACTTCGGTCGTGTTGTTCAATGCGCTTCTCTTGTATAACCTCAATCCCGTCACATCGGATTTCGATCTCGGATTACCGTTAACTGCATTTTCGATATAGTCGTTCCTCGCATCGAGGTTCAAGAAGTAATAGCGGTACGACAAGAACTGTTTGTCCATCACCTGGAACTCAGTTGTCGATTCGTTCGCCTTGATGGAATACTCTTCCTGCTCGCCACCGTCCTGCGAAGCGATTGTCGTGAGCTTCCAGTCACCCAGTTTCCATTCCGCCTTGATACCGAAAAGCCCCTGGTGGTTTTCGGAATAACCCGTAAACTCCGTACCGGCAAGCGACAGATTCGTAGTACCCGCTTCCACGCGCTGCAATATGTAATCTTCGAATTCGCCCTTGAACGATTCCTCATAGACAACGCGGACTTCGTTCTGCGAACCAAGACCTTCATCGACGTTCTTGATTTCAACTGTGATGTACGGGCCAATCTTACCCTCGACCATGAAGCTCGGGTTGTAGTCCAACGACGGGGACGGCCACAGACTCGTCTTGGTGCTGCCCTCGGCATCGTCCTTTTCGCCGTAGCCCTTGAAGCGGATATCCATCGAGCCCTTGAGCATGAGCTTCGGCTTGTTGAACCCGAAGTCCTTCATCCAGGCAGGCATATTCACCGGAATCGTAATATCGAAGACAGACCCCGTTTCAGGCGCCTCGTAACCGCCATCGTGTTGCCCCACAAGACCGTTGAGCCACAAGCGCTTGCGACCGACGTCGTACATGTCCGAGACGTAGTCTGCAAGTTCTGGATAATGCGATGTCCACAGCACCGTCGTATCCGTACGGGAATGCGTATTCACGCGCTTTTCCGTCACGTCGATTTCACGGGTAGCCACATCGATGTCGTGAGAGAACACCTGCCCCTTGGACGTATTCATGAGCCCGGAGCGCATGCCAATACCGCCCATCGGCAAAAGACCATCTAGCGGAGAAGTCGATTTGGGAACCGGGATGTACTTGATGGCCGGAGTCCATTCGTCCGAAGTAATTTCGGAAGGCTGTTCCGTAACAGATTCAGACTGTGCCACGACGGGAGTAGGAGTTTGCGAAGAACTCGCCGAAGTTGCCACAGCCGATGACGAAAGCACAGACGCAGACGAAACCGGCACGACAGATGACAAATACGCCATGACCGCCGAAGAAGGCGCGATGCTCGACAAAGCGTCCGCAGAACTTGAAGCCACGATAGCAGAACTCGATACAGGAACTGCGGAACTTGAAGCCGCGATGGCAGAACTCAAAACCGGAACCGCAGAGCTAGAAACAGCAACGGATGACGCAGGCCGTTCACCAGAGGATTCAGGCACCGCAGAAGAAGTGGGCGCCACCGCAGACGACACCGCCACAGACGGTTGAGCCGAAGACGCAGGCACCGTCGAAGCCGAGCTTACAGGCGGCACATCCTGAAAAAGTTCATCATCAAAAAGGGATTCATACGAGCTAAGCGTTCCGTCTTGTGACCAGACGGAACCCACAGCAACAAAGCTGCAAGCAGCAAAGCCCCAAAGGGCGGAATTTAAAATCTTTCTAAAACGCAACGGTTACAAGATACAAAAACGGGACGTTCAAAATTAGCACCGATAACATAGAAAAAAAGAAACGCCCCCGTTTTCGCGGGAGCGCTTCAAAATCGGATTCTAGCCCCTAATCAATGAATAAATTAGAGGAACACCTCGATACCGCCACGGCACTTTTCCCATGCAGAATTCTTCTTGCACAGAAGGTCCATCATCTTGTCGTAGGTGGCAGTGTTCGAGAAACCCTTCCACAAGCGGCGTTCGACGGATTCGCCGGAATCCTTGTCGATGGTCGTGATGGTATCGTAGTAGTTGGGATTGTCCTTGAATTCAGAAATCAAGATGTTCTTCAAGTCTTCCGTGTAAATGCGGGAAGCGTACTTGAGGATGGAATCGTTGAAGTTGAGTTCGTTTTCGACAAGCCATTCGAAGTCCTGAATCGGGTTGCCGTAGATGAGCCAGTGACGAAGTGCGAGAGCGACAACCAAGTCCTTCACGGCACTGCGGAAGATGAACTTGTCTTCGAGACGGCCGTTCCACGTGATGCGGGTCAGCGGGTTATCGTCGTTCGCTTCGATAGACACGCCCTTGCCCGGAGTGACCTTGCGAATCTTGATCGGGAGGCGGCTAAGCAGCTGCCATGCCTTCGTGAAGGCGATGGTCTTGCGGACGAAGTCCTTTTCTTTTTCAGGAGCGACGCGGATGAACGCACCGAAGCAGCGCTGGTAGAGCGTTTCCTTGTCGAAGATGCAGTCGCTGGAACGGCATTCGCTGAGCTTGCCATCCATCATGAACAATGTCTTTGCAAGTTCGGGGCGCATACGCACTTCGAGCTTACGGGTACGGGCCTTGAGACGCACGCCATCTTTATAGACGTAAGTAAAGCCTTCTTCCTGGTAACGCTGCCAAATGAAGAATTGCAAGTCGTCTGCCGCACGCAGATGGTAGCTGAACACCGGGTTCTGGCGGTTGTTCGCCATCGTCACCTGGTTCAAGAAATTGTCGGCGCCCTGGTACGGCACAACCACCTTCACCAGCACCTGCGGATTCACAGGCTTCTTGCTCTTCTTGGCGTACTGTTCGTACGTGAAGAGGGACTGGGCACCGTTGATAATCTTCGGACGTTCGATGAAGAGTACCTTCTTGCCGTCGCGTTCCTTGAGGCGCAGATCGTCGCCCGTAAGCGTCATGCCGTTGTGGAGGAACGGGAAATCGTCCACGTTCACGTTCTTGTCGTCGTTGCGTTCCATCGTCTGGAAAGCATCGATAAGAGCCGCGTTCGTGTGCGTGAGGTTGCCCAAGTAAGTACGGATGTTGCTAGAGACGATAGCCATGTTGTGCTTCGTCTTGAGGCGCTTGCCCAAAGCAACGTGGTAATCAAAAATCGTGCGAATCGGGCAGAAGCCGAGGAAAAGCTCGCCATGATCGCTAGTAAGGTGGAGCGGTTCGGAATCCATCACAATTTCAAGCTTGTCGTCCGCACTGCGGAAGTCACGCGTGAGGTCATCGTGTTCGGCGATGATTTCGAGCTTTGCCTTCACATCGGTCTTCCAAAGCATGAGCTTGCGGCGCATGTCCTTGAGTGTGCGTTCCAGTTCGGAGTCCGTGATATCGCGAGTAGCACGCGTACGGAGAACCGTAATCTCCAAGGTTTCCATGTACGGACGGCTTGCAGGAGCGTCGTCATCTTCTTCGGCGTCATCTTCGGAAATCTTGTTGACCGCCCACGGGTCGGCTTCTTCGCGAAGCGAGAGGAAGAACGGATTCGTCGGATCGCTTGTGCGGAACACGGCAATCTGGAGCTGCTTCAAGTCCGAATTCAGATGGGCCACCACCTTTTCGAGCGGGGTATCTTCGTCCAGGAAGATGAAGAATTCCATAAAGCCCTGTGAATATTGGAAGCCGTGGAAGCATCCATTTTCATCTAGGTTCAGATGCCGGAGTGCCTTGATTCTATCGTTCGGGTCGTTAGGGTTCAAGCTCAAGAGGCTAGCGACAAATGCTAAGCGGCGTTCCTGCGATTTTGTTAGTTCCATTTTTTCCTCAATAATTACACTGAAACACAATATACAATAATATTATATATTGGATTATTTCGTAATTTGCACCCTAAAAATAGTTTCAAATCCTCACATTTGCGTGCAAAAAAACATAAAACTTACAATTTTTTGTTAAAAATCCGCTTTTTAGGTGCACAAATGTATATGAGATTTAACAAAACAAGGGAAAAAACACCAACAAAATCGGGGTTGATAGGAATTAGAAGAGTTATGTCCTAATTGTAAAACATCCCCTTTTTCGTTGAAAACATCCTTTTAGGAATCCCGTTAAATTTTTGTGTTTTTTTCGTGCCATTCCACGTTTTTTTTATCAAAAAAGCTATGATTTAAATATTAGGAGTCTTTTTATGAATTTACTAGATGTCATAGCGAAAGCAAAAGCTGAAAAAGCAAAGTCATTGGACTTGTCCCAGAAGGGGCTGCGCCTGTTGCCGCCCGAACTTTTCGAAATTGATTCTCTCGAAGAACTCAACCTGGACCGCAACTTGCTCGTCGAGATTCCCGAAGATATCGGTCTCTTGAAGAACTTGAAGAGTCTCTCCGTGAGCGAAAACGACCTCATGGAACTTCCGGATTCCATCGGTGACCTTGCAAACCTGGAACACTTGTACCTGGGCTACAACAGCCTGTCCGAACTCCCCGATTCCATCGGCAAGCTCTCCAAGCTCGATACGGTGAACATCGCCAAGAACCAGCTTCTGGATCTCACCAGCGAAATCGGCAAGTGCCAGAACGTGACCAAGCTGTCGCTCCACGACAATATGCTCTCCGAAGTCCCGGCGACACTCGGCAATCTTAAAAAGCTCCGCAAGCTCTACCTGGACAACAACGAGCTGACCAGCATCCCGGCATCGCTTTCGCACCTGGAATCCCTCGAAGTCCTGATGGTCTCGGGCAACAACCTGGGCGCCATCCCGTCCGAATTCGGCAACCTGAAAAAGCTCAAGGAACTCGTTCTCGATGCAAACCAGCTCGCGACCCTCCCTGAAAGTCTCGCCGAATGCGACAGCCTCGAAACCATTTCCGTTGTCGAGAACCCGCTCGAAGGCGGAATCCCGCGCGTCCTCCTCGACAAGAAGGGACTGAGCATCGATCAGTAGCGGCTTCGCCGCAGTTACTAGTTACTAGTTATTAGTTACTAGAGAATTGTCATTCCCGGCATAGACCGGGCGGACAGCACTTGGCAACTTGTTGCCTTAGTGCGCATGGCCTCCTTTAGGTGGGAATCTCCTTTTTAGGGCAACACAAAAGTCAAACAATCAAAGGATAAAGTCATGAAAATTCGAATATTGTTCGCAGCTTTGCTCATGAGCTTGCTGGGATGCTCCGACTTTATCCACCCGGTGAAGAGCACGCCCGAACCGACAGAGTATTCCTTTAACTACTGGCTCCTGCAAAGGCTATACCTGTACGAGGACGAACTGCCGAACCTGTCCGAAGATGGTGACTCGGTCCAAATTCTCTATAATACGCTCAAGGACCCCTACACAAACTACACTGTACCTGCCAAAAGCGAAGAACGAGCTACCCAAACCAACACTAGCAAAATCATTGGCGGCGATGTCGGAATGCGATACTACAACATCATCGATGTAGAGTACCCCATTTTCATCAGCCGCGTTTATCCCCAAAGCCCCGCGGGGAGGGCAGGCATTCCAAGATACGGGAACATCCTCAAGGTCAACGGCATCGAACTCAAGGGCGAACACGCGAAAGCCACTTACGATTCCACCCTAGCCTTCAACAAGGACATCGACCTCCTTATTTCCTATAGAGGAGACACGACGCTTTACAAGCTACAAAAAGAGGAGGTCTATGCGCCGACAGTGTTTGTCGATACGCTTTTCAATGAGTCAGGCGCCCCGGGCATCATATTCATAAGAATCGAAGGATTCAAGGATTCCACGGCAGAAAGGAAAAACGGGACCTACGGAGAACTAAAAAACTACTTAGACTCCACGACTTCGGACAAGCGCGTCCGAGTACTTGACTTGCGCAACAATCCCGGCGGGCACGTGAGTCAATGCCTCCGCATGGCGGACCTCTTTGTAAGCAAGGGAACGCTATCGACGAGGAAATGGCGCACGCTAACTGCGGACGGCGGTTCTGCCACTTCAACTTCGACCACTATGGCAAAGGCCGGCGACGTCGGCGAATCCGGAAAATACATCATCCTCGCAAACCGCGGTTCAGCAAGTGCGTCCGAAATTTTCATTTCTGCAGTCACCGAATTGACAGACATTCCACTGGTCGGTTCGAAAACATTCGGGAAAGGAATCGGACAAACCCAATTTTGGACTTATGCGCATGGGCTTGCCACAATTACGGACATTGAATTCAAGACGCCCAAGGGGACCTCTTACCACGGCAAAGGAATCTCCCCAAAATACGAATGCGAAGGAGACGTCAATGACACCTGCGCAGCCCTGGTTGCAAACAAACTCTATGGCGTAAAGATTCCGAAGCAAGAAAAGAGTGTTCTGGCAAAGCATTTTACTGAAACGACTGACGACATAAAGGAATTTGAAGGAGGAGCCATAGAATGGGCAGATTCCAATTTTTACATGCAAGTGTTTCTAAAATCAAATCATTGATTTTAGTCTTTACAGGAGGAGCCCTTTGCTGCTTGGGAGTCGCGGGTTGCTCCTCGGACAACTCGATGCCAGTCCAATCCGGCATCAAAGGCGCATCCAAGGAATTCCTGTACAATTACGAGCTTCTCTATTTCTACTACAACAACGCGAAGGAATACCTGAGAGAACCGGGAGCCTATATCGGAAAAGTCAGGGACGGAGCCCTTGCCGATTACGAAATTCCCTGGGATTACTACGACCTCTACTACATGTACGAAAGCATGTTCGACCCGTTTACCCAATACGTGGATCCTTCACGAGCAGCAGTGGTCCTCTCCTCCCTCATGGAATCCGAACAAAAGCTGGATCCCGGGTTTGAGCGGGACTCAAAATACGTTGTTACAAAAGTCATCGAAAATTCCCCGGCATACAAAGCGGGGCTCAAAGTGGGTGATCAAATCACGGCCATCGAAAATGTCGCCCCGACAAGCGACGCCGTTTTCAACAGACTTTCCTGCGGTGAAGAAAACGAAGTTATCACATACACCGTAAAACGCGATTCCGTGGAAAGCATCATACCGGTGATACTCAAGCCCTACTACACTCCGACCGTAGAACTTTCGTTCAGGGATTCCATCCCCATTATCAAGATTCAAGAGTTCACGGGGCAAACGTCAAACGATTCCGGCACCTACGGTGAATTTGTCAGATACCTGCGCCAAACCGAAAACTACAAGGCTACCATCATCGACTTGCGCGACAACGGCGGTGGCGACGGCGACCAGTGCTTCTCCATGTCCCAGGAGTTCCTCGCTAAAGGGGATTCGGCCGCAGGCGTGATTTCAACCGTAGCTGACACCATAAGATACAGACAAACTTACGACACGACATTTGCAGTCAACGAAGTCGATGGTATCGCCAAGGACCGCTATTTCGTGTTCCTCGCAAACGAGGGTTCGGCAAGCTGTTCTGAAGTCCTGCTCCTTTCCGTCACCATGAACAGGAAACTTCCCATCGTGGGGGCAACCACCTACGGTAAAGGAATCGGACAAGCTTCATTCATGACGCCGTCTTTCTCATTGGCCATCATCACCGGCTTGAGAATTATCGACAAGAACTTCAGCACCTACCACAAGTACGGAATCGCACCGGACTTCCCCATTAGCGATAGAGAATTGGCGATGAAGAAAGCCATAGAGCTCGCCAAGGAAGCAACTTACCTGCGAACCGCCGGGTACGGAACAGTAAACACCGGGCACTTCGCAAAAATGGGCATCGAACAGGACACCATGCCCGGCTTCTTCATGCTACCGAAAGAATTCAAGAAAAGTTTTTAGAACCGACTGGATCCTATCGCCTTCGGCTCCAGGATGACCGCGACGTTCGCCGCGGTCACTTCAACACGCGCATGCGGACGAGCACGTCCGTGGAATCGTTCGCCTTGACCGCCGGAGAGGCAAGCGTAAGCTCGATTTCCTTGCGGATGTCAGCCACACGTTGTTTGAGACGGGCAAGACGGTTGCCTTCGAGCTTGGGCGTTGCAATCATCGTCTTCCTAGCCGGGTTCATCCAGTTGCCACGATTGTCCTTGAATCCCAGGTGCAAGTGCGGGCCAGTGCTGCGACCCGTAGATCCCACTTTTCCGATAACCTGACGCGGAGCGACCTTAGCGCCGACTTTCACGCCGCGAACGGACAAGTGCATGTACCAGCTTTCGGAATTGTCCCTGTGGCGGATGGCAATCTTGTTGCCGCTCAAGTCATCGTAACCCGAAACAGTCACGACACCAGCAGCGACCGCATAAACCGGCGAGCCCTTGGGGCTACCGTAGTCGATACCGTGATGCACGGTGCGGCGACCCGTAATGGGATGGATGCGGGTACCATAAGGACTCGTGATGTGCAAACGGTCCAACGGATAGCGGAGGCCTTCAAAAATCAGGGCCTCGCCTTTTTCGGTATAGTGGGCGTTAAAGGAACTCTTCGGATCCGGGTCCTCGTAACGGAACGCCTCGTGATGCCCGACCGTATGGCCGTTGAATTCGGCATAGAGCACCTTGCCGCTAATCCAGATAGAATCCTGATAGAACTTTTCTTCGAGCAGAATGCGGAACTTGTCGCCCGGACGCGCCAGCTGGAACGAGACCTTGCACTGCAAAACAGCGCTCACGACACCCACCATACGTCTCGGGATACCGACCTTGTGCAAAATGCCACTCAACGTGCTTCCATTTTCAAGAGCGCCCTCGAAAACAGACTGGCGAATCGTCACCGGTTTATCGATACGGCTATAGGCAAAACCGGAATCCGTCTTGCTCAGCATGTGGACCGTCGCCGGGTTCGGCGCAAAACGGAAACGCTGGACATCGCCCGCGGAATCGAGCGCCGCATAGAACACCTGGCCTACGCGGAGTGCAGAAAGTTCAACGGAGTCCTGCAACGCAATCACGATTTTTCCGCGTTCTTTTTCGTTGATGTTCATGCGGTACAGCACCTGGAAAAGGCCATCGCCCGCACGGACCGTATCGTTTTTCACGAGCCACTTCGAAGTTTCACCCTGAGCTTTTGCAATCAAGGCCTTGAGCGAATCCGCAGCAGCTTCGAGCCTTGCGTTTTCTTGCTTCAACGCATCGATTTTTTTCTGTTCATTACATCCGGTAAGCGCAACAACAACGATGCACAGTAAAAAGAAAATTCTGGACATAGACACCCGCTCGAATAACATGCAAAAGCAAAGATATAATTTTTCTGCAGAACATAAGAAGGCAAGCGTAAAAGCCGACCCCGCAACAAGTGCGGGGTGACATGATCATGTGCGGGACGGACACAGCCGGGTGACATGGTCAAGTGTAGAACGGCGCAGCCGGGGTGACATGGTCTAGTGTAGAACGGCACAGCCGGGGTGGTATGGTCAAGCATAGGGAGGCATGAAGAAGTACGGAATAGGATTCCGCCAGGGTGACATTTAATGCGAAAAAACACCCCACGCAAAAAGTGCGCAGGGTGCAAATTTTCGAAGTCGAAATGCTTCAGCTTACTTGGCAGCAGGAGCAGCAGGCTTCTTAGCCGGCTTGCCAGCCTTCTTTGCGTCAGCCTTCGGTTCTTCCGGCTTTGCAGGCGGAATCACTTCCAAGAGTTCCATTTCGAACTTGAGGACGCTATTGCCCGGGATAGCGCGGTTGCCACGCGGACCGTAAGCGAGGTCGCTCGGAATCCATGCGGTGACCTTTTCGCCAACCTTCATGAGCTTGAGCATTTCCGTCCAGCCAGCGATAACGGCCGTCACCGGGAATTCAAGCGGCTGACCACGGTCGATGGAACTGTCGAACTTTTCGCCATTGAGAAGCATACCGGTATAGTGGACCTTGACCTTGTCTTCGTCGGTCGGAGTTGCACCAGTACCTTCAGTTTCAACCTTGTACTGAAGACCAGAAGCGGTGGTCACGACGCCTTCGGCAGTCTTGTTCTGTGCGAGGAAAGCTTCGCCTTCAGCCTTGTTCTTTTCGGCGGCGATGCTGTCCTTCTTCATCTTTTCGGCCTGACGGTCTGCAGAAAGCTTGTTGAGCGTTTCCATGATGATGGAATCGTTCATCAAGAACTTGACGGAATCCTCATTGTAGCGTTCCTTGAAAGCCTGGATGAAGAGGTCCAAGTCGAGGTCAATGGAATCGCGGGTGACAAGCTGGAAACGAGCCTGGTTACCGAAATGAGCACCGAGAGCGTAGCTGTACTTGTCCTTTTCGGTCACAAGCGAGGTCTTTTCGGTCGATGCGGTTTTGCACGGTTCGCAACCAGTCATAAGCATGGCGAGAGCGCCAGCAGCAATAATCAATTTAGTCTTCATTTTTATCCTCTATGAAAAATTGACGACTTTAAAATAGCAAAACAAAGTAGATAAAGCTTACAATTTTTTTCTTTTTACCTTTACAATTAGTATATTTTCACCTAAAATTTTAGATACAGGTATTTTTATGTGCGGAATTATCGGATACATCGGTAAAGGGGAAGCTCTACCGGTCCTTGTCGAAGGTCTCAAGAAAATGGAATATCGTGGCTACGATAGCTCGGGAGTCGCCATCATCGACCAAGGGCAAATCAAAGTTGTCCGCGCATCTGGGAAAATCAAGGCCCTCGAAGACAAATTGAAGAATTGCCCCATCAAGGGTTCCATCGGCATCGCCCACACGCGCTGGGCCACCCACGGTGCCCCCACCGAATCCAATGCGCACCCGCACACAAGCTTTGACGGAAAAATCTCGATTGTCCACAACGGCATCATCGAGAACTACGCAAGCCTCAAGGCAAAGCTCATCTCCGAAGGCGTTGAATTCAAGTCCGAAACCGATACGGAAGTCGTCGCACACCTCATCGCCCGCTATTACAACGGCGATTTGAAGTCCGCCGTACTCAAGGCCCTCAAGCAAATCGAAGGAACGTTCGGCCTCGGAGTCATCTGCAACGAAGAACCCAACGTTTTGATTGGCGCCCGCCGCGGAAGTCCGCTTATCCTCGGCATCGGAAACGACGGCGACTTCTACATTGCAAGTGACGTTTCCGCAATCATCAACCACACGCAGAAAGTTGTCTATCTGGACGACAACGACATCGTGCAAATCAAGGACGGCGGCTACTCCATCGTGAACATGAGCAGCCACGAAGTACAGCGCGAAGTCCAGGATGTCGAATTTGACGCCGACGCCGTTGCCAAGGGCGGATTCCCGCACTTCATGCTCAAGGAAATTTTCGAACAGCCCGAAGTGCTGCGCAACACCATGCGCGGCCGCCTGCTCGCCGCCGAAGGAAACGCGAAACTCGCCGGCCTCGACACGAACATCAAGGAACTCAGGAACATCAACCGCATCATCATCACCGCCTGCGGTACCAGCTACTACGCAGGCATGGTCGGTGAATACATGATCGAAGACCTCGCCGGCGTCCCGGTCGAAGTCGAATACGCATCCGAGTTCCGCTACAGAAACCCCATCATCAAGCCGGGTACACTCGTAATCGCCATCAGCCAGTCCGGCGAAACCGCCGACACGCTCGCCGCCCTCAAGGAAGCCCAGCAAAAAGGCGCAACCGCACTTGCCATCTGTAACGGAGTCGGCTCGACCATCGCACGCACAAGCGACGGCGGCGTCTATCTGCACGCAGGCCCGGAAATCGGCGTCGCGAGCACCAAGGCGTTCACAAGCCAGGTCACCGTACTTGCCATGATTGCGCTCCTGCTCGGTCGCCAGCGCCGACTCAGCTTTGAAACCGGCGCCGACATCGTCAAGGAACTCACGGAACTCCCGGACCTCGTTGCCGAAACGCTCAAGCTCTCCGACAGCATCGCCGAAATTGCAAAGACACTCAGCAAGGCGAACAACTTCTTGTACCTCGGACGTCACTTCTGCTACCCGGTCGCCATGGAAGGCGCCTTGAAGCTCAAGGAAATCAGCTACATCCACGCCGAAGGCTACCCCGCCGCCGAAATGAAGCACGGCCCCATCGCCCTTATCGACGAAAACATGCCGGTCGTGGTCATCGCCCCGAAGGATTCGCTCTTCGACAAGATTATCAGCAACATCCGCGAAATCAAGGCCCGCGGCGGTAAAGTCATCGCCGTCACCACGGAAGACTGCCACCCGCTCGACGAAATCGCCGACCACATCATCACCGTGCCGAAAACCCGCCCGATGCTCATGCCGATTGTCACCTGCATCCCGCTGCAGTTGCTCGCCTACCACATCGCCGTTCTCCGCGGCAACGACGTGGACCAGCCGAGAAACCTCGCCAAGAGCGTGACGGTGGAATAAAACGACATCGCTACGAAGTCGATAAAAAACGATTAAACAGCCCCTCCCGATGGAGGGGTTTTTGGCATAAGCCCAGTCCCCTTGCACTTCTTTTTCTGCTTTTATATATTTAAAAAACGGATCCATTGAGGAAGCCATCCGGCTTGGCCGGGCGTTAATATATCAGTTACTTTTATTCTAACAACTAACAAATAGGACACTCATGGCAAGACCCGTCAGAGAAACACCTATCTTGTTCGGCGAGGATGCTCGCCGGTTTATCGCCCGTATGCAGGAGAGGCACCCCGAAACTCCAGAAGCTCGCGCCCGCCGCTTACGGAACTATGAAATTTTCCAAAAAGCATTTGAAGATGGCATGCGTGAAAAACGCGCCCGCGAAGCAGCAAACGGAGGTGTGGACCCATGGTTCAGACATGTGGAATTCCCGAAAGATTCAAAATTGTAAGGTTGCAACCCACAAACGCCGTCGAGAATTTCGACTGCGGCGACAAGGACTTGAACGACTATATAGCAAATAGAGCTTCTTTGTTCGACTACCACATGCTAGCGGTGAGCTATACATGTATCGACCCAGAATCAAAACAAACCCTAGCCTACTTCAGCCTCGCGAACGACAAAATTGCGACAAGCGATTTTCCGAGCATGACGGAATTCAACAGATTCCGCCGCAAGCAAGGATTCCCGAACGAGAAACGGTTGAAAAGCTACCCCGCCGTAAAGCTCTGCCGCTTAGCAGTTGATAAGCAAGCCAAAGGAAATCAAATTGGTTCCGGATTGCTCGATTACATCAAATCCATGTTCGTCATCAACAACAAAACGGGCTGCCGCTTTATAACGGTAGATGCCTACTTGGGGGCCGTTCCGTTTTACGAGAAGAACGGGTTCCGCATGATGAACCTCGAAGACGATGACCCGCATACGCGCTTGATGTACTTTGACCTGATGGATTTGGTGGCGTAAACCCATACGCCCTAAAGAGTTCCAAATTATGTAGGAACTTTATTAGTAAAGCCCATCGCAAAAAAAAATTTATGTCCGCCAGCAAGCGGACATTCTTTGTTTCCAAAAAAGTCGCAAAACCGCACATTTAGAGAGTTATACCACAAAAAAGTGCTTATAACTCTCTAAATCTCACATTTTTTTGCACATTTAGAGAATTATAGCGATGTTTTTGTAAAAAAGACCTTTTCTGCTATTATGGATTAGTCACTTTGTAAAACAAGGCAAAGTCAAGGATACAAACCTACTACAGCCAATCTTTCTCAAGTTGTACGCTGGGCATCTGATGACGGTCAAGAAACTTGGGTACCTCTATTTAGGGTGGAGTTTTCTAACGGGTCAATCCGCAAATAGCCAAATTTTTCACGCTTGTTTTCCTGCGCTTCATTTCTACAATAGCGGGTGACAATTCGCCAAAATTTCCCGTCTAATTTCTATATTATCGTTCAATGGTTGATTCCGAAGTTCTTGAGCAAGAAGATTACGAGGTGAAAATCGGTTCATTTAACGGGCCGATGGACTTGCTCGTCTATCTCGTCCAGAAAAAGGAAATGACGCTGGACCAGATTCCGATTGCGGAAATCGCGGACGACTTTTTGAAGTGGGTAAACGAGTATTCCGAAACGGACCTTTCCAAGGCGGGCGACTTCTTGTTCATGGCGAGCCGTTTGATGGCGCTCAAGGTGCAGGAGCTGCTCCCAGCCGAAGAACGCGACCCGGAGACCATCGAGGAATACAACGAAGACCGCGAAAAGCTCATGCAGGAAATGTTGGAATACCAGCGTTTCAAGCAGGTCGCGGGCGGGCTCCAGGAGATGGAGGCGAAGAACTTCGGCACATATTCC
The DNA here is from genome assembly GCA_017965445.1 of Fibrobacter sp. GTDB lineage: Bacteria > Fibrobacterota > Fibrobacteria > Fibrobacterales > Fibrobacteraceae > Fibrobacter. Next base: position 23,902 of record JAGCPZ010000076.1, on the reverse strand, counting down.
CGCGGAAGGCTCGAAAAAACGCAGAACGACGACGATACGCTCGCGGATGCGAACATCTGGCAGCTTTTCCGCGCTTACCAGAAGAGTTTAAAGACAAAGATTTCCGAGACGATCCACCATATCGAATTGGACTATGTGACGATTCAGGACCGTCAGCAGGCGATTAACAACTTCTTGAACGCACATGGTCGTGCGCTTTTCGAAGACTTGCTCGACAACGATTCGCACCCGATTGTCGCGGCGGTGACGTTCATGGCCATGCTCGAGATGATCAAGACGGACGAGGTCGTGTTCCGTCAGAGCGAGTTGTTCGGCCCGATCTGGATTTACCGCAAGAAGAACAATCCCGAGTACGCCGACGAAATGGCGCACGAGACGGTGTTCTTCAGCAAGGATCCCGAGGTCAAGGCGGGGCTTGTGGAGACTATCCGCAGTCAGGCGATTGCGCGTTCCAAGGAAAAGAGCGTGGGCGACCTTGCCGCTACGATGCGCGAAGCTGTGCTTTGGACGGAACGCGGCAGGAACGTCACGGAAGAAGACCTCAACGCGATGTTGGAAGGGCGCGAAGATATTTCCGAAGTGCAGGAGAATCCGTTTGCCGACATGATTGCGGAAGCGGATGCCGCCGAAGGCGCGCATCAGGCAGCAAGCGCTCCCGCTGGAGATGCAATCGCTCCGGGACAAGAAGCCGCGCAGCCCACAACACCAGAAACTGCGCCGAATCAAGATGCAGCGTTTATTCAAGATGCCACGCAGCCCATAACACCAGAAGATACTGCAATCCCGACAATTGAATCAGGCGCATCCAGTCATGAAACTGACTTGGGCGCAAGTGTTCTCGAAGACATTGTCGAGACATCGCATGTCATTGAACCGGCACACGCATTTGAACCGGTCGAAGAATCTGACGAAGGCGCGGACGAATCTAACGACACACCCACAATTGTTGCAGGCAACATAAACAGCGTCCAAGGTTTGAACGAAGATGCGGTCAAGCAGATGAGCGACGAGGAGTTCGCGGCCTTTATGCAAAAGGCGCAGGCGTTCTACGACAACGCAAGTTCCGCGCAGTCTTCAACAAACGAAACGCAGTCTTCAACGGCCACCGTGCAGCCCTCCAACGAAGTTTCCGAAAGCGACGACATTCCGTCAATCACCAAGTCATATACTTCTGCGGAATCCAGCTACGCACAAGACGAACCCGAAGAAGACAAGTATTCTTCTTACAGTTTCGGCAACGAAATGACGGACGAAGAATACATCGCCTACTTGAATCGCAGTGCACGCGCAAGCCGCAAGGAAGAATCGAAGCCTGCGACAGCCCCGGAAAAGCCAAAGCGCAAATCCTTCATGCCCGAAGATGACGAAGGCGGAATGACGGAAGAAGAATATCAGGCTTATCTCGCTGAACACGGCGATGACGACGAAGACGAAGAAGGCCCCGTTGTTTACGGAGCCGGTAAAGATTAACTACATCTATCAAAAAAGCCCCGCCGAAGCGAGGCAAATTTGGTTTACGATAAAAACCTAATCGTCGTTGCGACCACCGATAAGCCCTGCGCGGTACGCCCAGTAGAGCAACTGCAAGATAGAAGTAATCGCGGCAGCAACATACGTAAGGCCTGCGGCGAAAAGCACTCCGGAAACGGTATTGTATTCACGACCCGGCGAAACGACTTCCATGCGGGCAAGAGCTTTTTTAGCTCGGGCAGAGGCATCAAATTCCACGGGCACTGTCACAAGAGTAAACAACGTCGCAAGCGCAAAGAGGAAAACGCCCACAATCGCAAGGGATTGACCCAGCGCCTTGCCCAAGCCCATGAGCATAATGCCGATAATCACAAGCCATGGCCCTAGATTAGAGCCGATATTTGCAGCTGGGACAATCGCCGAACGGAGCCACATCGGGAAATAGCCTTGCGCATGCTGGATAGCGTGTCCGACTTCGTGAGCGGCGACACCTGCAGCACTGGCATTGCGGCCAGAATAAACTTCGGGTGACAAGTTCAGAGTCTTGTTCAGCGGATTGTAATGGTCCGAAAGAAATCCTTGGTGCTTGAGGATTTTCACGTCGGTAATACCGGCATCCATAAGGATGGCTTTTGCAACATCGGCACCGGTAAGACCGCTAGAGATATACACTTTTTGGCCTGCGGTAAAGCGCTTTTTGACCAACAGGGAAACAATGCCCGAGAGGGCAAGCGCGGCAACAGTAATTATTATGTATATAGGATCGAACATCATATTGTCAATAATTCCATCACGCCTTCGGCGCTTTAAGGTTTATGCAGTTATTAGTTAGTAGTTACTAGTTACTAGTTACTAGTTAATAGTTAATAGTTACTAGAGATTCTTGAAGAAACATTCTAGTAACTAGTAACTTAGAACTCTTAACTAGCTTTTCATCGTTAAGTTTACACAGATGTAATTTACAAAAAGAATGGCGAAAGCGGCTATGACTTCGTCACTCTTTTTTGCATTTTAGCGCGTTTTTTTACATGTCTCCGGTTTTGAAGTGCGTCTTGTCGCGCAAATGCGTGAGGAATAGACCTAACACAAGATAGATGACCGACTGTATCGCAAGCAGGTAAAGTTTAGGCGCCACGTCGTAAATGTCCCCGCCCATCTGCTCTATCGAGAGCCATGCGGGCACGGCAAACGTACTCGGCAGAACATACGAAAGCCCCACCATCCAGCTCGGCATCAAGTAACTGGGCCAGCTAAAGTTCGCAAGGAAAAGAATCGGAATGGAGAGATTGAGGAACAACTGCATGCTCGATTCACGATGCAAAAAGACCTGCGAAAGGCACATGCCGAAATTGATGACCGAGGTCAGGAACACAACCGCAAACACCATCATCGGCAGGAGTTCCCCACGGCGCGGGAAATCGAAGAGGTTGTAAATAAAGCAGTGGTAGAACAAGATAAAGCAGCAATAGTGGAGAAAATAAGCTAGCGCTCGACCAAAATAACGATAAAACATATTTTCGTTTTCTACTTCGGAATAGCGCTGGTTTCTGCGGAAGCGCCTGTGTCCGCGGGCGCCGCCCATAATGCAGATGCCAATAATCAGCGACTGTTGCAAAATTACCACAAGTACGCTAGGAACAACGTAATTAGAATAACTTCCCGTATTATTAAACATCGTTTGTATTGATAACGGAATCGGGTCTCGCATCGCCATCGCTTTTGCAGAAGGGACTTTTTTGCTTAATGCGATCGCCTTGACTTTGCTTACCGCGCCAACCGTCAGCGCACACGTCGAGAACGCCGTTCCGATTGTGCCGTGGAGCATCACGTAGGCGCCATGCGTAAAGATGTTTATCTTCGTCGGTATTTTGTTCAGCAAATCCTTTTCCATGTTCTCGGGAATGACCATGAAACCGAAAATGTCTTCCCGCGCCATTGCGGTTTCCGCTTCGAGCATGTCGTTATAGACGGCCTTGACGTGAACTTGCTGGCTTGCAGATGCCATACGCGTAAGTTCGCGGGACTTCGCCGAATGATCCAAATCGACAACAGCTACAGGGACTCGCGTGACGGTCTGATTCACGTACGCCGTCGGATAGTAGAACGCATAAAGAACCCCGGCAACGACGAGCAGCAAGACTGCCGCAGGATCCGTGAAAAACAGTTTCCATTCTGTCAATGTCACTTTCAAAAGACGACTAATCATTTTTCGCCTCCTGATGACGTTTTGCAGCTTCCTGAACCGCTTTCTCGATTTCGATTGGATTTTCGTCGTCAACGACTACAGGCAACTTGGAATCACGCGACAAGCGGTATTTCCAGCGCAGATGCATCGTAAAGTTTCCGAACAAAAACCAGAAAAGAGCCATGCCCGCCATAAGCTTGATGACTTCCCAAGATGCAGCCATACCGACATCGCCAAGGAGCATCATGGATTGCACGCGGAGCACATGCGTGAGCGGGAGTACAAATGCAAAGCAGCGTACGGCAAACGGCATCGCCATCACGGGGTATGTCTGGCCGGCAAACGCAAACGCAGGGCCGCCAATCACGCCCGAAACGCCAGTCGCAATGCGCATCACGCCGGTCACGCCCACAAAAGCCATGCCGGCCCCCACGCAACAAATAACCATCAAAAGCTGCGCCACAGAGACCATCACGAATTCATCAAAGCCCATCGGCATGAGCATGCGGTGCGTATAAGCGTAACAGCCCATGTATTCAAGCCAAAGGATTATAGTCATCGGAACAAACGAAGCTATCCCGAGCGTCAACCAAGATTTTTCGGCGTATTGGTAAAATTCACGTACACGGCGGTCGCGAAGCGGGAATGAACCGATATATACGGCAACAAGCATTGCCGCCAAATGAAACACCGCCGATACAAGCCCAAGCGCCAGGAACCCCTGGTAATTGCCTTCAATATTGCCAACAGAATGGATTTCCGTCTTGACGGGATCTTCAAACGATGCCGTAAAAAGGTCCGAACCGATACTTGTAATGACCGCACGGATTTCCTTTGTCGCAAACATGTTCGTGAGATAATTCTGTCCGCTGGAATAAACCGGTATCACGGGTGCTTCAAGGCGCAAGGCACGGCGTTCCAAATCATACGGCAGCACAACGAACGTCTGCAAATCGCCACGAATTACCGCATGTTCGCATTCGCTCATGTCATGGCAATTCACCTTCACATCGAGCACGGGGCTGGACTGGAGCGCCCTTTCCAAGCGGTCGGCCAGTTGGCTTTTATCTTGTTTGACAATTCCAATCGGGACATGCTGCACGATTTCGGACGAAAACATTTCCAGCATGAACACGGAAACGCCCACGGGAAGCACCGTAAGAATCATCCACAAAACGATTTTGTGGCCAAAGTAAATTTTCCCTATTGTCTTTAAAAGGCCTTTCAGCACGATAACCTTCTATTCCTACTGCTGGATATCGTCGGCGGGGAGCAAAACGCTCATGCCTGGGCGGAGGTTTTCCACCTTGTGGGTCGGGCGCAAGCGGACTTCGAACGTTTTGAGGTCAAAGCCGGAACTCTCCTTGCTGCTGCGCCATGTGGCGTAATCGCCGACAGAAGCGATGTAGCTTACGACCATTTCGACAGTCTTGTCGAGAGCCGGAACTTGGAGATAGAACTTTTTGCCCTTGGATACGTTCTTGAGGTAATCTTCACGGAGGTGGAATACCGCCCAAGAATCGTTCAAGTCGGTAACAGCGATAATCGGCATGCCGGAGCCCACCACTTCACCTTCTTCGGCAAGCTTGAGCGAGACCTCGCCCGTAATCGGCGTGCGAATCTTGGTTTCTTCGAGGTAGGCATCGACTTCGGCATTGGCACCCTTGGCCTGCAACACGAGAGCGTTTGCGGCAGCCTTGTCTTCGCTACGGGCACCGGCCACAGCCTGGTTGTACTGGGCGCGGGCGGCATCGGCAGCGGACTGGCTAGCCTTCATCTGGGTTTCGGCTTCGTCGCGTTTTTGCAGCGGCAAGACGCCTTCGTTATAAAGTTTCTGCACACGGTTGTAGGTGTTCTTTGCAAGCGTTGCAGCTTCCTGGGCGCGATCGGCCATGGCCTTGAGCGCGGTAATGTCTTCGCTGCGGGCACCATTGCGGGCTTTGCTCGCCTGCGCCTTCGCGGCACCGAGAGCGCCCTGCGCCTGAATCTTCTTGGCTTCGATTTCCGGGCTGCTGATGACCGCAATCAGGGAATCCTTTTGGACGACATCGCCTTCGTGAACGAGCAAACGTTCAATACGGCCAGGGACCTTCCCCGCCACAAGAACGCGCCTTGCCTCCATTTGACCTTGCAAGAACTGTTCACGCGGCTGCGTTGCAAATTGCTGGAGCTGGGAAATGCCCATAATGACAAGCGCAATCAGGGCAAGTACTACTATAACTTTTCCAATCATCTTCAATGCGTTCATTATTTTTCTCCATTTTCTAAAAATTATTCAGCAGGCTGAGTTTCTGTCAAGACTTTACTGGATCCTTCGCTTTGCTCAGGATGACGAACTGCAGCGGGTACTTTACTGGATCCTTCGCTTTGCTCAGGATGACGAACTGCAGCGGGTACTTCACTGGATTCCTCGCTTTGCTCAGGATGACGAACTGCAGCGGGTACTTCACTGGATTGACGAGCGTCGTCGGTTGCTGAGCTTGTCGAAGCATCGACCGGCTTTTCGACAACGAGTTGCTTAGAGACCAAAACCGTCCCTGCGGTAGAAACTTCACCCGCCGCTTCAAGAAGCCCGAGCCATGCAATTACGGCGTCATAATGAGCCTTGAGGTCAGCGACCTGCAAACGGGAAAGTGCGAGTTCCGCATCCACAACGTCAAGGCCTGTGGCAAGCCCCGCTTCGTAAGCCTTGTTCTGGCTGCGCAATGCCTCGTCGGCCAGTTCACGCGTTTTGGCAAGGCTCGTGAGCCTCCCCTTTGCATGTTCCAGTTCGCGCCAACGTTTTTCGACAAGGAGTTTCAAGTTGTCAATCGTCTCTTCTTCGAGGCTGCCCAAGGAGCGGTCCATCGCCTTTGCAGAGCTCACTTTGGCACGCGTATCACCGCCCTTGAAAATATCCCACTGCAGTTTGGCACCAATCGCCCATTCCGGTTCCAGGAGCGTCAAATCCCTTGTATAAAGTTCCTTGTAGCCGAACAACGCTACCGTCGGATAGTAATCGGCCTGGGCCGCCTTTACAGCATTCTGGTTGCGTTTGCGTTCGATACGCAGTTGACGGAGCCCCGGATGCTTTTCAACAGCGAGAGCCTTGAATTCTTCCATCGAACGGATGCCTTCCGGAGATTCCACGGGAGTCGTCGCGGTAAGACTCGTGTCCGTATGCAGAAGGCTTGCAAGCGCCATACGGGCCAGCGACTGATCGCGCAGAGCGTCTTCGTAAGCGTTTTCGGCTTCGGCTAACGCTACTTCGGCACGGAGGCGTTCCGTCTTGCTAATCTGACCGCCTTCTTCAAGCTTCTTGGAGCGATTCAGATGTTCTTCCAAGTCCTTCTTGGTCGTCTCGCGCATTACGACAAGTTCTTCGCACAAACGAAGCGTAAAGTACTTTGTCGCCACATCCATGAGCACCGTGTTTTGCGCCATCTCGAATTCGGCCTTGCGGGCGTTCACGTTTTCCTTGGCGGCATCGTACGCGGAATAAATCTTGAAACCCGTAAAAATGGGCCACACGACGGTCAGGCGGGCGTTAAAGAACCAATCATCCTGCACCTTCATGTTGAAATCGGAATTTTTGATTTGTTGGGCGGATTCCTGGCCCTTGCTTTCAGCCATTTTCACGGCGGCATCGTTAGCGTCCTTGCTGCTCACGACCCCGCTCCAGATATCGGCAGATTTGGAATCCACATAGGCTTTGGCCGATTTTTCGTCCATGCCCGCTTTCATCGCCTGGCCTACAGCCTCCTGATAAGCTTTAGCGTATGCTCCGTTGTATGTCGCAAGATAAGCCTTGGAATAAGCGGCAGCCCCGGCAATATCGCTCAAAGGTTGCTGAATTCGCCCAAGGTCAATCGAAATAGGGTCATTAATCTTGGTAATGCCTGCCGACAAGCTCACCGTCGGGAGGAATCGGGCAAAAGCTTCGTTTTCACCACTTTCGGCTATATCCACTTTCGCCTTTTCGGCCTTGATCTTCGAATTGTTGGCCATAGCCATGTCCAACGCATCTTGTAAAGAAAGCGAGGTCGCGTTCGCAGCCATGCTGCCACAAAGAATGAATGCAAAGTACCTTTTCATAGCTAAGTTAATAATACTAAAAGATATCAAAAACCGCAATTCCAAAAAGGCGCATATTTTACATTCTATGAAAAAAGTTCCGACAAAATGTCGGAACTTTTGGCCTAAAACTCAAAAAGAATAAAACAGCCCCGGCACGAAGGCCGGGGTGACTGTCTTAAATAAATTTACTTGCCCGGAGTCGGCGCAGTGGCTTCCCATGCAGAGTAGCTGTAGCCCATCGTTGTGAAGTCCTTGCGGTTCAGGCTTTTGCCCTTACCATCCGTATCAGTCATTGCGGGCCAGCGGTCACTATAAAGTGTCGCATCGGACAACTGATAGTACCATCTAGAACCATCCGCATTCTTAGAATAAGGTTTCTTGACAGCAACGGTTTCACCACGGTTCGAGAGTTTACCTGCATAGAAGCGGATAGGAACAGATTCGGCAATACTGAAGCGAGCACGGAGCAAAGCTTCTTTACTGCTAAGGGAATCACCGAACAGAACCATCTTTCCACCAGCAGGGATTACATCACCCGCCTTGAATTCCATATTCACGCCTTCGATTTTCCAACCCTGCGGAGTGTTATTGATACTTTCGACCAAAGTCACATTTTCCGTTCCTTTGTTCACAAGTTCAAGGAATTCCACATCATTCGGGTCTTCTTCGTTTTCATGATAATGGATTTCGCTAATGAAAATCGGACCTGCCATCAAAGGCGAGTTCGCTGCGCCTTTCGTTTCCGCAGCCATAGCGCCCTGAGCCGTGGTTCCGCCCGGCAAATCGACAACACCGCTGGACTGCTTACCTGCAGCAAGCATCAAGCTTGTTTCCTTACCCGTACGGGCACCACCGACAACTTCGTACAGATAGACTTCATCGCCATTGTCGCTCAAGTAAAGGCCTTCACCGAATACAGCATCGGACGATTCAAGAACGAGGAAGCCCTTGGCCGGAACAACCGTATTAGCTCCACCCACAGTCCACTTCTTGTCCTTACGCTTGGATTCGAGTTCCCAGCCCTTGACATCAACCGGAGCGTCGCCATAGTTGTAGATTTCGACCCAGCCGTCAGAAACACCAAGATCGTAAGGCTTGATTTCGTTCAGGCGAATTGTAGAAGCATCGAGAACCTTGTCACCACCCACGCACGGATTACCGTTTTCAATAGCGCTCGGTCCCCAAGAGTTTGCACTGGCTTCACTGCCCGAACCCTTATACACAAGAGTACGACCCTTGCCGTCTGCCAGGCTTGGCCATGGCGGTTCGTTACCGAAAGCGGCACTCACGTCACCGGAGCCCTTGATTTTCACATCGACAACATCGCCTTCGTTGACGAGCTTTGCAACTGCGCCAGTCTTAGGATCATTATCCCACGGACCAAAGACTTTGCAACCAGCTGGCAAATTCGGATAGGTTTGCTTAAACAAGGCGACATCATTTGCAACAACGACGTATTCACCCTTCTTCAGGGATCCTGCCGGGAACATGTATTCGACGGCACCGTCCAAGCGAACGCCACTCAATGCCATGTCCGTAATATCCGGACCAGCCTTGATATAGACTTCAATCCATTCCAACGCAGAACCGTTCGCGGCGTTGTACATAATTTCAGAAACACCCATCTGAGCCGTGCTGGTATCCGTTTGAACCTCGATGCCTCCGCTCGACGACACCGGTGCAGGACCAGCCGCAGATGAAGTCGGAGCAACAACTGAAGACGGAGTCGGATTAGCAGCACTGCTACCCGGTGGCGGAACAGCATCAGAAGAACCAGGAACAACAACCGCAGAGCTAGTGGGCCCCGGAGTCGGAGGAGTAATAGGACTACTTTCGTCGTCAGAGCAGGCTGAGAACATACCCATTACAGAGACACAAGTGCCAACTGCAAGCCATTTTTTGGTATTCATAAGCGCCTTCCTTTTTTAAATTTTTTTGATCTTATCTATCTAAATCTATATTAAAAATTCCCCGCAAGACGAGTCCAATATGGACTTTTGAAACGTCGCGGATTTTCATAAACACGCTTCCATTCCGCAGCCGCATTTCCGAATTTAGAGAATGCAGAATGCTTCAAGTTCAAAGCGCGTATCAAGTCAAACATCCAGTACGGCATCTGGGCTGCCGGGCATTTGAGCTCCAGCACGGCATCGGCACCTGGCTGGAAAAATCGGGGAATTCCGGTGGAATGCATGTAGTGCGGATCCACCGTATAATCAAATCCGTTCTCTTCGCGGAAACGCATACCTGTGTCGATCGTCACACGTGAATACTCCTCACGGAGGCCGAACCAGGCGCGGCGTTTGTACTGCGTCAAGAGTCGCGGATGCGCATGATGGACTTCGGTCTTGTACAAGAAATCCTTGAGATACATGCGGTCTTTATCGCTCTTGCACGGCCATTCTTCCGGTTTCATGTTCCAAACTTCGCCAGGGTTGATGCCCTTGATGGTCGCACGGCTCTTGTAGCAAATATTACGGATTTTGCGCTTGACTTCAAAGTGGAACGTACCGTCCTGTGCCGGATGCTCGCCGTAAGTGCGGATACGCATGTTGAAACGGTCCAAAAGCTGTTTCTTTTTCCAGCCAAGGAACGTCCATGTCGGAGAATCCAGGTAAAGGTTCGTAATCCAGTAGAATCCACCCGGTGTAATTTTGGAATAATAGTCTTCTTCGCAGTACGGAGCGAGAAAAGCACCTATCCGGTCCGCCCATGCGACGGGAATATGGTACTTGAGCTCGAAACGCTCGAGAAGGCTAAATCCGCGGGCCTCGGCCATAAACTACCTGATTCCTTCACGAAGATGGTTTGCGACATCCTGACGGGCAAGGCCCCCAGCGTAATCGAGCAGGGACAGGTAGCGGGCGAAAATATCGTATTCGAGTTTTGCAGCCTTCAAGTCGCTTTCGAGAGCGCTTTCGCGGGCGCGCAGGAGCAGGAGCGGGTCCGAACCCGCATTGCGTGCAAACTGTTCCATGAAGCCGCTGGCGTTCACTTGTTCGGCATAGTCCTTCAAGACCTTCCACTGGCCAATGAGAGCGAGCACTTCTTCGGTGAGGCGGGCAACCTTCTGGTTCACTTCGCGCACATCGTCCAAGTACTTGCTTTCGGCATCGAGAACGGCAACCTGTTCACGGAGCGTCGCGTCCTTGTTGCTGTCGAAGAACGGCAGACGGATGGCGAGGTTCACAAAGAATTTATCCGAAGTCTTGCGGTCATCCGTTTCCGGGACGAGCTTGCGCACCACGTAACCAGGATCAGTTCTGATGCAATCTTCGCCAATATAGCCCCCGACGCAAGCACCCTTCGTCCATTCGTCGGCATACTTGCTGTACTTGGTCTTGCTTATATCGCTATAACCCAAGTCCTTGTACTTTTCCATCAGGGATTCAATCTGGAGCGAGTAGCCGATACCGAGATGAGAAATGTAGTTGCGGTCCTTGCTGGCATCTTGCTTCGCCTTGGAAACGTCAGAGTCACGTTTGCCCTTTGCAAGAGCCACCAGCGGGAAGTTTTCATCGACGTTCACGCCGTCCTTCAGGAACTCGGCAAGTTCGTCCATCGTCGGGATAAAGTTGGTATCAAGGTCAACACCTTCGAAGTCCGGCACCCAAATTCTAAGCTTGAGCTCGGCATCGCGGAGCGCCGTGCTGTCCGAAAGGATGCTCGACTTGAGCGATGCGTTCTTTTCCAGCGAGGTCATCAAGTCTTCGGCATTGAACGAAGCGGAGCCCGACTTGAGGTGGAGCACCTCGATACGGTCGCTGTTCACCTGCAGAAGCTGCTTGTTAATCTCGTTTATCTTCTTGCGCAACACATAGCGCACACCGCGTTCGTAACGGTCGTAAAGAAGTATGGAACGTTCAACGGCGAAAGTTGCCTGCTGGTAGTTCTTGACGGCTTCGAAATGTTCCTTGTCTGCAGCACGTTCGCCAAAGGCCTGCGGCGTCACGCGGAGTTCAAAATCGTGCTTGGCAAAGCTGAAACCGTCCAACTGGTAACGGAGCTCAATTTTGTCCCAAAGCTTGAGATTACGGTCGGTGGCGGTCGCCTCGGCACGTTTTTCGGCAGCCTGATATCTCGGATCATCCTTGGCAGATTCGACAAGGCGTTCCCAAGTAAGCGGACTAGCAATGGCGGCTGCAGTGAGCGCAAGCGATATTAACGATACAGTTTTCATTTACTTCTTAGCCTTCTCTTGCTGCTTCTTCAAGTTACGAATGCTTGTTTCAGTGATGGTCACCATTTCGCCCAGCAAGAACTCGTTGTCTTCCGGAATCTTGATAGTCACTTCGCGACCAAAGACAGGCAGTTCGGGCATCTTCCACATGCGTTCGGGGAACGGCACGATGCGGCTGGAAAGGCCAACGACCTCGCCCACCACAGCCTTGCCTGCACCAGCCAATGTCGTCACCTTCACGGCTTCGCCAATATTCGTGTTCTTGTAAATCTGTTCGTTGATGTAACCGCGAACGAGAGTCGGAGACTTGTGGGCAAGCGTTACAATCGGAGCAAAACTCGAAACCTTTTCGCCATCGCGAACGTTCACGTCACCGACGACCCAGTTTTCCTTTGCAATCTGGGTGAGTTCTTCTTGCTGCTTGCGCATTTCGGCAAGTTCCTTGCGGATGTTGGCGGCTTCGCTCTTGCCGCTAGACTTCTGGAGGCGGCCACTGCCACGGAGGAGAGCAATCTGTTCGTTCGCGCTCCTGGTAGCAAGAGCAAGTTCGTTCTTGAGGCTCTTGATGCGCATGGCCATGGCGTCGTTGCCATCGCTCTTGGACTTCGAGTTGGAGAGGCTCTTGAGTTTTGCAGAAATAGCCTTGTTGCTTTCGTATTCCGTTTCGAGGTTGCGGATTTCGGCAGAAAGCGTGAGGCGACGCGTTTCGAGGTTCGCCTTGACATCGGCCACCTTCTGGTCGATTTCGGCAGAACTCAAGTTGCTGCGGCCTTCGATATTGTCCAGTTCGCGGGAGAGTTCCGCGATGCGGAGTGTGAGGTCAGGACGGTTGATGACCACGATGGTATCGCCCGCCTTGATTTCCTGACCGGGCACCACATAGACCTTGACAATTTCGGTCGGAGACGGGAGACTGATAATCGTTTCGCTGGATTCCGCAATGCCACGGAACATGGCGGCCTTGCCTTGGTACATAAAGCCGAGCATAACGGCGAAAATCACGCAGAGAATCCAAGCAATGGAAAGCTTATGGGTATAGACATAAGCGACACCCGGATTGTTCTTGTGGGTGTTCCAGAAAGTATCGAGAAAATCTTCAAGTTTATTCATTTTTCAATCCTCCCTACATTTCCGTCGTGGCATCTTGCATCATGAACTGGACATCCGAAATGCCTTCGATTTTCGCAAGCATCGTGAGAATTTCGGCAGCGGGCTTGGTCGCACGAAGGCGAATCTGGTAGGCAACGTCCAAACGGGCGCCGCCATCGACTTCGCGCATGGTTATCAAAATGAACGTCTTTAAATTGCCCTTCATGATATCTTCTACCTGGCCACGGACCTTTGGTTCGTTCGGGAGAGCAAAGCGGAGCATGCCATCAAAGAAATGCTTGGTACCAAGACCTGTACGGGAGAGAAGGAAAGCCACACAGCAGAACGCTATCGTTCCGCCCACAGCGGCACCCCAGGCATAGACACCGCAACCGATACCTGCACCTAGCGCCGCGAATATGAACATGATATCTCGCGGGTCCTTGAAACTCGTACGGAAGCGGACCACCGAGAGGGCACCCATCATACCGAGACCGCGACCGACGTTATCGCCGATGGCCTGCATAATCATCGAAGCAGCAACAGCGCTCAAGACAATGCCCTGGACGAAGTTGCGGGAATAGGAAAGCCCGAGGAAGGTCTTTTCGTATGTCCAACCGATGGCGGAAGACAGGATGAAGGCCAAAATCAAGGTGTAGGCAAGCGTAATAATCGTTGCGTTTGTTGTGCTGGACTGGACAGCAAGAAGGTCAAGCATAATAACTCCGTTAATTAATTCTTTTAACCCATGGTTCTCAAAATTTACTTAAAAATGGGCATTTTTTTTCCATTCTTATGTAAATAATGGACTAACAAAAATCTTACCGTCCTTTTTCACAAAAGGATTTGGGCGTGTTTCACCCATTTTTGCATCCACAGGTTTTAAAAACCCTCGCTAAAAATAATAAAAGTACATTTTTCGTTCCTGAAAAAAATATTTTCATGTTGGTTACTCTAACAACGCATTGTAAGAACCGCAACGTATGTTTATTTTCGGAAACATATTAGACGAAAGAACGGGACTTCGTCCCTACAGACGAGAGACGAAAGAGGTATTCCATGACAAAAAAGTCCTCGCGGAGCGAAGACTTTCAGTTTGGAGCATTTTCTGTTTTATGATTTTTACAATTCGATTTATCGGATAGAAATAGCCTTTGTTTCATTCCCGTAACGGACGAGAAAACGGCCCGAACTTGCAAATTCGATATTCATCGAAGATTCCGTTTGCAGACGACGAAGGATTCTCCCTTGAACATCCATCACGAGGAGTGATTTACCCGGCACAAGCCCGAACATGGCAACACGGGTTCCTTGAACAGTTGTATGCCAGTCACTTTTGGCTGCCACATTCGGGAGAGCGCCCCTGTAGTCGTCCTTTTCTACTACAACGAGGTGGTCAACAGCGCCGAAACGTTCAATATACGTGTCATTGACCGTGACGCCGGTCACAGGCTTCCCCCCGTAAACATCACAGAACAAGCCACCAGCCATATTATCGCCATGAACAGAAGCATCGGTATAGACATTGGATATCCTTGCAGAATTATAGACGATTCCGGCAACCGCTCCCGCCGTAGAAGCCGAAAAATAGGAATCCGTTATGCCCAAATTCCTCACATAACTGGGCTTAGCGCTCCACAAATTGTCGCCAATTCGTAAAAAGAACCCATCATCCCCCCTCAATCCAGATATCTTGTATCCGTTACCTTCAAACGTTCCATTGAAATTCAGTTGAATCCACCATACATAATCGTCCAACGCGATTTCGCCTTTTTCGTTCAACAGATTTTTGTTCACCACAATGTCGTTCTGCAGCGATATGCAGCCATTGAATTCGTAGGCATAGGTAGAGAAGTTCGTGTCAGCGACAGAAGCAAGGCCATAAAGTTCAGCGCCATCATGTATAAGGTAGCAACCGCGTTCATCTTGTTTAGGGGTTTGCGGTATAAGCCCCCACCGTGCTGTTACAGTGAAATTACCAAGATTATTGGCGATATATTTTTTTTTATTTTTTTGAAACTTCGCAAAATTCGAGCGTTCGTAATAGGTCTCTTCACCATTCAGATACGAATCGATATACCACCCCAAAAAGGCGACCCCATCTCGCGAGGGAGCCTTCAATTCGAGCTTCGAAGTATCGGAAACATAACTAGTCGGATTATCAGGGTCGTTTACACCACCGTTCAAATTGTACGTGATGGTGTAGGCTTCGACAAAAACGGGCATCACAAGCAAAACAGCCGTCAATCCACAAATTTTTCTCAAAAACCAGCCATGAAAATATCCTCCTTAACAAAATATATTTTTCTATAACTTCATGCTCTTTTAGTATAAAAAAACTTCCTGTTATATGGAACAATCAATTGGTAAAATATTTCAGCATTCCTAGAACATGATGAATTACATAAAAAGTCCCCGCAGACGCGAGGACTTGTTGGAGAGGAGTGTACTATTTGGTTTTAAAGTCCGTTTTTATTGAACAACGTGTAGCCGCGCACGAGGCCGTCCTGGAAGAGTCGCACGATGTAGTTGCCATTCTTGAGGCCTGCGATATCGACTTCAAAACTGTTTGCGCCTGCAGGGAGCATTTGCGAGAGTTTCAGGCGCCCATCCATTGAATAAATTTTCACGTTCATCGTTCGGGCAAGTGCGGCGTCCGACTCGATTTGGAGCATCTGCGAATTGGCACGCACGCGGAATCCCTGGTTCACTTTGGCGACCGGCGCAATGTCCGTCGGCGGGTCAACAACGACCGGCTTCGGCTTGTTGCGGAGGAGGCGTATGCTGTAGATGCCGCCCACCATTCCAGAAGTTGCCGAGAACGCGATACGCACCACCTTCTTGCCCTTGATCATCTTGTCGGGAATCGGGTACGTCACGTTCACGAACTCGTCCTTTTTCCAGCGGTCCGAAATCGTCTCGGTCGTAAGCTTTTCGCCGTCAATGGAGATATCGAATATACGCGTGCAGCCTTCGTTGCCCCAGTAACGCACCATGAGGCTCAAGGAATCTTCGCTGTTCGTCTCGAATTCGTAGCTGATGAGGCCGCCATCGCCGCCGGAGCACTTGCCAGCGTCGCGGTAGAATTCGCCATTCGCCGTGCCCTTGGTGGAATTTTTCTCTTCCATCTTGTGATCGACTTCCGGCTGCTGCTCGCCTGTGGCAACCTTATCGACGGTCTTTTCGTCAAGCGCCAAAGCTTCTTTCTGTTCCTTTTCCAAGCGGTCGAGAATCGTCGGGTCCGTAAGCACCATCCAGTACATCATGTAACGGGCATCGTGGACTTCGTAGAACGGCTCCAGAAGCAGGCTTGCGTCTTTTTGTTTTGCGAAGAGGTAAGGCGCCTTGAAATGTAACGGTTCGCCCTTCACCGGTTCCAGTTTGGAGGGAATGTCCTCTTTTTTACTTGCTAGCATCGGCGCCTGATCGAGCGATTCCAGCGCTCCGGACGCAATATGGCTCCAGCGACCGTCATCGGCGACAAGGCCGTTCAAGTTCGCCGTTCCCGTCTTTGCAGAAAGCACAATCGGGCCGTGCAAAAGCGCCACGTAATCGCTTACGCCCGGCAAATCTTCGACATGCGTGTACATCGGGTAAAGCACCTCGACGACATCGCCCGACTTCCAGGACTTTCCGGCAGAAACGTAGCTCGACGGTGTTGACTTTTTCACGACGGTATCGCCATTGACGATGACCTTGAACTCGCCTTCCTTGACCCAGTACGGGTGGCGAATCTGCATATCGAATTCGCCGCTACCCGTAATCGTGAACTTGGAGGATTCCCCCTTCGGGAAGGCTGTCTCCTGCTTGATTTTTACGCTCTTGTCTTTCCAGTTCAGCATGGAGGCAACAAAGAGGTTCACGTAGAGAGCGTCCTTGTCTTTGGTATAAATAAACTGGTTGTACTTCGCCGGGTTTTCCATGCCCGAACCGACGCAGCACCACATGCCCGCATTGACCTTGGAATATACGCGGTAATGGCGCGGACGAGCCGGAGTGAAATACACATAACCACCGTGTTTCGGATGGATTGTCGAAAGGATATGGTTGAAAAGCGCACGTTCATAGAAGTCGGTGTAATGAGCATCGTGCTTGATATTGAACAGACGTTCCGTCAACTTGAGCATGTTATAAGTATTGCAGGATTCCGGTCCTTCACGTTCTTCAACAAACTTTTTATGGTTGTTGAGCGCCGGGAAATGTTCCGAAATGCTGTTGCCGCCAATGGCGATACTGCGTTTATTCACAACTGTCTGCCAAAAGAAATCGGAACCTTTCTTGTACTTTTCATCGCCCGAGAGTTCCGCAATTCGCGCAAAACCGACGACTTTCGGCACCTGCGTATTGGCATGCACGTTGGTCAAGTTGTCATTACCTTGCGACATCGGATTCAAAAGCCACTGGTGCGACCACTTCTTTGCGGCATTCAAATACTTTTCGTCTTTTGTGAGTTTGTAAGCGTCGGCATAGACTTCGGGCATGCCGCCGTGTTCCGTACCCAGCATCTGCTGCATCTTGGAATCGTCGAGGCCATTCGTAATGGTAATACCCCAGTCGCAAAGCGCAAGGAACATCGTCTTTGCCTGCTCATAACCCGCATAAATATAGGCGTCACGCAGACCCGCATAAAGCTTGTGGATATTGTACCACGGCACCCAATAGCCGTTCTGCGCGCCAGCATTGCCGCTCTTCATGCTGAGCCACATCTTTTTGCCGTTCGGCACGCCACTGATATAGCCCTTGAAGTTGTTGTCCTTGGAATTTTGGTCCTGGATTGTCTTGAGTTCCTTCAAGATGTATTCAATGCGTTCTTTGACCTGAACGTCATCGTTATCGGCGTAATGCATCGCCAAGGCGCTCAAGTAATGCCCCAAAACGTGGCCGTCAAGCCCTGCCCAGTTCGGGAACTTAGAAGCCTTGGGCCTCATTCCCGCTTCTTCGTAAAACGGCGCAAGCAAGCGATCGACATCGTACGACATAAGCGTCTCAATGTTCAAATCCTGCCGCTCCTTCAAGACGCCATCCAAAAGCTGAACGTCCGACAACGCGAACATGTCGGGGTAAAGTATATCCTGAGAAAATCCGAGACTGCACGCAAGCCCCGTCAAGGCGAAAGCCGTGCGAACATGCTTACCAAACCATCCTAACTTCATTGTTTCCACCTTTTTCTAGAGTGTATTCAACCCCACTCTAGAAAATAGATTGGAAAACGGGGGTTAAGAATGGTACTAAATCAATTAGTTTTGTTAAATTGACAAAAGGCCATCACTGGTGTACATAAGCAATAGGGTAAAGAAAAGTATTTACATTGACATCAGTATCATTTAATGTGTATTTTAGACCGACAAATTTTGTACCAGTAAATTCCGCAGGCACTTCTATTTCATAATCGGAATAGCACATACACAAGCGTTCAGGACGATGAACAACCAATGTATCATTTTTTCCAAGCGAATCATTATAAACAATAACAGTGTCTGGGGGATATTCGTAATATTTGATGAAAACCAGTAAAGTATCTTCTTGTTTTTCAATCGATATTTTTGATATTTCACCTCGCTCAGGGCAAATTGTCCCCATTTTTTCTTTCAACACAGCAGAGCCATCTTTATTCATATACAAATGAATAGAATCATCCTTCGGTACAGTTTTCATTAAGGCGCCTTCAATGTTGCACGACCCTTCACTTGCAGCAAAAGAAATTGAATCAATTTTTGTCGCTGTAGAATTAGCGGAACCACCGCCCTTCTTCGTAATGTCATCATTTGAAGAACTGCTATTATTTGCATAGACAGCAGGATTTGCATTCGGGTCAATCGATGACCCGCCACCTAAAGAATCGTCGGTACACGCCAACGTAAACAAGATTAACGAAAATGCAATTGAAAAAAGGATTTTATTACGCATGCGTTTTCTCCTCTATTCTATTTGTTACCGGGAAAAACTGGAAATTAACTCGGCAAACCTGGTTCGTCTTTTTATTGGCGCTCACAACAGCAACAATCCTTTTGCAACTATCCTTAATGATATCGACAATCTTGTCGTAGGCAACTTCGTCAACGCCAACGGTTATCCCTGTAAAAAAGCGTTCATCCGCCGAATACCTATCTACAGCCCGCAAAGCCATGCCCGCCATTTCTTTATGCATGGCACGAATTGCTGTCGAAAGAGCCTCCTTGGAACCGACGACCGTCTGATCGGTCTGTGAATATGCGTTATTTCCATCTTTTTTCAAGAAACCTGTATCGACAAGAAAACCCAAAATATCGCGAACTTCGTCGGCAGACACATATTCCTTGCATTCTTCGGCAATGTCACGAGGCTCGGCGCCACGCATTAGCGGAGCCAGTTCCCTGATGACAGGATATTTCCACGATTCATAATACTGAAGCGCATCCCTGCCAATCACACGTTTCTTGTGCGCCAAAGCAATTCGTTGCATTTCAGCAAGGGCAGTCTTTTTCACATCGTCATCGCTGGCATTTCCAAAGACAACCAGCTGTTTGAAATATTCTTCTTCGTATTCGACAAGTCCCATCGCCTTTGCGACTTGCCCCGATTTTACTTTGCTAAGGTTCCAAGCACCATCACGAACTTGTTTTAAAAAATTGGGAGACGAAAAACCCGCTTCACGGCAAAACATACGCCACGAAAACTTTTCGTACCGTTTTCGTTCATCCAGATAGTCCTGCAAATAGAGGCGATAATCTTTGTATTCAAAAATCGATTTCATACTCCGTACCCTTAAAATAGAGTAAAATCCCCGCGGGAGCATCGAGGATTATACCATAAAACGAGCTAAATAACGAATATAATATCATTTACTCTTTTACGTAAGCAATAGGGTAAAGTAAAGCTTTTCCATTACGAATCACACTAATAAATTTTGAACCGACAAATTCTGCAGGAACATCTATTTCATAATCGGCAGAGCAAATGCCACCACATTTGGGAGTAGGATAGCGACTCACAAACAATGTATCATTTTTTCCAAGTGAATCATTATAAACAACAACTGTATCAGGCGGATATTCGTAATAGTCTATGGAAACAAGCAAAGTATCTCCCGACTTTTCAAGAGATATATTTGATGTTTCTCCTTTATAACGGCAAATTGATTGCATTTTTTCTTTCAACACAGCAGAGCCATCTTTGTTCATATACAAATGAACAGAATCCGTTTCTGACTCAGATTTCATCAACCCAACTTCCATGCCACAATTGCTCTGATTTTCCGCAGTAAAAGAGGCCGATTCAACTTTCGCTACCGTTGAATTAACAGGGTCACTCACCTGCGAGTTAGCAGAATCGGAATCATTGGAGCAGGCGGCAAAAAGGCCAAAACCCACCACAATAGCCACAAACGGAACAAGCACTTTTTTCATCATAACAGACCTCCTTATCGTTTCTAAGAATAAAACTAATTGAAAGGAATTCTATTGCAAAGAGCCAAAGGCCTGTATTTTTCCACTTTTTTTCAATTTTTTCGTCAATTCCATTCGCTTTTTTCCAAAAGTGAATAGAATACGACAAAAGGGGCCGCTAAAGCAGTCCCTTTTTAAATAGTGCAGCCACACAAAAAGCGAATTGCAAGCTACTTACTGTTGTAGGTCGCCCGAGAGTCCCGAAGTTCAAGGACTTTGCTTTCGGGAAGGTGCGAGTACTTGACAATTTTTTCAATCGGTTCGTTGTCGGCAAGCATGTCAAGTGCCACTGCAGTACGTTCATCGTTGCGGCCTTCAACGCGGCCTTCAACGCGACCCTCAACGCGGCCTTCCGCGCGACCTTCAGCAAGGCCCTCAACGCGACCTTCCGCGCGACCTTCAGCAAGGCCCTCGGCTCGGGCGTTTTTCTTTTCGACATAAAGTTCATAATTGTGGTCGCTCATTTTCATAGCCTCACTTACAATCCACAAATTAATATACACTATTCGCAAAGCGTGGTAAAGGGGACCTCCTGTCAGGCGGGAAAAAGCCATAAAGAGGCTCAACAAAAAAGGGGCGGTTTACGCCGTCCCTTAATTATACCGAAATAAAATTTAAACAACTATTCTTCGTCAGGATTGAAATGGTTTTCGAAGCTCTTGAACAACGGGCCCCAATAGTAATTGTAAATATCATCAACCTTCACATTAGTTGCTTCATTTTCATTATTCCATGCCTTGTACTTGGTCACTTTTATGGTACATGTTTTTTCATCGCCCTTCACATCAATGTAATAGCGGTGCGTAATTTTACCCATGCCGCCACTATAGTTGGTCACAGCCCCTGCAGTATATCCTGTATATGTGGCATAAACTAAGGCATCATGACGTTCTGTCACAATTCGCCCGTTTTCGGCATCTTCCTTAGTCAGCGCAACCTTTTTCTCGGCAAAAGCGCTTTTTACCGCATTGAAGCATGTTCCAACGGGCTGGTTGTAGCTCTTGGTGAGGTACTGGTCATAGAGATTGGGATCATCCAGTTGCATGGTTTTAGCACACCCGGTGAGAAGTGCGAATACAACCGTCAAGACAGGAAAAATTTTTTTCATAGAGACTCCCTCTTTTTTTATATCCTACAAAATAATATAAATAAATCCCCGCCGAAGCGGAGATTTTTTTCAAAGCGATGCCAGGAAACGCCCGCAGGGTGATATTGTTAGCGAATTTGAACTTGCAAGGCGCTATTTTTGCATTTAGCGATGTAGTTGCCTTGGCGGAGGCCACGCAGTTGCATTTGGGATTGTCCGGCGGAGACGCTATTCGTGGAACGCACGAGGTTTCCGTTCATATCGAATAGCATAATACTGCCGGAGCCGTAAAGCGTGTTGCCATCGCGGTGGAATTTCACCGGATCCCTAACAAGGACGGTCGGCAATGCAGTGCCATCGCAATATTCCGCAAAGCCAGCCTTACAAAGATCTTCTGGGGACCAGCCGCATTCCGGCATCAAAGCATCGCAATTTTTCTCTACAGAGCTACTTGATTGAGGGGTTGTGCCGGAACTGCTCGATTTAGATTCAACGCCGTTGCTGGAGCTTGACTGCGTTTCCGTGCCACCGCCCGTGATAAAGTCTTCCACGTGCGTAACGCCCTTGTTCTCGTAATTGCCGAGGCCATAAACACCGCGCATGGCATTGATAACGTCAACTTCGAGAACCTTGCCCACCGGCGATGATTGACGGCGGATGTAGGCCATATTGTCATAGTTGCTGTTGCTTTCGTTGCCCATGTCCCAGAGAATCGGGGTGAGCCCGTACTGCTTAGCGGCAGAAACAACATCCTTGTGCCATTGCACGCGGCCTTGCTTGTGGAGATTCAGGTCATTGCCGCTCAATTCCGGAGAGCGAACGTTCGCACCAAATTCGCCAACAATCACCGGATAGCCCTTATCGACGTAATTTGTCTTCATCTTGGCAAACTGTTCCTGCGGATGCACGATGCCCGCAAGCTTAGAATCGACGGAGCCCGCCCAGGCGTTGTAACCGGCATTGCGCTTGGGTTCGCTTGCCTTGGTGTAGTCACCGTAATAGTATTGCGGTTGAATCGGCTCGCTGGCGCCCCAATCCTGCTGGCTCGTCATGAGCGTGTATTGGTACGGATCGTAGTAGTGCACTTCAAACATCAGGCGGCCTTCGACCTTGTCTTTCGGGAAGGTGCTTACCGGAGCGTTCGCAACGGACTTGTCGATGTCGGTGTTGAGGCCCTGAATAATCAAGGTGCGGGTTTCGTTGTTGCCGCCCGTAGCGCGAACCGCATCAATAAAAGTCTGATAGTAGTGCATCAACGTGCTGACGTGTTGCGCAGTCCAAGTGTTCACATTCGGGCCGGGTTCATTTGCGCCCGCAAAGAGCAACCGTTCGTTGTAATCCTTAAACTTGTTCGCAATCTGCGTCCAGTAAGTTTTCATTTTGTTGTCGATGTTGCTATTGACGCTCGTGCCGATGTTGCTCTGGAACCAGCCGCCTTCACCTTCATGGTGGATGTTGAGGATTGTGTAAAGACCTGCGCGCATGGCGAAATCGACTACCGTTTTCACGGAGTCTAGCCAAGTTTCAGTGACCTTGCCACCGCTCGTGTGACTGTCCCAAGCACAAGGGATACGCACCGTATTAAAGCCAGCCGCCTTCACGGAATCAAGCAAAGCCTGAGTCGGGAAAGGATTGCCCCAAGCCGTGGGGTTGTTCGGCACTTCCATCGAGTTACCGATGTTGAAGCCCAAGCCCATCTTGGCCTGAACTTCTTTTGCTGTTGGAAGAGTGGCTGCGGAAACAGAACCCGCGAAAAAAGCTACACCACAAGTGATTCTAAAAATTTTAGACCAAACCATAACATCTCCTTAAATATCCCCACTATGAATATAATCAAAAGATTCGCAAAAAGGCAATGTCACAAAAAAGGAAGAATTGACAAAAAGGAACGGCTGAATTGCCGTTCCTTTTTAAAGGTGATTCAAGATTTAACTGGATCCTTCGCTTTGCTCAGGATGACGAGACTCACGAAGGATAACACCAATTACTTCTTGAGGAATTCATTAATACCAGCTGCTGCGCGGCGCCCTTCTCCCATGGCGAGAATCACGGTTGCAGCGCCGAGCACGATGTCACCACCGGCGTAAACCTTCTCCATGAAGGTCTTGTTGGCGGTTGCATCTTCGAGAAGGATGTGACCCTTCTTGTCGACGGAGAGTTCCGGAGTGGTGTTGCTGATAAGCGGGTTGGAACCGTTACCGATAGCAACGAGCACGGTGTCGCATTCGATTTCGAAGCTTGCACCTTCGACCTTGACCGGACGCGGACGGCCCTTTTCATCGGGTTCGCCGAGTTCGTACTTGTCGACGAGCATGCCGCGCACGTGGCCGGCTTCGTCGCCAAGAATCTTGGCCGGGTTCTGCAGAACGCAGAATTCGACACCCTCTTCCTGGGCATGGAGAACTTCTTCC
>JAGCPZ010000075.1 GCA_017965445.1 Fibrobacter sp. | reverse complement strand
CTTTGATGCTGGAGTCGAGGATGGCATCGAACATCGGAATGGCCGATCCACCGGGATAGCCGAAAATAGTATCAACGCCTTCACGCTTGAGGCATTCGATAATCACTTCGGCACCACTTAAGGTCTTATTTGCCATAATTTTTCCTGTCTTTTAAAGAATAGATGAAAATTTAGATGAATTGAAATATAGGAGTATTTTTTAGCGATGGCAAGAGGTGAAATTGCAATTTTATGAAAAAATTTTAAATTTTTGATGAAATTTTATTTTAAAACGACATGGATTTGTGTGAAAATTGAAAAATTTTTGCAAAGTTTCGAAAAATTGTAGTTTGGATAAATTAAAAATTGGTAAAATTAGACGTAAATTTGGTGAAAATTATTGCAGTGAGCAAAAATAATGACGTGTTTTTACATTCTGTTTGATTTCCGTCACAAATTTTTTGATTGTATAGTCTTCATGGAACTGTATGACAATTGAATCCAGTGTATATGTTTATATAGTGATAAAAAACAAATTATATGAGGGCGTGAAATTCAAAATTTTCTATTTTACGATTATGATTAAAAAGATTATACTTTCGCTTATTCTTGCGGCCGCCTTTGTGTTCGCCGCTGACCCTGTCACCATCGAAGGGCGTCTGACCGAAATTCCGGGAAAAATGCCTAGCAACGATTTGTACAGTTACGTCTATGTATTTAAGTACAAAGTTTCTAAAGTAGTTTCGGGTAAGCTCGATGCCAAGGAAGTTCTCGTAGGCGTCTATAATCCGTTGATTGCGCGCGGCAAAGTCAAGGACAAGATGGCCGACAAGGCGAAGGGCAATGTAGGCGAATTCAAGGCGAAGGCCAAGCACACGCTCAAACTCATCCCGCTTGAAGGCAACTGGGACGGCGCCGTCGAAGACGAATACTTTGACGACGAATCCCCGCGCTATTTGGCAATCGAAGTGAATGAGTAATTGGCTATGAGGTCGCTCGCTTCACTCGCTCTGAGGTCGCAACCTTGCGGTTGCTTTGAGGCTTGAGCAGTAAGTATGCTTCCTATGTTTAAGAGACTCATTTCTGAAACGTTTCAATAACTCATACCTCAAAGGGGCTTTAGCCCCGCGCTCATAGCTCACACCTCTATGGTCTTCTCCTCCCAGATTTTCCTTTTCTACTTCTTGCCGACGTTCTTGGTTGGCTATTTCGTGCTGTTCAAGCTCGGGGCGAAGCATTCGCTGTTGAACTTGTTCATCACTGTTTTCAGTTACATCTTTTATGGCTGGCTCGAACCGTGGCTTGTGTTCCTCATGTTCGGCTGTACGCTCGTGGTCTATGTGGCGGGGCGCTTTATTTCGGCACCGGGAGCGAGTAAGTTCCAGCGGAATTTCGCACTTGGTACCGCAATTGCGGTGAATCTCGGCGCGCTCGGCTTTTTCAAGTA
Source organism: Fibrobacter sp. (assembly GCA_017965445.1). Classification (GTDB taxonomy): domain Bacteria; phylum Fibrobacterota; class Fibrobacteria; order Fibrobacterales; family Fibrobacteraceae; genus Fibrobacter. The sequence goes on along the minus strand of JAGCPZ010000075.1, from coordinate 51,403 downwards.
TTACATGTTTGGCATGGGGATTGTAAACGATTTTGCGACAATGCTCGGTTGCGAACCGTTCTCGATTATGACGGTGCTATTGCCGGTGGGTATTTCGTTCTATTCGTTCCAGTCCATGAGTTATGCCATTGACGTGTGGCGCGGTACAGCTCCTCCGGTCAAGAACTTTGCGACGTTCGCATGTTACGTGGCTCTTTTCCCGCAGCTCGTGGCGGGCCCGATTGTGCGTTACAATACCGTTGCCGAAGAACTTGAATCTCGCACGCATACGCTTGAAAATTTCGTGCGCGGCATCCTGTTTTTCTGCTTTGGCTTTGCCGAAAAGATATTCCTCGCAAACCAAGTGGGTATTATCGCGGACCGTGTCTTTGCGGCGGACGCTCCCGGCGTGCTGAACAGCTGGTGGGGCGCTTTGGCGTACATGTTCCAGATTTATTTTGACTTCTCGGCGTATTCCAATATGGCGATTGGCCTCGGTCTTATGATCGGCTTCCACTTTCCGCAGAACTTCAACGGACCGTACCGTTCGGGAAGCATTACCGAATTCTGGAAACGCTGGCATATTTCGCTCACGAGTTGGCTGCGCGACTACCTCTACATTTCGTTGGGCGGAAACCGCGTTGGCGTGCGACGCCTGTATCTTAATTTGTTCCTTGTGATGTTTGCTAGCGGTGTGTGGCATGGGGCGAACTGGACGTTTATCTGCTGGGGACTTTATCACGCTTTCTTTATGATTGCGGAACGTGCGAACAACAAGAATGCTTGGTATTACAAGGCTCCGCGTGTGGTGCAGATTCTTTTGACGCAGGTGATTGTGTTGTTTGGCTGGGTGCTTTTCCGTGCAGACAACATTGGCGAAGCCTGGCGCATGTGGAAAGCGATGCTTGGGCTTATGCCGGTGAGTGCGTTCGATGCGGTACTTGCGGCTGAAATTTTCACGCCGACGACTGTTTTGTTCATGGCACTTGCGGGATTGCTTTCTTTCTGGCGTTTCCGCAGTTATGACTGGTGCAACAAGGTGAGCTTTAAAAAATCGCTTGTGGCGCTTGCGCTGTTTATTCTCGCGACGCTCGCGCTGTTTACTCAGAGCTACAACCCGTTCCTTTATTTCCAGTTCTAGTGGCGAAACTACAGTATGCAGTAGAAATCACTGGATCCTGCTCCTACGAACCTAATTCAACTAAGGCACTAAAGTGCCAAGTTTCATATATCACTGCGTTCAGGATGACGATTACTTCATACTGCCTACTGTCTACTAATCACTAACCGTTAATCATTTGCAAATCCTTTACTATATTATTATTCATAAATATGACGGGATTCTTGACCCTTACAGGGTCAGAATGACGGATGTGGTTTATTTGGATAAGATGCTTATGAAAACAGGTTTGAATAAAATATTCCTCTTACTCGCTCTGGCGGCGGGTGTTGCTTTTGCGGACCCGATTCCTGCGGAAGCCCTTACGCAAGGCGGACTTCAAATGCGCGACAGGCAACTTCGCGATATCGGCCTCGTGATGCGCGGTGGGCGAGGTGGCTTTATCGATATCGGCTACACTTATACGCCTTCGTCCGAACAGTTGCAGCTCAAGAGTCAGTACGGCGTCCATAACGGTTATGCGTTCAGGCACCATTATGGCATTTTCGGTAGCTGGGTGCTCGATTCCGTTTCGCATTTCGGGTTCCTCACGTGGTTTGACCGCACTGGCTGGGATTCGCAGGACTTTTTCTTTTTCCCGCATTACGGCAAGTTTGCCCACATTTCTTCGGCTTTGACTTGGGGCTTTTCTTACACGAATAAGAAGTACGATGCAACGGTCGCCTTGGGCTTGCAGCACCAGAATTTGGAACTGGCGTCGCACCGTATCTATGAAAATGAATCGGATTCCCTTTTGTTCTACTGGGCGCATGCGCGTTATAAGAGCTTGAGCTTCCAGGGAAGTTTTTACCGCGGTACATTCCAGACACTCCGCTTTTCGTTAGATCTTGAATCACGTGCTCTGTACGGCGGTGCCGGAAGCGGATTCAAAACATACTTGCCCAATTTGAACGCCACAATCTATCGGCGCAAGTCGGGCGATGATGATGATAACTTTGTTCGTTTAAACTGGGAACAGAATCTTTATGAACAAGTGCTCTATGCTGATGTCACGTTCGATTTCCCAGATGACGGATTCCGTTCGGCGGCTTTGAAGTATTACCCGGATCCGTCCCGTATGATTGGTTTTGAGGCATCCTGCATTCGCCGTCATGAACGTGCCGGGGCAAGTGACTTGCTTTGGGGCGGAGCGATTGATATTCTCTTCATTCGTCTCGGTTACAATTCCGTATTCGATTACGAAAACATGTTCCACGCAAAGGGGACCCTTATTGCCGAAATCAAGTTCCAGATTGGCGCTGCCGATGGCAAGTTCTTTGGACGCGGTGCCGCAAAGCCAGCTCCCATGGAAACGACGCAGAACAGTATCGACTTGAAAAAGTTCATGAAATCCCATGCTGAACAGAATATGGGAACGACGACTAGGGATTCCGAAGGGCGCAAGGTTCTCCACGCAAAGGGAATCCGCTACGAAAATGAAGGCGCGGCCACGACTTCTAGTGAAGGGGGTAACTAATGAAATTCTTGCGTTTATTCCTTTGTCTGGTGACATTTACTTTGACTGCTTGCATGAGTCATTTGTTCATTGATACATCAACTCGTTTGCAGGTCGAAAACAAGACCGATGTGACGATTCTTGGGCTTGATATTGTTTCCGATGATGGTTCTTCTGTTAGCCCTTGGATTCGCGAATCGATTGAACCAGGCGAAAAGAGCAAGGTCGTCGAAGAGGATTGGGTCGGAACTTTCCGTGTGAGAGTAAGGTTTGATAAGTGGGATAAGTATGAAAAGATGATTGCTGTTTCATGCGTTACAGATACTCGTGATGTTAAGGTGCGGGGCTTGAAAAAGCAGAGTGAAGTAGGGGTGACGCAAAGAGACGCTGGTTCTGGTTGCAATGGAGAAGGCGAACAGACTTATGCTGAACTTGAATTAGAATTTGAAGGCGGCAGCCAGTACCTAGTAGTCTCCGAAGACGAAAACGGCAAAGCCGTATTCAAGTTCCGCTAACGTCATCCCTAACCACTAACCACTATTTACTAACCACTTCTTACTTTTTTTCTACATTTCAACCCAGTGCAGATAACTAAGTTAAAGATTTTTGGTTTTAAGTCCTTCGCGCAGAGGACGGAAATTAACTTCCCGACGAAGGGTCTTACGGCTGTCGTGGGGCCGAACGGCTGTGGCAAGTCCAATATTACGGACGCCATCCGTTGGGTGCTCGGTGAACAGAAAGCAGCCGCACTCCGTATGGGCAAAATGCAGGACGTGATTTTTAGCGGTACCGAAGAACGAGCCGCCATGAGTCTTGCCGAAGTTTCCATTGTGATTGATAATAGCGATGGAACGCTTGCTTCTGATTATTCCGAAGTCATCGTGACCCGCCGCGTGCACCGCGATGGTTCGGGCGAATACCTTATCAACAACCAGGAATGCCGCTTGCGTGACGTTCACGCCTTGCTTTTTGACTCGGGCCTTGGTTCCAGCACGTATTCGCAGATGAACGCCGACATGATTAAGGCGGTGCTTTCGGACAAGGCCGATGACCGTCGCGTGCTTTTTGAAGAAGCCGCCGGCGTGAGCAAGTACAAGCAGCAGCGCAAGGAAACGCGCCGCCAGCTGGAACGCGTGCAGATGGATATGGAACGCGTCGAAGACAACTTGCGCAGTGTCCGCCGCTCTGTCCGTCTTTATGAAACTCAGGCCGAAAAGGTCAATGCATACAAACAGCTAAATACGCGTCTCCGCGAACTTGATTTGTCTGTCAGTTTGGACAAATTTGAGGATTACAAGGAAGGCTTGGCCACGCTGGATACGACGACCAAGCGCATGAACCACGAAGTGGAATCTTCCAAGACGAAGGCGACGGAGCTGCAAGCGAAGATTGAAGAAAAGAAGCTTGCCATTAGCGAAGACGAGAACGCTTACCGCGACTTGGAACGCGAAGTGCAGGCTGCGACGATTGCCCTCAACGACTTGAACAACAACATCGTGCGTTTGCGGGATTCCATGTCGGGCCTCCAGTCTTCGAACGAAAAGGCGCAAAGCGAAATTGAACGCAGCGAACAGAAGTCGCAGGAACTTTCTCAAGAAAAATCAAAGCTCGAAGAAGAAATTGCGGTTCTCGGTAGCGAAAACGACATGGACGAGCTGAATGCGCTTTTGGAACGCGAACGCGAAACGCTCCAGGTCATGCGCGACAAGGTCGATGACTTGCGTACGCAGTCCCGTGAACTTTCGAACGAACGCTTGCAGGCGACGAACCGCGTGAACTCTCTCCGTGGCCGTTTTGAACGCATGGATGCCGAAGTCTACATGCTCCAGACGAACATCGCGAAGTGGCAGACCGAAATCGAAGGTCTCGACAAGCAAAAGTCCGATGCCGAAGCGAACATCGCCGAAATCCAAGCGGGCATCGAGGACACGAATCGCGAAATCGAAAATCTCGAAGAACAGCGCGCCACGCGTGAAGAGCGCCTGGAATCGGAACGCGCGGAATTCACCGAAGCGCAGCAGAAATTGCAGGGCTTAAAGAACGAAGAAGCCCGCTTGCAGTCTCGAATTGACGTGCTACAGAGCGTAATGAACGAAGCTTCGGACGCAAACCGTTACCTCAAGGAAAACAAGTCGAACCTCATTGGCGGTCTTGTTTCGGAACGTATCGAGGCGACACCGGAATACGCATCGAGCGTCGAAGCCGCTCTCGGTGAAATCCTTGATTCTGTTGTCGTGAATGGCGACAGTGCTGTGAATGAAATTGTAGATGCGCTCAAGAGCGAAAATGTGGGCAAGGTGCTCATGTCGCTTGTTTCGAGTGCGGCTCCTGCTTACGACAAGCCGGTGAACAATCCGGGCGTTGTGGGCTCGCTCAAGGATTTTGTGAAGACGGATGACGAAGTTTCTCCTTGGCTTTCGGGAATTCTCTCGCGCTATTTTGTTGTGGATTCTTTGCAGACGGCGCTCAATTTGGCAAAGGAATACCGTGGCGAAGACTTGAATTTTGTCACCGCCGATACGATTGTGCGTACAAGCGGCCTTGTTTCGTTTGGCGTCTCGACGTCGGGCGCTCTCTCCCGCAAGAACGAAATTGCCGATGCCGAAGCGCTTTTGAAAAAGGTGCTTGGCGACATTTCTGCCGGTGAAGAGAACGTGGACCGCTTGCGTGAACTGACCGAAGAAGACGCCCAGATGCTCTCGTCTTTGGTCGATGAAATCCGCGAAAAGCGCGATTCCCTGCGCGGTGGCGACGCCTCCATCCGAATCCATACGAATACGGTCGAAACTTGCACCCGTCGCTTGAATCAGCTTAATGGCGAAATGACGAACGCCCAGAATCGGATTGATGCGGCGGCGCAGTCCAAGAACAGCGATGCCGAACTTGCCGAAGCCGAAACCGAAGTCGAGAAGGTCGAAGAACGCTACCAGACGATTTCGGACCAGTTGGGCGAAAACGAGACGATGCTCCGCGAAAAAGAAGAAGATGTCCGCGAACTCGAACGCAGTGCGCAAGACAAGACTTCTCGCCTCAAGCAGAATCAGAACCGCTTGGTCGCCATTGCCGACCAGATGGAATTTTTGGACAATACGATCCGCAACCGCCGTGAAGAAATTGAAAAGAATACGGTTTCTATTGAAAAGTTCGAGACGGATTGCAACAAGCTCGCCGACGAAGCGCAAGTGAAAGATAACGCGCTCCGTGAACTGGAACGCAACCGCGACCTCGCTCGTGAACGCTACGACCTCGTGAGTGGCGATTTGGAAGGTTGGCGTGACGAAGTGAACCGCCTCCGCGATGACATGATTGAAAAGATGAAGGAACTGAATGACGTTGGCCGTCGTCAGGAATCCCTCCAGAACAATCTCGACCGCCTCCGCGAACGCATCACGAACGAATGGACTGTCGATCTCGATAATCCCGAAAACGTTGAACGCGTGGAATACACGCAGCCCGAAGCCGACCGCGAGATTCGTGAACTCCGCGGCAAAATCAAGGAACTTGGGCCGATCAACATCAACGTGATGGAAGATTACGAAGACGAAAAGAAGCGTCTCGAAGAAGTCGAAAAGCAGTTCGACGACCTCGACCGCGCCCGCGCCTCGCTCGACCGCACCATTACAAAGCTCGACGACATTGCACGCCAGCGTTATCTTGAAACGTTTGCCCGCATCCAGAAGAACTTCCAGTTCGTGTTCAGCAAGCTGTTCCTCAATGGCGAAACGAAGATGAGCCTCGTCGAAAAAGTCGATGAAATGGGCAAGCCCATGGACATTCTCGATGCCGACATTGAAATCAACGTCCGACCGACAGGCAAGAAAATGCGCGGTATCAAGGCACTCTCCGGTGGTGAACATGCATTGACCGCAACAGCACTGTTGTTCGCAATTTACATGGAAAAGCCGTCTCCGTACTGCGTGCTGGACGAAGTTGACGGTCCGCTTGATGACGCTAACGTCGGTCGCTTTATGGCGCTCCTCCGCGAATTCAGCAAGCAGACTTTGTTCATCGTCGTGACCCATAACAAGCGTACCATGGCCGAAGCCGACATGCTCTATGGTGTGACTCAGGAAATCAAGGGCATTTCCCGCATTGCTAGCGTACAGCTCGCCGATGCCACTAAATTTGCGATTTAGTTATTGCTCATTGGTCGTTGGTCAATGGTCAATAGCTATTTTTTTGTCATCCTGAGCTCAAGCGAAGGATCCAGTGAAACACACAGTTCTTCTTCTAAAAAAGGTGATGCCGGAACCCGTTCGACAAGCTCAGGGCAGGCTCCGTCCGGCATGACAAGCTGCAGCAAAGCTACGACGAGCAGTAGTAAGGCCGTATCCTCCTCTTCTTCCTCTGTCATTCCGGCCTCCGAGCCGGAACCCCCCTTCGCCTCGACCATGCCCCAAATGCGAGCGTTTTTGTCGTGGTTTTCACCTTGAGCGGAGAGCTAAATCGCTACACATCGGTGTGCTGAATTTGTTCCCTTTTATCCGACATTTCCTATATTTTCGCGCGTGAAAAAAACAGGCTTAGGTTTTATTTTTGCAGCTCTTTCTGCAATGTGCTACGGCACAAATCCGCTGGGGGCGCTCCACTTGTATGCACAGGGCCATTCGCCGGAGACCGTTCTCTTTTACCGATTTTTGACGGCAGCGCTGTTGCTCATGGTCGTCATGCTTTCCAAGGGTTCGCACTTCAAAATCTCGTTCCGTGAGTTTCGTGCCCTTGTGGCGTTTGGTTTCTTGTTTGCCGCAAGTTCCCTCACGTATTACGCTTCGTTCAAGTACATGGATGCAGGCCTGGCCTCCACGCTTCTGTTCCTGTATCCGCTCGAAGTCTCGGTGCTCATGGCCATTTTCTTCAAGGAACGTATAAAGGCTTGGACAATCGCTTCTATCGCGGTCTCGATGGCGGGCGTGGCGCTTTTGTATCGCGGCGGCGATGGCTCGACGCTAAGCTCAGTGGGGTGCCTGCTGGTGTTCTTGTCGTCCTTAAGCTATGCCATTTACATGGTGATGGCAAACCGCATCAACTTGCAGATGGGCTCCGTGAAAATGACTTTTTACGCCATTTGCTTCTGCCTCGTGTTTTTGCTGCTTTATTCCGTGACGCTTGGCGCTGGCCTCCCGCCGCTTTTTACGCAGGCAAGTTCGTGGGGCTGGGGCTTTATGCTGGGCCTTGTGCCGACGGTGCTCTCGCTCATTTTCATGGTAAAGGCTGTGCGCATCGTGGGTTCTACGCCGACGGCGATTCTTGGCGCTTTGGAACCTGTGACCGCCGTGACGATTGGCGTGATGGTCTTTGGCGAAACGCTAACCACGCGCATCATGGCGGGGATTGCCTTGATTCTCGGCTCTGTAGTGCTCATTGCGGCGAAGAAGTAATTGCTGGGCTGTGGGGTCGGCTCGGAGTTTACCCTGAGTTTCATCGAAGGGTCTCTTTGGGCTATGGGGTCGCACCCTACGGGTGCTTTGGGGTTTTCACCAGTCCGCCATGACGCCACAAAACTACTGTCTAAGTTCTATATAATACATTTTTTATTTTTTAAGTGCGTTTTTCACGCTTTTTCTCATTTTTTCTTCATTTTTAATGTTTATTTTATACAGTGCTTATGTATTTTTATTTACATGAAGAAATTATCTCAAACTCTTTTGCTTTTTCCGATTGTGGCGATGTTTTCGTCGTGCAATAATTCAACGTCTGGTTTGGAATCTATTTCAGAACCGATAAGTTACACTCCGGATGGACAATGTACGATTGAATTGTTGGATTCTAAAACGGACAAACAGTTGGACTCGTTGCGCACTTTTTGCGATACCATCTTTGTCCATAGTGTCATGGATGTTTATAAAGATACTGTCTATGACGATACTTTGATTACAAGCAATGAAAAGTACACTAGCTTTATTTATTTAGACCGTAGTGCGAATAAACGAGATACGCTTACTAAATTCACGGCAGAAAAAAGCGGGGAATCGGGACCGTGCGGTCGTGTCCCTATTTATTGCACTCTTGATTCCTCTGATACGCAAAAGAAGTTTAGCTGTACGGAAGCCAGCTCATGTTATATGTACGATGTTATTGAAAAACATCGCAATACTGTTGTTGATTATGATTTGATATATCGTCCGTCCAATTCCTTATTATGCTCTCAACCGGGGTATCGATGTGTGGTTGATACTGTTTATCATGATACGTTCCATACGACATTACGAACAATTGCTCGTGATACAACGTTCTTGAATTACGGGGCTAATGCTTGGACGGATTATGTTCCTGCCGTCAATGCGCCAGCATTCGATACAGCTGCGTTCCGCAAAGCACTCGATACACTGGATACTCAAAAAGAAATTTTTGGAATGGATACGTTGGTCACAGGATATTCTGTTTCTGTGGAAGGATTACCGGACTGGGCTTCGACAAGAAAAAAGGATGTGTGTAAGACGGTTAAGGATTCTGCATCGATTTGTCTTGTTGAAATTACGGATGTGTTCCGCCCATATGGCATTGCATATACTTACCCAACGCCTTATTACCAAAGTTCCTTTTATCTGACAAATTATCTTGAATCGCCTTTGGAAAAGGATACGCTTATCACTTGGACGTTGAAATACAGATATAATTATGGTAACAATTTCAAAAATCTCGATTCCCTGACCATCACGACGCTGTTTAAAGGCATGAGCAATTAGAACAGCTCAAAGCGAGTTTACGAGCGAGCCCATAGCTCAAAGCGAAGCGACCTCATAGCTGACGTTCTATTTACTATATTCCACACATGCAATCCACATGTTCAATTTGTAAGAAAGAATTTAACGACAAGGTCGGGATGTCGCCTTTGCAGGGAAATCTTGCCATTCGCGTCCGCAATAGAATCGGCAATATCTGCCCCGAGTGTCGCGATGAAATTTGCAAGACCAAACGCGGCCGCTGGAAGATGTTCTTCTACGATTTGAAAGTCGGCTTCTTGTGCTTCTGGTTCCTGGTGCCTATCGCCATTATATTTATTGCGTTTACGTTGTATCTTGCATTTTACGTGCTGTAATTTATATATGGAATTAGGCGGTACGAAGTAATCGGTGCATTCCGCAAGTATGCATTTTGGGGATAAAATCCTTGTTTACACCTGTAAAAAAGAGTCTCTTGAGAAATAATAACCTCAAGAGTTTTTTTGTATATATTAAATTCAAAAAAGTATCAAAACGGTTCCTCAATGTTAGAATATATCAAGTCCCCTGCCGACGTGAAAACGTTGGACATCAAGAGTCTCGAACAGCTTGCTGCCGAAATGCGTGCGGCTATCATCCAAAAACTTTCCAAGCGTGGCGGTCACTTGGCGCCGAACCTCGGCTTTGTCGAAGCGACGATTGCGCTCCACTATGTTTTTGAATCCCCGAAAGACAAGATTGTCTATGACGTGAGCCACCAGAGTTATAGCCACAAGATGCTCACGGGGCGCGCTCAGGCGTTCCTGGATGCGGATCATTATGGCGATGTGACGGGCTACACGGAACCGATCGAAAGCGAACATGACTTCTTTATGGTGGGGCATACATCCACGTCGGTAAGCCTTGCGCTTGGACTTGCTACTGCTCGCGATGTCTTGCGTGAATCTGGCAATGTGATTGCTGTGATTGGCGATGGTTCCTTGAGCGGTGGCGAGGCTTTTGAAGGTCTTGACAATGCGGGCGAATACGCGACGAACTTTATCGTGGTTGTCAACGACAACGAAATGTCCATCGCCGAAAATCACGGAGGCCTCTACAAGTCCTTGGCAGAACTCCGGGCGACTGCGGGCAAGTCCGAAAACAATTATTTCAAGTCGCTTGGCTTTGATTACAAGTACTTGGAACAAGGTAACGATATCGCTTCGCTGATTGAAATTTTCAAGTCTGTGAAGGATACAACGCGCCCGGTCGTGGTCCACATTCATACGCAAAAAGGCCGTGGCTATTCATTCGCCGAACAGAATCGCGAAGGCTGGCATTGGGCGGCACCGTTTAACATCGAAACGGGCGAAATCAACTGGGGCAGTGGCGAAAGCTATGGCGAAATCCTCGGTCTCTATTTGATGGCGAAAATCAAGAGCGACCCGAAAGTGGTCGTAATCCATTCCGCAGTTCCGGCGGGGATTGGCTTCCATGCGGCACGCCGTAAGGAGGCGGGCAAGCAGTTCATCGACGTGGGAATTGCTGAAGAACATGCAGTGGCTCTTGCTTCTGGGCTTGCGAAGGGCGGGGCAAAGCCTGTTTACAGCACGCATAGCACGTTCCTCCAGCGCACTTACGATCAGCTTTCGCAGGACCTTTGCGCCAACAATAATCCTGCAACGATTCTCGTAACGATGTCAGGTGCCGACGGCATGAACGATACGACGCACCTTTGTATTTTCGATATCCCGATGCTTTCCAATATTCCGAACTTGGTTTATCTATGCCCGACTTGCGTCGAGGAATTCAAGACGATGGCGGACTGGGCGATTGACCAGACGGAACATCCGGTGGCAATTCGCGTGCCGAACGCCGTACACCATAGGAGCGATATTTTCGAGAAGGACTACTCCGTTCTGAACAAGTTTAAAATTGTCCATCGCGGTAGCCGGGTGGCCTTGATTGGCCTTGGCGATTTCTACCAGCGTGCCGCTGCAGTAGCGCTGGAACTGCGTCGCGATGGTATCGATGCGACTCTTGTGAACCCGCGTTATGCAAGCGGCGTCGATAAGGAGATGCTGCAGGAACTAGCAAAGAATCACGATGTATTCGTGACGCTCGAAAATGGCGTTGTCGAAGGCGGCTTCGGCCAAAAGGTGGCGACGGCTCTTGCCGAGACGAACGTGAAGGTGCTTGTTCGCGGGCTTTCCAAGGAATTTTACGACAAGGTAAGCTTTGCCGAACTCTGCGAGAAGAATCATTTGAATCCGTCGCAGGTCGCAAAAGACGTTGTTGCGGCCCTTTCGTAAAATCATCGTCTTCTGATTTTTGTATTATGTAAGCATGAAGAAAACGAAAATAATCATCATGATTATTCCGCTGGTGTTGTTCTTTATCGCATCGGCGGTTTATGTTTATTTTGCCAATGCCGAAGCCATGCGGGATGTGCAGTTGGACTGTACTTCGAAGATAGACGTTGATCCGGATATTATTGAAAAATCGCTGGCGCATGTCCAGACCGACATGGAACTTGGCGAGCCCTATAAAGTCTATCCGATTGAGACTAGCCCTGACAGCCATCAGGTGTTCCATTCGACACTCATCGAATATCCGTTCAATAGCTCTCCGCGTGCGGATTCGCTGGATAATGTAAGCTTGCGTGGAATTGTTTTATACGTTCATGGTTACAACGATTATTTTTTCCAAAAGGAATTGGCCGAAAAAGCCGATTCAGCGGGCTTTGCGTTCTTCGCTATAGATTTGCACTATTACGGTCGTTCTTACGTGTCGGATGAACCGCGTGGCGACATGCGCAATGTCAAGGAATACTATGCCGAATTGGATGCGGCTGTAGAACTCAGCAAGAAGATTGCCGTCGATGATTACGAAGAGGCGGAACATATTCCGTTTGTGATTATAGGACATTCTCTGGGTGGTTTGATTTCTGCACTTTACATGCATGACCGTAGCGACGAATCTTTTACGGCGCTTATTTTAAACAGCCCGTTCCTGGATATGAATTACAACTGGTTCGTGCGTAAAATCGGATTACCTTTGGCTTCCGATATTGCTTTGTTCACGCCTGAGTTCTCGGTTGGGCCGGCTGGCGACCCGAATTACACCCACGCATTACTTAAAAGTGGTAAAGGCGAATGGGAATATAACGAAACTGTTAAAACGGACCTCCGTCCAACTCAATATCTTGGCTGGCTCCGCGCTGTAATGAAAGCTCAAAGCCGTGTTCATTCCAAACTGGACATCAAGGCTCCGGTACTTGTCATGCGTAGCGATTGTTCTACTAAAAGCGATGAATGGAACGATGACTATTTGCGCTGCGACGGGGTCTTGAATGTGGAACAAATCGAAGAATGGGCTCCAAATTTAGGCGAAAACGTGACGACCCGGACGATTGCTGGAGGTCTCCACGATTTGTACCTTTCACGCAAGGATGTGCGCGATAAGGCTTATCGTGAAACGTTCGAATTTATCGATGCCCAGATGAACGATGACTAAACTTTTATTTATTATTAATTTTAAAAGAGACTTCCAAGGAGTTTTATAAATGAACAAATTACTGGCTATTTCTTTTTGTGCAATGATGCTTGCTACTGCCTGCAATTCTTCTGAAGAACCCAAGCCGCAGGCTGTTGCAAAAAAGGTAGAGGTTGTTCAGCAAGCAGCTACCGTTGTTGAACAGAAAGTAGCTCCGATTACGACGATTGATTGGGCGAAGGCTTTGGAAATGCAAAAGGCCGGCGCGGTCCTTATTGACGTCCGTACACCGGCCGAAGTGGCAAAGGGTATGGCTTCTGAATCTGCCGTCAACATTCCGCTTCAGGAAATTCCGCAACGCTTGAGCGAATTCCCGAAGGACAAAGATTTGTTGATTTATTGCCGCAGTGGCAAACGCAGCATGGCCGCATCGAAGTTCCTCGTCGAGAACGGTTACACCCGCGTGTTCAATATCGACGGCGGAATCATGGCTTTGCCGCAGAAGTAATTGCATTTCTGGATTCGTCATCCTGACCCCTTAGGGGAAAGGTTCCCGTAAAGTCTTGAAACGTCATTCAGAGCGGATTCTCTTATGACTCCCGAAATCACAAACTACATGCAGTACGCCTTGCTGCAATCGTTCTTTGCGATAGGCGAGAGCCGCCCCAATCCGGCGGTAGGAGCTGTCGTTGTCAAAGACGGAATTGTAGTGGGGAAGGGACGCACGCAGCGCCCCGGAAGCGCTCATGCCGAGGTGATGGCTTTACGCGATGCCGGTGAACTCGCCCGCGGTGCGTCTATTTTTGTGACTTTGGAGCCGTGCTGCCATTACGGGAGAACGCCGCCTTGCACCAAGGCAATTATCGAAGCCGGAATCCAGAAAGTTTATTTTGCCCATTCCGACCCGAATCCTGTGGTGCATGGAAAGTCTCGCCAGATTCTCGAAGAGGCCGGCATCGAAGTACATGAAGGTGTAGAGGCTTGCATTTGCGCCGGCGTTGACGAATGTGCGGATGCCGAATCGCCTACGGGCTGCCGCATTCTTGAATTCCGCAGCAAGTCACTTGAAGATCGGGCGTTACGCGAAGCCGAAGGCCGCTGTGTTTTTGCAGAAGTCGAACGCTATTTCGAAGCGTATGATTATTTTGTACGCACCAAGCGCACCTTTGTTGAAATCAAGTCCGCCGTTTCGCAAGACGGATTCATGGGCTGCATAGATGCGCAAGGATCGCATTTGCCGATTGCAATCACAAAGCAAGGCGCAAATTGCTGGAATCACGAACTCCGTGCGATGAGCGATGCCGTCCTTGTCGGTGCAGGGACGCTTCTTGCCGACAATCCGAGCTTAAACGTGCGTTATGCCCAGGGAAACAACCCTGTAAAGATTATTTGGGCGGGGCGTCACGAATTTAGCGCCGATGAAATCACGCATCTGGTGGTGTTCTCCTCGAATGAATCCAAGCCGATAGTCTATTCTTGCGTGCGTCAGCCGAATGTTGCTGATTTTATCCTTCTTCCTCACGAATCGTTTGCTGATAATTGGCGCGAGATGATTGATGATTTGTCTGCTCGCGGAATGCACCGCCTGATGGTGGAACCCGGTGCAGGTCTAGCACGCGAACTTTTTAATGGTGTGGCGGGCGCGCAGTCACAAAATGCTCCGGAAAAAGCGCCATCCCTCTGGAACCGCCTTGATTTATGGCGTTCGACCGATTCTGCAGTCGAAGAAGAACTGGACCAGCTTATCGAACAAGGTGCTATCAAATGCGGCCTTGAATACCCTGAATTGCCTGCAGGCGTTGTAGCCAAGGAATCCGCTATCATCGGCCCCGACGTGCTGACCGTGTATTATCCGGGATAAACGCGGTTTTTATTTTTCCATTATTTCTTCTTTGGATAGCTTGAAGTATGCCGAGGCTTCTTCAATGGTTAGTTTTTTATCGCTTACCATTTTTCTAGCCGTGTTAATTTTTTCTTCAACTGCATCCTTTATTTTTTGATGTTCTTCGGCAAGTTCATCCTTAAATTGCTTGCGTTCTATGGCCATTTGTTCTTCCATTTGTTGACGTTCTTCTGTCATTTGTTGACGTTCTTCTGTCATTTGTTGACGTTCTTCTGTCATCTGTTGACGTTCTTCTGCCATTTGCTTGCGTTCTTCCGCCATTTGCTGTCGGAAATAATCGCCAATGCTTACGAAACCGTATTTTTGTCCGATGCTTACGAACGCCATGTTCAGCTCCTTTAGGAAATCTTTGCCTAAATACTCTACCAAATATATACTTGTTTTTTCAAGCAGGCAAGAGGCCTCGTGTTGCGGCATTTTATTCAAGAATTTGCAGAACTGCGGCAAAAGTTCCAGCAACTTGTCCTTGTTGAATGCGTGCTTCAATGCGATTATACCCATGCCGGTTGCGATATCTTCGCAGGCGAGGCAGTCGCTGTCGGGAATGTCCGCCATGTTGACGAACGTACATTGGAACGGCAGTACTTTTCCGCGGAAGTAATCCGGATAGGACTTTTCGAGAATCTTGAGCGGGTTCCAGTTATCACGTCCGTTGTAGAATATTATCGCCATTGTCGGGATTCCGCTGAATATACGGTTCTTGTCCTGAATCTTCATGACGGAATGGATGTATTTGGAAATCTGGTCGAAGATCATGGGGTCGCGGCCTGATTTGTGCTCCAGCAGGATTCCGACGAGAATCGGGGCGCCAGTCGAAACATTTACGCGGAATGCCAAATCCGCTTCGCCGGTGTCGTCAACTTCCGAATAGGAGTCGGGAATACGCATGAGCGTATCGAGATTGACTTGGTTTAGAAATGTGTCGACATCGTAGTTTATTTTTCTCGCAAGCTCAAGCAGGTAGCGGACATGTGCTGTGTCGGCAAATAGCCAGCGGAAGTATGCGTCGTGTTTTCGTTTGGGAGTCTTGTTTTCGTTTTCCATTTGTTTCTAGGGCCAATTAATTCAAGCGAACTGGCACGCAATCTCATATAATAAGGGATATAGAAAACGATCTAGCAAATAAAAGCTTTTGAAAATGTCTTGCATCGTCAAAAACGGATGTGCTTAATTTAACAAACTCTCCTCAGAAAAACAAGAATTTTTTTGTTTTAGAATCATTTTGCAACCAACTGTTTGCATTTTTAAATTTTAGAAATACATTAGTTGACTTTGGATTGTAATTTTTTACTTTTGAAAGTATGTTTGATAAAATGTTTATGAAAACCTTTACCTTTTTAATTTTATTCCTTGTGGCTTGTGCATTTTCTGATAATACGCAATACGAATGGACTGATGAAAATGGCTGCTCGTATTGCCTTTATGGATATTTTAAAAATGAAAAATGCGTGCATCCCGGCAAAAATGACGTTCGAAGAAATTACTCTTCCTTTTTTTATTTATTGAATACTACAAAATTAAATGATAATATTTTCTTTGTTGATTATCCTTATAGACCAACTTTTCACGTTTTTTGTGAAAACGTTAAAGATTATTGCAAGACAATAAGCGATTCTATAGCTATAAAGTTGATGCCGTCTTTGAAGGACCGAAAGTCCTTGTGTAAAGAACAACTTAAAAAGTTCCAAAATACGGGTCTGCTCTATGATATGCCTATACCTCGTGCAGATATAGAATTTCTCTGCGACTTTGCGAATTTTAATTATAAAAAATCATTCCTTGAAGTTTTGGATACCGGAATTTGCCCGGTTCGTGCGAATGATGGTCTATTGGGCGTCCATCGAACGAAGACTTTTTTATATGGTATTTTACATGTGTCAAAGGAAAAGGGAACGTTTAAGATTAAAGGAAAAGAACTCTTTCGTCAATCGCTTAATCATCAAAATCGTAAATCCAGACATTTTTTTAGGGATTATAAGAAAGCCTTTTTCACACTCGGCGAATGTTTCCATTCAAATTGCGAAATTCTGAATTATGTTGGAGAACAACTTCAGGATTTTGATATCAAATGCAACTTTATTAAAAAGAAAGATAATCAGGGGAATGTGACAGTCCTTGCGGAAGGCGTATGCCCCATAGAAGCCTTGGATAAGGACGGCAAAAAACAAGTCTATCGTGTACGCTCCGTTAAAGATGGTGACTCCTATAAACTGATAATGACCAACAAGCAAAAGTAATCCGCCATTTACCCCTACCTATAACCTTCGTTTTCCATCCAATCCCTATTTTTGACGCCTACGGCGTTCGCGGCTGCGGCTCAAAAATGAGTCTGCAAGCAGCCTCGCTTTGTTCGCCTTGCTCGCTTTTTGCTAAATTTGCACCGTATGTTTACGGGTATAATTCAAGCAACCGGCGAAATCGTTTCCCTTGAAAACAGGGGAGACGCGCTTACAATGCGCATGAAGTCGCCGGGATTCTTTAAAAACAGCAAACTAGGCGACAGCATCGCCAATAACGGTGTTTGTCTCTCGGTCGAAAACTGTACCGATGACGAAGCGACGTTCTGTCTCATGCACCAGACCGTCGTGAATACGTCTTTCAAGCAGGCAAAAGTCGGGGATCTCGTGAATCTCGAGTATCCTTGCCGTGCCGATAGCTTTATGGGCGGTCATTTTGTGATGGGGCATGTCGATTGCACTACCGAAGTTTTGCGCGTCACGCCACGTGAAACTGGCGTGGAAGTCGATTTGGCTCTCCCGCAGGACTTGCGTCGTTACGTGATTCGTCGAGGTTCAATCGCTCTGAACGGCATTAGCTTGACTGTTGCCGAAAAAGGGAAGGATTACCTCCGCGTTTGCATTATTCCCGATACCTTAGCCCGCACGAATCTCAGGAACTGGGTGCCTGGCACCGTGGTAAATGTGGAAGTCGATATGCTGGGCAAATATATTGAAAACTATCTAAAGGAACGTGACCTTGCTTAATACGATTGAAGAGGCCATTGAAGATTTCAGGAACGGAAAGTTCTTGGTTGTGGTCGATGATGAAGACCGTGAAAATGAAGGCGATTTCATTATCGCCGCCGAAAAGATTACTCCCGAAAAAGTGAATTTTATGCTTCACGAGGGGCGAGGCGTACTTTGCTGTCCGCTCCCGATCAAGCGTTGCCGTGAATTGAATTTGACTCGCCAGACAGCCGAAAACACGTCCATGCTCGGGACTCCGTTCACTGTTATGGTCGATAAACTCGAAGGCTGCACCACGGGCGTTTCAGCCCACGACCGTGCGGCAACCATCCGCGCTCTTGCCGATCCGAATTCCAAGCCTTCGGACTTTGGCCGTCCGGGTCACATTTCTCCGCTTTATGCGCAAGAAGAAGGCGTTCTCCGCCGTGCAGGCCACACCGAAGCCGCGGTCGATCTTGCTAAACTCGCTGGACTTCAGCCGGCTGCCGCGTTGATTGAAATCATGAACGACGACGGTACGATGGCTCGCATGCCGCAATTGCAGGAAGTCGCAAAGAAGTTCGGCCTCAAGATGATTTCCATCAAGGATTTGATTGATTACCGTCTGAGAACGGAAAAACTCGTGCAGCGCGTTGCCGCTCCGCATGTTTCCACCAAGTACGGTGACTTTACCGCTTATGCCTACCGCAGCAAGACTGACGGCGTCGAGCATGTGGCCTGGGTCGCAGGAAATCCGGACTTCAGTAAACCGGTTTATGTTCGCGTCCATAGCGAATGCCTCACGGGCGATATTTTCGGAAGCCTCCGCTGCGATTGCGGCGACCAGCTTGCCGCCGCCATGAAGTTCATCGGCGAACATGGGGGAGTATTCCTCTACATGCGCGGTCAAGAAGGCCGTGGCATCGGTCTTTGCAACAAGCTCCGCGCTTATGAACTGCAAGAAAAAGGCATGGACACGGTTGAAGCCAATCTGCACCTCGGGTTCAAGTCCGACTTACGCCAGTACGGCACAGGTGCCCAAATTTTGGCAGACCTCGGTGTGAAGGAAATGCGGCTCCTCACGAACAACCCGAGCAAGATTTCTGGCATTTCCGCTTACGGTCTCAAAATTGTGGAACGCGTGCCGATAGAAATCAAGCCCAACAACATCAACCGTTTTTACCTGCGCACCAAGAAGGAGAAGATGGGCCACGAGCTTCATCTCGACGATTCCGATCACGGCGTAGCCGAAGTTTTAGATGAAGGAAAATAAGATGAAAGAATTCAAAAATTCCCTCAATGGTTCCAAGATGAAGGTGGCAATTGCCGTTGCCCGTTTTAACGAAGTGGTGACTGACCGCCTTCTCGAAGGCGCTGTCCGCGAACTTGAAACGCTCGGGGTGGCAAGTGATGATATCGCCGTGGCGCATGTGCCGGGCGCATTTGAACTGCCGGGCCTCTGCCGCCGACTTGTAAATTCCGGCAAGTACGATGCCGTGATTGCCCTCGGTGCCGTTATCCGTGGCGAAACGGGCCATTACGACGTAGTGGTGAATTCTTCGACGGGTGGTATTGCCGCTCTTGCTGCCGAAGGCAAGATTCCAGTGATTCTCGGAATCCTCACGACGGACACGGTCGATCAGGCAATGAACCGCGCTGGTCTCAAGGCTGGTAACCTCGGTTGTAACTGGGCGAGGACCGCAGTGGAAATGGTTAATCTTTACAAACAGGTTGGAAAGTAATTTATGGCTCAAGTCAGTTATAGGCCTGCTCGCGTTTTTGCCATGCAGTTGCTCTATGCAATGGAAATAGCGGGTTCTACAGCAGGCGAGGCGCTCCCGGGTGTTTTGAATGCCCAGCCGCTTAGGGACGATATGAAAAAATACGGTATGAAGCTTGTCGATTTGGTACAGGCTCACAAGGCCGAATTGGATTCAGAAATCGAAGAATGCTCTGCCCACTGGGGTATTGAACGCATGGCGATGCTCGATAGGATTGTCATCCGCATCGCGATGGTCGAACTTTTGTATGTTCCAGAAATCCCGATGAAAGTCGTCATTTCGGAAGCAGTCCAGATAGCCGCGAAGTTCAGCACGGATTCTTCGGGTTCTTTCGTCAATGGACTTCTTGCAGGTGTCATGCAGAAACGTGGTATGGTCGCTAACACAACTAATAAGGATGCTTAAGCACTATGAAAATCAACGAAAAATGGTATAAGCACATTTTTGCTGGAATCGCGGGCTTTATTGCCTTGATCGTCTATATGTTGACGATGGCTCCGACGGTCTCGTTCTGGGACTGCGGCGAGTTCGTCGCTTGCGCCAATACGCTTGGCATTCCGCATCCTCCTGGAACACCTTTCTTTGTGTTCTTTGCCCGTGCGGTCATTCTCCTTTTGCCGTTCGTAGGTGAAATTGCAAAGCGCGTAAACTACATCTCCGTGGTGAGTTCTGCGGCAACAGTCTATGTGACGGCCCTTTTTGCATGGGAACTCCTTGCGACCGTTCTTAAGACGGACTCGTTGGCCGAAAAGATTTCGGACAAGATGCGCACGTTCGTGCTCGGTACGGCAGCTCTTGTGGCCGGATTCCTCCTCACGTTCTCTGACACGTTCTGGTTCAACGCCGTCGAAGCAGAAGTCTATGGCGTCGCCATGCTCATCCTCATGCTAGTCTCTTACCTCGGCTTGGTGTGGTACAACAAGCGCGACGAAGAGGGTAGCGACAAGATTCTCATCTTCATCTGCTATATCGCGTTCCTTGGCGTGGGTGCCCACCTCTACACGATGCTCACGGTTCCCGCCGTATTCGTACTTTTGCTCGTCGCTCAGCCGAGAAAGGTTGTCGAACGCATTCCTGTTTGGGTTACGGGTACGCTCCTCTGCTCCGTGATTTACATGGTTTCTGCGTTTATCGAAATTTCGCTCCTTTGCCTTGTGGCCCTTTCTATTATCGTCTTTGTGCCTGCCATTAGAGCCGCCTTCCCGGTGAGAGTGAACAACGCGTTCAAGCTCTCTCTTGCCTTTGCTTTCTTTGCGTTGGTCGGCTACAGCACGCACCTTTACATTCCTATCCGTTCGGAACTCAACCCGACGATTGACGAAAACGACCCGGAACTGAACATTCGCGACGAACAGGGCAACCTCCAGCTAGGCAACCTTTTCGATGGTAAAAACTGGGACGCTTTCAATGCGTTCATCGAACGTAAGCAGTACGGCTCCGAAAGCATGATTTCCCGTGCGTTCTACCGCCGTTCGCAGCTCGCTCACCAAGTACTTGCGTTCCCGAGCATGAGCTATGGCGGCTACCAGACTGCCCAATACTTGCCTTACAAGGTGGGTGGCGTGAACTACGCAAACGGGGTCTATACATTTGACGCTTCCGAGAACGAACCGGTGGAACGTCTGGGATTCAAGTTCCCGACACAGATGTCGTTCATGGGCGACAACATCCCGTTCCAGTTATTCTTCTTCCTGCTCTTTAACGGTCTCATCGTCGCTGTGTGCGTCTATGTCTGCAAACGCAACAGGCATGTAGGCATATTCCTTTCGACTCTCTATGTGCTCTGCTCACTCGGACTTTTGTTCTACATCAACTTTGCCGATGGCACCCGCATGGAACAACGTGACCACGATTACTGGGTGAACGTCATGACCCGTAACGTGGCCGACCTGAACAACGCCGGTGCAGGCATTACGTCTCTCCCGGATCCGAATGAACTGATTGACCTTCGCCAGAAAATCGATTTCTCGAAAATAGCCATTGAGCGCCTTCGCATGAACAATGCTCCGGCTTCAAGAATCGCCGAATTCGAAAAAAATATTACCGATGCCGAAAACACCACCGCTTGGAAGAACTGGCAGAAGATTGAAGAAAGCTTCGCTCGATTCGGTCAACGCGCCCCGTTCCCGGAAGCCGTCCACATGGAAGTCCGTGAACGTGACTACTTCTATACTCCGGCATTTATTTTCATGAGCATGATTTACGGTATCGGTGCTGGCATTCTCGTATTGCTTGCTGCGACAACCGCATCGACGATGGCTTTTGCATCTCCGATTGCAGCTGCCCTCGTGCTCGTATCCTTCCTTGTGCCGTGCATTTCCAACTACAAGGAACATGACCGTTCTGGCCTCTGGGTCCCATGGGATTACGCCTACAATCTCCTCAACAGCTGCCGTCCGAACGCCATCCTCTTTACGAACGGCGATAACGACACGTTCCCGTTGTGGTTTGCGCAGGAAGTCGCTGGAGTCCGCAAGGACGTCCGCGTGGTGAACCTTTCCTTGGGCAACACGGACTGGTACATCAAGCAGATGCTCACGAACGACCCGATTCTCAAGCTTTCCTATACGAAGGAAACTATCGACAACGACATGGTTCTCGATAATAGCAGCGCCAATAACCCGAACCATCAGGTGTCCACATGGGTTCGCCGTGCCGAATCGCTGAAGCCGAAGCTCAAGGATCGCATCGACCAGATGGAAGCCGCCGGCAATCTCTCTGAAGCGGATTCCGCCAAGCTTATGCAGTTCAAGGTGAATTACCAAGTATGGGACGCCTTTACAGACTGGGCCAAGAGAAACCGCAGTAGCATGATGCTCACGCAGTACAAGCTCGTGATTGACCTTGCTCTCCAGAACATGGATAAACCGATTGAAATTTCTACGACGGTCGGTATGTCGAACTTCATGGGCCTCGAAAAGTACATGGTCCAAGAAGGCATGGTCTATAACTTTGTAAAGGGCGACCTCACGCCGAAGCAGAACGCATTCGATGCGGAAATGACTGCCGCACTCATCGACACTGTGTATAAATTCCGTGGCCTCGGCGATGGAACTGCATTCATCAACTCCGAAACAGAACGTCTCCTCAGCAGCTACGTTTCTCTCTACTTGCAGATTTCGTTCGATGCCCGTGAAAAGATTAGCGCTCTCATCACGAAGAAGCCGTTTACCTCGGCTGACAAGGCCGAAGTGGAACGCATTGCCACAAACGCTGCCAAGTATCTCGAAAAGGGTATGTACCAGTTCCCGAGCGAATGGCGTAACTACTGGGCTGCATCTTACGTCTATGCATCTGCCGGTATGAAGGATAAAGCTCTCGACGTCGTGAAACGCGGTCTCGACAACATCCCGTCTTATGACGCTCCGGGGCGTAGCCGCCTTGCCATGAGCCTCCAACAGGTTGAAGCAATCACAGACGGTTTGAAAGTCGATGAGGAATCGGCCCCAATTCCGCAGGCAGATTCGGCTCCAGCAGCTAAATAATTTCGAGGACTTGCAATGGATTTGAGCTTGGTGATTCCCGTTAAGGAAGAAAGTGAAAATCTTCCTGAGTTGATGAAGGAAATTTGGGCAGCCATCGAACCAACGGGTATGCAGTTCGAGGTTATCGTTATCGACGACGGTAGCCGCGACAATACTTGGGAAGTGGTGGAAAATCTTTCCAAGGATTACGGCATCCGTCCTGGTTCTGCAATGAGCGCTTACCGTTTCCAGTTCAACTGCGGCAAGGCTGCTGCGCTTGCTCTCGGTTTTTCCAAGGCAAAGGGCAAGTACGTCGCTACGCTGGATGGCGACTTGCAAGACGACCCCCTCGAAATCCCGAAGATGATCAAGATTCTCGAAAGCGGTTACGACCTCGTCTCCGGCTGGAAGATTCGCCGCTTGGATCCGTGGCATAAGACGCTTCCGTCCAAGCTTTTCAACTTGACGGTCTCGATTGTGTGCGGCAAGCGCCTGCACGATTTCAACTGTGGCATCAAAGCATACCGCAGTTCCGTCGTGCGCTTTATCCAGCTTTATGGCGACTACCACCGCTTTATCCCGGTGATGGCCAAGTGGCAGGGTTTCCGCATTACCGAAATGCCGGTGGCTCACCGCGCCCGCGTTCATGGCGTCTCGAAGTACGGCGTTTCCCGCTTGGTGAGCGGGTTCCTCGATCTCGTTTCGCTGATGTTCATGCGCAGTTTCTCTTCGAAGCCGTTACACTTTTTTGGATTGATTGGGCTTATCTTTATGCTTTTCGGTCTTGGCGTTTGTGGCTATTTTGGGTATGAATGGATACAGACGGGAGCGATGCATGTGCGTCCGCTTTTGTTGGCAGGAGCATTCTCGCTTGTAATGAGCGTCCAGTTTTTCTCGTTGGGCCTCTTGGGCGAAATGATGAATGGCAACAAAAAACGCACGTATCCTGTTTCCGAGACGATAGGCGATTTGTAATTTGTGTTAGATTTGTGTTATAGTGAGGTATTTAATGGAGTTCCCTAAGAGTTTGGTGATTGTTCCGACCTACAATGAGAAGGAGAATATTCTCCTGATTATGTCGGCTATTTTGGAACAGAATCAATGTCTTGAAATTTTGGTGGTGGATGACGGTTCCCCGGACGGTACGGGAGACCTTGTCCAAGCCGAAGCAGACAAGAATCCCAGAATCCATTTGCTCCGCCGCAAGGGTAAGATGGGATTGGGTTCTGCGTACGTGATGGGCTTCAAGTGGGCCCTCGAACGCGATTACGAACGCGTGTTCGAGATGGATGCCGACTTTAGCCATGCGCCGACAGACCTGAACCGCTTTTTGGAAACTGCCGAAGATGCCGACCTCGTTCTCGGCAGCCGTTACCAGAATCGCCGCATCAGCGTGGTGAACTGGGACCTCCGCCGTCTAATCCTCAGCTATGGCGCAAACGTCTATACCCGCATTGTGACGGGCCTTCCGATTAGCGATGCGACAGGCGGCTTCAAGTGCTTCCGCCGTGAAGCTTTACAGGCCTTGAACCTCGACAAGATGAAGAGCGACGGCTATTGCTTCCAGATTGAAACGACTTTCAAGATTTGGAAGAAGGGGCTCCGCGTGAAGGAAATTCCCATCATCTTTACGGACCGCACCCGCGGAACCTCCAAGATGAGCGGCGGAATCATCTCCGAAGCTTTCTTCCTAGTGCTCAAGCTTCGCCTCGGCCTCGCTTGATAGGGTTTAGGTATTAGGTGTTAGGGATTAGGTTTTGTAATCGCAGCGTTGCTGCTTGCCGTCATCCTGAACGCGTAAGCGTGAAGGATCCAGTTAAGTTAGGAATGCTCTGGATCCTTCGACTTCGCCTAACGGCTTCGCTCAGGATGACAATGTTACGGACTACATCCTAAACCCTACTAACCACTTCCTACTTCCTACTGTCTACTTCCTACCGACTACTAACTCATGCTTTCCTGTTCAGTCATTATCATTGCTTATAACTCTTGTGATTTCATTCCGGCGTGCTTGAAGTCCGTGCGTGACGCGTGCGAAGGGATTGATTCGCAGATTATCGTTTTGGACAACGGTTCCAACGAGCCGATAATTCCCGAAATCAAGAATTTCTTCCCCGAAGTGGAATGGCTGGACTCCAAGGAAAACTTGGGCTTTGGTAAAGGCTGTAACCTCGCCGAAAAGCATGCTACCAAGCCGTATCTGTTTTTCATCAATCCCGATACGATTATCTCGAAGAACGCCTTCCGCGAAATGCTCAAGTTCATGGAAGAGCACCCGGAAGCAGGCACAGTCGGTTGCCGCATCTTGAACGAAGATGGAACGCTCCAGTGGGCATGCCGCCGTTCGTTCCCGACAATCGTTTCTGCCGTTTCCAAGACGATTGGTCTTGCTGCACTTTTTCCGAAGAACAAGACGCTTGCAAGTTACAACATGACTTTCGCGGACCCCGACGAAATGATTGAAGTCGATGCGGTGAGTGGTTCGTTCTTCTGCATTCGCCGCGATGTCTATGAAAAGTTGAACGGCTTTGACGAAGACTTCTTCATGTACGGTGAAGACCTGGACCTCTGTTTCCGCACAAAGCAGATTGGGCTTCACAATTACTACACGCCGGTCACGAATATTTTGCATTTTAAAGGCCAAAGCTGCCGCACGCGCCGCTGGGGTTCCTACGTGGACTTCTACAAGGCGATGCTCATTTTCGTAAAAAAGCACAAGGACCTTTATTTTGTCCCGAATTTTCTCGTATCGTTCGGTATCTTGTTCGCCGCTTTTGTGGGTATGTTCTCGCGCCTCATTCCGAAGTTCTGGAAAATGTTCCTGGATATGGGCGTTATCGCCATTTGGACGATGTTTTTCTTTAGTTACGAAACGTTCATCAACCTGCCGTGTTTAGATTGTTCGGAACGTCCTATCTTTTTCAAGAACAATATCGTTGAAGACTGGTGGCTTGCCGCTCTAGTTATCATCATGAATCTGGTATTCCTCATGTTCCGTGGGGAATACACGGAATCGAGCCTCAAGGGCGACAAGTTCTTGCGTTATTTGATACCGCTGAACCTGCTTACAGTCGGTGGTTATTGTGCTTTCCGTTATTTTACCCAAACTCCCATTGTGGATGAAGGCATCCGTATTTTACCGTACGAATCCCATTGGATTGCACTTTCTGTTTGCTCAAGCCTCTTTATCCCGTTTGCCTTGCTCGCCTGGCGTCGCATTGCGTTCTGGATAAACTATTTCTATCGCATCTTCGCGAAAAAACGCCATCGTTCCATTTTGCTCGGTGGTCGCGAGGATTCCCTCAACAACTGGTTCGACAGCTACAACGTGATTCCTGGAATCGAAATCCTCGGTTGCGTGAGCAGCGAACCCGAAAATCTCTCTGAAGAGAACCGCCAACACCTTTTAGGGCCGCTTTCTCAGATGGAAAACATCTGCAACCGTACAGGCTGCCGAGAACTCCTCGTTGTCTCCAATTTCTCCGGTTATCGCGAAAATTTCGACATCAACTGGCTCGACAAACTGGGAATGTGTGTGTTTTTACTCATAGGAAACGGAAAAAACGGCAATTTTGCCCTCGTAAACCTTAAATATCTTCGTTAAGTTTGCTTTTTTTGTAAAAATGATGTTATTTTTTTTATGAAATAACATCTTTAAAAGGTTTTATGCTCGATTCAAAATTGTTAAGTATTCTTTGCTGCCCAGAAACACGTGAATCTCTCGCCGAGGCCGCAGAGGATTGCATCGCTCGTTTGAACAATGCTATTAAGGCTGGCACCCTCAAAAATGTTGCCGGCGAAGTAATTACTGAGCCCTTGACTGAAGCGCTGACGACTCCCGATGGTTCGCGAGTCTATCCGGTTCGTGAAGGAATTCCTGTACTTTTAGCGGATGAAGCTATTCTTCTTCCATTGGAGAAATAATGGCTGTATCGTTGGATTCTCTGAAAAAGACTATAAAAAAGAACAAAGGTCGTTCACAAGCCCTTGCTTGGCTTGCTGATATGGAACTTGCCACAGGCGACTTCGAGGCCGCTTTGAATCATGTAGATGCTGCTTTGGCTGCATCACCGTCCGATGTTCCGGCGATGTTGGTTCGGGCAAAAATTCTTACCATTCAAAAGGATTTTGCCGGTAGCGTCTCCGAATACAAGAAGGTTCTTGCCAAGGACCCGTTCTGCCTTTCTGCCCACAAGAAGATGGGGGAGTCTTACGATCAGCTAGGGAAAATAGCCGAACGTAACGCCTGCTTCCGCCGTGTCCATGATATGGATCCCCTTGATCCGTTCTGGAAAGACGAATACGATGTACTGACGGAAGAAGAACAGGCCGCAATGGCCGCTGCGCCGATGGAAGACGACAGTCCGTTCACGATGGACTTGAATTCCGATTCTGAAAATGCAGAATTTGGCGGAGAAGAAAACGTCTTTGCGAATTTGGCTGCATCCATTTCGAATGCTGATGACGAAAACGATTCTTCGATGAACGACTTGCTGAATTCCTTGAATTCTGCATCGGGTGAAAACGCCGAAAACACTGAAGAAATCCAAGATCCAAGTTTCGATGGCAACGTTTTGAGTACATCCGAAGTGTCCTCTGCCATTACAGGTATTTTGGGTGGTGATGACGATCTTGATACAACAGAATTGAACGGAACCGGAGTTGCCGCCGCCGCAGCAACCGGCATTGTTGCGTCGTCTCTGTTCTCGTCTGTGCCGGCTCCGAGCCAAGACGAAGCCCCCAAGTCCGAAGAAACTTTTAACATTGAAGACTCGAACATTGAAGATCAACCAATCGATGCCGAGAGCAATGCAACGAACGTCGATGATGCGTTCTCGTCGCTTCTGGGTGACGATGAACTCCCCGAAGAAGCGTCTGCTGAGAGTTTATCTTTAGACGAAAAGCCCTCGGAAGAAAACGTTTCCATTGAAGAGTGGAGCCCGACTCCCGAAGCGCCAAAGGAAGAAGACAAGGCGACAAACGTCGATGATGCATTCTCTTCACTTTTGGGCGATGACGAACTGCCTGAAGAAACGAAATCTGAAGAATCGTCAGGTGGACTCTTTGAAAAATCTGCCGATGCTGAATTTAGTTTAGACGAAACGCCTGCAACAGAGACTAGTTCTGTCGAAGAAGGTGTAATTCCATCGACGCACATGGATTTCTCTGACGCAGAATCAGAACAAATTACCGAAGCACCGAAGGAAGAAGACAAGGCGACAAACGTCGATGACGCTTTCTCGTCGATTTTCGGGGATGACGAACTTCCTGAAGAAAAGCCTGCAGAACAAGCATCCATTGAAGAATCTCCCGCAGAGAACTTGTCTGTAGAAGAAACTTCAAGCGAATTGTTAGCCGAAGCACAAGATGCTCCGTCCGAAGAACCTGCAGCAGAAGAATCCTTTGGTGGACTGTTTGAAAAATCTGCCGATGCCGATTTCAGCTTAGGTGATGAACCGGCGGAAACTTCTTCTCTTGACCTTGCGGAACCTGTTAGCGAAGATGCCGCAGCTGCAACCGAAGAAAATACTCTTGCCGAAGAAAGCGCAATTCCATCGACGCACATGGATTTCTCCGACATAGAAGACAATATTGCCGAAGAAAGCGCTCCCGTTGCCGAGGCTGAAGAACCTCTTGCAGAACCAGAAGAAATTGCTCAACCTGAAGAAGTTGTCGCGCAAACTGAAAATGTCGCCGCTCAACCAGAAGAATCTTCAAGCATCTCGGAAGACCTTTCCGTAAGTGTGGATGGTGCTTTTGACGCACTGTTTGGCGACGAAGAATCAAAGGGTGTTGCCGAATCCGAGCCAGCTACAGAATCAGCCGGAATTGCTGAACCTGTCGCCCAACCGACTGCGGAAACATTTGCAGAGCCCGCCAAAGAAGACGACAATCTCGCAAACGAAATGGGGGGCGCATTTGCATCGATGTTCGGTAACGAAGACGATCTCTCGTTGCCCGAAGAAAATAAAAACGGATTCGTTGCCGCCGCTCCTGTTGATGAACCATTGAGCCAAGAAGCGACAAGCGCTCAAATCGAAGAGGAATCCGTCAAGGAAAGCGTCGATGAATCCTTTGACAGCATCTTTGGTAAAGACAATGATTTGCCGGAAGAAACAACTCCCGAACAAACGGCGGCGGCGGAACCAGCACCTGTAAGAGAAGTCGCAGAAGCAACACCTTCTACAGATTTGGATTCTATCGATTCTGAAGTTTCCAATGCGTTCAAGGGACTCTTTGACGAAGACGATTCATTGCAAGAAACTGATAAGCCAAGCAACAAGGGCGTCGATTATTTGATGTCCGGTGATTCCGATGACGAAGTTTCTGCAAGCTTAGTCAATAACGCAGATGCTCCTTTGTCCCGTGGTGCCGCCGATTTAGACGAAAGCCTGAATACAGCGACACTTGCCGACATCTACATGGAACAAGGCGTGTATAACAAGGCCTTGGAAATTTATTCGGACCTTGCCAAGAAGAATCCGGATAATCCGGAAATCAAATCTCGTCTGGAAGAAGTAGAAAAACTCTGCCGCGAAAAGTTTGGAGAAGCTTAAATGGCTGAACTTCGAATTGAACAGCTCTTGCGTGAAATGGTAAACCGCAAGGCGTCTGACTTACACCTTCGTGTAGGTGTGCCGCCGGTTTACCGAATTCATGGTCATTTACAAAGGCTTTTTGATATTCGCATCGATAGCGCCATGATGGATTCCTTCTTGGACGACATCATGAATCGCGACCAGAAACAGCGCTTTGAAGCGAACAAGGAATGCGACTTTGCTGTGGGTGCCCGCGATATGGGGCGTTTCCGTGTCAACGTATTCCGCCAGCGCGGTACAATTGCTGTCGTGATCCGTCATATCAAGGCGACAATCCCTCCGTTCGAAGAACTTCATCTGCCCGAAGTCATCCGCGACTTGGCCCTTACAAAGCGCGGGCTTGTGCTTGTTACGGGTACCACGGGTTCCGGTAAATCGACGACGCTTGCTTCGATGATTGACTACATCAACCAGAAGGAATCGGTTAACGTCATTACCGTCGAAGACCCAATTGAATATCTTTATAAAGACAACGTAGCGATTATTTCGCAGCGTGAAATTGGCGTGGATACGCTTTCTTACGCAAACGCGCTCCGCGCCGCTCTCCGTCAGGATCCGGACGTGCTCCTCGTGGGCGAAATCCGTGACCTTGAAACGATGCAGATTGCGCTTACCGCTGCAGATACCGGCCACATGGTCTTTGCGACCATCCATACGACGAACGCCGTGGAAACCATCCACCGTGTGCTTTCGATGTATCCGCCGCACCAGCACGACGAAGTGCGTCTGTTGCTCGCAGAAGTTTTGGCAGGCATTATTTCCCTTCGTCTTTTGCCGACAAAGGATGGCAAGGGGCGTGTCCCGGCCGCAGAAATCCTAGTCAATACGGGTGCCATCAAGGAATATATCCAGGATAAGGACAAGATTGACATGGTGGAACAGGCGGTTGCCGAAGGCCATATCCAGTACCATAGCCAGACGTTTGACCAGGCGTTGCTTGAGCTTTACCAGAACGATCAGATTTCGCTGGAAACGGCCATGAACGCCGCTACGAACCGTGATGACTTCGACCTTAAGGTTCGCGGTATTACCGGTACGTCCGATCGCGGTTGGATGTAGTTTAGACGAAAGATCGCTTCGCTGGTAGACGAAAGACGAGAGAGGCGAATGCAGCGGATACGCTTGCGTATCCATTGCTGAGCCGACAAGTCTTGGCCTGAAGAGCAAAGACGAGAGAGGCGAATGCAGCGGATACGCTTGCGTATCCATTGCTGAGCCGACAAGTCTTGGCCTGAAGAGCAAAGACGAGAGAGGCTAGTGTTGCGAAATCAAGTTTACTTGATTTCTGCATTTGAAAAAGGCGAGCTAATGCTCGCCTTTTATCTTTAGTCTCTCGTCTGTAGCCACGAAGTGGCGTTCTTTCGTCTACTTCGTATAGACGCAGCGGTCGGCGCTGTCGCCAAAGCATGTCTTGTTCATGCCGTTCACGCTGTTCACGACAGCGGGCTGCCCAACGCTAGAAACCATCTTACTTCCGGAGAAGCTAGGCTTGAATGCAATTTCGGAGGTGCCGTAATAATTGTCGGCAGTGAAATTCACGCTGTACTGCTTGCCTTCTTCGGAATTGTTCGTGCCAAAGCCGAGCAACTTGCCGCCAGAAATTGTCGTCGAACCGTCGGAATCGACCATGCCGCCCATGCCGCCGTTCATGCGACATTCCACGATAATGACACCGCCGGAAATATTGATACCACCGTTACTGTCTATGCCGTCCGTATCGCCAGTGCCCACGTATATGTAGTGGAATCCGCCGGTCACCTTGAGATTGCCGGTGCTTCCGCCACCGAAACCGCCGCCCCAGCCGCCTCTGCCGCCCGTGTTGCCAACCGTCGTTGTGCTAGTGCCGCCAGCAGCGTTCCAGCCATCGTCCGTAGTGATGACGCTTGTGATGCCGCCTTCAAAGTTCATATCGGGGGATTCCATTCCTTCGTATGCCATGGTGACGCTCACGTTCGCGTTGTCCTTGACATAGAGAGCCTTGTCCGCGTGGACGCCGTCGTCATCCGTCTTTACGGTCACTTTGCCTCCGGTGACGGTGACGGTGCCGCCGCTGTGGATGCCGTCGTCGTGGCTGTTGATTTCGATAACGCCATCGCTAATGGCAATGCTCGAATCTGCCTTGATACCCTTCATGCTGGAGTCTGGGGAGCAGGAGTTGCCGCCCATGCCGAATCCACCGCCAAAACCGCCGCGACCGCCATTGCCGCCGCCGGTGCTCGTGCCGAGGCATTTCTGTCCACCGCCAGTCGTAATTTTCAGCGTTGGAGCCTTGGCCTCGCCATTGTCTGCATCTTTGGCGTCGCCCTTGGCTATCGTCACCGCGTTATTTGCGCTGAGTCCATCGAATGCAGACGTGATGGTGATTTCGCCACCCGTGATTTCGATGGAACCCTTGCCGTCCTTCAAATCCGTTGCGTCGTCGGTATCGCTCTTGATTCCGTCGCCTTCTGTCGTGGTAATGTTGATGGTTCCGCCGCTAATCGCCACAGAGCCCTTGCCCTTGAGACCGTTGTTTTTCGCATTGACCGTGATGAGGCCGTTTTTGACTCTCAAGTCGTTGCTCGTGTGGATACCGTTATTGTAGTTCGCCTTCACGATAAGCGTACCTTCACCCTTGATGGTAAGGTCGTCTTTTGCATAAATGCAAGCGCCCGTCGTATCAGTCTTGGCTTGGCCTGCATCGTTCGTATAAGAGTACGTTTTGGTTCTCGTAGCCGCGTCGGTAAACGTATTTGTCGTGCCATTTTTCGCAACCACAAACGTCTTGTTGGACTTTTGCACGTAAATCGGGGCGTCAGCCGTGTTGGTGAGCGTCAAACCCTTCATGTTCAGATAGACTGTCGTATCCGTTTTGGGCGTATTGACGAGTATCTGTGCATCGTTTCCGCTATAGTTTCCGCTGAAATCGTATTCGCCACCGCAAGTAATCTTGACGGTACCGCCAGTGACCGTAACACAATTGCCGGCATTGGCAACCGTTGCTCCACTAGCCCCATAAGTGATAACAGGGCGATCCGTGGAAGGATTGTCGTTAACCTGCGCCATGTTGTCCATAGAACTGCTGGCAGGCGTCAAAGCACTACTCGAAGAAGCGGGCGAGGTGATGCTGTTGCTGCTTTGGAATGCGATTCCTGCGCTGCTGGCCGGTATGTTTGGTGAACTGGTCGGTACGTTCCCGGAACTGTTTGCTGTAGATTCTACAGAATTGCTGGATGTCGCAGTTTCGTTCGGATTTGTCGCGATACTTCCGCTACTCGCCAAATCTCCAGGTATTTCCATCGAAGGAATACTATCCGGAATTTGATTGTAGAATTCATTTACGGGCGAAGTCGAGTCAGAACAGCCCGCAAATAGAGCAAAAGACGCGGTGGTTAATCCACCGAGTAAAATACGATGCTTGTTTCCCATACGCATAAAAATATATCTCCCATTCTCATTTAGAATGAAAATTATAAAACATTTTTTATTGATATAAGCACAAAAAAAATATCTTCTTCGCACGGCTTTCTTCAATCTGGAACAAAAAGTACCATATGGTACAAATAGGTTCATTTTTTAGATAGAAAGCCCGCAACGCGCTGTAGGCAATACGAAAAATGCTAAATTTTGGCAATGGAATTGAAGAAAATATTACCCCTTGTTTCTTGCGTTTTTCTTTGGACAGGCGTAAGTGAATCTTTGGCAGCTTCGCCGGTCATTGAACCGGTACGTTCATATAATCTGCGGAATCTGGAAACAGCTCCGATGTTGTTTGAATACCACCGCCAGACAATTGGCAGCGAACCTCAATATTTTACGTATCCTCGCAGGGATACGACATTCCGCAAGAACTTCACGAAAACTGAAGGGAACGCGCTTTTGTACTTTGATAACGTACGTGGCGCAGGCATCCTTGGGAACGGAATTCAATACAAATGCGAAAAAGGCGATTCAGCCTGCATTGCAAAGGCTATTGCTTTTGAAAATGCGAACCCGCGCGTAGGGGTTGCCGCAAGCATTGTCGGCGGTATCGACTACCGTGGCGGGGAACATATTAACGACGTTGACCATCGTGGTATGAGAACCGGAAGCAAGACCGTAGGCGATACGATTTGGCCGGGAATTGACGGAGGCCTTTATTTGCGAGGCTATATCGATTCGGTCGATTTTGTCTTGGACGCACGCATTTACAGTGAAGGTCATTCCGCCAAGAACCCGAGATCTTTTGACCGCGAATTTCTCGAAAACCAGCGCGAAGAAAACAACTCCGGCGTCGAATATACAAGTTATGCTCGCTACCGTACGCATTTTGCGTTCAATTACGACTGGTTACGCCTGGATTTTGGCCGCGACGTGATGCACTGGGGCCCGGGTTACTACAATAACTTAAGCTTGAACCAGTTCGCCATCCCGTACAACATGATGAGCTTGGACTTGATGATTGGCCCTCTCCGCGTCATGAGTTTCTATGCGGACCTGCGAATTTACGGCAGCATGAGCGAAAAGAATAAGGAAAATTCAAGAAACCTTTTTGGTCATCGTTATGAACTTGCCGTAGGAAACGCGACATTCGGCGTCAGCGAGCTTACGGTTCTTTATGAAGACATGAAGCCTTGGCTCTTTGTTCCGACTGCGCCATTGTTCATGGAAAAGGGAAACTATTCGGAACCAAGCAACAACGGTTCAATCTCTTTTGATATCAACTATCGCCTTTTCAACAAGGTTCGTCTTTACACGGAATTTTTCCTGGACGATATGGAATCCCCAATCAGCTTAATCCGAAACGACAACATCGAAGCCAAATGGGCTTGGATGGCCGGTTTCCAGGCGGGTCATAACTTCTATTACAAGGGCCACAAAATCGAAGCGGGAACCATTTTCGAATACGCTCGTGTCGAGCCCTACGTCTATACGCATTTCAAGCAGAATACAGCCCAGGTGGCTCATCTAGGGTATCCGTTGGGGAACCAGGGCGGGCCCAACAGCCGAACGATTGATTGGAACATCTATGCACGTTTGGACGGTCATATATTCGCCTCCATTCGTCAAACGTGGTTCTGGAAAGGAACGGATTACGGCAGTGCCGTGAACGATACGACACCAAACAATCATCTCAAGATCCACAAGAAATTCCTCAGCGGCGCAAAACTCCAATATTCGCTGACCCCCGCGATTAGCTACGAAGGATGTCGATTCTCGTTCTTGGGCGAGCTGACGTTGATTGACGACCGCAAGGCCTACATTAGAGCAGGATTCAAATTTTAGACGAAAGAACGGCTCTGAGAGCCTATAGACGAGAGACGAAAGAAAAAAATGGAGCTTCGCACGAACTAATACAAACAATTCTCTCGTCTTTCGTCTAATGCACTTCTAATCACCGTTAACTAATCATTACTTATGACTAAACCAGAATTACTTGCACCTGCGGGTGACCTTGTTCGAATGAAGTATGCGTTTGCTTATGGCGCAGATGCTGTCTATGCGGGCCAACCGGCGTTCTCGTTGCGTGCTCGTGAAAACGGTTTCAAGAACCTAGACGACCTTGCCGAAGGCATTGCGTATGCCCATGAACTCGGGAAAAAGTTCTACCTCACCAGTAACGTCATTCCGCGTAACGTCAAGGTCGAATCGTTCCAAAAGGCTTTGAACGCCGCTTTGGAACTCAAACCGGACGCCCTCATCGTGGCAGACCCTGGCTTTGTGGGTTGGCTCCTCAAGGAACATCCCGAAACAGAAGTTCATTTATCCGTACAAGCGAATACGACAAACTACCTTGCCGCATCCTTCTGGAAAAATCTAGGAGTCCGTCGAATTATCTTGAGCCGTGAACTTCGTCTGTCTGAAATTTTAGAGATAAAAAAACAAGTTCCGGACCTCGAACTGGAAGTGTTCGTTCATGGTGCCGTCTGCATGGCCATGTCCGGTCGATGCATGCTCTCGAACTGGGTAACGCACCGCGATGCCAACCAGGGTGCATGCGATAACAGCTGCCGCATGCCATACCGTTTGTACGTAAATCCAGGGCCGCAGGTCGAAGACTACCGCGAACACGAAGGTTCCTTCACGCTCCAACGCACCGACCGCCCTGAACTCGACCCGATTGCCCTCGACGAAGATACATGGGGGACGTACTTCATGAGCAGCCGCGACCTCTGCGCCTTGGACGTGATTCCGGAGCTTGTAGCCGGCGGTCTTGATTCCTTCAAGATTGAAGGCCGCACGCGTTCCGTCTATTACTTGAGCCAGGTCGTCCGTGCTTACCGCATGGCCATAGACGCCGTTGCCGAAGGAAAACCCGTACCCGAAGAAAGCCGCCGCGCAATCCGTTTTGTCGATGGGCGAGGCTTTATGCCGGGGTTTTTGCGCGGACCCTTGCCGCAAAACTACGAAGCGACACACGTAGATGCCGAGGGAGGTTGCGTGGCCGCCCAGATCAAGGACATCGACGAAACTACTGGTGCATGCCTCGTAAACGTCAAAAATTCGTTCTCCATGGACGATTCTCTGGAACTCATGACCCCCGACGGAATGCAACTCTGCGAGGTCGAAGAAATGCTCGATTTTCGCGGTGCAGCCGCCGATCGACTGAATCCGGGAACTGAAGGACGCGTTTTTTTGGCAAAATGCACCCTAAAAAGCGAAAAAACAGCCAAATTCGGCTTCCTTGTGAAGCGTTCTAAATCTTTCTGATTTTTAATAAAATACATTTGGGATATGGCAGTCGATGAAGCGACGAAAAAACAGGACGAGTTGGAACTTTATCAAATAGATGATAAAGCCATCGTACCCTTCTTCCAGAAGCACCTGGAGGAGTTGCGCCTGTTCATTCACGAACATCAGCATGAACGGCTTAGCTTGTTAGTCCTCCTGAAACAGTTTATCCGTACATACCGCATGCCGTTTAACATGCAGCGTTACATGGAAGTCCAGAGGACATTCATCCAGCAATCCCTACATGATAAAATTCAGGACCGCCAGCAGGCTGTGAGCCACTGGATTCAGGAATTTGCCGGACGCCACCGCAACCGCATGATTCAGTTGCAGTGTCTTTATCTCGACAGGGTCAAGGACAAGCTCCTCCCGGAAATCGAAAAGATGCTTGCCAACCGTATTGACCATCTGCAAGAAAAACTAGACGAGAATAACAAACAAGACAATTCTACGCCACCGCAGAATCCGTAAGTTGTTCGGATAGTAGATATGCGTGGGGATCAGGCCCATCTGTTTGTTCCTTATTTTTATAATAGATGTCTATGCTAAAGTTAAACAAACTATTTATATGGTGCAGGATTATACAAAAAAAAATTATAATTAACAATAATATAAGACCTGCTTTGTGAAAAACTAACTGTGAACGATTTAGGGGTGCCGATGATTTTTTTTGTATGGTTGTTTTTTGTATTTGTAATTGTAATGCAACAAATTATGTTGGGAACACTTGGAAAAAAATATACAACAATTACAATCATCGTCATGACAATTATCTTTATAATAGTTTACAACAGATTGTGGTGAAGTTGCGTGTTAAATATTCATTTGGGTTGATTTTGTCTGTAATTTCGATGGAAATCTTACTCAACTTACGGGTACGATGAGTTATTTTTCCTAGATTGGGATATGACATTAACTTTACTGGCCAATGAAGATGAAAATCCTTCTATTCATAAGTATATGCATTACGAATGCGATTGCTCAGTCGTATATTTACAATGCCTATGAAAATAGCATTGTAGATGAAAGAGATGGATCAACGTATAATGTTGTCGAAACGGATTCGTCAAAATGGCTTGCGGATGATCTTCATTATATTCCAGAATCAACATTATGGAAAAATGTTCTTAATGGCGATTTATTTTGCGAATCCGGCAATGGTTTAAAAAGCTTTCTCGTTGATGAAAATGATACTACCTCAATCAATTTGTTAAAGAAAACGATTGGGGATTGTCGTAAGGTTTATTACAAATGGGACCTTGCTATTACATCTTGTCCCCATGGTTGGCATTTGGCGAAAACAGAGGAATGGGTAGAATTGGCTGCTTTTCTTGAAAGAAACCTTTTTTTGCAAAATGTATTTTTTCAGGATTACCCAAAATACGTTAAATACTACGCAAAGGGAAAGAAGGAATACATAATTTACGATCATTGGTCGAAATGGTGGCATGCCGATTTGCTAGCTTCAAGGAGGAAAAATACTCGAGCCAGAGTAACCCTTTCGCGAAATAGAAAACTCATACTTCATACAAATATCAAACTTCGTACGACAGCCCAATCAGGAAGCGATTTTTGGACACTTACCCATTTTAAAGAGTGGGCCCTTTTGGCTGTTCGATGTGTCGCAAATAAAGATGGTTATGATTACTCTGTTACAATACCGGAAATTGATACATCATTTACGCCTACATATGGGCATCATGGCATGTCATTGACTCCAAAATATGAAAAGCAGATAAACAAGACATCAAGTGATACTTCGATAACAAAGGGTCCGTATGGTTTACCGTTACCTAAGTACTTTTATGATTTATTGTAGAGCAATCATTTGTAATGCCTAAAATGTTTTTTTTTGCAGTTTCGATGGCGATTTTTTCAAAGACAAGTCATCCAATTTCCCCAAAATTCCATTTTATAATACTCGTGTAACTTGTTGATTTTCAGTAAGTTACATTTTTCTCACACAAAAAAAGTGGCGATTTTAAGCTAAAAACGCCAATTCACTATGAGTTTGTATGCTTTAAGTAAGAAAAATCTTGTCAAGGGATAGTTGAAAAAATTCCTGTTGATAAATTGTGATAATGTATAGTGATAATCATGTTGCTCATGCGTTCGTAAGAATGGTGTAAATTGGAAAAAGTTTGATAAAATGTGTTTTTTATTTTTTATTGCCCTTTTTGGACCAAAAAAGGGCATTTCCATTTTTTTTCGTTCAAGGTGCTTGTTCCTGGATTTTCCTTTCTTATTTTTTCCTTGCTCTTTTGTTCTATTGATTGGTTATTTATATCGTGGAAAATATTGTTTCTTTGTTGGATATTGCAGAGACGCCCTGGCAACAGGTGCTCGACCGCGTGCGTTCGGAATGCAAGGACTTTTTTGGTGCCGTGATTCTCGACACTCTGGGTTACGAGGGTATGTGCAATGGATATGCCATGCTCACCGTTCCCGACGAATTACGCGAGAACTGGGTGAATTCGCACTACGGCGATTTATTGCGCAAGTCTTTTACAGATGTATTTGGTAGTGAATTTATCGATTACCGCATTCATCAGATTGCTCCTTCGGAACCGATTCCCGAAATCAAGCTTACAATGCCCATTATCCCGAAAGTGGCCGAGACCCCAAAGCCGAAAAAACATCCGGCACAGCCTCTTTCGCTTTATGCTCGCTATACTTTTGAGAACTTTGTAGAAGGGGAATGCAATTCCACTGCTTTCCGTGCATGCCAGGCCGTTGCCGAAAATCCGGGCGATCCGTCCTTGAATCCGCTGTTCGTCTATGGCGAAAGTGGGCTGGGCAAAACGCACTTGTTGCAGTCGATTGCCGCAAGAATCCAGAAAAACCGGCCCGAGGCAGCTATTGTCTATTGCCACGCTTACGACTTCTTGCGTGATGCCACAGCAATGGCTTCGGCGCTCCACAACAAGACCGGCAATGTACGTGAACTGGCCAAGAATTTCCGCGAACGCTATGAACTTTGCGATATTCTTTTGCTCGACGACGTGCAGCTTTTGGAAAAAGGCTTGTGGACACAAGAACGCCTAGCTATCCTGATTCGCCATTTACGTGCCGAAGGAAAGCAGGTGGTGATTTCGTGCGACCGTCATCCGTCCAAGTTCAAGGTTGTCGATACGGACAACGATTCCCGCAGCACTTCGAGGTCTTCGATACCGAGCATTTCCAAGAAGCTCTTGACGCCGCTCGAATCTTGCGTTGCCGTGGGCCTAGACGAACCGGATTTGGCGACCCGCATGCACTTGATTAGCAAAAAATCCGAAGACTTGCCTTTTGCAAAGAACGATCGCGAAGAAATCTGCCGTTACCTTTCGATGCCGCCACGCAAGAACGTGCGTCTCATCGAAGGTCTATTGAACTACCTCGGCGCGATGAACATGTTCTGCAAAGCGGACTTGAACCTGAACAGCGTCAAGCGTCTTGTAGCGCCGTCGGAACACGGTGCCCACATGGAAGTGACGGCAAAAAACATTGCCGAAGCGGTCGCCTTGGAATACCACGTGGAAGTATGCGAGCTTTCGTCCAAGCGCCAGTCTGCCGCGATTTCTTTGCCCCGCAAGGTTGCGATGTACCTCTGCCGTGAACTCACGACGGATTCGCTTCAAAATATCGGTGCGATGTTCTGTAGAGACTATGCCACTGTAATCGCCGCCATAAATTCCCTGAAAAAGCAGATGGATAAGGATGCGTCCCTCGCAAGGCGCGTCCAGGATATCCGTTATATGCTGGAAGCCTAGCATGATTGCTCTTTTGACGGGTGGCGCCGGCGTCGTAGGGAAGGCGTTGTGCCGGGAACTAATAGCACGTGGAGTGTGTGTCCGCGTCCTGACTCTCCCGGGCGATTCTCTGGCAAAATCCCTACCTGCTGAGGTAGATATCCGCTACGGCGATGTTACCGATTTTGATTCCATTCGGGAAGCGTTCGAGAATGTCGATGTCGTCTATCATTTGGCGGCTATTCTTTTATCGACAAAACCGGGGGCGTTCGAACACGTCAATACCGAGGGGACACGAAACGTCATTACGGCCTCGCAAAAGGCCCATGTACGCCGCTTTTTGTACGTCTCAAGCATATCCGTGACGTACCCGGTGCTCACGCCTTACGGCAAAAGCAAAAAGAAAGGGGAGGAGCTTGTGCATGCGTCCGGGCTCGACTGGACGATTGTACGGCCTACGCTCGTGATTGGCGACGGCGGCGGCGTGGAATTCAACATGTTCCGCGATTACGTAAAAAAGTTCCCCGTCTATTTCATGCCGGGCGGAGGAAAATGCCTCAAGCGTCCGGTCCGCAGTGTAGATCTGGTCAAAGGAATTGCTGTTGCCGGGCTTAAAACGAGCGCCGTTGGTAAGACATACGCCCTTGCGGGTTCGAGCGTCATGACAATGGCGGAGATGGCCTCGCACGTGCTGAAAGAAGCTGGAATGCGTCACTGGATGGTTCCGCTACCGTGGTGGCTTTCAAGACGCCTGGCGGTTCTAAAAAGCTGGATTGGCGGGGAGCGCGTGTCTGCCGAACAAGCTTTGGCTGGATTTTTGTACGATGCCGCCCCGTCTATCGAAGAAGCCGAACGCGATCTCGATTACCATCCAGGTTGCCCGTTCGAAGCGTGAAGTGTGGGGTGTGGGCACGGGGCTGTCGCCCCTTTGGGCTATGGGGTATGAGGTATGAGCAATTGTAATAAGAAATGCCTAATAGCATGCAAAAAAAGTGTCGCAAATTTTTGCTAGCAAAATTTTCCTCATAGAGAATAACTCAACCAAGAAACTAAAGTTTCAAGTTTCGTAAATATGACTGGTACACTCATATAATACATTTTTTGCGAAAATCGTGCTTTTTTCAAGTCTATCCCGTGTAAATTGTAAACATTTGTTGGTCTAAAATGGACTAAATAAATTATATTATTAGCTATGAATAAGAAAAAATTACTTGCTTTTTTAGTGTCTTCCGCATTCCTCTTCGCAGCTTGCGGCGACGACGACAGTCCCTCTTCCCCTAAAAAGGATTCTCAAGAAATCTCATCTTCTTCCGAAGAAGATGATTGCGATGAGGACGAATGCGATGACATCGAGTCTTCTTCTTCCAAGAAATCCGACAACAAGTCCTCTTCCTCTAAAAACGACGACAAGAAATCGTCCGATTCGAAGGATGCCAAATCTTCATCTTCTATGAAGGACAAGGACGAATCCTCTTCCAGTACAAATAAAGAAGACAAATCCTCTTCTTCTACAGGCAAAGACGCAACATCCTCCAGCGTGAACGAAGTCAAGTTTTCTTCATCCGCAGCGGTTTCTTCGTCTTCTGTAGCTGTTCCGAGCGGTGCCCGTGCAGCAAAACTTGAAGATTTGGAAAAGAACATGGAACTCGACTTGTTTGGCGAAAAGATTTTCCTTTCGACCGGCAGCAAGCAGGGCTTTTTCTCTCTCCGCGTTCCAGATACCTTGTGGGTCACCACCTTCGTTGACTTTGCAAATGGCGAAGTCAATTTCGTCAAGGGTAATGTCGGTATGGAATACGCCGATACCCCGAAAGCAAACAAGATTATGGGCGAGGTGGAAAAGGGCATCAAGCTTTCCTTCATTGTCGATAAAGATGGCGTCGTCAAGTACGCTGTCAACGACTCAAAGGACTATAGCGAGGCCGTAAAGGCCCAGGTCGCAGTGGCCGCAGGTAAAGTCACCAAGGCCGAAGACATAAAGAACAAAGTCTATAGCTGCACTGACGGCGATACCACAAGGTCGTTTACGTTCTTCGACAATTCGTACATCCTGGAAAATTCTGTTTCAGACAAAGTTGCGAACTGGATTGGTGGCCATTACGACATACAGCGCAGCACGTTGCTGATGCGTCCGGCTTACTACAACGCAAGGTCCATGACCACCATGTTCGGCTATACAGTCGGAACCGACAATACCATTACATTGACCAGGTCTAATGCCAAGGCCATGAGTTGCACCGTCAAAGAACTTGGTGACATCGCCTATCAAGAGAAAAACAAGATTGTCGGTGAATGGCAAGCGCTCGACAGCGGAATCGAATGGCAATTCACGATAAAGGCAGACGGCACATACGAACTTGCCGCTTTCGAAAATAACAAGAATGTCGAAGCCAAGAGCGGAGTCTGGGAAATCTACGGCAACCAGCTCATGATGCGCAACAGGGGCTGTCTGAACAAGGATGCCTGCACGACGAGTATTCACGGGGAAATTGAAAGTAAATCCAACGGATTCTCGTTCAAGCATTCCGACCCGGACACGCCAAAGATTCCGACCGCCTTTGAATCTGTTCAATATGAGTGATTTTTTAGAGTTACTAGAGATGTTCTTATTGCAATTTCTAGTAACTATTAACTAGTATCTAGTAACTAAATTCTTGTAACTAAATAAAAAAGTGTACCGTGCAATAGCGGTACATTTTTTATTTTTCTGCCAGAGGATTATATCATGAAACTTTACGTGGTGCAGATGAAGATTTTGCCGGGTAATGTATCGGCAAATATGCAAACGATGAAGGCCGCTTTTGACCGTGCCAAGGCTGCCGAAGTCGATTGTGTTGTTTTTCCGCGATATGCATTGACCGGACCCAGCAATAAGATGCTCCCTGTGGATTGGGCAGAAATTCAAAAGTACGCAGGTACGATGCCGTTTTTCTTGAGCGGAGAGGCTCTTGACGAAACGCCTGTTTTGGGTATTGCTCATGTGACTCACAGCAGCGATTTTTATGCAGCGGGCCGCCGTGAATCCGAGAACAGGGAACTTGCTCACCTTGCCAAGGATAGCGCGAAGCCTATTGTTTGCGTGAACGGAGTGGGGACGGACAATACCGGCAAGAACATTTATGCGCTTGCAGGCGGGAGCCGTGTATTCGATTGTGACGGTCAAGTTATTTTCGAAATGCCGCTCTTTGAAGAAGCCGAAGCCGTCGTCGAATTTGTCGATGGGAATGTGCAAGTTTATGCGGAATCATCAAAACCTTACCCGAGCCAAATTGCGGAAATCCATGACGCGCTCGTATTCATGATTCGCGAGAACCTGAAGATGTTCCACATTTCGCGCATGGTGATTGGCGCAAGCGGCGGCATCGACAGCGCTGTTTCGGCGGCGCTTTATGCAGAAGCCATTGGACCGGAGAACGTGTTCCTCGTGAACATGCCGACACGCTTCAATTCCGATACGACGAAAAACGCAGCTCGCGACCTGGCCGAGAATCTGGGAACGCCTTACATGGTCGCCCCGATTTCGGATATCATCGAGTCTGTTTGCCACACGCTTGAACGCTGTTCTTTCGTGCGTAACGACACCAAAATGAAGGTCGTCGGAATCAACCACGAGAATTTGCAGGCTAGGACGCGTTCTGCTTCAATCCTTTCGACCGTGGCGTCAATCGTTGGTGCTGGCGTCACTTGCAACGGCAACAAGAGCGAGGCGATGGTGGGCTACTGCACACTTTACGGTGACACTTGCGGTGTGATGTGTGCCTTGGGCGATTTATGGAAAACGCAAGTCTATGCGCTTGCCCGTTACATCAACCGCGACAAGGAAATTATTCCGAAAGCCTCCATTGACATTCCGGCGAGCGCGGAACTCAGCGAAGCGATGAACGTCGATGAAGGCAAGGGCGACCCGATTCTTTATCCGTACCACGACAAGCTTTTTGCGATGTGGGTCGAGAAGGATGCAAGCCTTGCATATACCGAAAAACTTTTGATGGAAGGGACTCTCTGCGAAACGCTTGGCGTTGACGCTGTTTACTTCAAGTCGAAACTCCCGACAACAGAAGCCGCACTTGAAGACATGCGCCATTGGTACCGCAGATTCAAGGGACTAGCACTTGCCAAGCGCATCCAGTTCCCGCCGATTCTTTCGCTAAGCGGTCATGCTTTTGGCGGGGAATACCACGAAAGCCAAGTATAACTTTAAAGACTGTCATGCCGGACTCCGTTCCGGCATCAGTTTTTACAAATGCAAAAAGACCGCTAAACGAAAAGCGGTCTTTTAAAATATTTTTGAAAGATTAGAAAGCGTCGGCAGCAGCGTCGCTGGCTTCAGCAACAGCTTCGGCAGTCGGAGCGACTTCGGCAACAGCGGCCTTAACGGCA
Organism: Fibrobacter sp.; assembly: GCA_017965445.1. Taxonomy (GTDB): domain Bacteria; phylum Fibrobacterota; class Fibrobacteria; order Fibrobacterales; family Fibrobacteraceae; genus Fibrobacter. The sequence goes on along the minus strand of JAGCPZ010000075.1, from coordinate 7,180 downwards.
TCTTCCGTAACGTCGTTCACGCCTTTTTCGACCATCGTAAGCTTATGTTCCTTGAAACGGTTCATAGCAATGGTCGTCGGCTTCTGCGTGAGCTGGATATACCCCTGCTTGGACTGATTGTTAATGAAGCGAGCTTCGTGAGCCATCATGACAACAGCACGGAAGACCGAGCCTTGACATTCTTCACTAGCATAAATATCATCAAGATAAACTCTTTGAGATTCAGCCATAAGGTACCTCGAAAAATTTTAGAAGAGGGAGAGGGATTCGAACCCTCGTTACCGTAAGGTAAACACGCTTTCCAAGCGTGCGCCTTCAACCACTCGGCCATCCCTCCATTAGGATGTGCGCCAAATATAGGTTTATATTTTTGTTTTGTCAAGCGATTTCGCCCTTTTTTGCGTAAAAAAAAGCAAAAAATCTCTTTTATTTAACTCAGTTCGTCCCATACAACCTGCATCAACGGTTCAAGCGTTTTCGGAGTGAAATCGAACTTGATGTTTGCCGCGGCGAAAAGTTCCGGAATCGGACGGCTACTGCCCAGGCTTTCGGCCTTGAACAAGTCGTCAATCGCTTTCTGCGGATCCTTCTTGAAGTTCGCCCAGACCTGCAGAGCGCCAATCTGCGCAATGCCGTATTCGATGTAGTAGAACGGACATTCGAAGAGATGGAGCTGTTTCTGCCACAGATTCCTGCGGACAGCTTCAAGACCGCTGTAATCGACGCCAGCATCATAACGGTCCATGATTTCGCTCCAGATGTCGCTACGGTCTTCGGCGGTATGTTCCGGGAAGTTATACAGGCGGTGCTGGAAGCTGTCGATGCTTGCAACCCACGGGAACAGCCAAACCACATCGGCAAGTTCGCCTTCGACGCTGCGGGCTATCGCTTCGTGGTCGTCGCCGTAGAACGGCTTCAAGTTCGACATGCCGATGAGTTCCATGCTCATGCTTGCCACTTCGGCAAATTCAGCCGGCACATCGCGATAGGCGAAAATCGGCTGGTTCGCAAGCGCAAACTGATGGAACGAATGTCCGGATTCATGCAACAACGTGTAAATGTCGCGGTCCGTATTGGCGGAATTCATGAAGATGAAGGGGAGGCGGCTTTCGTCAAAACCGATCTGGTATCCGCCAGGAGCCTTGCCGAGCCTCGAATCCGGGTCGATGAGCTTTTTAGCCTGCATCTCGCGGGCCCACTTGCCTGCCTGCGGATGAATGCTCTCGAAAATGCAATCGACTTTCTCTATCAATTCTTCACCGCTCTGGTAAGGCTTGAGCGGCGGACGGTTAAGCGGATCGACATCCAAGTCCCATGGACGCAACTTGGAAAGTCCCATTTTCTGGGCACGGCGCTTGTACATTTCCTTCTGCAGCGGAAGCACTAGCTTCTCGATGCTTTCATGGAAATTTTCGCAGTCGGCAGGAGTGTAATCAAAACGGTGCTTGGCGAGGAATATGTAATCGACAAAATCCTTGCAGTGCGCGTTCTTCGCGATTTGCTTGCGAATTGCAAAGAGCTTGTCGTAAGACTCGTCGAGAGCATCCTTGTCCTTGAGACGGCGCTCCCACATCGCTCTCCATGCGCGTTCGCGAAGTTCGCGGTCCGTCTTTTCCATGTAGGCGCTTAACTGCTGCATGGTCTTGACTTCGCCATCGAATTCGACGCTCATGCCTCCCGTGATTTTCTGGTACGCCTGGATAGCCTTGTTTTCTTCGGTCTCCAGCGGAATGTTATCGGGGGAGAACAAGTCCAAGGAAACCTGCACGCCCTTGAGCCATTCACCAAATTCACCCTTGAGAGCGTCCTTGGACGGATGAGCCATCAGCTTGCGGTTCAACTTGTCGTCGTATTCAATCATTAACGGCTGGATTTTTTCGATAAAACCAGCATAAGCTTCTGCCGCCCGTTCGTCTCGGGTGTCGCAGGTCATTGCGACATAGCGCCGGGAACTCTCTTCACCAAGAACCGATTCCACTTCGCTCCAGTCCATAATCCACTGGCGAAGCTTTTCCATGTTCACGGGTATTTCACGCTGCAAAAGCGCTCGATACAATTTTGAAACAGCTTTTTCATCATCCGGATTCAAATCGTCCGGAACAAAGTTGCGTTTTGCCATGTTTGTCTTACTTCAAAATAAACTTGCCGAGCTTGCCAACCCACTTTTCGACAAGAAGCTTCATAAGCTTGTCGTTGACCATTCCTTCAAGATTCTTTACAGTTTCAGAATCGACGTCTTGCTTGATTTCGAAGTCCTGGGAAACGGGCCTGCCACCTTGTTCAAGAGATACGTTCAAATAACCGGCAATGGCGTAGAACTGAACCTGATTCAGCTTAAAGATTCGCATATCGATCGGGAACGCGGCATTCAAGTGCATGTCGTTGTCGCCCGGAGCGAGGACTATGGTATCCTTCAATGTCAAGGGGAGCGTGATGAGTGTATCGAACTTCAATTCAATCTTGAAGTCGTTAATCCACAAGGTATCCTTGCCGGTATTATTCGCGTTCAGATACACGTCGAAGTTAGCCGCACCCAGTTCGGTGTTGATGATTCCATTGGCCAGGTCCTTCACCAACTTGACGGCATCCGGATTGGGAATGAATCCGCTAAGGCCCTTTTCGACTAGTTCGAGAATCGGCGGGTCGATTACAACGGAATCGAAGGTCAAGTCCTTATATTCCATCTTGGTATTGATGAGGATTTTTGCTGCCTGAATCTTTTTCAAGAATGAGCAACCGGTAAAAGATGTTACCGCAAGAGCAAAAATGCCTGCGAGAACGATGGATAATGTGATACGAGAGAATTTGGTTTTCATTATAATCTCCTTGAACTTTCAGTCCATATTATAAAAAAAAATTTGAAACTCTGTCACTTCGCTCTGAATTTTGTCAATGTTTGGATGAGCTTTTCATAATCGATGGGTTTCGCGAGATGGCCGTCCATACCAGCGAGCAAAGCGTTTTTCCGGTCTTCCTCGAAGGCATTGGCTGTCATGGCGACAATCGGGATGTTGGCCTTGCGGGGGTCCGGCAAGCAGCGAATCGCCCTTGTGGCATCGTAGCCGTTCATGCGCGGCATCTGGATATCCATCAGCACAAGTTCATATGTGCCAGGGGAGGCCTTGCAGACCTTTTCAACGGCGACATCTCCATCGTTGGCAGAATCGACAACGACTCCTCTTTCAATCAAGATTTCTTCGGCGATTTCACGATTCATCTCGTTGTCATCTACAAGCAATACCCTCATGCCCTTTAACGAAGTCGATGTTGATTCATTCTCGACCGGATCCTCTTGTTTGAAATCATCGCACCACTTCATGGGGATGAACACCGTAATCTTAGTTCCTTTGCCCTTTTCTGATTCAATTTTAATGGTTCCACCCATGAGTTCCGTAAGCTTTTTCACAATCGTCATGCCAAGCCCTGTCCCCTGGATTCGACTTACGGTGGTAGAACTTTCTCGGGCAAACTCGTCAAAAATATGGTCAAGGAAATCAGGACTCATGCCGATGCCCGTATCTTCTACAGTCAATGCATAATTGCTATACCCTTCGCGGTCACAGGGGAGTTCCTTGAGAGAGCATGTGATGGAGCCGCCTTCGTTCGTATATTTGATGGCGTTCCCGATGATGTTTGCCGCAATTTGGTTGACTCGGTCGCAGTCTATACAAACGTACTTGTGATCGACGTTCGAAATGGTCGCGACAAACGTTATCCCTTTGGATTCCGCATGGGAACCGTACGTTGTCGATAGAGCCATGATAAGGCTTTCCAAGTCGCACTTCTGTTCGCTGAGAATAATCTTACCAGATTCTATGCGGGACATTTCGAGAACCTGGTTTACAAGCGACAAAAGTTGGCGACCGGCAATGTCAATTTTATCCAAGTAGCGATTGACCATTTCGGGATTGTCGATGTGTTTTTTGGCCATGGCGGTAAAGCCTGTCACCGCATTCATCGGCGTTCGGATATCGTGCGACATATTGAACAGGAACGCCGTCTTGGCGTTGTTCGCTTCGCGTGCAGCTGACAAGGCAAGCGAGAGCCTGCGGTTGGCCTCGATTTCTTTAGACTTTTCGGCGGTGATGTTGCGGAAAAGGATAACGCCCTTCTGGACAATGTCCTTCTTGATTTCAACAGGAATATAGACCATGGTGATATATTGGGTTTCGTCCCTTGGTCCTGGTCCGCTGAATACGACACTCGGAATATCCTTCGGGACGCGCCGTCCCTTGATGATATCCTCAAAGAAGTACTTGAAATCTTGTCCGTTCTGCTGATCGTCCAAGGTCTTGATGAACCCAGTTCTCATGTCGTCAATCGTGCCTTGCTTGGGAATCGGCAGCGGAATAGAAGAGAAATCCTGGAACGTCTGCTTTTCGGCATCGACAAGAACAATAGCCTTGGCAATGGCGTTTTCAGCCTTGGCGATATAGCCGGCAATCCTGTTCTGGCGTGCCTCGCTGCGCATCATCAGGAACTGGACAAACACAAGATAGGCGATATATCCGAAGAAAATGAGAATGAGCAGGAACTGCAACGTACGGCCTGCCTGGATGCCCATGGAATAAAGGCTCTGAGCGGCCTCGGACGGAAATATCGAATAAACGTTCAGCGGGACCGTATGGAGCGGAGCCATGTAACCTTGAATGTCGTCGATGGCTCCGTTAAACTTGAAATTTGTCGGTGAGAGCGTCGTGTAAGCATTAATGACCTTATTCCTGTTTTCGGCATCGAACATCGAAGTGTAGAGAACGCTCTTGAAGTTGTCCCTAAACAGTCCTTGAATCGCAGACTGCTTTAAATCAAACGAAATAAGCGGGATTACAGTTCGTCCTTCCGTATTCACGATGCCGGCAGAAGCGTTTGCACCATAGACCTTGTATTCCAGTAATCTCTTGATTGTGTTTTCGTCGAAGGTGGAGGAGAGCACTCCGACGACATTTTCTTTGGAAATAATCGGTGCATAAAAAACGACCATCGCCATGGATGTCTTGGTCGGCATGCCCACAAAGATTCCGCTGTTTCCCTTCATGCCATCCGTATAGAACCACTTGTTATCGGATTTTATTTTTTTCCCGTTAGAGGTCAACATGACCCCGTCTTTATCCGTAAACTGCAAGTGGTCGAACTGCACAATTTTTTCGAGATCTGCAAGATAAACCGTGTTCAGCTCGCCATCCCGAAGGTCGTTCGAACTCAGCTTGGCAATTGCCTCGATGGACTTGAGCGAATTCGTGAAAATATCATCAAGCTTATCGGCCATGGCATTGGTGATATCCTTGATATAGTCCCTGTTTCGGGTGATGACCGCATTTTTGTCTTCTTGCTGGAATGCCGCAAAGGCCTCTATGATAAAATAAGCGACAAGAATCAGCGGTGCGAATCTTATGATGGAATACTTTAAGCGTATTTTCTTGTTTTTTACCATTTGAAACTCAAATCAATTTCCAGCAACTATCTGTATATCCAACAGAAATATAACCTATTATTTAAAACCGATTCGTTTTTAGACCGAAAAGACACCCTTTGTGACGTAAACCATTTTTTATATGATTTTTTTGTGCGAAACATTCTTTTTTTAGAAAATAATGTAGTTTTCTACTGACTTAATATTCCAACTTGGAATAATTACAATCAAGGAATTTAAATGAACCGTTACGATTTGGTATTGCTTGGACTCATATTGGAGCATGAGCGCAGCGGATATGATATCATCACGGAAATCCGTGACCGCGAGCTCGATCGTTGGGCGAAAATCAGCACATCGACTGTTTACAATAGATTGATAACGCTTGAGAAAAACGAATGCATCGTAGGGCATTCCGAACGCGACGGAAACCGCCCAGAACGCATGGTATTCAACATTACCGACAAGGGCAGGGAAGTCCTGCGCAAGGAAGTACTCAAGCATTTGACCGGTTTCAACGACGATCCGCGTACCCTCGGTTTTGCGTTCCTCTATGGTGCCAATAACAAAGAACTTATTCGCACGCTTGAAGTTCATGAAAGACGTCTGGTGCAAGAAATCGAAAACCTCGAGAAGATGATTGCCGAGGAACCGCGCCCCACCCTTTACCCCGAAGGCCCGTTCCTCAACTGCATGAGCCGCGACCATATTCTTGTGGAGCTCAAGTACGTGCGTGCCGCCATCGGCATTTTGCGCGACCCAGTCCGCAACAAGAAACTCGACGGCTACTTCTACATCAACTTCGGTAACCGCGATTTCGAGAATTTTAACCAGAAGGAAGAGAAATGAGGTATGAGCTCGGGGCGTTGCCCCTTTGAGGTCGCTTCGCTTTGAGGCTTTAAGCGGCAAAACCGTCCAAAAAAGGATGCACAGAGTGCGTGATACTTGCCTTAAAGCCTAAGACCTAAAACCTAAAATCTTTTACTTTCTTGTCTAAATTCTATATTTACCGCGAAAAAAATGTTAATGGTTCTTGTGCTACGGTCCTAACCACTAGCCACTAACCACTAATCACTTTTTAACAACCCCCTCTCTAACGGAGATAAAATGGCTACAAAACAAGTGAAGAAGAGCGCTGCAAAGAAGGCCCCGGCAAAGAAGACCGCCAAGGTCGCTGCCCCGAAGTATGGCTACTTTGATGACGCTGCAAAAGAATACGTGCTCACCACCCCGGCAACCCCGATCAAGTGGTGCAACTACGTCGGTACTCTCAACTTCGGCGGTATCGTCGATACGACCGGCGGCACTCTCGTTTGCAAAGGCGACCCGGCTCTCAACCGTATCACCAAGTACATTGCACAGATGCCGTGCTCTGACTTCAAGGCCAGCACTATTTACATCCGCGTTAAGGATGGCAAGAACTACAAGATTTTCTCCCCGTTCTACGTTCCGACTCTCGTGAAGCTCGACAAGTGGGAATGCCACGTGGGTCTTTCTTACATGCGCTGGATTGCCGAAGTTTACGGCCTCCGCGTTCAGGTTACGATTTTTGTTCCGACGGGCTCCAACACGCTCCTCCAGGACATCCAGGTGACGAACATCGCCGGTGGCGCTAAGGAAGTGGACATTATCCCGGTTTATGAATTCAGCCACTTCGAAGCTGAAAAGCAGCTCACGAACGCCGACTGGGTTCCGCAGACCATGACCCTCAAGGGCCACTGGGAAAAGGACGGCCACGTTGTTTTGGAACAGTACGCTTACATGAAGCGT
>JAGCPZ010000074.1 GCA_017965445.1 Fibrobacter sp. | reverse complement strand
TCGGGGACTCCGGCAAAAAAATCAATGCCGTAGGAGCCGAGCGTGTCGATAAAAAACTTCGGAGAGATCATAGATAGAATACCGTTACTTCTTCATCGTTCCGGGAATGAGGTTCAGAATCTGCTTGATGGGCATGCAGTAATCGTTCGACGCTTCCAAGCTACGGCTGTGCGTAAGGATGGACTCTGCACACTTCACCATGGCCGGATATGCAGAACGCAGCATGTGGTTTGCATAAATGACAATGTTGATGCCCCACGTCGCCAGTTCCTCTTCGGTGAACTGGTTGTATGTCGTAGGCACAGCAACAATCGGGGTGTGTGCGTCCTTCTCGCGGAAGCGCTTGCAGAATTCCTTGATGTCCTCGCCGCTCTTGTCCTTGGAGTGGATCATGATGCCGTCGGTACCGGCAGCCACGTAGGCATGGCAGCGTTCCAGAGCGTCATCTACAGACTTGCCCGCAATAAGCGACTCGCAGCGGGAAATCACCATGAAGTCATTCGTGATCTGGGCTTCCTTGCCCGCACGGATCTTGGTGCAGAAGCCCTCGATGGTATCTTGCGTCTGGACGGCGTCGGTTCCAAAAAGCGAGTTCTGCTTGAGGCCGACCTTGTCCTCGATAATCACGGCAGAGATGCCGAGGCGTTCCAGGGTACGGACCGTGAAACCGAAGTGTTCCACCTTTCCACCCGTGTCACCGTCAAAAATAACCGGCTTGGTCGTGACTTCGAGCGTATCGTTCAAATCGTGCAGGCGGGTCGTAAGGTCCACCGCCTCGATATCCGGCTTGCCCTTGCTCGTGGAGTCGGTCAGCGAAGAAGACCACATGCCATCGAACTCGCGGACGCAACCGTTGACTTCGACACTCGTGTGTTCCGCGATAAGACCGGTAAGGCCGTTATGCGATTCCAGAATACGGACAATCGGCTTTGCCGCAATCAGACGGCGCAGCGAAGAAAGTCTCGCCTGCGGGGTCGTACCGAGGCTATCCATTTCTTTTTTGAGTCCAGCAGAAGTAATGCCCTTCGTGTAAGGGATTTCGATAACTTTTCCGCCTTGAGCTTCCATCACCTTGAAAACTTCGTCGCGAATATACTTATCCGGACCATAAAGCCAGTCATCGCCGTGGATGATGTAGTCTGGCTTGTACTTCTTCAGATTTTCTACGTAACTCCACTCGTCCTGCGGAACAATTTTCGAGACGCCCTTGATATTTTCAATAACGTTTTTACGCTGTTCGTAATTCAGGTAAGGCAAGCGCTTGTGCGTCGCAATCGCCTTGTCCGTAAAAAGCCCAATCATCACGTCACCATACTTGGCGCCCTCATTGATTATATTGATGAGGCCCGGGTGCATGATATCACCAATCATTCCTAGATAAACAGTCTTTGCCATGCTAAACCTTATACGAATCTATCTTCACGCCAAATCTAGAAAAATAACGGACACACCGCCCATAGACCGTAATGTACATTGACCATTTCCACTCATATAAATATATTTGGCAATTCAGATATCCAGGAAAAAAATGCTGTTAAGAACTCAAGATGAAATCATGGTCAAATGGCCGCAAAATGCCGAACCGCTCGTCTGCATCCGTTGCACGGCGTTCAATCAAGAAAAGTTCATCGCCCAATGCCTCGAAGGATTCTTGATTCAAGAAACCGATTTTCCTTTTGAAGTCATCGCCCATGATGACGCCTCCCGCGACAGAACTGGCGATATCATCCGTGAATACGCTGCCAAATATCCCAAGATTATCAAGCCCTACATAGAAACCGAAAATCAATGGTCCAAAAACGATGGCTCGTTTACCAAAGTGATGGACTCGCTCACTACACGAAAATATGTAGGCATGTGCGAAGGAGATGACTACTGGATCGATCCGCACAAGCTGCAAACGCAAATAGATTTTCTTGAAAGCCATCCCGATTACACCATGACGTTCCACGACGCCGAAATCAAGAACGAGCCCGGTGTAGAGTCGGTCGATTCTGTTTATCCCCCCATGGAAGACCGCGAATACACGGCTACGGAACTCTTCGAAAAATGGACCGTTCCGACCGCCTCCATGGTCTATCTGCGCAAAGTAAGAGATTATCCCATCAAAAATCCCCTCAATATCATGAACGGCGACATTTTCCTTGTCGAAAAATGCGCTCACACCGGAAAAATCCGCTGTTTCAACAAAAAAATGTCCGTCTATCGTAGGCAACCGGGCGGTGTTACTTGGGATAAGTCCAAGAAAATTCAGCGTTTAAAAGAATACCCGGCGCACCTGATGGAGCTCAAGCGCAATTTTCCAAAAATAGACCACAGACTCATCAGCCGAGCTATTTGCGGAACGTTCATCAACGCATGGGACTACATTGATACAAAAACAAAAATCTATTATTTTTTCAAAGGTTTGACTCTCGCCCCAAGGACGTTCCTCAGAAAACTTTATCGCAAAAAATTTTCAAACAAGGCATAACCGCATGGTTCATTTCGACTACCTCATCGTAGGCTCTGGCCTTTTCGGAGCGACGTTCGCATACCGCGCCACTTGCGCCGGCAAGAAATGCCTCGTCATCGACAAGCGCGCATACCTTGGCGGAAACGTCTATTGCGAGAACATCGAGGGCATCAACGTCCATAAATACGGCGCGCATATTTTCCATACGAGCAATAAACAAGTATGGGATTTCGTAAACTCCATCGTCGAATTCAACCGCTACACGAATAGCCCTGTCGCAAATTACAAGGGTAAACTTTACAACCTGCCGTTCAACATGAACACGTTCTACCAGATGTGGGGCGTGACGACTCCGGCAGAGGCTCATGCGAAAATCGAAGAGCAAAAAGCCGAAGCAGTTGCCGCGCTGAACGGTCGCGAGCCTGCAAACCTCGAAGAACAGGCGCTCACGCTCGTCGGTAAGGACATCTTCGAAAGGCTCATCAAGGAATACACCGAAAAGCAGTGGGGCCGAGATTGCCGCGGCCTTCCCGCGTTCATCATCAAGCGTCTCCCGGTGCGCTTCGTATTCGACAACAATTACTTTAACGACAAGTACCAGGGAATTCCCATCGGTGGCTACAACAGGCTCATTGACGGACTATTGAAAGGAATCGAAACACGCACAGACGTCGATTTCTTTGCAGAATACAAAAACAACTGGCAAGAGATTGCAAACAAGTTAGTCTATACGGGCGCAATTGACGAATATTTCGGTTACAAGCTCGGCAAGCTCGACTGGCGCACGGTCAGTTTCAAGACGCGTATCGAAGACACGCCGAACTTCCAAGGAAACGCCGTCGTCAACTACACTTCGCACGACCAGCCCTACACCCGCATCATCGAACACAAGCATTTCGAAATGTTCGGCGCCGACGTCTATAGCGTTCCCAAAACCGTTGTCTCAGAAGAATACTCCACCGAGTACAAAGAAGGCATGGAGCCTTACTACCCTGTGAACGACGAACGCAACAACAAACTTGCCGAAGAATACCGCAAGCTCGCCGCACAAGAGACAAACGTCATCTTTGGCGGACGCCTCGCTCAATACAAGTATTACGACATGGCCCCTGTCATCGAACAAGTCCTGAACATCGAAAAATTCTAAGTTATTCCCATGCTTGACGATTCCAAAATAAAGATTCTAGTCTGTTGCCACAAGCCCTGCGAATTGCCCCAGGACGATATATTCTTGCCAATACATGTCGGCGCGGCACTCTCTGACACGAGTCTCGGATTCCAGCGCGATGACCAGCTGAACGAAGAGCCTTGCGATAACATCAGTAGCAAAAACCGCAGTTTTTGCGAACTCACCGCCATTTATTGGGCATGGAAAAACATCAAGAAAATTTATCCCGACCTGCAATACATCGGATTGAATCACTATCGCCGCTTTTTCGCGTTTAACGAAAAACGCGTCACTGGAAGCGGCATCCCCAAAGACGTAAAGAATATTTCTGGCTACAAGTTCGACACTCAAAAAGTTGAATCCTGGCTTTACGCAAACAAAGTTATCACGACCCCCAAGGCTTACCTTAAGACATCGCTTGCTGGCAGTTACGAGCACTGCCATAACAGTTCCGACCTGCGTATCATCCACGATATAGTCCGCGACGATTATCCAGAATTCCTAAGCACATTCAATGAAGTTTACCTTGGCAAGAACTTTTTCTATGACTGCAACATGTTCATCATGCCTTGGAATGAATTTGACGATTATTGCAAATGGATTTTTGGCATTCTCTTCAAAGCAGAAAAACTCATCAACATAGAAAATTACGATACGTACCAAAAGAGAATCTACGGATTCCTCGCCGAGCATCTCTGGACCGTATGGGCAATATACAGGCAGTATCCACTTCAAAACCTGAATTACTACGTTTATACGGAAACTCCCCAAAAAATCAATGACGGTCTCTGGGCACGATTAAAATTCCACCGCATGCGCCTAAAAGACGATTTCGCATTTTTCCTTTCAAAAATTCGCGGCAAAAAACAAGAACGTTACTGGAGCGTTCCCTAAAAAGAGAGCATTCAATGGTCGATATAGTCCTTTGCACCGACGACAATTACGTTATGCCGACAGCAGTCCTGATGACATCCATCGGGCATGCCAATAAAACGCTAGACATCCATTACCACATCGTAACGGCAGGATTAAGCAAAGATTCTCAAGAAGCTCTTATTCGCAACAAAGGAAGCGATCGTTCAAATATAACTTTTTACACCATCGATGAATCCTTTGTGCAAAACTGCCCGGTTCGCCCCGGTGAACACATCTCGCTTGCAGCTTACTTCCGCCTGATGCTCCCAAGCATTCTCCCGAAGCACATCACAAAAGTTCTTTACTTCGATGGAGACATCATCTGCGTCGATTCCATCGAGGAACTGTGGAATATGCCGCTCGAAGGGATTTCTGCAATGGCCGCACCAGACATGCGCTGCAACGATATCCGAAATCTCAACAGACTTTCGCTTGATTATGCAGATGAATACCTGAATTCAGGCGTCATGCTCATCAATCTCGACTGGTGGCGACAAAACGATGTTCAAAACAAATCCGTTCAATTCGCTTCCGAAAATCACGACATTTGCCTATTCCACGACCAAGACACTCTCAACGTCGTACTCCGCGGCAGCATGCGGCAATTGTCCATCCGTTACAATTTGCAAGAGCACTTTTTGGAACCGTTCGAAAATCAGTTCATAAGCAAAAGCCACTTTGACGACTTACAAACAGCCTTGAAAGACCCGTGCCTCATCCATTATACCGGATTCAGAAAACCTTGGCATAGGGAATGCGTCAACCCGCTCAAATCAGCATGGCTATTCGTATATAACCAGACGGAATGGAAGGGACGCAAACTCGGATTCCGCCACAAGGGATTTCGCTTGTTCAAATACAGACTTCGCGAATTCCTTTCAAATTTTCATTTGACAAAATCCAAGAACATTTACAAAGGAATCGACTTCTCCAGACTAGAACAATGTGTTCTAGACAAAGTCAAGGCCTTATTTTAGTTCAAATTCGATAACAACCGGGAAGTGATCCGACGGGTAGCGCCAAGTTTTACCATCGTGATAACGGTTGTCCAAAACTCCATACTTATACACCGGAATAGACGGAGTCACCGAAATATGGTCAATCTGTCGGTCGGATATAGCGTTCACATCAAAGTTTGTAAAAGACCCAGCAGGAATGCGTTTCACCTTCGCAAGATCCTTGGCATCTTTGAGGAGATTCGTTGAATTGAGGGTAGTAACAGCCTTGCTATCCGCCTGCGTATTCATGTCTCCTGCAAAGATAACACGATTACGACCAGCAATCTTTTTCACTTGTTCCAAGGCTACATTTGCCGACTGATTGCGGGCTTCCTTGCCTGCATTGTCCCAGTGCGAATTGAACACAAAAAACCTCTTTTTATTTCTCCTCAAATTCACCCACGAGCAAAAGCGGACATGTTTTGCATCCCAGCCTTTTTCCCCAGGAACTCCGCTTTCGGAATACCAGAACTGGCCCGACTTAACCGCCTTGAATTTGTCCTTTTTGAAATATATCGGATGAATCTTGCCCGGATCCGTCTGGATATACGTGTATTCGGGCAAAAGCGCAGCAAGATCCAGGACCTGCTGGGAATCCGGCTCCTGGACTACCAGAATGTCGAAGTCAAAGTAGTGGACCATTTCCGCAATTTTTTCAGCGCGGACAGACCAAGCGTTCCCTGCGAGAGAATCTTCTTCGCTTGCATAGCGGATGTTCCACGTTGCAAAAGTGATACGTTCTGCCAAAGCCGTCTGGACGAAAGCTAAGGCGACAAGGATGATAACGAAAAGAAATCTTTTATTCTGCATAAACAGAAATATAATACATTTCGCCGATGTTATTTTTTTATTTTTTCTATCATGAACGCAAAAAAATACAAAAGGGCAATCACCTACGGTACATACGACCTGTTCCACATCGGTCATTTGCGCCTTCTCAAAAGAATTGCCGACATGGCAGATGAGCTTTACGTTGCCGTTTCCTCCGATGAATTCAATGCACTAAAAGGCAAAAAATGCATTGTTCCATTTGAAAACCGCAAAGAAATTGTCGAAGCGCTCCGCATGGTCACCAAGGTCATCCGCGAAGACAACTGGGAACAGAAAAAGGACGATATCCAAAAATATGGTTGCGACCTGTTCGTGATGGGAAGCGACTGGACCGGAAAATTCGATTTTCTCAAAGACTACTGCGATGTCGTCTATCTACCTAGGACCGAAGGTGTCAGCACCACAGAAATAAAGCAAGAAGTCAAGAACCGTTAGGGAATTTTACCAAGTGATTAGCGCACTCGTTTATCTTCTGTTTTGTGCAATTTGGTTCGTTCTCCTGATGAACGACACAGAGAAACGATTCTGTGCGCTTTTCCTGGGAACAGTACTATTTCCATCCTGCGTCTGGATAATTGATTCACCCAAGGTATCGCCACAACATATTTTACTTTATTCATTCTTCGCTGTCGAATTTCTAAAGAACTACAATTTTTTTATAAAAACGATCAAGGAAATTCCCATAAAGATACCTCTATTATTAATAGCCGTTTCTTTCTGCTGCACAGTTTACACAAACGAAGGGCTCAATCCCAAAGAATTTTACGCTCTCGCCCGTCATTTCATCGAACTTTATGGTTATGTTGTCGCCGCATTCCTTATCGGACGAAAGTGCGACATCAAAGAAATTTTGAGACAACTTTTCGTCCCGCTCCTAATCCTTGGCTGTTTCGGCATCATCGAAGCCCTCATCAGCGCAAACTACCCATATAAACTCATCTGTTCGGCGTTCCCCAATTACAGCGGATTTTACGATTTGGGCAGCGACATCAATGTACGCGACTCTTGGAGAATAAGAACGATTCTCACCACAACTCATCCGACCGCCTACAGCACGCTTCTTTGCAGCATTCTCGCCTTATATGTTCCTCTATTCCGAAATTTCGACATCAACAAATACTGGAAACTTTTTTTCTACATCGTATTATTTGCAAATCTGTTCCTTTGCGGGAGCAGAACAGGCATTCTCTGTACAGGAATTATCCTCTCTTTTTGGATTGTCCACAAGATGCACATCATCATAAAGTTGACAATAGTATTTATTTTAGCTCTAAGCGCTTCAATCGCCCTGCAAAAAGTAATTGACAATTTTTCACAAGAATCAAGAGGAAGTTCACTCCAGCTGCGGCAACAGCAACTGATTTTTTCCATCATCCAAATTGCCAACAAGCCCCTGTTCGGCAACGGAGTTTCTTACCTGACTAAGAACATCTTTGAAACAGACGCCTACGGAGACCGCATCCGAGACGAAGAAATCATGGGCATGGAATCCATCGTTTTCCCTAAACTCATCAACTATGGTTTTATAGGGTTCGGCACTTATCTCTTGCTAAGCGCCTGGATATTCCTCTACTTCTATAGGCGGCGGGAGCTCCATCCCATGACGCAAAGCGGATACTTGCTCATTTTTTCAATCACGATGTTTTTCATTCTGACCGGAAACATGGGAAACGCATCGGCATATTCCTACATGATTCTCGGAGTCCTCATGGGATGCACCCAGACTTTAGAAAAGGAATCGAAAGAAGAGGAAGACGAACCCAAGCAAATCGAGTCCGATACGGCGCAACAAGACGTAGGGTAAGAAAGAGTTTCCAAAGTATTCCGGTTTCCATTGCCGGATCTCTTGACGTGGAATTTCACGGTGGATTTTCCATAGAGCCATTATGCGCTTAATTCCTCTCGGGTATTCTCGGGATGCATTCGCGAACAGCCTTGCATAAATCGGGCAATGGCGGCGCATCAATGCAAACGACAAATCTACCCCGTACTCATTAGACCATTCCGCTATACGTTCCCAAGCAGCAATGCGATTCTGTACAGAGTTCGTAGATTCGTTGAAATTGGCGGAATCCTCATTGACACGGTAATAGTAAAAGCTCTTATTGAGAACAGCCACATTTGCCACATTATAAACCGCAGCGATGTTAAATAGAACATCCTCCTGAAAGCGGAGTGTCTTATCAAAAGACAGCGCAGACACGAGCTTGCGCGAATAGAAATTCCTCCACACACTTCCCATAAAGCGAATACCAGGAGCAAGCCGCATTTGCAAAAGAGTCATTTTTTCGCTATCCGTGAGTCGGCGGGATTTGCCAAAATCAATCGGTTGCTCCTTACCACGTCCGTTTTCAACACGAACAAATGAAGTAAATCCCAAGTCGCAACCGAAATCGACAAACTCATGGAAAACACAAGCAAAAGCATCCGCGTCAATCCAATCATCGGCATCGATAAAGGTCACAAAGTCTTTCGTCGCAGCGGCAATTCCTACATTGCGCGCTTTGCTCACACCGCCGTTTTCTAGGTGCAACACACGGACGCGAGAATTCACTTCGGCAAACTCGTCACAAATAGCTGAACTCGAATCTTTCGACCCATCATCAACTAGAACAAGCTCCCAATCGAGGCGTTCCCCGATTTTGAGCACGGAATCAACGCATTCACGCAGGTACTTTTCTGCATTATATACAGGCAATATGATTGAAATAGACGCGCTCATGATCTACCCAAAATCCATTGGCACACTTGCTCAGAGGCATTTCCTTTCTCGCAAACATGTCCATAAAAATCCAAGATGTCGCGACAATTTTTTCTTGCCGATTCCGCATCCACATTGAGAATTTTTTTAAACAGTTCCGCTTCGCTGCGTGCGTACCAGAACGGACTCTTTTCGATATCGAAATACAACCCGCGTCCCGACTTGTATTCTTCCAAGTCGGGCACATAAAGGAACACGGGGCGATTCAGCAAAACATAATCCCCCACAAGCGAAGAATAATCCGAGATGACGATATCCGAAGCGAGCAAGATATCTTGCATTTCGGGGTAGCTCGAAGCGTTAATAATCCGCCTATCGCGATTCCAGTTGTCGCTAACCTTCACCTTGTAATGCTGGCGAATAAGGGCGCACCAAGTTTTACCTGTTTTAGCCTCTAGCTGATCCAGCAACACAGGGAAATTCAATTCAGCAACACCATCGCAAACACCCCTGAATGTAGGTGCAAAAGTCAAAACGCAGTCCGCACCGATGTTCAGTTTTTTACGCACGTTTTCAAGGCGGGCCGAGGAGTCGCAGAAGAACATGTCATTGCGGGGCGTTCCGCAATGCATGATTTCACCCTTAAACTTCATCGCGTCATGATAAACCTTATCTGCATAGTCCGAACCCGACAAGACAACATCCATAATGCGATATGCATCCGCAAGCGAAACCTTTCCATCAGCCGACTCGTCAACGCGTTTAAACGCTCTATCGCCATGCCATGTATCCAAAAAGGACTGTCCCTTACGCTTGCACGGAAGCACAATTCCCGCGTTGAAAATGCAAATCTTTGCAGTGAACATTTCAACGCATTCCGAAAGGCTCCCCGCCTTTACCGACCTCGCGTAGCCAGGAAAATCATCTATCTTTTGGGGATTCTTGAAACTCCAGACAATATCGTAATCAGGGACCAATTCATGCAACTTCTCAGAAATAAACCGAGGATTGCACGCATAACGCAGTCCGTGATACGATTTGAAAAACACCTTTTTTTTCTTCAGCGGGAACACAACCGAAACGGCTCCGCACACAATTCTCAATGCGAGCGATTTAAGATGCGATTTCAGCATAGCCTTCATGGGCAGATTCCCCTATACGCGGCTTCGAGTTTATCTAGAACAACATCGCCTCTAAAATTCGCGACAACATCTTTCCAGGCATCCTGTCCCATTTGCACACGGAGCGAATTATCTTCGACAAGACTTTCCAACTTCCGAGCAAGCGCATCAACGTCACCCGCATCAATCAAAAAGCCATCAACGCCATCGCGCACCACATACGGCACACCACCCGAACGCGCCGAAACAACCGGAAGCCCGACACCCATCGCTTCAACAAGGCTCATGCCAAATGTTTCGGCATAAGAAGGCAACGCAAGCAAATCGAATTGCGACAACAAATTCAAGTAATCGTCATGCTTCAACCAATCTGAGACATGAATCGATTTCGCACGCGGCGAAGAAGCGACCACGGACTTCACCTGTTCCACCTCGCCATCGCCGTACAAATAGAGTTCAACCGGAGTCTTGAAATTTGCGCGAGAGAACGCTTCAAGCAAATCATACACGCCTTTGCGATGCCCATAACGACCCGAAAAAACAATCTTGACAGGCAACTCATGCGTTTTCAAATCCACGGGTTTTTCAGCAATCGTTGGGCAAGGATTCGGAATCACGACATAATGGCAAAGACCATTCCCGACAAATTCTTCCAGAAATTCCTGCATATCCGGCGTAATGCAAATCACCATTGTCGAATGCTTGAAATAACTCCGGATAAAATGCTGAACCACTTTGGGCGAAGTGAGGCACATCTTTTTAAATCGGCTCCCATGAATATGGGCGACATACTTTTTGCCACGCATTCTCAAGCAAAGGCTTATCAAATACTTGCGAAAAAAACTCCCGTTAAAAGAAGTATGAATCTGAAAAAAAGTTGCCGCAGGCGGGTTCAACAAAAGTTTCAGGCACAAGCAAATAAACAGCGGCAAGGACTTGATAAACGATCCGTTGTAACTAGAAACAAAATTTTCGACCGGCAGATTGAACAAGTTCTTATAGCTCACCAACACGGAGCTGATTCCACCTTGAACGTTCAATGCAGGGCCAATATGACAAACCTTTTCGAGCATAGGGACAATCTAGAAAATTAAAGCACTCGCAACTTCGTCACAAATTCGACATCGCTATTGCACTTCGTCTTGGCATACAGATATTTCGCCGGGACTTTCTCGCCAAAGTGTTCCGAATACCAACCGTCATCGCAAACCGTATAAGAGAGTTTTTCGTCAAGTTCAATCACAACACGGCGGGCACCAGGCACATCGAGCGCGACAATGCGACCATCAAGACACACTGTCGTTTCTGGATGCAAATGGAACGGAATTTCAACAGTCGCCACTTTCTCACAGCGCAACGTATCAACAATCACGAATTCGTTCTTGTCACGATCGAACTGAATTTTTCGCAGATGTAAAACACCATCGGAAGCATAACCATTATGGGTCGCCACGACTTCGCCAGACGTTTCATCACAAGAAACAACTTTTGCTTTGTAATGATTCAACCACATCGTAGGTCCCGCCTGATTCGCTTGATTTTTCCCATTCACGCACACCGTATTGTGCGCAATCGTACTGACAAAATAAGCGCGCAAGTCTTTATGCGTATGGTACGTGAACGTTCCCGGATCCACAATAACAGGGAATCCATCGACATGCAAGATAAAACTTAGAGCATCCGCATGGGCGTGAGCCGCAATACTCAAGAATCCCAGTGGAGCCGCATCGAAATGCAAATACGTTTCGCGAAAACCTGAACCCGCAATACCTTCTGCTCGTCTAAAGATAAAATGTCCGCTTTCGGGGAAGAACCGATTTCCATCCGTCAAGAATCCGGTATTGACCGTCGGTAACATCAAAAATTTTTTTCGGCCTTCGTAACCGAATAGCAACTCGTTCTTTTCGTCCCACATCACGCCAGCGCGCTTGAACGATGCATCTTCAAAATAAACAGCAAACGATGAAAGCAAAGACTTAAAATTATTGAAATGTCCGCCCGAATCCGGTCGCAACACAAAACCATCATCGCCATCGCCGTACATCGGGTAATTGCAATTGCAATCCAGCATGGCGTTCATGTAATCCGCCATAGAGTGCAAACGCTTGTTATACGCCTCCGAAAACTCGACACCCGCACGACGCCCCACAACAGCCGCAATCAAGAAAAAGTCATCAATGAACTGGATATACTCCGCGGCCTCTTCACGGTTCACGCCTTCAGCCGTATTCTGTGTAAGGATTTCGCGTTCAAGCCCCACCTTGGCATACTCCAGTCGTGCTTTGCGATTCGGGATATCCCAACCGCAGGCCGCCACAAACAGCCCCGCATATTCCGAAATCAAATGGTTGTTCGCCGAAGAACAAAGCGACGGATGATTATAGGAATATTCCGCATGTTCGTAAATAAGTGGTCTCCAGACGTCTCGAACAAACTCCTTAAACGTAGGTTCTTTCGCAATGTCTGCACACACACCATCAACGTCCAGCACCTGCCAACAGAAGTACCAGCAAATCAAGCGCAAGTTCACCTCGATATTGCTGTACCAGTTGACACCCACCATGTACGGGTTTTCATTTTTCCAACTCGTCAAATGGTAACGAAATAAATCCAAATACTTTTCGTTCCCGCTATTTTTATAAAGCATCGCAATATGCAGCATAAACTGCATGCGGTTCACTTCCCACACATGCTTGGCACTGCCATACTTGTCACTGCGAATATCGATTTTATGCGCAAAGGACTTCGGGAATTCCCTTCCTGTCGATAAATCCAGATGCCAACGGACGGGTTTGAAAACGTCAAGCGTTTTATCAAAAATCGGATAATCCAAATGTGCCGAGCCGTCCTCAATTATCGAAGACTTCGGCAATTCCACCGGAGCGGTAGATTTTTCCATCAGCCGCTTGTCGAACACATGCGTACGCACCCGCTGGCGGATGCGATAAGAAAATTCACCTAGCGAAAAAGTTTTTAAGCGTTTAATGTACCAAGATATCTTCACATATCAAATATAATTTTATATTTTCGTATCCTAACCAATTTCTTTCATACCGCATGAAATTCATCAACATCATAAAAAGCAAGCCCGTCATATTCCTGCTAGCCACATTATTTTTCAAGCTATTGCAGCTGGCTCAACTTTACTTCACTCGAACACCATCAGGCGGCTTTTTTGTAGAAAGACCCTTACTTGGCTTTTTTTGTGCAACAATCGTCAACCTCCCCGCAATTGCGCTGTTCGGAATTCTCTTTGCTTTGGGAACACTCCTAAAAGGAAAATTTTCCACCATCATTTGTGCCACCGTATCTGCACTCACTTGGTTTTATTTTATCCTCTGCGCCGTCAACGACCAAATCATGCGATGGATGGGCCAACACCTGACAATATCGTTCCTCAGCACCTATTCCGTTTCGCGGCTAGACCCGACAATGACCGCCAACATTTTTCTGGACGGATTCTGGAGCTTTTTGTTAACTATTTTCATTATCATCCTTGCGGGATTATTTTTTATTTTCTTGAACATCGCTCCGCTAAAGAGATTCCCGCGCATTTATTTTCCACGACTTTCCACGATTCTGACAACTATATTCATCACCACTCTCGCCATCCTCTTGGCCGTTTCCGGCAACGCACACAAGAACTTCAAGCCTTGCCGTATCCGTTGGCAAACGATCCAGCCGCCCTATTCAACATTATTAGACGAATACCTCTACATACAAGCGCATAAAGTCAAGCCGGAGCGTTTCGAGCAGGGAATCGAACTGCTTGGTGGCACCACACAATCGCAATACCCGTTCTATCATCACGTCACAAACGAAGATTCCCTGATGCAAGAATTTAGGGAAAAGCCGCTCGAACAAAAGAAAGATATCATTCTCCTTTCGATCGAAAGTTTCCGTGGATGGGTTGGCGATTTTAGAATAGGCTCGAATTGCAAGCGCATGCCCAATCTCTGCAAATTGAGCAAATCCGGCACCATGTTTCCATACACGTACAGCGTGGGCTATCCATCGACCGAAGGCATGCTCGGTTTACAGCTTGGCATTTGGAGCCACCCGAACAAAGTATTCATCAGCAGCATGATGAATACGCGTGCACGCTCATTGCCAGACATTCTAGGCAAAGCCGGATACTACAAAACCGTCCTGACTGCCGCAGAGCCCAGCTTTGACAATTTCATGCCATGGTTCGAAAAATGGTTTGATTACGCAGAATACAACCCGAACATCACAACAGACATTCCTCTTGCAAACCGATTCAAGGAACTCTATGCAGCCGCCCCCAAGGACAAGCCGCTTTACTTTGAATGGATAAATTTTGTAACCCATACACCATTCAACGTTCCGAAATCGTATGCGGAACCGGCTGAAACATCGGACGAGCGCTACGCACAAGCCGTTGCCTATTTAGACAGCGCCATCGGAATCATTCTCGATGCAGTACAGAACGGCCCCAGAGCAAATAGTACAATTATTGTCGTCACGGGAGACCATTCTATAGCAAACGCCAAGGCTCAGCAGCAGCAAGGAGAACTCGGCGAAGCGAACAGCACCTACACCTGGACAACCTTTATCTGGGCCGGCGCCGGCATTCCCGAAGGGCAAATCATCGACAAACCCGTATCGCACGTAGATTACGCTCCGACAATCCTTTCGATGCTAGGACTAAACGCCACAAACAACTTTGTCGGTAAAAACCTTTTTGACAACGATAGCAAAAAAATCTTTTCGTTCAGAAACGCAAACGGAGTCATGCGAAACGATTCGCTTGCCATTTTCGCACAGGCAAACAACCGTAAATTTTCACACGCCCGCATTCAAAGCAAAGTCATCGATTGGGATACAACAGAAACCGTCGGAGGTTTTATCGCCGAAAAGAAATCAGATATCGATGTGACAGCACAAGCGGACAGCCTGCTCGACGCAATGGATGCCTGGATTTGGGTTCTCGACAATAACCTGCTACACCCCTAAAGTAGCTTTAATCAAGAAAATTCAAATTTTTTTTATATATTAAAGATGATATCAACCTAGAAAATGTTTTTTTGGAGCTTAACGCGTCAATAACTTTTCACGATTTTCATCCTTTCGTAGAGTAACATGAAGCAAGCTTTTGCCATATCATTATTCGCTCTGGTGCTACTCGCCTGCAGCAACATGTCGTCCGATTCCTCGAACGACACTCCAATGGATGAAATCGATGGCATGATCGCCGTTCGCGGCGGAACCGTGACACTCGGGACCAAGGACAGCAAATTCAAGCCCTCGGAGCGCCCCGCCATGAAGGTTTCGCTCGATTACGACTATTATCTGGCCATCCACGAATTCACTTGCGGCGAATACAAGGCCCTGGCCAAGGAATACAAACTGAAAGATTTTGGCAAGTGCAAAAAAGATAGTCTCCCCCTTGCAAACGTCACCTACTACGACGCTGTACTCATCGCAAACGCGAAAAACAAATCCGAAAAACGAGATTCGGCATATACATACACCAAGGCGACATTCGATAGCGAAGGCCATTGCACAAACCTGGACGCACTCGTTTTTCACCCCGAAGTAAATGCCTACCGGCTCCCCACAGAAGCCGAATGGGTCCATGCCGCATCCAAAGGCTGGGATCCCAAAAACAATAGCTGGAATGCCGACAACTCCGACTTCAAATCGCATGTCATCTGCAGTGCCGGAAAAGATTCACGTGATTTCTGCGACCTTGCCGGCAACGTGAAGGAATGGGTCAACGACTGGGCTGGTCAATTCCGCGACACGGCCATCACAAATTACGTAGGCTCCCTCGACGGAGGCGACCTCGGAGAACGAGTTCTGAAAGGAGGCTATTTCTCTGACAGGCCATCTGAAATGAACGTCATCGCCCGAGGCGACGAATACACCGTAGAAGGTTCATCGCACGCCGACCGCATTGGTTTTCGACTCGCATTCGGCAACATTCCGAACCCCGTTTGGCTAGACGCCAGCGGAAAAGTACAGACAAGCGCCGTATCAGCCCTTGCCAATGCCAGCTCCATAAAAAAATTGACCGGCACCCATATCGCCATTCTCGCGTTCCGCAACGACATCAGCGGAAATCTCGCATTTATCGACTACAGTGAAGGGACCTTATCCGTAAAAGAGATTCATGATTCCATCGAAGTATATCACCCTGATATTTCGCCCGATGGAAAACGCGTTGCATTCTGTACCAAGCCCGAAGGCATCAGCGGCACATCCAAACTTTACGTCCGCGACTTGAACGCAAAAGGGACAAACCGCGTAAAACTGGATGTCAAGAGTGCCACCATCCCCCGCTGGAGAGTCCTCGACAACGGCGATACGGCAATCGTCTATGTAACCGATGCCGGCAACAACAAGGACGAATCCGCTTTCAAGGGGAGCGCCACCTGGCAGGTAAAATTCTCCAAAGGCAAATTCGGAACTCCGCAAAAGCTCTTCGATGGAGCCTACCATGGCGGCATCAGCGAAGACAACTCGTTGGCCGTTTCGGGAGCAAGGCTCCTCCGTGCACGCATTGCAAAATCCGGCTCTACAATTACAGAAAAAGCACGGGACACCATTTGGTACGACAAAGAACAAGCGTGCAATGTTTCGCTTGCTCAAGACAAAAGCAAACGTACTTTGTTCCTCGACTTCGGCGGCAAAAAAGGCCAGAAATTCGTCGATGCGAGTTACGCCACGCACGAACGCATTTTCATCGCCGACAGCACCGGCAAGCTCATACAAAGCATCAAATCACCGAAAAGCTATACATTTGACCACAGCGAATGGGCCTCCGATGGCAAAACATCCAACATCGTAGCAACACTCGCCAACGCAAACGGGTCACACACAAAAATCGTTCTCGTAAGCCCTGCTGACAGTTCAGTCACCGAACTTGCCGAAGGCGAAGAACTTTGGCACCCGAATCTGTGGGTAGAACGCAAAGCAAGAAATACACAAACAGACGAAACGGGAATAGACTTTGAACTCGACCCGGATAGTGCTGGA
This sequence comes from Fibrobacter sp., assembly GCA_017965445.1. Classification (GTDB taxonomy): domain Bacteria; phylum Fibrobacterota; class Fibrobacteria; order Fibrobacterales; family Fibrobacteraceae; genus Fibrobacter. The sequence goes on along the minus strand of JAGCPZ010000074.1, from coordinate 22,440 downwards.
ATATACTTCACAACCGGCGGCAGCAGTGATGCTGAAAAATACCGATACAAAATGCAGCTCCTATGGCAATACAGGGATTCTGCCACAGTTGTCTTTTTCGGTTCTTCGCGCATTTTCCATACCCTTGACCCCGATGGAATCAGCCGTCCCCATTTCGCCATCAACATGGCAAACGACCACAACACGCTTATCGGCTCATTTATCTTGTTCGAAAGTTACATCTTACCACACGTAAAAAAACTCAAATACGTCGTCGTCGGAACCGATGCCGACCGCCTAAAATATCTCGACAGTTTTTGGGATTCCGAAGCATGGACCTATCCCGGATACGTCTATGATCGAAATCACGCTTATTGGAAGGACGGCGTCCCCAAAGAACTGCCTTCCATGACAGACAAAGCTCTTTCCAATTCTAAAAGTTTGAAAGAGACACTCCTTTCAAGCAGAGGGTACAGAGCGCAGCCCTGCAACGGATGGAGCGATTCCCTTCCAACCGTCAAAGGAGATAGCAGTTGGAACAACAGCAATCCCAAGCCCTTTAACAAGAACGTAGAAATCCTGCAAAAATTTGCTAAACTCGCCGCAGAAAAGAACATCAAGGTCATTGCACTAGAAACGCCGCAAAATCCAGCCTATCAAAACACAGGCGCATACGGCATAAACGGTATTTTGCGAAGCGACGCTCCCGCACTCTTGCAGAAAATTCAAGACATTTCGAAAGACTATCCCAACTTTATCTTCATGGACGAGAACAAAATGGGCAAGCACGACTACACCGGCAAAATGGCTTACGACGATGACCATTTAGGAACTTTAGGCGCCGAAAAACTCACCCACCGCCTCGATTCGCTTATCAAGACATTAGATATAAAGTTCGAAAACAAAAAAGAGAAGTGATTTGCACTTCCCTTTTTCACATAAAAAACGAAATAGGAATTACATTCCTAAAATTTTCTTGTAGGCGCTAATCAGCTTCGGCTTTTCGAAATCCCAGCTGAGTTCGTTCTGCACGCGCTTGCGACCAAAAACTCCCATTTCAGCAGCCTTTTCGGGATTGTCCAGGAGCCACAGGATTTTTTCCGCAAAGTCATCCGTATCCGTATTCTTTGCGTAAAGGGACGCTTCCTGTGCAGAGAACATCCCTTCCTTGAGCGTGAATTGCACTATCGGTTTCCCGAACGCCATGTACTCCATGATTTTGTTCATCGTCGATTTGTCATTCATTTCAGAAGGCAAATCCGGATTCACGCACACGTCCGCCGTATTCAGCACATCGGCCAAATATTCATCCGAAACACGACCAGGGAAATCAACGTAATCCGTAAGATTCATCGTCTCGTTCAATGCCCGCAATTCATCTAAAGACGGTCCGCCGCCCATGATGCAGAAACGGATATCCTTTCGTTTTTTTTCGTTCACGATGTAGTCAACGGACTTAAGCAAAAGATCGATGCCTTCCTGCTTGCCCATCACGCCGATGTAGCCCACCAAGTACTTGAAGCCCTTCTTGACTTCAGGCTTTGCAGGACCAACCTTCAATTTGGAGAGATTCGGACCGCTGCGGACAATCGTCACGTCTTCCTCGCGCTTTTTGCCACGGCGCATGGCGATTTCCTTGTACGATTCGTTTGTCACAATCGCATGCTTTGCAAAGAAATACGTAAGGCGTTCCACCAAAATCATGGCACGGTAGCCAAGACCTTTCTTGCCGAATTTTGCAATCCAAAGTTCCGGATTGATATCGTGATGGTCAAAAAGGAACTTGCAGCGCGTAAAAAAGAAAAACGGTGCCGCGGCAATAAAAATCAAGTCCGGTGGATTACATGCATGGATGACATCCTGCACGCCCTGCTTGCGGAACACCTTGAACAAAAGGCGAAATTCATGATAAAGCGCACACAGATATTCCTTGAAGTAGTCCAAAGTTCCTTTCGCTTCCGGCAATGGATGGCGATAAATCTTGATTCCTTCCAATTCCTCGTATTCCAAAGGGTACTTTTTGGTCTTTGGACAAATTACGGTCACTTCGGCACCCGCTTCATGGAGCGACGTCGCCTCTTGCCAAACTCGGCGGTCAAAAGGAACCGGGAGGTTTTCAACAACGATACAGACTTTTTTGCCTGATAATTCCTTCGATGACAGATCCATACTCGTTTACCAGCAAAAGCCTTCGTAATTCGGCAATGTTTCTACAGACGGATCTTTCATTCGCACCAAGTCCAAGAAATGAATTTCGGGATATTTACGGACTAGCTCAGGAATCTCGGGATTACGAACAGTGATGATGACAAGCGAAGTCGATTCCACGACATCTTCGACATCCTTCACGAGAAGCGGCAGCAAGTGCGGAATACGCTTGTTGAGTTCACGCAAATTCGTTTCCGTTTCACGGGCGATATTCAGGTAGCGGTCATAAATGCTCAAGGAGCAGCCCTTCCCGAGCACGCCTTCTGCAAGACGGATTGCCGCTGAATTGCGCAAGTCATCCGTCCCGGCCTTGAACGTCAAGCCGATAATGCCCACAGAGCGCACGCCAATTTCTTGCACGCGGTTCAGCACGCGTTTGATGTGTTCGTTGTTACTATTTTCAATGGACGAAAGTACCGGAACATCCACCTGATTGGATTCCGCCAAGAAATTGAGCCCGCGCAAATCCTTCGGCAGGCAGGAACCGCCATAAGCAAATCCCGGTTTGAAATAGTACGGCGAAATATTCAGCTGCGTATCCTTGCAGAACAAGTTCATCACGCTGTGGCTATCGATATCCAGTTTCTTGCAAATAGCGCCGATTTCGTTTCCGAACGTCACCTTCAACGCGTGGTACGAATTATTGACAAACTTGATAATTTCGGCAACCTTGGGTTCGACTTCGACAATTTCACTGCCAAGCGTCGAATAGAGGTTCCTTAGGGTATCAAGGGCGCGACGGCTTTCGCAACCGATAACAGTCAACGGAGGATTCAGGTAATCCGCAACAGCCATGCCTTCACGGAGAAATTCCGGATTCGAGGCCACAGCAAAGTTGACGCCTTCGCGCTTGCCCGAGATTTTTTCAATCAACTCAATCGCGGCAGCATTCGTTCCCGGCGGAACAGTACTGCGAATCACTACAATGTGGAAAGTCGATTTGGAGCGAATCGCTTCGGCAATGGACTTGACCGCAGACATCAAATATGTTGTATCCAGGCGTCCATCCGGAGCATTCGGCGTTCCCACACACAGAAACGAGATATTGGTCTTGGACACAGCTTCCATCGGAGATGTTGTCGCCGAAATAAGTCCAGCCTTAAAGCCTTCCTGCATGACTTCATCCACATCACGCTCGACAATCGTCGGGAGGCCCTTTGCAATTCGTCTTACTTTGCTTTCATCGACGTCACATCCAACAACCTTGTGACCGAGTTTAGCCAAACAAGCAATACCAACACAACCCACATATCCCAGACCGAAAACGCTAATAGACGCCATAACCCAAACTCTCTTAAAACTACTCCGCCTTACCTTTACCGATACTCGTCACTTCAAACCCAATCTTGCGAAGAGCATCGGCATCCAAAATATTACGACCGTCAAAGACAAACGCTGGCTTGGCCATCGATTTGTATATACGGTTCCAATCCAATTCCGCAAAGCACTTCCATTCTGTGCATACGACAACAGCATGAGCACCTTCGGCGGCCTTGTACGGATCTTCTTCGAACTCAACCTGATCGATGACATCCTTCAAGTCGCGCTTGGCGTCAGGAATAGCCTTCGGATCCGTCACGACAGGCTGTGCATGTTCGGCAAGCAAGTCGCGCACCACAAGGTTTGCCGGACTCTCGCGGGTATCGCCCGTATTCGCCTTGAACGCAAAACCGAACACAGCAATCTTTTTACCGGCGATGGTATTGAACATCGTTTCGAGCATGCGATCGACAACGCGGTGCGTCTGCCACTCGTTAATCTTCACGACGCTTTCCCAATAGGCAGCCACTTCGGGCAGTCCGTAGTAACCGCACAGATAGACGAGATTCAGGATATCCTTCTTGAAACAGCTGCCTCCGAAACCGATGGACGCCTTGAGGAACTTCGAACCGATTCGCTTGTCCTTCCCCATCACGAAAGCCACTTCATCGACATCGGCGCCGGTACGTTCGCAAAGGGCGCTGATGGAGTTGATGGAACTGATACGCTGAGCAAGGAAAGCATTCGCCGTAAGCTTCGTGAGTTCAGAACTCCAGAGGTTCGTTGTCAAGATGCGATCACGCGGTACCCAATGGGCATACACATCTACAAGTTTCTGGCAAGCAGCAAGGCCGGACTCCGTCTGGTGACTGCCGATAAGCACGCGGTCCGGCTCGAACAAGTCATTAATGGCCGTACCTTCCGCCAAGAATTCCGGGTTCGAAAGCACTTCAAAATGGAGACCCTTGTCATTCGAATTCAAGATGCGTTCCATGGCGGCCGCAGTACGAACCGGGAGCGTCGATTTTTCGACGATGATTTTCCCTTCGTCAGCAATTTCCAAAATGTTGCGGGCCGTCTTTTCCCAATACTGGAGATCGGACGCCTTCCCTGCGCCATGCCCAAAAGTTTTCGTCGGCGTATTTACAGAAACAAAAATAATATCGGCTTCTTTAATTGCAGACGCAATGTCCGTGCTAAAGAACAAGTTACGCCCACGGGCACGTTTTACGACGTCGTCCAAGCCGGGCTCAAAAATCGGAAGGCTTTCGCTATTCCAGGCATCGATACGGGACTGGTTAATATCGACAACAGTCACCTTGACATCGGGGCACTTGTCGGCGATAACGGTCATAGTGGGGCCACCGACGTAACCCGCGCCAATACAAACAATTTTGGTATAAAAACTCATGATTTATAAGATAGCAATTACAGGATTTGTAAGCACATAGAATGTTTAAAAAAATCCTTTTTAAAAGCTTTCTTTTCTTTGAATAGTCGCGGAGCGGCGCAGCCCTAAATTTTAGGCTTTCTTCTCGGACGACGGACAATGAACAGGCATGCGCCAATCAGCACAAGCGATACGGACACAGCCTTGCCCACCGGAAACGCCTCCGAAAACACAAGCGCCCCAGCCAAGGTCGGCACAGCCGCACCGACAGCGGCACTGAACGGAATAATAAACAGTGCACGCCCACGAGAGAACGATATCTGCGAATACAAAAACGCAATACCGTAAGTCGCCACGTAACCGAGAGCCCTCAAATCCAAAAGCAAGTTCGCCACCGACGAGGCATCAATATGGTCGAGGTCAAAATCCATCGCAAGGCTCTTGTAAAACGCCGCCGAAAGTCCAAAACCCACACCCATGATAAGCGAATCCACCATCTCGCGATCTTTCACCAAAAAGTGCGCAATCAAAGTCACAAAGCAGAGTCCGCCCGCATACGCCCAGAGCATCCCGGTATTCTGCACGGCAGTCGATTCTCCTAGATTTTCTACGGAATACAAAAGACCCGCCACCACAAAGCAAATTGCGACAACAATGCGCTTGGTCAGCGCCTCCTTCAAAATACAGAAGCCCATCAGCGCCGTCAGCACCGGATTCAGCACCATCATCGGCTGCACTTGGGAGAGGTCATACTGCGCCATCGCTATGTAATAGCCAATCGTCGCTAGCCCCGAACAGCCAATTCCCAGCCACCAGAATTTATTTGTAACAATACCCTTAAAAAAAGCCCAAGGTCGTGAAGTCCCGCCCGTGCGTTTGCCGACAGTCGAAACTCCGGACTTTTCCAAGATATTTCCACAAGCAAACAAAAATGCAGGAGTGATAGTTAGCAGTAAGAATAACATACGAGTTACGAGAAACTAAATCCCGTCATATATTTCCTTATAAATCCAATAGTTCCCCATGACGCGCTTTACGTATTCGCGGGTTTCCCAGTAGCTGATTTCCTCGACACGCAAATCCCACGGAAGACCTTCGCTTTGGGATTGCCAGCGTTTCGTCGGCTTCGGCCCCGCATTGTAATTGCAAAGCACGTACATGTAGTCGTTCTTGTAATCGTCCTTGAGGTCCACCAAATAGCGGATACCCAGGCGGATATTCAGGTAAGCATTGTACAGGCGCTTCGGATTAAAGTCCGGAACATCCTCCTTTTCGGCAAGCATCTTGCCCGTCGCGGGCATAATCTGCAAAAGTCCGCAGGCACCCGCAGGAGACGTTATCTGGAAATCGAATATGGATTCCTGGCGCATCACGCTATAGACAAAGAACGGGTCGATATTGTTACCGGAATAATAGACCACCGGATCCGCATACGGCACAGGATACAAATAATGCAGTACGTCAATCGGCGGAGCCATGAACAGGCGCCTGTCCATCTTGGCCTGGAACTGTCTTGCAAGCCTGTAACCGGCAGCCGTTTCGCCCATGTCATAGAACAGTTTGCCGTATTCGTAAAGGAAATCCAGACGTTTGTAGTTTTTCTTCTTCACTTCGTCATAAAGCCTGAAGGCATCATCTTCGAAGCCATAAATAAACAGCTTCTTGATGCGTTCATAACGGTCCTTGCTATACGAGGGGTCCGGTTTGCCCAGCTTGTTCACAGAACGAATCCAGTCCAGCGTCGTCGCCGGGGACATTTGCACCCCATGCGCATACGGAATCTGGTCCGCCGGCATCAAGTTGTTTTCCGAAAGCTTCATACGGCTGCGGTGAGCGTAATACGAAAGCGGGAAATCCTTGATGCAGTCCAGATACGCTTCCCGAGCAAGCGAATCCTCGTGCATTTTCATGTAAGTATCGCCAAGGAACATCCTCGAAGCGCTTCCGCTCCACGTAAACGGTTCCTTTGTCGCTTCGCGGAAATTGGCCGCAGCCTCCACCCACATGCCGCGTTTGAAATAGACGTAACCGATACGGAACCTCGCCCACTGACGTTTTATGTTGTTCTTAAAACGTTTGTGGACCAGTTTCATGTAGCAATCGACAGCCTTGTCGTACATCAGTTTCTGTTCGAACTCGAAACCGCGCAGCCAAAGGTTGTTCGCATTTTCGGTGCTGTACTGGCTAACATCCTGCAAAAGCGAATCGTAAGTATGGATTTCCTCGTCAAAGAGTTCCGCGGATTCCTTGCGGTAAAGCTTCAAGATGTTCTGAATCCACGACGGACGCGGTTCCACATTTTCTATCAAATAACGATACTGTTCAATGGCTTCTTCATTGCGGTTGAGCGAACGCAAGGCTCCAGCGCGTTTTTCCCACAGATTGATGCGGGTATTCAAATCCAGCGTGCTCTTTTTCAAGCGTGCATAAGCGGGGTCTTCAAGCGGCACCACCAAAGACGGATTCTTCTGCGCCTGCTGCGCATCCAGAATCTGGATGGAATCCAACAAGTTGATGCAGTTCTTCATTTCGTCCTTCGTGCATGCCATCTTCGCATAGGCGACCTTTTCGGCAAGCGATTCGGGAGTACCGAGCACTTCTCTCAGACGACGGATAGACGCAAAAGCAGAATCCTTGTACGATGATTTGCTTGTCAAGAGTTTCATGTAAAGGCGTTTTGCCTGCTTCAACTGGTAAGAATCTTCCAGATAACGCGCATAGCGATACTTCAGCGGAACAATGTCCTCGCCTTCCGGGTTGTTTTCAAGGAAAATCATCAACGAATCCGCACGGGCGGCATCGTTAATCGTAAAGTCCGCCATCGTCGCCTCGATTCTCAAGCGGTCTGCCACCTCGCGAAAGCCCTTGTCGTTTTCCAAGTTCTTTTCCAAGCGCAACGTCTCGCGCATCTTAGCATACTTTTCCTGCTTAAAATCGGCCTGGGCCATGCGCAAAATGACACTTCCCGTCAAACCGGGTTCGCGGTCGCGCAAGGAATTATAGGCAGCATAGGCGCTATCCCACTGTCCACTGTAATAGTAATAAGCGGCACGTGCAAAATCGCGGTGGTTCTGCGTAACAGAGATATCGTTCATCATCTTCTTCGCGCGGGCAGCACGGATGACCGCATCCTGGAACTGGTCCGGCGCGACAGCTTCCTGATCCGTAAACGGAGACTTATAAAGAGAATACACCGAACCGTCCATCTGTGCATACAAGACGGTCGTACAAGCAATCAATAAAAAACGCAATAACTTCATCTATATTCCAGTAGATTTATTTTTCAACTTGCCCCACAAAACTAGATATACCTAATTCCGTAATCGTTTGCGCATATTTTTTATATAAAAATGCATTTACAGTTTCTGCATCGTCCATTTGCAAAACAGTCAAAGCCGTATCACGGACATCTTCAAAGTTAATAGAACGTATAATCTTCTTCGTCGTCATGACGCTCCACGGCGTCATGGACAGTTCATCGACACCGAGCCCCACCAGCAAGAGCACGCTCATCGGGTCTGCGCTCATTTCACCGCAAACCGCCACAGGGATTCCTTCGCGGTGCGCAGCAACCACGGTCTGGTAAATCATGCTGAGCACAGACGGGTGGTGCGGCTGGAACATATCCGTAATCAGTTCGTTCGTGCGATCGACAGCCAACGTAAACTGAATCAAGTCGTTCGTCCCAAGGCTAAAGAAGTCCACTTCCTTAGCAAGTTTATCCACAATCATCACGGCCGCAGGCACTTCAATCATCGCGCCCACCTTCACCACGGCTGGCTTGTGTCCCTCGTCTTCGAGCTGTTTGCGCGCTTTGGCAATACACGCCTTCGCGCGGCGCAATTCGCTCATGCTCGAAATCATCGGAAGCAAGATACGCAAGTTCCCCTGCGTATTGGCAAGCAAAAGTGCGCGAAGCTGCGTAATGAAAACGTCTTCGCGGTCCAGGCACACGCGGATGGAGCGCCACCCCATGAACGGGTTGGATTCGTTCACCGCCGATATGCCGCTGACGAGCTTGTCCCCGCCCGCATCGAGCGTACGGATGACCACCGGGTAAGGAGCCATCGTTTCAAGGATATGCCTATAGGCACTTTCCTGTTCCGACTGCGTCGGAGCATCTTTCTTGAGGAACAAAAATTCCGAACGGTAAAGGCCGATACCCGTCGCGCCAAAATCCTTCACCTTGTCCGCCTCATTCGGAAGTTCGATGTTCGCGTGCAGCACAATGTACTTGCCATCGCGCGTCATCGGCTCCAGCTGGCGCATCGTAAAAAGTTCACGGCGTTGGCGCTCGAAAACTTCCTGACGTTCACGGAACTTGCGGACATCGTCGTCATTCGGATTGATGATGACCTTGCCGTGCGAACCATCGACAATAATCGTATCGCCGTTCTTCACAAGGGCGGCGACATTGCGAAGACCAGCCACCGCAGGAATCTGCAGCGCCTTCGCCAAAATGGCGACATGGCTTGTACGGCCACCCGTATCCATCACGATGGCGTTCACCTGTCCAGGCTTGAGCGTCATCAAAAAACTAGGAACAAACTCATGCGCAACAAGGACAATGCCTTTTTCGTCAGCCACGTCCTCCAATACCGGTCCGGAGTCATCCATGGCCGACATCAGGCGGTTGTACAAGTCCCTCAGGTCCGCCGCCTTGTCACGCATGGCAGGGGAATTGATTTTCTCGAACTTTTCGATGTAGGCGCCAAAAACCACATGGACCGCCCACTTCGCATTCTTACGTTTTTTCTTGATCTTGTCGAGAACTCCATTGACGAGTCCCGGATCCTGCAAGATCATCAGGTGGGTCGCAAAAATCAGGCTGTCCTTGACGCCTGCCCTGCTCTCCGAAATTTCCTTTATCTGGGCGATTTCTTTCGCCGTCTTGGTGACGGCCTTCAAGAACATCTGCTCTTCAGCAGCGAGCCTGCTCTCCGGGAGAGTCTCCTCGACTACAGAAAACTCGCGGTTTGCAATAGGGAACACCGTTCCCATGGCAAAACCAGGAGACGAAGGAACACCAACAAGTACCGTCCTCGGAGATTTCCGAGACGCCCCGTCAGCAGACTTCTTCGCATATTCAGCAGGGTTCTTCGTTGAAGTGGTCATCAAAAAGCTTTTCCAACTGCTGGACGACGATTTCCTCATCTTCGCCGTCGATTTCGAACTTGACTTCGGAACCCGCCGGGATAGCAAGCATCATCACGTTAAGGATGCTTTTCGCATTGGCCCTCGAACCATCAAACACAATGGATACATCACTTCTTGCCTGACCCGTAATATCAACAATCATACCGGCCGGACGAGCGTGAATGCCCAGTTTGTTGGAAACAGTAAATATCTTAGTAATCATCAATCCATCCCTTAGAAGAAATCTACGTTAATATCAAGGCCATCCTGTAGGATGATTCTGAACAGGCTGTCAGCCGAATGTACCGTTTTGACAAGATCGTCATGCAACGTTCTGTCGTTCAGCAAGATGCCCACGGTATTGTCCTTGGAGTCCATCTTGGCTTGCACCTTCGCAATCAGCCCATCCAAATGCTTGGTCACGCCCTCCAGTTCCGAAATCAGCTGGTTCGCGTTCCCCATAACTTTGTCGGTCCCCGCAAAGAGGCCGTCGATCGGTTCCTTGACGCCATCGACAAGCTCGTTCACCTTGACCGTCACCTTGTTCAGGTTCGCAAGGCTCTTCTTGAGTTGAGGATCGGTCGTTACCACAAGATTCGTCAAACGGTCTTCAAGACCTTCCGCCTTCACGAGGAGCGTCCTGAAGCGGTCCTGGAATTCCGGATTGGCGATAGTCCCGTTCAAAGCAGTCTTGACAGCTTCCAGCAGGACCTTCGTCGAGTCGCAAACTTCGCCTGCAAGCCCGAGCGCCTCGGCAATGCCGGCATCGAACTGGCCCGTAATCGTATCGCCAGGCACAAAATACTCGTTCGAATCACCGAGAATCATGCCGATTTGGCGTTCGCCCATGATACCGATGTTCTGCACGCGGATTTCGGAATCCTTCGGGATTTTCACATCCGACTTGAGCCTAATCGTCACCACGACACGATGGCCCGAAAGTTCGATGGATTCCACGCGGCCAAGCTTTACGCCATTGATTTTGACCGGGTCATCCAGAACTAGTGTACTCACCTGCGTAAATCGCAAATGATAAACGTCAAAGGTTTCGCGCAGATCCTTTTCGTTCAGAAAGAACATGCCAAATATCAAGATGAAAATGGCTAAAAGAACGACAAGACCTACAGAAAAGTATAGAGCAGTATTCTTTTTCATTGCACTAGCTAATCTAGCATATTTTATCTTCGTTCAAAGTTCGATTTTACTAGTTACTAGGCTTTTTAGCGGCTGTTTTGAGACCCTTTTCGCCTCTCATCTCTCGTCTATACACTCTCGTCTAAACTACTCCCCGATGCGGGTAATGGGGCTGTTGGTCTCGATGCCGTTTACATGGCGGTCGAGCCAGTCGAGCAAGAGGGCATCCCTTTCGGCCTGCGGGAGCGCAAACTTCTCACGCCCCTCTTTCTGCATGAACACGTCAAGATAAGTCATCAGGACGCCCCCGGCGACAGACACGTTCATGGATTCGGTAATGCCGTACTGCGGCAGCTTGAATTCGTAATCGGCATGCGCGAGCGTATCCGGGTGATTCCCGTGGAACTCGCTGCCCAGATAAAACGCCATCGGCTGGCTCAAATCAAGGTCCAGAACGGAGTTGGTGGTGTTCGTGCTCGCCACAGCAATCTTGTAGCCCTTTTCGCGGAGCTTTTCCATACAAAGCATGCGCTTCTTGTACAGATAAATGCTCATCCACTTGTACGAACCTTTTAGAATGGACTTGTTCACACTGTAGGCGTTGTCTTCTTCAATTACATGGACATCCTGAAGCCCGAAAACTTCCGCCGTGCGGATGACCGCAGAAATGTTGTGCGGGTCAAACAGGTCTTCAAGCACCATGCAAAAATGACGCGTGCGGCGGTTAACTACAGAAGTAAGCAACTCGCGGCGTCTATCCGTAACGCGCGCAAGCAGTGATTCCAAATCCCTCGGTTCACTCATTATTTGAATCCTTTTTTATAGTAATATTTGCCTTGAAATCGGCAGTATCAACGGGCGGCATAGGCGTTGCGGAGTCTTGAGTTTGTACAGAATCCGCAACCGTTCCAGCAGCAGTTCTTGCAGAAACCGGTTCAGAGACAGGAACAACCACAGCATCTACAAAACCTGCAGAATCCATTTTCGCCGTAGAATCGACGATGACCACATGCTGCTTGGGTTCAGGAGAGCTCACTCTTCTAGGAGGCTTGTTCAGCTCCAACAGTTTGCGTTCGGCACGTATGGCATCACCAAGGTTCCACGGGCCGCCAGCAACCACACCGTTAAATTCCGCAAGGTGCCGTTCATTTTCCGGAGTGTGCAGCCGCTTGTCCTTCGTGATAGGCTTCTTGTTACCGCCAAAGTACATGTTCGACGCTTTCTTGATATCGCCCACGATGCCGTCGATTTTAGAATTGACAACGCTCTTGAACACGCGCAACTGCATAATGGAATTCAGCACGGAATTGGACGGGAACACAATCGCCTTGAGTTTGTACTTCAGCGTCCGCGGAGCAACCAAATCCATGTCCAAGTAGGCAATCGCAGTCCCCTTCAACGACCACTTCAGAATCTGCGCATAGCCATAGCCAAAGAACATATTGCGCAGCGCAGGCTTTGCACCGGCACTATCCTGCAGCGCCCAGTAAAAATCGCCCGAAAGGCCATGACCGTTGCCGCCGGAGAAATAGCGGCGGTCGCGGGAGGTGTACTGCAACGTATAGTCCGTTTCCAGGTAGGCGTTGACGAGGTCCGCCGTAAAAGGCATATTGTCGAACAAGTACGTAATCTCGTTCACTTCGAGCGGAATTGTCCCCTCGTTTTCGTAAACCGCCCTGTACTGGCGCCCGAGACGCAAGAACACATCCACCATCATGGGCGCCTTGAAATCCGTCGGGAACCCGCGCTTCACGATTTCCTTGTAAGGAGCGCAAAATTCCTCGTTGTAATCGACCTTCGGCCACAGCTTGAGTTCCTCGCCCGTGCAGGCCTCGTACTTGATATCGAGACACTTGTTCATGCCCGAACAGAACGCACGCATGTCATCGGCCTTGTTTTTCACCTTCATCAAGAGCTGCTTGCGGGTCACTTCCGACGCAGGGACACTCGTAGTGGCATAAGACAGGGAAGAACCCAGTGCGAGCACAACGGCAAGGCACACGCTCAAAAAAGACGAACGTATAATCTCGCATCGCATAAGGCATACCTCCTTTTTGGCTTAGGGTTACCTGAACTCCAGGCTGTCCAAAGGAATCACGGTAAACGGTTTCAAGGAATCGAACATGGAGACAGGGCCGACAATCGAAATCGTCATCTTGTCCTTATCAAAATACTTAGCTATCATCGCCTTGACCTGTTCCGCCGTCACCGCATTGATTTGCGTCACATAATCCAGGTAATGGTTGTCCGACTTGCCCAAAAGTTCGCCCTTCGCAAAGATAGTCGCCGTCGAGGACGGAGAATCGAACAGGCTAGGCAAACTCTCGACCAGGGACTTTTTCGCCTGCGACAGTTCCTCCGCCGTAGGCCCGTCTTTCGCAAGCTTTTCCACTTCCTCGAAAATGAGCTTCATGGCAAAACCGACCGTCTCGACTTTGGTCTGGAGGGCAATCGTCGTCATCGCCGTATCGCGGTAGTCGTTGCCGACCGTGCTATACACGCTATACGCAAGGCCCTCGTCGCTACGGACGCGGTTCATGAGCCTGGAACTGAAGCTACCGCCGCCCAAGATGAAACTGGCAACCGCAGTCGGGTAGTAATCGGGGTGCGGGCGCTTGACGAACGGCTGGTTCATGGTGATGTTCGCCTGCGTGATATCCTTATCGACCACATACACGCCGGGCTTGCGGGCAAACGAGAGCGGAACCGGCGCAGACTTTCCATCCTCCGAAGGCTCGACCTTCCAGCCCGCGAAGAAATTCTTGAGCATCGTCACGGCAGAATCGCGGTTCACATTACCCGCAAGCGCAAAAACGATACGTTTCGACGAGAACACGCCCTTCGCGAGGCGCTTTACGTCGGCGGCAGTCACCGCCTTATACTCTGTCGCGTTCGCATTCCAAAGCCTCGGGTTCGGCGCATAATTCACCTTCGACTTGAGCGCCGAAAGCACCTTGGCCGGCGTCTCGTGACGGCGTTCGTAAGACGTCACGAAGTTCGCCTTCACGATTTCGAGCTGAGTCTTGTCGAACGACGGATCCGTAAGCACCTTCCGTGCCAGTTCGAGCATCTCCGGGAAGTACATCGAAAGGCAGTTGATGTCGAACGCCGAAAGATACGTGCCCACGCTCGTCGAAATTGACGAACTCACGAATTCCAGCGAATCTTCAAGCGCATGAGCCGTAATCCCGCCGCCGCCGCCACGACGAATCATGGAACCGACCATTTCAAAGGCCGCCTCGTCCTTGAGCACCAAAGGCAAGTTGCTCTCTTCGAAATAGACGGAAAAATCCACAAGCGGAAGCGTCGTGTCGCTCACAATGTAGCCGGTAATCCCGTCCGCAATCTGCACACGGAAATCCTTCGGATACGGCGCCACGTACTTGTATTCCGGGAATTCAATCTTGCTGTAATGTTCCGGCAAGGCGGCAGTCTCTACCAGCGAACTGGAACTTTCCGCCTCGGCAGGGAAAAAGTCCGGTGTATGCTTGACATGGGACGACTTTTTCGGCATCATCGAACACGATGTCAAAACCACCAAGGCCGCACAGAAGGCGGCAGAAATCACATATTTCGTTTTCATCCATTAGAAAATAGTAAACTAAAATGAAACATTCCAACCTAGACCAATGATTTTAAGGTTTATCGTTCCACATTCCGAATTATGACGTATATTAATACTTGAGCCTTCCTAGTGGTCACAACACGCGAAGTAAGTCACCTCCGGCTTCCGCACGGTTCTCCAGTCGAGACACAGAACCACCAGGAAGGCTTCTTCAATCCCTCCTATGAAAAAGGCCCGGCGCGGACGCACCGGGTCTTTTTTAGTCGCAATAGATGATTCAGTTAAAGATTAGCCAAGTGGGCCGGTAGTTGACGGAAGATTTGGATTGAAGGGATCGCTGTTATTCACGGGCACATCATCGCAACCACTTTCGCACAGAAGGCAATCCGGCTTATATTCCATTTCGATAACGTCCATTTCTGGGGCCTTGTATTCTTTTTTCATTGGTGTTTCCTTTTTTTGATTGTTAAATTCTTTTTGACCTATTACTTCATGAGCACTTTCTTGCCGTAGTAAGCGCCACGGGCATTGTTCGTGCCATTCACACGGCGACCCTTGAGGTCGTAAGTGTGTTTCATGCTGTTCATGCGCATTTCGCCGGTACGGGTGTTGAACTTGCCGATAACGGTCGTCTGGTTATTATCGCCTTCGACAGCAATATCCAACTCATCAGGAGTATTAACCGTCGGACGCAAGACGTAAGAAGCGTTTGCCGGAGCAAGCATCGATGCACTTGTATTGAGCAGATAACCGCGGAATGGGACAATGGAAGCGCCTTCGCCGACACGGACGAACTTGCCCAGATTTTCCCCTTCGGCGGCATAGCCGTAAGCGCAACCGCCATTGCAGCCCGTCAATTCAGGGTCATTCTCATTCCACGTTTTCTTTTCAAACATACCACGGAATGCCCAATCGCCATTGCTTGCATCAAACTCTGTCTTTGCCGGGGTTTTTACAAGCGTCGTAGCACCAGAAAATTCGAGAGTCGAAGCACCACTATTCAAACGAACGAGGTACGGCTTATAGGCTTCAAGCGAACCGTTGTCTTTACCGTTTTTCGCAGGGCAATAGCCGGCATCGTTATCGGTCGAGCAATAGACCACTTTCATATACAAAGTATTATCGGCCACGCGGCTGAACTTAAGAATTTCAAGAGCGCCTTCAATGTTGTCTGTAGCAATACCGAACGGCAAAGCAATGGTCGAAGCGGCTTCTTTGCCATTGGCGGTGAACGTACGGTCAAGATACACATAATCGACATCGATGTCAGCCGGGATAGAAGTCAACTTATCATTTTCACCATTACCATGAAGCAACGCCAAACTTTCGTAACCGGCATTTATAGCAGCTTTAATTTTATCCAGCGGGAAATCTGACGGGAGGAAAGAACCCGCCTTTGTAGCAATTTCCTGAACAGTGCTTGGAGTCACGCCTTTCGTATGATAAACTTCCAAGGATGTAAAGTCAAACTGTTCCTGCGTAACAGTAAGTTCAAAGCTTTGCCCAATGCCTTCAATACCTTCTCCAAATTCGACCGTCAAAGCATTAAAACCCGTTTCCTTTGCAATATTGCAATTTTTTACATAGCACGAGGACATTTCGTCTTCAGTATATGCAGTCTGAAGACCCACCATAGAAAGGAGCCCGGCTAATGAACCCGCATAAGCGGCTAAGTTCAGCCTATTGCTAATAATCAAATAACCGCCTTCCTCTAATTGAGCAGACCCAGACACACTATAAGTGTATTGCGTACCTTTAGGGTTATCCAAATGAACTGTAGCATAATCAATATCAACATCACCCTTATAGCGCAACTTGAACGATTTCAAGCTAGAAGGTATCGTTGGAGTCTGCTCGCCATCCTGAATATCATAGTAGCATTCGCCTGTCTCTTCATCTACTGACCAACCTGGTTCTGCGGCAGTAGCCTTCGGGCAATTGGAGGCCGACGCTGCCCATGATGAAGTAGCAAATGCAGCCATCAGTGAACACATCGAAATTGCATGAAATTTATTCTTCACGGTCCATATTCCTTATATTGATGTTTTCTGAAACATACGACAAACTTACAATATTTTTCCAAATGTGAGGAATATCACAAACGAACTTTTACACAATTTGATACAAATTTGTGTTTTTTTAGCCCGAACCGCCCTCCCAAGTCGAAAAACGCATTCGCTGTCATGCCAGCCTCAGTGCCGGCATCGGTTGTTCTGCATAAAAAAACTGACCCCGTGACGGAGCACGGGGTGACAGTGTTGAAAGCGGGGCGACATGTGGTGCTGTCATGCCGGCCACTGTGCCGGCATCAGTTGTTCCGTAAAAAAACTGGCCCCGTGACGGAGCACGGGGTGACAAGTTGAAAAAGCCGGGGTGGCAAACGCCTTAGCTGAATCGTCCGTTGAGCTGTTTGCGGCGGCGGCCGCGTTCCGAGACAACGGCCTCAATGAGGAACAGCAAGGCAGCCAGTCCAAGGAAAATCTGGTAACGGTCCTGGTAATTTTCCATACGGTCGCTGCTCTGGTCCTTCTTTTCGAGTGTCGCGATTTCGGTCAGCACCTTCTGCAGCTGGAACTCGCCCGGACTTGCGTAAAAGTAGAGCGCTCCCGTCACGTTCGCAATTTCTTGCAGCGTCCCTTCTTCAAGGCGGGTAGTCACGATGTTGCCTTGCATGTCCTTCTTATAGACGCTACCGCCGTTCTTGTCCTTGAGCGGTATGGGCACGCCTTCGCGGGAACCGATACCGATGGTATAAATCTTGATGCCCATTTCGGCGGCTTCTTTCGCGGCGTTGACGGCGGCAGCCTCAAGCTCTTCGCCATCGCTCATGAGCACCATGATGGAATGCTGACTTGGCCCGCCGGAGTTTTTGAACAAAGTCATGCCCTTGCGGATGGCGTTTTCCAGGTTCGTGCCCGGCATGAGCCATCCCGGATTCAGTTCGCGCAGCACCATCTGCACCGTACCGTAATCGAGTGTCAAGGGGACCATCACCTGCGCCTCGCCACTGAACGCCACCAGACCCACGCGGTCGCCTGTCAGCGATTCGAGGAACGAGGAAATCTCGTGGCGGCTACGGACCAGGCGGTTCGGCTTCACGTCCTCGGCAAGCATCGAAAGCGAAATGTCCTGCAAAAGCACAAGGTCCTGCCCGCGGCGTTCCACATGTTCCATTTTACGGCCCCACTGCGGGCGCGCGAGCGCAACGAACAAAAACGCAATCGCGAGGAGCAACAGCAAGACCTTCGTGAGGCGCCTCCACGGCGAAACGCTTGTCGAAAGTTTCGTCAGCATGGGCAGCGAAACAAAACGGGCCGCCAACTTTTTACGACGATGATACGCATACACAAACAAGAGCGCAAAGAGAGGCAGGGTAAAAAGCCCCCACAAAAAATTCGGTTCAGCAAATCTCATTATAGACTCCAGTAAACTCGCCCTCAATCTCCGGGCAACAAGAATATACAAAATTCGAAGTTACTAGAGTTGAGTTACTAGTTACTAGTTAATAGTTACTAGTTAATAGTTAATAGTTACTAGTTAATAGTTAATAGTTACTAGAGATTGCGATAAGAACATCTTTAGTAACTCAAAACTATATTACCAATTCTTTTCGTACAAAAAGTTTGCAATTATTTTATATTTTCCCATAAGGTTTAGGTTGCGAGAATGTCTTACACAGGTCTTATAGAAATCAACATCATCTGCATAGCAGTGTTGCTCATTACGCTGCTACAGTTCAAAGAAAGTGTCCTTAGGCACCTAGAAGAGCGCATTCTCGGCTTTACCATCATCGATACCATCATCTACATTGTGCTGAGCACAGTGACCAAGATGCTGTACATGATCCACGTGCAAAACGACCTTTACGGGCACAACCAGAAAATCTGCGTCGTTTATGCAATCATGTACTCGTTGAGCCTCATCTCCTCGCTCCTTCTCGGGCAGCTCTGGTTTTCCTTCATATTCCTCCGAATCCGCAAGAGCGTCTATTCCTACAAGCACTTGTTCCCGCTTTTTTCGACGCCAAGCATCATCGGCATCTTCATCTGCATCGGAATCAGCATCTACGGGTTCACCAACGACTGCCACGCGACAACGCTACAGTTCAGAAGGCTTTTGCCCTTCCTCATCGGGCTCAACCTGCTCTACATCATCGCGACGATGGTCATCGGCATCCAGAACGCCATTGCGCAAAAAAACTCCACGAACCGCAAAGAAGCGATTTATCTCTCCTTCATCGCTTTCATCCCCAGTTTTTCGTGCATACTCCAATACTTCATCCCGGACATCCCGCTCACGGACCCCATCTTCGCGCTTACGCTCCTGCATGTCTATGTCACCCTCCTGAAGTACAGGATTACGTCGGACCCGCTGACCAACGTCAACAACAGAATCCGCCTGATAGACTACCTGCAATACATCACCCAGCACCAAGATCCTAGCAAGCGGCTGTTCATCCTGGTGATGGAAGTGGACTATTTCAGGGCGATTGTCCGCAAGTTCGGCTACGACATGGCCGACAACGTCATCGCAGACCTTGCCGCGTTCTTCAAGCGCCAATGCCGCGAGCGGAGGGGATTCCTGGCCAGAACCGCAGAAAACCAGTTCTCGATTATCATGGAAAGCAACGAACTCTCCGAAATCGAGTCGTTCTGTCAAAAGCTTATCCGCGAATGCGAACGCGACGGCATGCAGGCGAACATGAACACATGGAAGGTATCGTTCAGCATCCACTATGCCGACATCTCGAACATTTCTTCGAGCAACATTTCCAAGATTTTCAACGAAGCCAAGAAGAACTGCTACAAGCCCGAAACACCGGCACCGAAGGAGTAGTGAGGTCGGTTGCTTACGCAACCTTTGAGCTATGAGCGCGGGGCTTACGCCCCTGTGAGCCTTTTTAATTGAGCCTTCTAAATCACGGTATTCTCACGAACCTTGTGTTGGCAAGAATCAACTCCAGCAGAATGAGGAGCGCGCCCACCAAAAGCCACGGGTAGAATTTTTCCGCATAACGGGCGTAAGCGATTGTTTCGATTTCCGTCTTTTCGAGTTCGTCGATTTCAGAGTAAATCTTTTCGAGTTCAGCCTTGTTCTCGGCGCGATAGAAGCGACCGCCGGTCTTTGCGGCAACGTCCTTGAGTACGCTTTCGTCAATGCCTTCTTCAGGCTGAATGTCGCGTTCGCCCCAAGAGATTTCGCCGGTCCACGGGTTCTGCTGGAACGCCAGAATCTTGCCGTCCTTCTTGCCGACGCCGACCGTATAGACCTTTACGCCCAAGGACTTTGCCACTTCGGCGGCACGCATCGGCGGAACGACGCTGGCATTGTCGCGGCCATCGGTCAAAAGAATCACCACGCGGGACTTCGCATCCGACATCTTGAGGCGGGCAAGCGCATTCATGAGGCCGTCGCCAATGGCGGTCCTGTTGTTGATAAGCGTATCGCGGGCAAGGTCGTCACTCGCCTTCAAAATTTCGAGCAACGAGCCATAATCGAGCGTGAGCGGGCACTGCGTAAACGAACGAGCGCCAAACGCCGAAAGCCCAATGCGGTCGCTATGGCGTTTTTGAATGAATTCCGCAATCACGTCCTGCGCATAACCAAGGCGGCTGTACTTCCAGTATTCGCCGCGCTTCAAAATCTTTTCGGCGTTCATCACGCCAAGCTTTGCCTGTTCCGTGCGCGTCAACATGTCCAGCGTCCCCATGGAGCCGGAAACGTCAAGCGCAAGCATGATATCTACGCCGTCCGTCGATGTGTATTCGACTTCCATGGCGTTCTGCGGACGGGCAAGCGCCACCACAAAGCAAATGAGGGCTGCCAATCGAAGCGCAGGAACAATATGCCTAAACTTCACGCGACGGCTCGGGACCGCCTTTTTCGCAAGCGCGAGCGCCGGGAACTTGATTGTACTCTTGCGACGCTGCTGACGATAGACATAAAGCGCAATCAACAACGGCACGAACAACAACAGCCAAAAGGCTTCGGGATTTTGAAAATGAAGGGTTCCAATATCCATTTCAGCTCCAAAATAACGAAAAACGGTAAATTACACGCAAGAATATACAATTTAGTGGCTGTAGAAACATGCTTTTCACATTCAGAAAAAACGAAATTTTCCAAAAAGCCCCTTTTTTACGTGAATTTCTAATCAAATTCATCTTTTTTTCACGTAATTTCACAATGTTATATGTAATATATTCTGTATTTTCCCAAAGATTCCATTCTTTAGGAAGGCCATTTAGCCCCAAACAAGTATTCACGCACTCAAAAAACAGAAAAAAAAGACTCACGAGCAGACATTTTTAAGCACATTCATTTATGTTGTCGTTAATTTTACGTGAAAAAATCACAAGCAAACCTCATTTTCACGTAAAAAACGGCAAAATTTTAGAATTTGCCTTTCAAATCCAAATTCTACAAGAGCATGAGTCCGTCGACGCCGAGCACAGTGAGGCAAGAGACCGCAGCAACAGTCACGAGTCCACCACCGAAGAGCGAAGCGACCACTGCAGCAAGGAGCGCACCGGCGCCCGTCAAGCGGCTATCCGTCGCAAAAAAGATTGCAGGCACGGTCATAGCGCTGAGCACGGTATAGGGCACGTAAGCGAGGAACGAGCTCCAGAACACGCTCTTGAGCTTTTTACGGAGCAAAATGAACGGTACCGCACGCAAGAATAGCGTCACGCCAGCCATCACGAGCAAGTAAATCAGGTAGGTCTGCATGTCGATATTCATTTGGCAACCTCGTCATCTGCATTGACGTTTTGCATCGGGAAGAGCCATGCCGCAAAAAAGGACGCCACAAGTGCGCAAATGATAATTGCAAAACCGACTGACACGCCGCTCAGCGGCGGGAAGAACTTGAATGCGCAACTGAGCGCCACAGCAATCACGACCGCAAAAACCGTCGGGCCATGCACCTTCATCTGCGGCACCACAATCGCCACAAACATGCCATAAAGCGCAACGCCAAGGGCATTAGTCACCATTGCCGGGAGAATTTCACCGCAAATCGCACCGACCAACGTTCCAAGCGACCAGCCAATGTAAGGGAGCGTCGAAAGCCCAAGGAAGTATATCGGCGTCACACGCTTCTGCGACATCGCCACCGCAAAAATCTCGTCCGTGATGCCCGTCGCGAGCAAAAGGCGCTTCACCGTACCAAAATCCGGCGAAACCTTCTGAGAAAGTGAAATTGCCATCAGCGAATAGCGAAGGTTGATAAAAAACGTTGCAAGCGCCATCTCAATAAACGTGCCGGCAGCATCCGCCATGATCTGGAGCCCAGCAAACTGACCAGCCGAGGTCAAGTTCGTCATGGATATAAGAGTCACAAGCGGCCACGAAAAGATCTTCGAGCCTGCGATACCAAAAGAGAACGAAACGGCAAAGTAACCAAGCCCAATCGGGGAACCGTCTTTTAAGCCCTTCAAATAACTCATGGGCGCAAAGATAGCATTTTTAAGAGACTTTGGGGTAATTTATGCAAATATTTAAATACATGCAATTTTAGTAGGAAGAAGCCCAAAGCATAAAAAAAGCCCGCAGCGTTAAGCCGCGGGTCCAACATTCTTGAACGTTCAACAACTAGTTTTCGCCGTTGCGCATTTCAGTCTGTTCACGGTCCATCGTGTGCTGCAAGTATTCCTTGAAGTCACGGTCGATGTTCACACCGTCGAAGTCGATGTCGTCGTTTTCCAACACGAACACGGCGCTCGGGTTATCGAGCCAGCCCACAATGTCCACGTCTTCCAACTTCATG
>JAGCPZ010000073.1 GCA_017965445.1 Fibrobacter sp. | reverse complement strand
CAATAATTGTAATACCGCCACCCCATTGAAAATAAGCGTGTTCTTTTTTCTCAAGTTGCCATAAACAAATGTTGCTCCACCCCATTACCCCCAAATAATCAGAAATAAATCCAGCCTGCAAAAAGGGAGTCGTCCAATCCAGTCCTCCTCCAATTTTAAAATTTCCAAATTGCTTTTGGACATCAAAACTTTCCTGAAAACTCCATTCCCAGTCTTTGTAATAATGATCCTCATCCGGCAAAGGACTGGTTTTTATTTTATCGTAAGGCTTTAACATGTAATCTTTATCGGAATTTTCCACACGCACAACTCGCGACACCGTCATATTTGCCTGCAAATCGCCATCGCCTTTTTCCATAAAAGCGGCGGCAGAAGGCGGATGGATTATAGAAAGGCTACATCCAGATAATACCAAAACAACAGCCAAGAACAACACATTCAATTTCATGATGGAAGATAATAGTTATTTACGCTCTGCGCTTCAAGCGATTTAAAACAAAATACGACAGAACGTAAAAAAGCCAAGATGACCCAGCAAAATCTTTAGACTAAAATGCAAAAGGGCATTTGCCCCGATAAAATGCCAAAATAGACAGTTCTATGAGAATTATCAAATGAAATCAGTTATATTTATATAGTATGCGGAGCATGTTAAAGTTTCTATTTTTATTCACCTTTATTACCAATGCATTTGCAGCGTATGTCGCCGTCCTTGAAACGGTCGCTATGCCCGATGTGAAGGAAAAGGTTTCTCTATCCGACCGCCAATTTCTCACGAACGTGTTGCGAGAGCAGGCCGTACAGGAACTACCTGTAGAACAGAATTTCACCATCATGACCCGCGAAAATATCAACGCGATGCTCCCTCCAGGCAAATCCATCGAGGACTGCGAAGGGAACTGTTTAGTAGAAACCGGGCGAAATATCGCAGCCGATTACGTTTGCCAAGTGCATGTGGGCAGCTTTGACGGAGCGCTCACGCTTTCGGCGGAACTCTACGAGACAGCGGCAAACAAGCTCGTCGCAAGTTTCAACGGACAAGGCGCCAGCGTAAAGGACCTCCTGGACATCATCAAGGAAAAGTCACCGAATTTTTTCCGCAAGGTCAAGAGTTCAGGCGGGTTCAGTGGCGTAGGCGGCATCAGTGAAGTCGGCGGTGCCGGAGAGTTCAGCTTTGCCGGCAAGAGAAAGTTCATCATCGAAATTACATCTACCCCAGCAGACGCAGTCCCCACAATTGACGGGAAGGCAATCCCCAAATGCTTGAGCACACCCTGCAGAGTGCAAGTGGATGAAGGAAGCCACCGCTTTGTCGCTTCGAAGGAACACTACGACGATGCCGAAATGGTTGCTGACATCAACACTAACAACCAGATGGTGGAACTAAAACTGGAACCGAACTATGGCTGGCTCGAAATAAAGCCCGTACTCGACAATGTTCTATTAAACAAGGGAAACCTTAACGTGACGGTGGATGACAGCCACGTAACCGAAACGAGAATCCAACTCGATCCCGGAATCCACAACGTACGCGTGACTCACCCCTGCTACGACCCGGTGGAACTCAAAGCGTCCATCGTGAAACAAACAACAGAAGTCTTTAACAATGTAATGACTCGCGGCAAAGGCGGGCTTGAACTCAACGCCGAATACGAGGGTGAACCGCAAAATGTTACGATACTGATTGACGGAGTGGAGTCCGGCAGTACCCCCTATACCGGAGAAGTTCCGCTGTGCGCAGAAATAATTCTCAAAGGTAACGGCTGGGCAGAACAAGTCTATGTAGAACCCAAGTGGCACGAGGTCGTACAGGTCACGCACAAGTTACAACACTCCCCCGAAGGCGTTGTTTACGTTACTCAATCCTCGCCATTCGGGAGCTTTGCGATAGGATCCATGTCAAACGCTTTCAATACAAAAGCAAATGTAGGAGAAAGCATTCCCGCAAACGTGGAAAACGGTAAAAGCAAAACAGCCAAGTGGGTTATTCTTGGAATCAGCGCGGCAACAACAGTGACTGGCGTAGTACTAGCAATCGCCGGAAACAGCCAAGCAAAAGATGCATACCAAAAAGAATACTCGTCCAAAAGCGAATTTAAGAAAAACCGCAAGGACGCAGAATCAGGACAAGCCCTCCGCGGAGTGGGTATAGGACTAGCCATTGTTGGTGCCATCGGCATCGGCGTGAGCTTCGCATTCTAGGGGGGGGATTATGATAGACGAGAGATTAAAGACTAGAGAAGAAAGCGGTTCGACAAGTTCACCAACCAAACGTCATCCTGAACACCGCGAAGGATCCATAATGCATTTAAGTACCCTGAGCCTGTCGAAGGGTTTGCTTCTTATTTCGTTCCTTTTCCTCACTGCCTGCACGGACTATGTGCAGAAGATGGACGACGGCTTTGACGAATGGGAACAAGCCCAACAGCAAGCAGAATCAGATCCTAGTTATTATAATAGTCTAGAAAACACAGTAACAGACTCACGAGATGAACAAGTCTATAAAACAGCTACCATAGGCAATCAAATATGGATGGCACAAAATCTCAACTTCGAAACAAAGAAAAGTTATTGTTATAACAACAACTCGGCCAACTGCGCCAAGTATGGCCGCTTATATTCATGGAGCGAGGCGATGGACAGTGCCGGCACATGGAGTTCAAATGGCAAAGGCTGTGGCTACTACAATAAAAACAGTAAAAATTGTTCACCAACTTATCCTGTACGGGGAATTTGTCCTTCAGGCTGGCACTTGCCGACTCAAGAAGAGTGGAATACATTGTGCAGTACAGTTGGAGGATTGCTCGTAGCTGGTAAAATGCTCAAATCTACTAGTAATTGGTATAGCAATGGCAATGGGTCTGATGACTATTCTTTTTCGGCGCTTCCCGCCGGCTATAGAGACAATGGCTATGATAGTTACGGCGGAGAGGAGGCTAATACTTATTTTTGGAGTTCTACCGAACGCGATCGTAACAACGCATACAATATGAATCTATTTTTCAAACAAGATCTTGCAAACCTAAACTACAACAACAAACACCTAGGTTATTCTGTTCGTTGTGTCAAGGATGACTCTCCAACCCCTAAATCATCTTCTAGTGAAGTGATAAAATCTAGTAGCTCTAAACAAATCGTATCTTCAACATCTGTTGTCCGAAGTTCATCTAGTATCATCTCATCATCCTCAGTCAATTTAGACTTAACAGAAAATATTCTGACCGATTCTCGAGACAATAAAATCTACAAAACAAAAAACATTGGTTCCCAAACATGGATGGCTGAAAATTTAAATTACAAAACAACGAACAGCTACTGCTACAATGATTCAGCTAAATATTGTGAAAAGTACGGTCGTCTCTACACATGGGCAACCGTAATGGACAGCGCAGGCAAATGGAGTTCGAATGGCAAAGGGTGTAGCTTCGATAATAAATGTTCGCCAACATATCCTGTACGGGGCATTTGTCCTTCAGGCTGGCACTTGCCAACAAATAATGAATTCGAAACACTCTTCAACACAGTCGGAGGGCAATCAATAGCAGGCGAAAAGCTCAAATCAACAAGTGGTTGGTATGGTAATATCGGTAATGGTACAGACGCCTATTCCTTTACCGCATTGCCTACAGGATATAGAAATGACAATGGATATTTCGATTACGAAGAACTCTACACATATTTTTGGAGTTCTACAGAAGCCTCTGGCAGCAGTGCATATTACATGCGCTTACGTTCAACATCAGCATCTTCGGACTTGAAAACTATTTTCAAGAATAACGCTTTATCAGTTCGTTGTATCAAGGATTAATTGACCAATTATTTAATGTAAAATCATTTTTATTTAAGTAATGATAAAAGAAAGAGTCATTTTCTATGGTAAAGAAGACCTTGCAGTTGGTCATCATTTATCGCTAGCAGAGAACATTCTAAATGCATTTGATGTAAATGCTGTATATAACAATGTCAATGATATTCTTGAATTATCATCAATTAGATTATACATTAAAAATGAATTATTTTTGCGTAGTTGGGATAAAGAAAAAATAAACAGCTATAAGAACATTGTTAATAAGTTTCCTCCAATAATAGCACGCTTTTTAAATAATTGGTTAGGCACGAAAATCAATACCGAGTATGATTCTATTGAGTTTGAATATCAAGAAATTTTTTGGACTTCTATCGCTGATTTAGGCTGTTTCAAATCATTGGCAAAGAATGATTTCGCTATATGGTTGAAAAGTAATGAACATGAATTGTACGATATCCTGAAACATGAAAAACTTGTAAGTCGTTTTTCTGCGGAATTATTGCCGGTTATAAAAAAGTCTAAAATTGCGGCCGAAATACTAATAGAATACTCCTTGTTTAGTCCCCAAAGCCTGATCTGTTGGCCTAAAGCATTGTCTGATTCCGATAAAAGACAAATGGTGGTTGATTACATAAGAAACGAGAATATCAATGTAAATTATCTAATAAAAATTCAAGAATCATCAAGAAATGCGGAACCGAAAATAGATAATGAAATCCGTTTAATGGCTAAGCAAGCCTACGAAAAATGGTTTGCAAAACAGCCTAAGGGACATCACATTGGAGTACAAGTTGCTTCTGTTCCATCAATGGATAAACCGTTTCGTTATTATGAAAAAGGCACGACTGCATTTGCAGAAATTAATTCTGAGTGGGTGAGAGCTCATTTAGATTTTCAGTCTGTATTCCTGATGCTAAAGGTTTATTTTCAATTTGTCGATGGAGACAATCGTTCATTGTTGCCTTTTTATGAAAAACAAAGATTACTTTTCGCAGATATGGGGGTTCCTAGAAATAACAAAGAAGTGTATCCAAAGGATTGTGTTGCTTTTGTTATTCATTCACTTTTATACAGTGCCCTATTAGATTCCTACCGAAAAGAACTTTTAAAAAATGATCTTTATTTTGAAGATTTGTTCAAATGTTTCTTTGAGGAATGGTTGCCTTGGGCTTATAGGATAAACTGTTTTACATTTAATCCGCCAAGCTTTCAAACGACAGACCTCGAAAAGATAAAGATTATTCTTCCAGAGATTGAAAGAGTTTTAAAGATTTATAAAATGTTCCAAAACGGGAATGTTGATATGAATTTGCTAAACTCTTTTTCATCACCTTTGGGCGAATTGCGTGAACTGAAAAGTCTATCGAAAAGAAAATATGTTTATCCGACCAAAGAAGGGTATGCTGTTTTTAATGTTCTTTTTAGTGGACACTTGTCTATAACGCCGTTGTTAAAATCAAAGAATGAATTTTATAAAAGTTTTTATGAACGGCTACAAAAAGAGAGAGTCCTTTACGATGATTTAGATGATTGCGGCCGTGAACTTTTGCAACATTTAATCAACGCAGACTGTGTTTCTGTCAAAGATGGAATTGTTGAATATGATCAAGAAAAGTGTAATGCTTTAAAAGAAATTCACGATAATGAGTTGCTAAACGTTCTGCCGTTAAATTCTCAAGATCGACAGTGCATTGAATCATTAATTGCAAAGGGCATACTAGAAGCCACTGATTCCTTATTTTCCAAGAATGAGCAAGACTACATTTCGTTCATTTGGGATGACAAGTTTAAGAATGGCCTTGCAATTCGCAATCGCTATTTGCATGGCGCTTATCCCACGGATGAACGAAGAATACACTGGGATTACATTGAATTGCTTAAACTGCTTGTGATGATAATGATTAGTATGGACGAGGAGTTTGCAACTTGGCACAAGCAAGCTCAATAAGAAAAACTCCCGCCTATTGCACCCAAATCCGTAAGAAGTTATTTTAAAGAAAAACAACGCCATAAAGGAAATAAACCGTGAAAATTCAGAAAGTAGAGAAGCAAGATACTGAATTCAAGAAAAGTTGGCATGATGAATACCTTAAATGGGTTTGTGCGTTTTCAAATACGCATGGTGGTGTGCTGTATATCGGCGTGATGGACAATGGTGAAATATGCGGTGTCGAAAGATATCATAAGCTCTCGGAGGATATTCCGAACAAGATTTTGCAAACGATGGGTTTGATTTGCGATGTAAGCATTCTAGATGATAACGGGAAAAAATACTTAAAGATTGATGTCGAAAAATACCCCTTCCCCGTAAGTTATCATGGGAAATATTATAAACGTAGCGGAGCGACAACGCAAGAAGTCATTGGAGTGGAACTGGACAAGATGATTCTTGCCGTTCAGGGGCGAACCTGGGACAGCATACCTGTCCCCCATGTGACTGTAGATGACCTGGACAGTGATTCTATCAAAATTTTCAGGAAAATGGCTCTTGACCACAATCGTCTTGGCAAGGAATCGCTTGACGTGCCGACAGATGTTCTTTTGCGAAACTTGCGGCTTTTTGAAAACGATTATCTCACTAAGGCTGCCGTGATGTGCTTCCATCCCGACCCGGAAAAATGGGTTACATGCGCCTACATAAAGGTAGGATTCTTTGCTGACAACGACGCGGACATTCTTTACCAAGACGAAGTTCACGGTTCGCTCATCATGCAGGTCGAAAAGACGATGGACTTGATTTACACCAAGTACATGAAGGCCTTTATCAGCTACGATGGAATCCACCGCAAAGAAACGTTCTTTTTCCCGAAAGAGGCCTTCCGTGAATTGTTGTTGAACGCAGTCATCCACCGCGATTACATGACACCGACACCGATTCAGATAAGGGTTTACGCTCATAAAATCCGCATTTGGAACATTGGCAAGATGCCCGTTGATGTACCCATCGAAAAATTGTTCAAGCCGCATTCCTCGGAACCGCGAAATCCGAACATAGCCAATGTGTTCTTTAAGGCGGGATATGTAGAAAGCTGGGGTCGCGGCTACAAGAATATTATCGACATCTGCAAATTGCGCAAGGCAAAATTGCCTATTCCCGAAGAGAATTCAGGTGGCCTCGTAGTGGAATGCCCGCCAAGCAAGCAATACCTCGATGCAGAGAAAAAGCAAGGGAAAATGATTACAGAAGAGGTCGATAAACAACATCCCATAGACTTCCCAAAAACTTCCCATAGACTTCCCATAGAAATTCCTGAATTTGCACAAAAGACGTTCGAATTAATCAGTGCAAACCCCAAAGCAACACTTAAAGAATTAAGTGAAAAAGTAGGAGTTTCTGACCGAAGCATAAAAAATCACATTAACATTCTCAAAGAATTAAGAATTATAGAACGCATTGGCGGGAAGACTCACGGCTATTGGAAAGTGAACGGTGTTTAACAAATTGGCATAAGCAAGCCATGTAAACTGCCGCCAATTTTTCATTACATACCCAATTGCGAACGCAGTGCGTTCGCAATTGAACTGGTGGCAATATCGTATGCTAATCCAAATCTCTGACCCCGACAAGCGTGAATATTATGAACTTGAAGCGGCGAACAACGCATGGACTGGTCGCGAACTCGAACGCCAAATCAATAGTCAATTGTATGAACGCCTTTTGCTCAGCAACGACAAGGAATCCGTCTTGGCTGTCGCACGTAAGGAGCGCATTCCCAAAACCCCGCAAGAGGTCATCAAGGACCCGATGGTCCTGGAATTTCTCGGCCTAGAAAGGAAGCCTGTTTATTACGAAAGTGACCTAGAAAGCGAAATTCTCTCGCATATTACAGAATTTCTTCTTGAATTGGGCAAAGGATTTTCCTTTGTAGCAAGGCAGAAGAGGATTATGCTCGAAGACGATGAATTCTTCATTGACCTTGTTCTGTATAATAGGATGCTTCGTTGTTTTGTGATCATAGAAATCAAGACTGGCAAAATCACACATCAGGATCTTGGACAGCTCCAGATGTATGTGAATTACCATGACCGCATAGAAAAGCTTCCCGACGAAAATCCGACCATCGGTATTCTTTTGTGCGCGGGCAAGAACGACGCTGCTGTAAAAATGACGTTGCCCGAAAACAATAAAACAATCCTCGCAAGCGAATATAAGCTGTACCTGCCGACAACGGAGCAATTTGTCAACGAAATCAACGAAGCCAAGGAACTTGCGAAAAGAAAAAACTAAATCACTGATTACGAAATCGGCTCAACGCCATTTTTACGAAATCGAGTCTAGAGCCGGCTGTTTTTACAAATTTTGTAATTACATTTGCAAATTTCCAAAAATTGTAATCTTTACAGTGGAAAACGGAAGAACAGAGAAGCGCGCCTTTTAAGTTTTTTGTACGATTTACGCGGTTTTGCAAGCGTTTTACAGATTTGGCACGTTTTTTGCATTAGGCAGACCGAAAAAAACAAAAACATAAGGAGTTTGCCATGAGCAACGAATACAGAATGAAAGCAATCAAGGCTATCGCCGCAGAAAACGCCGGCGGAACCTTGCCCGCAGCACCCGCAAGCCTTGACTTCTACGGCGAGGACGTCTTCAACGCAGAAGCCATGCGAGCCTACCTCCCCAAGGACATTTGCAAAAAGCTGTTCGCAACCATCGAAGGTGGCGCACCGCTCGATTCTTCTATCGCAAACGAGGTCGCCCATGCCATGAAGAAATGGGCCATCGACCGCGGTGCCACGCACTTTACTCACTGGTTCCAGCCCTTGACCGGCTCCACTGCCGAAAAGCACGACTCCTTCTTGGAACCCGAAAACGGCAAGGCCATCATGAGCTTCAGCGGCAAGAACTTGATTGTGGGCGAACCGGACGCATCTTCTTTCCCCAGCGGCGGTTTGCGTTCTACATTCGAAGCCCGCGGCTATACGGCTTGGGACCCGACTTCCCCCGCTTTCATCAAGCGTCATGGCAACGGCGCCACACTCTGCATCCCGACTGCATTCTGTAGCTATACCGGCGAAGCGCTCGACAAGAAGACTCCGCTCCTGCGCTCCATCCAGGCTTTGCAGAAATCCGCCGACCGCTTGATGGGCCTCTTCGGCGTCGCGCAGCAGAAGGTTTCCGTCACGCTCGGTGCCGAACAGGAATACTTCCTCATCGACAAGCGCTTCTACCTCCAGCGTCCGGACTTGTACCAGGCTGGGCGCACCTTGTTCGGTGCAGCTCCGGCAAAGCACCAGCAGATGGAAGACCATTACTTCGGTAGCATTCCGGCTCGCATCTTGAACTTCATGAACGATGTGGAAAAGGAACTCTGGAAACTCGGTATTCCGGCCAAGACCCGCCACAACGAAGTCGCCCCGGCTCAGTTCGAACTTGCTCCGATGTTCGAAGAAGTGAACCTCGCCTGCGACCACAACATGCAGATTATGGAAGTGCTCCGCCAGGTCGCCGAACGCCATGGACTCGTCTGCCTCTTGCACGAAAAGCCGTT
Source organism: Fibrobacter sp. (assembly GCA_017965445.1). GTDB lineage: Bacteria > Fibrobacterota > Fibrobacteria > Fibrobacterales > Fibrobacteraceae > Fibrobacter. The sequence continues at coordinate 2,946 of JAGCPZ010000073.1, read as the reverse complement.
CGCCGGCATCAACGGTTCCGGCAAGCACAACAACTGGTCCGTGAACTACGGCAAGACAAACCTCTTGAACCCGGGCAAGGATCCGCACCAGAACGCCATCTTCCTCACCACGCTCTGCGCTGTGATTTACGCTGTCGATACCCACGCCGACTTGCTCCGCATGGCTGTCGCTAGCGCTGGCAACGACCACCGTCTCGGTGCCAACGAAGCTCCTCCGGCCATCATTTCCATGTACCTCGGCGACCAGCTTGCCGACGTCATCGACCAGCTCGAAAAGGGCGACCCGAAGTCCAGCAAGCAGGCAGGCGCCCTCAAGCTCGGTTCCGATACGCTGCCGCCGCTCCCGCGTGACGCTACCGACCGTAACCGTACTTCTCCGTTCGCATTTACCGGCAACAAGTTCGAATTCCGTGCACCGGGCTCCAGCCAGAGCTGCTCCGAACCGAACGTCATCCTCAACACGATTGTCGCCGAAGCCTTCGACCTCATCGCCGACAAGATGCAGAGCGTGCCTGCTGACAAGTTCCACGAAGAACTGCAGAACCTGTTGCAGAAGATTGTGAAGGAACACAAGAAGGTCATCTTCAACGGCAACGGCTACACCGACGAATGGGTGGAAGAAGCCGCAAAACGCGGGCTCCCGAACATCCGCACCACCATGGAAGCCTTGCAGGCCCTCGCCAAGAAGGAAAACATCGATCTCTTCGAAAAGTACGGCGTGTTCAACAAACGCGAACTCGATTCCCGCTACGAAGTGAACATGGAAGACTACCACAAGAAGATTCACATCGAAGGCAAAATCGCTTTCGACATCGCGAAAAACGTGGTTCTCCCCCAGGTGCTCTGCGCTTACAGCAACGCCCTCAAGACCAACGAAATGGCCAAGACCCAGGGCTTCTATGCCGTGGACGGCTACGCCCGTGAACTCGGCGACAAGCTCAAGGATCTCGAAGCCGCCATCGCCCAGATGGAATCCGCCCTCGGCGACAAGCACGAAGCGATTCTCGACGCCATGGCAAATCTTCGCATCATCGTCGATAAGATTGAAGGTGTCATCCCCGATGAGAAGTGGCCGCTCCCGAAGTATCGTGAAATGCTTTTCATTTACTAATGAAAAGCATTGGCCGTGCGTCAAAGGTGCACGGCCTCAATGCAAGTTCATCTACTAAGATGAACAACACCGGTATCCCATAGGAAAAATCACATCAAGCCGAAACAAAGTCACTCGCCGAATGGCGGGTGGCTTTTCTTTTAACCCTTGATTCCCTTCAAATTTATTCCGAATCTTTCACGCAACGGACTGATGACCCGAGATCTTTGAAGAAATAATCCAAATCAGCCACATCAGAATAATTCCACAATGATACACCGTATGCGCCGACGTCATCGCCTTCTGTAGAACTCCAGAAAAGAGTCCCCACGCCATCATCTCTGAATGACAATCCATAAAAAGGCGCAGAAGAAGCCTTCCCTGCCGGTAAAGCTGAGAAGCCGAAATCGTCAACGCCGTTGCCGTTTTTATCCCAGCCGGTGATGGACTTGAGACGTTTACCCGCCGGCACAGCGCCCCCAAGGGTATCAATCAATGCGCGCCACTCCTCTTTTGTCGGCAAATGCCAACCGTCAAGGCAAGCGCCCTGCACGGCGGCCTCCCAATAGTAGAGGCGTCCAGCCACATTACAGTTGGCAGTATCATAGTCAATGCACCAACTTGCGCCTTTCAAGCTGGGGGTTTTCACGCTGTCGGCATAATTCAGATTTTGAGCCATCCAGACCTGGTCACCTATTTTTACAGTCTTGTAAACATTGCCATCGCGAGAATCCTTAACGCTGTCGTATGCAACATCCGGATTCAGACGGACATCCTTCGGCACATCCCAGCTCCAATCCTTCAAAGTCAGTTCCTTGTCCTTGATGCAACGTACAGAGAACGCGAGTTTCTTGTTATCACTTCCCCAAGTAGCCGTTGGATCGCCATCAATCACGCCCATCTTATAAGCCGTTTCTTGACGGTCCTCTTCAGCCATCCAAAAGTAGGTACTGTTTTTGCCGGCATATCCCCCTACAATATTGCGAAAACCCGCAGGCAGTGCGGAAAAGCCATAATCGTCCGTACCGTTCGACCCATCGTCCCACCCGGTCCGCGACTTGATTATAGCGGTTACAAGTGGAAATTTTCCCACAGTGTAGACAAAGTCATCCATTTCTTCGTGCGATGGCAGATGCCAGCCGTCAGGGCATACCCCCTGCACGTTTCTTCTGGGCAGGCCACATAAACTGCTGCCACATTCCTTTTCTGTTTTCCCGACCGCCGCGGCCCAAGTGTAGAGGCGGCCATACGTTTCGCAGTACTCGGTCGAATCGTTATAGCAGAAACTACTTTCCGTTTTATAGTTCAAGTTTTCGGCCATCCAGGTCTGGTCACCGATTTTCACAATCTTGTAGGTCTGGCCATCTCGTTCGTCCGTCAATACGGTATCTGGCAAAGGAGCCGCACTGCTACTTGATTGAACAGCCTTGCTGCTACTCGATTTAGCAGCCTTGCTGCTGCTTGATTTAACAGTCTCGCTACTGCTTGATTTAACAACCTCGCTACCGGACTCCGGCGCAACGCTTGACGAATCATCACAGGCCGCAAAGAAAAGCGCAAGGCCAAACGAAACTATAAATCTTTTCCCCATATACTTACCAATAAAAGATTTTTCCTCACAAGCTGGACTTGCATTTTTATTAGAGGTCCAAGAACACTCATGTTCATTCCCAGCTCAGTTGAAATATACACTTTTTCTTGTAGAATGGTATACTGATACCGTTACGGCAATGCAGCCAGTTTCTATATAATACACTTTGTTCTATATAGTCCAATTTTCAGCCGATTTTTTCAAATTTATGCTTGCAAACGCACAAAAAAACGAGATAATCCAAGTATTTTTATATAGGTCACCT
>JAGCPZ010000072.1 GCA_017965445.1 Fibrobacter sp. | reverse complement strand
GACACGGACGTTCCGGCTGGTGACCAGGGTACTGGCGCTCGCGAAATCGGTTACATGTTCGGTCAGTACAAGCGCATCCGCAACGAATTTGTGGGCGTTCTCACCGGTAAGGGCCTCTCCTACGGTGGCTCTCTCGCTCGTACCGAAGCTACTGGCTACGGCCTCTGCTACTTCACCCGCGAAATGCTCAAGGACCTCGCCAACGACTCCTTCGAAGGCAAGACCGTCGTGATTTCCGGTTCCGGTAACGTTGCCCAGTTCGCTTGCCAGAAGGCTACTCAGCTCGGTGGCAAGGTTGTGACCGTTTCCGACTCCAACGGCTACATCTACGACCCGAACGGCATCAACCTCGACGTCGTTTTGGACCTCAAGAACAACAAGCGCGCCCGCATTAGCGAATACGCCAAGCTCGTTCCGGGTTCTGAATACCACGAAGGTTCTAAGGGCGTTTGGACGGTCAAGTGCGATATCGCTCTTCCGTGCGCTACCCAGAACGAACTCGACCTCGAAGGTGCCAAGGCCCTTATCGCTAACGGCGTGAAGGCCGTTGCCGAAGGTGCCAACATGCCTTCTACTCCGGAAGCTATCGAAGCCTTCCAGAAGGCCGGCGTCCTCTTTGGACCTGCCAAGGCTGCTAACGCTGGTGGCGTTGCTACCTCCGGTCTCGAAATGTCCCAGAACTCCGAACGTCTCTCTTGGACCTTCGAAGAAGTGGACAAGAAGCTCGAAGGCATCATGAAGAGCATCTACGCTGCTGCTTCCTCTGCCGCTGTCAAGTACGGCCAGAAGGGCAACCTCGTCATGGGTGCAAACATCGCTGGCTTCCTCAAGGTTGCCGATGCCATGAAGTGGCAGGGCGCGGTGTAATTAGCCACGAGCTATGAGCACTGAGCTTTGAGCGATAAAGCTCGCAAAGCTTAAAAAATCCCCAGTTCGAATGAACTGGGGATTTTTTCTCTCGTCTGAAATACGTTGAAATGTAAACGAGAACGATTGTTACAAAAATCTTAATGAAAATGGATTTTTACATTTCTTTAAGCTTTTTGTAAACATAAATCCTTATAAAACCGTTGTTTTGACGCAAAATAAGACGATGAAATAAAACCTTAATTTTTAGTTTATCTGAAATTTTATAACCAGGAAGGATTACTTTTTTGATTCCTGCTTCTGACATAATTATTACGGAGTGACCTGCTGCGAAGGCTTGTCTTTGTTGCGGAAGATGATATTTTATTGTTAATTTGTTTGTTGTTTGTGACGTGAAACAAGCGCCCAAATTTTAATTTGATTTTTAAAATTTTTTATTCTATATTCTCTTAAAAATAACGGGGGACACTTGTAAACGAAAAAATGCAAGTGTCTTTATCTTTTAACATTAACCTATTCCAAGTTGGAATACTAGAAGTTGGAGTAAAAAAATCATTACTAAATTCGTTCGGAATGATACATTTTGGAATATTCAAGTTATTTTAAGTTCAATAATAGGATTGGGTTGACATGAGACTTTTTGACGAACATGTAGTGTTACGCTTTTCGCTTTTATTGGCGTGCTTTTTTTTCGCAGAATTAATTCCGGATATTCTGAATTTTAATGAGCATTCCTACAATTTTATCCCGTATTTTATAGCCATCGTCATTTTGGCTTGTGTGGCGCTTTTTTACAAGTTCCCTGTCGGCGTTAGCAAGAAACTCCGTAATGACGTCGATATCCCGGAACCCAAGGTTGTCGAACCGATTCGCGACCTCAAAAAAGATCTTCTCGAAAAAGATGAAATGTTCCAGATGATGATAGATGTGTCGTCGGATGGATTTTGGACGTTTGACGTGGCGACGGGGAAGGTCTATTGGTCAAATCGCATTGCTAAATTGATTGCTTCCGAAAATACAGCTTTGGAAGATTCCTTTGAACCTCTGAAAAAACGGGTTATCGAAAGTGACTGGAACGTTTTCCGTGAACAGTTGAACGCCGCGTTGCAGCACTTGGGTACGTTTTCATGCAGCTTGACCCTGCTTGATACGGATAAGAAGAATGTGAAACTTGTGATTAGCGGCCGTGTCCAGAGCAACGAAACGGGCCGCCCGATTCGCGTCATCGGTTCCTTGACGGAAGCTGTCGATCGCAGATTCGTTGAGCAAGAAAAGTACAATTACGCTTACCAGGATGCGTTGACCGGCGTTTATAACCGCAAGTATTTCCTTGAAAAGCTCAAGACGGATGTGGATATGGCTGCACGGCGCCCGGACCATCTGTTTGCGGTGGCTCTTTTGGATATCGATAGCTTTGGTGCCATCAACGCCTCTTATTCCATCAAGATTGGCGATAGCGTTCTCCGCACTATTGCGGACCGTCTCCAATCCGTGACGCGTTCGGACGACTGCGTAGCGCGTATTGGACCGGACGTATTTGCAATTATCTTGCACAATATCCAGAGCCGCGACCCGAATGACGATTTGATTCCGCTTGTCCGCAATATCCATAACAAAGTAAAAGCTCCGATTTCGCTGGAAGGCAAGGATTTGTATATTAGCGTGTCGATGTCTATTGTCGTGAACCAGGATGTCGATTGTGTCGAGGATATTCTCGCCAACGCCAACGCAAGTCTTCGCGATATGAAGAAGGGCATCAATCACGGCGGGATCCAGTTCTTTAGCGGTGGTATCCGCGAAAAGGCGATGAAGCTTTATAAGCTGGAATTTGAAATCCGCAGGGCGATTCAGGCGCAGGAATTTGTGTTGATGTACCAGCCGATTGTCGATATAAGATCGGGCAACAAGATTGTCGGCTTTGAGGCGCTTGTGCGTTGGAACCAGTCGGAACGCGGTATCGTTTCTCCGGCGGAATTCATCCCGATTGCCGAAGAGACTGGGCTTATCGTCCCGATGGGCGCTCTCATATTGCGTATGGCGTGCAAGCAGGCGAAGTCCTGGGTCGATATGGGTTACAAGGACATCCAGGTGGCGGTGAACTTCTCTGCAAAACAGTTCGCAGTGGATTCGATGGTCGATGACGTTCGTCGCGTGTTGACGGAGACGAACTTGAATCCGCGCAACTTGAAGCTTGAAATCACTGAATACACGGCCATGAGTGACGGGGACAAGACGATTGAAATCATGCGTGCGCTTTCGAGCATGGGCATCCAGATTTCGATTGATGACTTCGGAACGGGCTACAGTTCGCTTTCTTATCTCAAACGCTACCCGGTGCATACGCTAAAGATGGACAAGTATTTCGTGGATCACGTGGCAGATAACGAAGAAGACGCATCGTTTGCCCGCATGGTCATTGGCATTGCAAAATCCTTGAATCTGGACCTCATCGCCGAGGGTGTCGAAACCAAGGAACAGCTCGACTTCCTATATCGTGAGGGTTGCCGCTTGATTCAGGGATTCTACTTCAGCAAGCCGCTAAATGCGGAAACAGCGCTGGAGTATATGAAGGAGCATTATAACGTCCCGACGCAAGGAAAGTCCATCGAAACGGAACCGGAAACCGTTAAGGCTTAAATGCAATTGTCATTCTCCTAACGGGGCTTGACTTGATCGCCTCGGATATAGAAACATGCAAGCATGTTTCTGCATCACTCGGCTCCTTTGTCATTCCCCTAACGGGGCTTGACTTGCTCGCCTCGGTAATGCGAAAGCATGCTTTCGCGCTACTCTCGGTTTCGTTGTCATTCCCGGCTTGATGGGGCGGACAGCACTTGGAGCTCTGCTCCTTAGTGCGCATGGCCACCTTTAGGTGGGAATCTCCTTTTTGTTAAAAGCTGTTTAAATCCCGTAACACATTCTCGTATTTTTACGACAGTGCCTGTAGAGTTCTTCTACGGGCACGTTCTTTATTTCGGCGAGTTTCTCGGCGATAAACGGGATGTAGCCGGAATGGCAGGGCTTTCCGCGGAAGGGGACGGGCGCCATGTAAGGGGCGTCGGTCTCTAAAAGCATCTGGTCGATGGGGACGATGGCGGCGGCATCGCGCACGCTTTGGGCGTTGTTGAATGTGACGATTCCCGTGAACCCGACGAAAATTTTGGCGTCTAGCGCGAGAAGCTGTTCGACGAATTCCGGTGTGCCGGTAAAGCAATGTATATGGATTTTGGTATCGTGCAAGTTGGCCGCACGGAGCACGGCGAGAGCGTCGTCATCGGCTTCGCGTAGGTGCAGCACGAGAGGCTTGCCGCTTTTGATGCCGAGCTGCAAATGACGCTCGAAAAGCTTGACTTGTGCGGCCTTTGTCTCTGCGCCGTAATGGTAATCTAGTCCGAATTCTCCGCAAGCGACGCATTTGGTATGGGCGAGGTATTCGAGGAGTCGTGCTTCGTCTTCGGCTGTTTCCGTTTCGACGTATTCGGGGTGGATGCCGTAGGCGGTATAGATGTTGTCGTATTTTTCGCTGAGAGCGCGTGCGGTTTCGAAATCAGCCGGGTCGCAGGCTACGTGGATAAATGCCTCGGGGCATGCGATTTTTGCTGCGGCAGCTTTTTCTTTGGCGGTACTGCGTTCGGTCGTGAAACTCGATGTGCGGAACCGCGCTAAAAGTGCGTCGAAAGATTCGCCCGCATGGCGCTCGTAAGAATCTATGTGACAATGAGTATCGATGAACATTTATAGGTGTCAGGGATCAGGAATTAGGAGGAATCGTCATCCTGACCCTGTAAGGGGAAGGATCCAGTCATTGTTTTTCGTCAAGATGTTACTGGATTCTTCAGCCTTCGGCTTCAGAATGACGTATTATGTTTTAGTACTTTACTTCTAATATCTCGTAAACAATTTTTCCGCGGGGGGCTTGGACTTCGATGGTGTCGCCGGCTTTCTTGCCTTGCAGAGCTTCGCCGATGGGGGACTTCATGCTGATGCGTCCCTGCAACGGGTCGATTTCCTTGTCGCCGACGATGCTATAGACCTTTTCGCGCTTGGTCTTTTTGTCGAGCAACTTGACCGTCGCACCAAAGCGGATGGAGCCGTCCTTAGTGGCTGCGTTTTCGACAATCTTTGCGCCATCCAGAATGCGGTCCAGCTCGCGCAGACGGCGGTCGATTTCGCGCACGCGCATGCGTCCGTACGTGTAGGCGGCATTCTCGCTGCGGTCACCTTCGGCCGCGGCGGCTTGCACCTGGTTGATCATTGCCGGACGTTCAACGTATTTGAGATGTTCCCATTCTGCCTTGAATTTTTCAAAGCCTTCTTTCGAAATTAAATGTTGCATGTGCCAAAGTTAAAAAAAGTTACTAGTTGGTAGTTTAATAGTTATCGGAGACGTTCATGTAAAAACAATCTAGCAGTCCGTAAATTAGCACCCTTGACTCAACATCTGTGCGCATGCTCATATACAGCTTTGATATCCGTTAATTAACTTGATTTTGTATAGCGAATTTTACTATCTTTGGCACGATAAAATTATGAGGTGATATGGTAAAAAGAAAGAGGACAACGGAACCCAAATACAAGCGATTGAGCCGTATTTATTACAATCGGATGTTCCCGCGCAGGCAAGATGCAATTCAGGTGGCTTGGTCTGTGGCGGCAGGTGTCTTTATCGGTATTTGGCCCACAATCGGTGTCGCGATTATTTTGACCGTTGCGTTCTGTGCGCTCTTTAGACTCCCGAAAGTTCCTGGAATTGTTTCGTCCTTTGTGGCAAACCCGCTGACCCAGTTCGGCTTTTTCTATCCGACTGGCTATATGCTCGGTTGCAAGATTGTACACCCGGAAGCGATTAGTTTCAATTTTCTCGATGAATTCGAGGGACTTTCGTTCAAAAACTTCACATCTGTTATCAGTCATTTGTGGAATGATGCCGCAGACCACCTGCTTGCATTCATGATTGGCATTACAATTATCGCCGCCATCGGCGGAACCATCTTCTTTTTTCTAGCTTATTTTGTGGTAAGTTATCGAAAGAAAAAATGGATTGAGGCAAAGACGGGTTATATCCATAACTTGATTGCCGAAGACGAAGTTTTAATTAAAGAATCTCACAAAGGAAAAAAACCTATGATGCACATTTATCCGTTCAAGGCTTTGCGTCCGGTGAACCCCGCCGAAGCCGAGACTATTTCTGCGCTTCCGTATGACGTGATGAACCGCGCCGAAGCCAAGGCCATGGCCGAGGGGCTCCCGCACTCCTATTTGCGCGTGACCCGTGCGGAAATCGAACTTCCGGATTCCGTCGATGCCTACGACCCGAAAGTCTATGCACACGCTCGTGAAAACCTCGACAAGATGATTGAAGACGGCGTGATTGCTTTCGACAAGAAGCCCTGCCTTTACGTCTATCGCCAGACCATGAACGGTCGCGGACAGTATGGTCTCGTTTGCTGCGTGCCGGCTGCCGATTACTTCAACGGCATCATCAAGAAGCACGAACTTACCCGCGCCGACAAGGAAGAAGACAGACTTCGCCATGTGCTCGCCACCAACGCCAACACCGGTCCGGTGTTCCTCACTTACCGCGACCAGGGCCAGTTCGACGTATTCGGTGCCGTCACCAAGCGTAAGCCCGTCTATGACTTCGTGAGCAAGGGCGACGGCTTTGGCCATACCGTTTGGATTATCGACGACGATGCCGAAATCGAAGCCATCCGCAAGTCCTTCGAATCTGTGCCGGTGAGCTACATTGCCGACGGCCACCACCGCAGCGCTGCAGGAGCCCGTGCCGCAAGCTACCGCGCCGAGCAGAACCCGAAGAACACCGGCGAAGAAGAATACAACCGTTACCTCGCCATCCTTTTCCCGAGCACCCAACTCAAGATTCTCGACTACAACCGCGTGCTCAAGGATTTGAACGGCCGTACGCCGGAACAGCTCATGGAAGAGTTGAAGCTTGTATTCGACATTGAAGAATTGCCGAGCATGCAGAGCCCCGCAACGCAGAACCAGGTGAACTTCTATATGGGCGGCAAGTGGTACGCTTGTACGTTCAAGGACAAGTTCCTCAAGAACCTCGGTCCGGTCGATAGCCTCGATGTGGCCCTCCTCCAGAAGCTCGTGCTCAAGCCGATGTTCGACATCGACGACCCGCGTACTTCCAAGCGCATCGACTTTGTCGGTGGCATCCGCGGCCTCGGCGAACTCGTGAAGCGCGTCGATAGCGGTGAATGCGCATGCGCCTTTGCCATGTACCCGACCACGCTTGACCAACTGATGGACATCGCCGATGCCGGCGCCATCATGCCGCCGAAGAGCACTTGGTTCGAACCGAAACTCCGCGACGGTCTCCTGGTCCACACGCTCGACTAATTCATCGCGTCGAAATTACGCGAAAAAATCAAAAGTTTAAAAGTCCTTGGTTCAATCTGAGGGCTTTTTTTGTTGTTTTGCCTAAGGGAAAATTTGTATATTAAAATAAACTAACTGAAAAAAGATTGGTTATGATGAAAAAATACTTGTTCGCTCTCGTTTCGGCTTCGGCAATGCTTTTCGCCGCCTGCGACGATGATAATTCTACGGCGCCTATTCCCGATAATCCGTCTAGCCAGGCGATTGAGGCTCAGAGCAGTTCTTCGCACGACAAAGGCAGTTCGGATAGTAAAACCAGCACCATCGAAAGCAGCGGTAGTCGCATAAAACCTGATAACGTCATAAACGTTGTTAAAGGGACTGTAAGTGAAGACAAGTCCAAGAAGAGTTATTTGGTAACCCTAGAAGATCGTGCAGAGTGTCGTGTTGGGGGCACCAAGAAAGAACGTACGGTCGCCTGGGAAAAAGTAGAAAATTCAAGTTTGTTTACACCGACCATGGAATTCGATGGCGAAAAACTTATTCTTCGTGAGGATTCGACCTTCGCCTATGTATTTGCTGGTGGTCCCGCCCCAAAAATAGATGGAATGTGGACTCTTGATAGTATTTGGATTTCTCAAGACAACGTTTTGTATTCCTTTGATGATCGTTTTGATGCTACCTTGGACATTTCACATGGCGAGTTTGTCATGACTTTGGGTTTGAAAGAAATCGATGATGATTCTTTAGGAAGAGCAACATTTGGTGGCTCAAATCCCATCTTTCCGCGCTCGGATTTTATAAACAAAATGTACCAAGCGTTGAACGGAGACCGCTTTTCCCCGTTGTACATGGATGATGTCACAAATAACTATACGGAATTACATGACCTCTTTACTGTCGATTCCCTCGGAATAAACGTCACCATGAAAGCGTCAAAGGATAGCAGTGTGACATTTGTACTGAATGGAACAACATATACCGTTACATTGGAGAGTTTCGTTCAAAGGTATTATGAAGGGAATGAAGTCGTTATTTCTGTAAAGAAAGATGACACCGTCTGTAAATGGCACCAGAAAGAAAAGAATGTAACTCAGGAACTTTGCAAAACCGAGAACCTGGAACATTTAAATGAAGACAAAAATGTTTATTCCTTATCCGGCCAAATCGTTACCAAGTACTGGGAAGGCAACAGGAACGAGTTTACGGAATGCCTCAAGGGAATTGCAACGCCTATGAAGTAAAATGCTTACGGCGTCATCCTGACGCCGAAGGCGGAAGGAACCAGTGACTGTTCACTTTACGTTGTCACCCCGGCTTTGACATTGTCATCCCAGCCACAGTGCCGGGGGCGTATTTTTTTTATGGCTTGCCCTCATTTGCTTCGAAGGAACCGTTTATACATTATTTTTTGTAAAAACGAAGAAAGTAAGTAAAATTTTTCAAACAGTTGGTAAAAATTAAAAAACAATTATCGCTCTATGTAAATAGAGCTTATTTTAAATAATTTATCTTCTTTGCAATTAGTTTAAGTTGATTGTTGGAAACGAACTAATCTTAACAAAAGCTTATTTATGGAATAAGTTAAACTGGCACTGCTAGTCCGTCCGAAAATTTGTTTTTTATATTACTTAAAAACAACTTACAGAAAGAATATTTATATGGGCAGCACAAACGAACTTACAGCAAATGAGAGTGGAGTATCCACGGCAGAACGCTTTTTTGAAAAGCTTGGTCTTGTTTTTTCCAATGTTCAGAGCGCAATCCTCAAGGATCTTTCGGACGAATTGCTAGATGATGGCCAGACATGGGATGATGTTGAAAAGTCCTTTAAAGACAAGAAGTTAAAAGATATTGAAAAATTTCTCAATGCCATTGTCAAAAAGATTGGATATGACCTTTCTGGTGCTGGGGAAAGCAATAAGGCTTACGAACTTTTTGTGACAATAATTGGCAAATCTATTGATTTGTCTGAAGATGTTGTTGGTATTGTTAAAGCTGTTCGAAAAAATAATTCTTCTGATAAAAAACAATCGATTGAAAGTGCTGTTCAAGAACTTGTAAAAGGGGCGAACTCAGGAAAAGGCGAATTTGGTGGCCTCAAGGAAATTATAGATGCTGTCAAGGACTTGATAGATTTATTTAAAAAATTATCCGATATTGAGTGGAACCAGATCGCCAATGAGATAGAGGACTTCGGCGAGTTCATTAAGGATAATTACTTTACAGAAAAATTTGCAAAACGTATTATCGATTATGTCCTCATCACGTTCCTGAAAAATGTACGTGATGTATTTGCTGATGACTTGGAAAATCTGCTTGTAAATCCCAGCGAGGAAATATCTAATACTCTTAAGAATACTCTTAATGATCTGGGCATTGATGTTAGCAAATTTGATGAACTTAAAGGCTATTTAAAAAATTATAAGAGCCTACTAAGTAATGTCGAGAATGCCTTAAAACAGAAAGATGTTCAAAAAGCTGCGGGTGCTTTTGCTGATGCAGCAAATAGCTTTGTCAGTATGCAGAGCAAGGACATTGCGGGTGCCTTAGAGAACGGTGTAAATAATTTGATTGCTCTGACCGAAAATCAGTTGGAGTCGTGCAAAAAAATCCTTCGCCAAAGAATCGAGGGCATTCTTGAAGAAATTGCTCCGGCATACAATACTACAGCGAAGGTATTGGACCGAATCTATGCGGTACTTGAATTCTTAGGTGTTATAGGTAAGAAAAAAGTTGATTTAATTGAATGCGTGACTTCGAATATTCCTAAAAATGGCGTCACTGATTCATTGAAATTGCCGTCACTTGAAATTCCCGTATTTGATTGGGACGTTTTTGAGCAAATCTTTACGAAACCTAAAGATTATCTTAAGTCTGAGTTTAAGCTAGAAAATCACGAGGACGCCGAAAAGATTATCATCAAGGTGATGAATCTTGTCCGTGCATTCAATAAGGACTTCCCGCAGATTGAATCTGCCAAGCAGTTTATTTGGGAATTGATTGTTATAGTCAAGAATAAAATTTCTGAACTTGAGAAAGATGCAAATGATGCTTATAGCGAATTGGTAAATCAGCTCAAGGCTATTAAGGAATATTTCTTGGATCTCCTTAAGGTGTGCGAATCAATTCTAATAGAAGTGAAGAAAACGCTGAATGATGAAGCAAAGGGCTTGATTGCTGATTTGGTGAATCAATTCGGTAAAGATATATTCAGTAGTGATATAAACGAGCAAATTAGTAATATTAAGGAAAAGTTAAAAAAACTTGATATTCTTGATGATGAAAATAACGTAATTAATAAAAAATTCGAACTTGTTGTTGTCGATACTTTAGAAGATGCGATTTGTGAGAATGTCTCTGAATTTTGTGAAAAATCCAAGGTTAAATCAGTATTTGAAGCTGTACCAAAAGAAGTTGTCGATTGCAAAGCTGATATAATTAAAAGTTTCAACGAAAATCTAGTTACAAAATTAAAAAATAAGGTATTCGACGTATGGAATAAGGGTTTTGGTGGGCTTGTCGAAGGTTTAAAGGAAGAGTTTAATAACCAAACGGAAAACATTCCGGATAATTATGATAAACTAAAAAATTTTGTAACAGGCTCTCTTGATGATTTGTTACAGGGCAAATCAATTGATAATCCATTCTCCGATATTGACTTGCATGCTTTTTACAAAATTTTCGTCAAGAACATATCGTGCTTCTCTGAGTTGAAAGACATTGATCAATTCTTTGACGCGTTTACGAGCTCAGTTAAGGACTCCGTAGAAAAACATATTAAGGCTATATGCGAAAAAATTGATTCCATTGATCTCAGTAAGTTAAATACCCTTGTTCAGGATATATTCTACTGTTGGTTGGAAAAAATTCAGCCCAAGTTCTTCGATTTGGTTATCAAACCGTATATCAATGAAATTCGGGATGTCGTTTATGACTGGGCGAAGGATGTCCTTAAAGATGCTGTAACAGAAGTCCAGAAGCAAATAAAGGGTATTGCAGATGCTTCTAGTGAATTTGTTGGTGCTCAAAGTTTAACACCGGCCGCTTCTGGAGCTTCTTCTGGCGAAGTTCCTGATTCTAGTCCTTTGTTTAAGTGGAATGGTGAGGACGGCTGTCAAAAAACACTTACGAATATCTTTAAGGATGTCGATATATCAGCACTAACTGATATTGTGACCGGAATCATAGATTTGAAGGATGAGCATGATGCTGATTCTTGGAGTACTTGGAAAAATGCGATAAAGCTTGCCGTAAATGTTTATAAGGCGCTCCCTGAAAATATAAAGAAAGCTCTTTCTGACTTTATCGATTTGCCGGATCTTTCGGAAGTTTCAAAGTATTTGCCAGATTATGATTATGATGCCAAGAACAAGTTCCTTGCTGTGACACTTTTGGACAAAAAGACTGAGGATAAGAGCGATAACGCCGTTGGAGAGGCGAGCATTTGTCTTCAGCTCCTTATCTTTATCGGTGAAGAACCTAGTGATAAAGAAAAATCAAAAGATTCAACGGATGAAGGTTCCAACGCTGCAAATCAGGAAAGTAGCTCCGGTGACAAGAATGATGATTCAAAGGGCAAAGATGGTGAAGGCGAATCTGAGAAAAAAACGGAAGTCCTCTATATTTTGCCGACATTCAAGGGAAATTTTGATACCCTCTTCAATATTGGCAAAAGCCATTGCATGAAAGTCGGCGCTCATGCCGAGATGAATTGCAAGGCAGACAACGAATCTAAATCAGAAGATCCAATCAAAGGAAAACTGACATCTTCGAAACTTGGAGGTTATTTCAAGTTTGATTCTGAAATATCTAATACGGAATTCCATTGGCTAGATGACGCGAATGCTTTGAGCGGTTATCTTGAGCTTTTGTTTAAAAGAGGGCAAGTTGGTGCCGATGGAAATATTGATGAAAAATTAGTCGATCCGTTAACCTTCTTTGATACCGATGTCGTATCCCTTAAGGTTGATGATTATCCGCAAAAGGTCTTTATTGGTTACAAGGACGGCTTTGATGTCGGTTACATTGGCGGCCTAAGAGGGCTAAATTTAGCGCTTAAACTGAAAGAGCAAAACAACTTCTTTAAGACCATTCTAAAAGATGATATTGTAGTCAGTCTGAAAGAACTTGAATTACAGTATAGCTATAAGGATGGTTTTAAGCTCAACAACCTCAATACGCATATTAATATTCCTTTCAACGCCGATATCGATTTGGATGTTGTCAAGTTTAAGAACCTCTCTCTTGACTTAGGTCTTGATGGCAATAAGCTTGAAACAAGCGTCTTGACTTCGTTTACTGCCGATTTGAGTGGTGTTGCCATAACCTTTACGAATATGGGGCTGGGAATCGAATGCGAACTCCCGTTCAATGGGCATAAGGGCTTTGATTTCTCACCAAAATTCACCTATCCTAACGGGCTTGGAATTTCTATTGATGTCGAAGGAGTGAAGGGTGGCGGCGTTGTACAATGGGATAAGGAAAAGGGTCGCTTCTTTGGTGGTCTTGAACTTACCGTCATGGAAAAATTTGGTGCCGAAGCTGTGCTTGTCTTTACGACGGGCAAGGGAACGGATCCGTTCTCGTGCATGGGCGCTCTTTGTGTCTATTTTGATCCGGGAATCCAGCTTGGCATGGGTTTCTCTCTTGAAGGTGTTGGTGGCTCGTTCGGCGTTAACCGCATGCTCAGCACAGACAATCTTCGCTCGGCCGTTTACGATGGTACTTTAGAGTCTGCTTTGTTCTTTAAAGATGTTACCAAGAATGTCGATACTGTTCTTGCTAATATCGATAAATATTATCCCATCAAGAAAGGACAGGTTTACTTTGGTCTCTTGGGCAAAATAGCTTGGGGAACCATTCTTAAAGCCGATTTCGGGCTATTTATCCAAGCTCCAAGTCCAGTAGCTATAGTGATTGCTGGTGTTGTCAAAGTGAGTGTTTCAGAAAAAACGGAAAGTCTTCTTGTTATCAATGCCTGTTTCTTAGGTGGTATCGACTTTGACAAGGGAATATTCTTTGACGCTGATTTATTTGATTCGAAGATTGTTGGTATTGAACTGCATGGTAGTATATCGTTGCGTATTTTCTGGGGTGGCGATACTAAGGGATTTATTTTGTCTATTGGAGGTTTCCATCCAGAGTACAAACCCGAAGCAGGTTTTAATTTACCTGATTTAAGACGTGTCGGCATGAAGCTTGATTACAAGATTATCAAGTTCTCGTTAGACGCCTACTTTGCCATCACCTCTAACACAGTCCAGTTCGGTACGAGTCTCGATATGCGAATTGGCTGGGATAAGTTTGGCTTAACGGGTTATGCCGCATTTAATGCTTTGTTCCAGTTTAATCCGTTCAAGTTTATGGTCGATATGAAGGCCGGTCTTGCTGTTAAGATTGGCAGCAAGAAAATTTGCTCGATTGACTTGGCCTTTGCTCTTAGTGGTCCTGCTCAGTGGCGTGCCAAAGGCAGTGCTAGCTTCTGGATTCTGTTTATCAAAATCAAGGTCGGCTTTGACTATTCTTGGGGCAAGAAGTCGGTTGCTGGAAATAGAAATCGTATTGATGTCCTCCCGCTTTTCATAAAGCAAATTTCCGAGAAGAACAACTGGAAGTTGATTTCTTCGGACTTGACGGACAATATGGTGTCCCTAGTCAAGGTCAGTGATTTTGTATTGCAGCCTGCAGATACCATTTCATTCAATCAATCGGCAATTCCGTTAAATGTTGAAATGGGTTGTTATGGTGAAGACGATGTCAACGATTTCAAAATGATTTCGATTGATGATGTTTATATAGGCAACAAGTCCCAAAACGTAAATAATGGAGGCGATAAAGGTTTTAAAGATGAACAATCGTCTTTTGCTCCGACGCTTATTAAACGGCTTAGTGAAAAAGAGAAACTAAAAGCTAAGTCTTATGAATTGATGAATGGCGGTTTTAAGCTAACTGCTGTATCTGGTGTAGAAAATGGCTTTGACAAAGACGCTGAAGTTAGCTACAGTGGTGAAACGGAGCAGGCTTATGAAAGTATGCGAAGTCTCTGGGAAACTGCCTATAATTATAGTCTGGATATAGAAAAGTTTGAATCCGAATCGGATGATGACAAAATTTCGGAGATTATGCCGGTTGTTGGTGCTACTCTACAGCCTGCTTATGTACGTTTAAAACCTTGGGGTGGTGAACGTGTTTCTGTTTATGGTCGTAGAAAATGGGGCCGTAAAAGAATTGTTTGTATTGAAGATTCGGCTACAGAAGTTCGCAATCAGTGTTATTTCTGTCGAAATAAGAGTTTGAGTTGTTGTTCTTCATCGGAGGAGACGATTACAGAGGTGTTAAGTCCTCAGTACACAAAGACAACAAGATGTTCGTATAGAAGAAATTCTAACGGGTTCAATCGATATGTTCGGCAGTGTGATGACCTGCTGTATTCCGATACAAAGAAAATTTTATCAACAGAAGATTAAGGGCGTATGAGTAACAATATTAACGAAAAAATGCATCTCTTTTCATGGGTCAAGAAAGGCATTGGCTGTAAAATTACAGAAGTTGATCAGTTAGGCGATGGGGGCGTAGAAAAGTTCCGTCCTTCAGTTAAACTGACTATGCGGTTGAAATCGACTGCTGTTCAGCCTGTAGATGAGAAAAGCGATTACACATCTATTGAAGTTAAGAATTTTCCTGTCCTAGGACCTGGAGATGTTCTCAGTATTAATTCAAATGCGGTGATGAGCTTTTTCCCTCCTTCAGGAAATAAGGGCTTTTCCAAAAAGTACAGGCCGTATATTGAATTTAACGAACCGGATTTTGCATGGCGATATACCCCTGCTAGGGCTACAGATGATAATGTCAAAGAAAAAGGTAAACTTCGCCCTTGGTTGGCCGTTATTGCTTGCGAGAATTCTAAATATACGATTGCGAAGAATAATAATGGCGTGGATTTAGTCACGTTTAAAATCAATGAACAAGCGGATTATGATAAGATTTTTCCTGATCCGAAGAATATTTGGAAGTCGGCTCATGCACAAGCGGATGCGGAATATGGTTCTGATACCGGCTTTTGCAGAATTGTCTGTGTAAATGAAGAAGATTTTACTGAAAATATAGAATATACGGCATTTGTAATACCGGTATTTGAACTTACTCGACTGCGGGCTCTTGGTTTCGATGATGAAAATGAAAAATTTAAAGAAACTCTTGTGCAGGCTTCCGCATGGGAGTCGTATGATAGGCAAAAGAGTAAAGAATCACCTTTTACGTTCCCCGTTTTTTTCAAATGGAACTTTAAAGCGGGTGGAGAAACCTTTAAAGACCTCGTAAAGGCATTGGTCCCTTTTTCGACGAAAAAATCGGGGATTGATGTTGATGTCTCAAATCTTGGCGATGGATTGTCTTATAGTTTTTTGGAAAAAAAACCGAAACGCAAGTCTATTGTGATGCCTGCAGCGACTTTGACGCTGAAAAGCAAACAAGAATCGGCGTTTCCAAGTGCGAATGGTGATGAAAAAGAACTGTTTGAAAAATTAAAAGAAAAACTTGATTTAAGCCCTGTATTCCAAGAAAATAAAAAACTCATTATCGGAAGTTCATATAAAGAAAAATATGATTCAAATGGCAATGGTGACCCGTGGGTTGTTCCGCCAATTTATGGTGGTAAACATGCCATGGCTACAGGATTTAATGATGAAAAATTGCCATGGCTTGATCAGGTGAACCTTGACTTGCATTATCGATCTGTTGCTGGGCTCGGTAAAAAAATTGTTCAAGAGCATCAGGAACAGTTTGTTAATCGTGCATGGAAACAGGTTGAACTTGTCAAGGAGTTGAACTATCGAATTTATAAACAGCTCCTTAGTAATAATGTCGGCACGTCGTTAAAAAATAGATACTATAGGAATCTCTTTAAAAGTAATATCGCAGATGGTCAGGGTGATAAGGATTCTCGAAATGAGTTTATAAAAAATTTAATGATGAATTTGCAGTCTATGTTTACGACTCAAACATCATCAGAGTATGGTTCTACGAGTATCAAGAGTATTTTGGAGCGCAGAAATATCCCCACGTCGTTTGCGACAACGACATTCCAAAATAAAACACAAAAAGTGGCTTCAAAAGTTGGTGAACTCGACATTTCTTCGTTGATGAAAAATATTGCGGATGGAAATGTTTTTAAAATTGCGGGAGCGGGTGATTTTGAATATTATCCTTCAAAAGAATTTGATATTTGTAATATTTATAAGGTTTTACTGTCAAAAATCCTTGTTCAAAGATTCCCTGTTTTAAGCGATGGAAATTCATCTCCTGCATGGAATATTATTGATTATTTATTCATTGAAAAAAATCATTCTCAGTTTATAGAAAATCCAGAATTTGATTTTGGCATGTCTGTTTTGAATGCCCTTGTTGCTAGCGATGATATTGATATTAAAAATTTGCCGGGTGGAATAGTTGGTATTATCCTTGCGATTATTTCGGCTATGGGTAAAGCGGTACAGATGGAAATAAAAGGGTATTATAGGTTTAAAAAAAGATATAATGATTTTGCGGCCTATTGGGAAATAAACACATCTCTTACTGATAATCGTTGTTATGATCCGTGGAGAATGATTGTTAAGTCGCGTTTTGATTTTTTTGCGGAATTAGTGCATGGTCGGTGTGGATTTTCGTTTAGCATATCTTCAGTTAGTGAATTGTTTGATCACGTTTTATTGGCGTTAGAAGTATGGATGAAGTATCCAAAGCTCTTTGAAAAATGGAAACAGAATCCAGATCTTTTTAAGGTTTGGGAAAAGTTACCCAAGCTTTGTAAACTTTGGCAGTCGGTAGATAATACCTTATTCTTCTCCTTTTGGCAAACATCTTCGATTAATTTCTCTTGGTGGGGAATTTCTCAGGATGAATTGAATCCGTATACAGAAATCTTGGAATTATGGAAAGAGTATCCTGATTTCTTTGATAAATGGAAGAAAAATATCTATATCTATAGATATTTTAGTGGTTGGAAGTATTTGAATGGTAGCGAATATAAACAGTTTTTTGAACAAACTTGCAGCTATGGTAGTGTGTGTGCTAATTCCGCGACTAGTATAAGTTATGGAAACGTTATTGGATTGTGCCGTGATATCTATAATGACATCTTTGGCTCTTCGGAGCACTTTATCACTCAAATTGAATCGGGCGATGAATCTATTTATTTTGTAAATAGAGATGAACTCGTAAATAAATGGGGTAAACTGAAGAATTATGTTACCCTTGGATATCGTTTTAAAGATGAATTTCTTTCATATGATTACGTGCAAGGTAAAATCGGAGATGATTTAAAAGAAACATTTAACGAATCTTTTTTAAACATTCCCGATATAATCAATATCCATCAAAATGCTCTGTCAGATTCTGCATTTGCTAAATTCATTGATAAAATCCCAGGGGTTTTGGGGTGGGCCAATCGTGTTTATGATAAACATAAAGACGATGATTTTGTGAAGGCTTGTGAAAAATATAATGCGCTTATCCAAAAATTAATCGAAAAATATCCTGCGGAAGATGAAAATAATGAATCTATTTCTGTCAGCAATGCCGATTTGACCAAGTGGCTAGAATATGCGGAATTAGAATGTCAAAAATCGCTTAGTGAGAAAAAAGAGGTCATCAATAGGTACTTTGATGTGTTTACGAATGATGAAACTCTCAAACAGAAGTTTGTAAACGATTGCTTGAATTCAAAGTACCCGATTATGGCGTATCCGCAGTTCCCAGAACCGACATATTTCTATCTTAAACAAGTTTCGGACAAATTTATACTTCCTTGTGTTGATGACTTAAAGGATAATAGCGTTTTGATGTTCTATAGCAATTCGGCTTTTGTTGATGCTCTCCTTTGTGGTATGAATACCGAAATGGGACGTGAACTTATGTGGCGCGAATATCCGACAGACCAACGTGGCTCCTATTTTAAAAAATTTTGGGACAAAGATTCGAGTGTGCAAGATATTCTGGATGATAAATTCTTTGATGTATCATCCTTGCATACATGGCAAAAAAAATTGGGAAAAAATTACAACCCATATAAAAATTCGCAGCTTTTGATGTTTGCGATAAAGGGTAAATTGATGAAAAACTACCCAGATACGCAAATATATCTCAATAAGGCTAAAATTGGAAAAAATAAAGCGGGTGTTTGTGAATTCCAGCTTATGGATGGTACGGAAAAAGATGTTATCATTCGTCCGTCTGCACAAGCTTTCTTTAGAGATGATATTTATGTTGTTGGCTTCGACATTTCGATTCCTGAAGCTATTGGTAAACCTAGTGATAATCCGTTAAGCAACTCCAATTGCGGTTATATGCTTGTTTTTAAACAGATGATGGAAAACTTGAATTTCCAATATTATGGCATCTCAAATACAGAGTGCAAGAATTCTATTCAGTATGCATATGACTATAGTGAGGAAAATCCGAAAATTGGTGGTGAAACTCAGGCTATTGTTCAGCCATACATCAGTGCTAAACATGTTATTACTTATGTTGAAGCGCCTGATGAAGAGTGATTGTAATATTTATATCAAGGATAAATTAATTAAAAATTAAAGCCTTCTGCGGAAGAAGAGGAAAAAATGGCAAAAGAAAATTTTGACAAGAATAAATTACAAGATGACAATAGTACTTTGGGGCGTTTGACAGGTAACGTCTCTTCTGCTTTCCCTGGACTTGCTGTTACGAGTAAAGATTTTAAAGCAGAGGTCTATTTTCTCACGAAAGAAGATGGCTTTCGTGACTCTCCATTCCTGACCTTCGAACAAAAAGTTCAATTTTTAATTGGCACAACTGGTACTTCCGGTAAGATTAATTTTGTTGATATTTCAGATAAGATCGAGTCTATAGAGGGTCTCGAAAAATTATATCCAGGTACTAGTTCTGTAATTCGTGTGAAACTGAAAACGTTGGCTACCATGAGTGTTGGGTGTAGCGTAGAGCTCCGTTTCAGTGGTAAAAAGTTTGCGACGGGCATCATAACGGAAATTATACGCAATATCGACAATCCACCACCACCACCTCCTCCTTCTGACAAACCTCCTATAGAAATAATTCCTTCAGAATATAAACCGACGAAAGATGTAAATAAGTTTAATGATCTTTGCAACAAAATTCAGGTTACTCATCCGTTGGTGCTTTTTCCGCTACGCCTAGAAACGAGTTTTTGTTATAAAACCTTCAATGGAAAAAGACAAAAACAGCTTCGTGTTAGGATAATCCCTGACGAAATAATGCTTGATTACAAAACCAATGCAAATCTTTCACAACAAGAAATTGATGATGGTAAATTTTTTTGGACGCAGTGGTTTATTGCGAGTGGTTGTGAGAAACGTGAAAAAGAAGCGTGGGATACTCTGTGTTCTAAGTACCCGCTGTATAAGACTGCGTGGATTTGCGATTCTTTGAGACCTATCGAATATGAGAGGATTTGTAAGGATGGGGATTATTTTTACCGCCGTCCTTATGTGTATCGCGGTGATGGCGATGTGTCATCTTGTATAGAAGATGTTGAAAATAAATGCAAAGGAATATATGATATTCTTGAAAAGATAAACTATGACGAAGACGATATTGTTGCGGGCTATGAAGAAGAAACGGCTTTTGAAAGAAGTATTCGTACCGGTCTTGGCAAAATCAATTCGTTCATTTTTGATATAGATTCTGAATTACAATCTTGTCAATATATAGTGGATTATCTGTATGATTCTGTTCATGATGCTTTTACGTATTTGCATAACCATTTGCAAACACTCAATTCCATATATAGTAAACGTCCGCAAATGAAAGAGGCTCGTTCTCTGGAATTATGGGATATTGACTATTCTATTTTAACTTCGCTTATTGAAAAAAACAATCACTATATGGATAACTTAGAAAGTCGTCGCATAACGCTTTCAGATATGGTGAAAAAGTATTTAGATGAGAAAAAAATTGAATTTCCTGTTTTTGAAAATATTCGCGATGCCAGTAAGCCGATAGTTCCTGTTTGCCGAGCCTTGCCCCAAAAATTTGTTTTGGTTGCTGAAATAGCTAATAAAAATAAGGATATTATTTATGCCTGTTCAAAGGAGACAAAAGCTTCTGATATACAAATGGGATTTAGTCTAGATACTAATAAAATAGCTGAAGGCGTTGGTCTAGATGACAATGAAGAACTCACGTTGAGTCCTAAAATGAAGTGGCTAACAGATTATGATACCGCTGAAAAACTAGGGATGGCGATTACTGTCAATATTGATGAAAATGTAAACGAGTTCAGATACCTTTATGTTATTGGTGTTCAACAAGATGAAAATCCTAAAAATTCTTCAAAATCGAAAACAGATGCGTCAATTTTGAGAAACCTATTCTACGGACATAACTTTGTCAATTCGAATATGCGCGTCTTGAATGCTGGTGTGCCGACCAATGTTGTAGATCAAGAATATGTTGATGAAGATGATTTTTTGAAGGATGCTCGGTATGATATTGAAGTAGGAGGGTCTTACAGAAGATTCTCCAATAATTATGCATCCAAAGAATGGAATGATAAAGCCATAAATTCAATTGGAAAGAATATAAGTTCATTTGAAACTAAACATGCTTCCCTTTTAGGTGATAAAATAGAATTTGAAAAATATTTTGAAAATATAAAGGTCTTTTTAGAATTCAATCCAGATAAAAATTACAGTATAGATGAATTCTATAAAAAAATTCATCCGACTAAAGATTTCTATATGGATGAATACTATAAAATGGAAGAGTACGTTCTGTCGCTTGTTAGTGACGATACAGAAAAAGAATCTTTAAAGAAGGATTTGAAACCGTTAAAAGAGGATTTCCAGAAAATCCGTAGTTATTTTTTCAACGAATCTGACTATGATGCTCGGAAACTTTCGTATGTGTTGAAGGGGGGGGCTTGTAGCGACTGCTTCAATAATGATTTTTTGAAGGATTGGGCACATGTAGTTGGGAATGATTCAAGGCAGGATTATCAAGCAAAAGTAGCCTTTACGGCATTATGGGACAATTTAGAGGAGCGTTATTCTTGGGGAACGAATTTTAGTAATCCGGATCGGAAAACGTTCTTGAAAGATTTTTTTGTTAATCATGTCCGTGCTCGTGGAAATGTAGCAGCGTTTCGTATAGACAATATGCCTTATGGAGTTTTGCCTACTACCGATTTTATTCAAATGCGCAAAATTCTTAAGAATGCGATTGGAACTCTTAAAAAGGATGTTCCTGAGAATGACGTGATGTATAAGAACTTGTTAGATCTTATAAAGACTCTTATTAAGCTTGCGAATATTTGGCATAAAGTTCGAAATGAAAATGTCAAGTGGTCTGAAGTGCTTACTGGCGATAATATCCAGAAAAAGTATCTAGAGATGGCTGGACAGACTCCGTATTCAATCAACTTTACAGAAAGAGTTCTTCTTGACGGTGTGCTCAATCCGTCGTATTTGCAGGCTAATAATTCTAAGGACAATAATGAATATAAAGATACTGAAACTATATTTAAATTTTTGAATAAAGATTATTTCAAGTCTGCTCCTATTTGTGACATGTATACTAAAAATTCAAGTTCTACATTTAAAGATATGGTAGACACTGTTAAGAATGCTTTAGCAGGCTTGGGTGAAACGAACGATAAAAATGCTGAATTGTTCGTGACGGAGTTTTTAGACTTGCTTACGCATCGTATTGACGCTTGGTTCTTGGGAATAATTGATTACTGTTTCCATTATAAGTTAAGGTATCTTGATGGTGGTCATGTTGGTGCTTATGGCTGGGTATTCAATTTAAAGGAAAATTCTAAGATAACCATTCGTAATAATGCTGCTGTTAAAAAGGAGATGGGACTTGATAAAATAGAGAATTTGCAGCTTTTAAGGTCTTCTGGAACCGCACACTTTATTACGGCTCCATCAATACAGCATGCCTTGACTGCTGCAGTTCTTAGAAGTTCGTATCTTCAGGCGAAAAAGAATAAAGGGACGAATTTGCAGATTTGCGTTAACTTGTCTTCTACAAGAGTTCGTCAAGCGTTGCGTCTTGTAGAGGGAGTTAAGTCGGGGATGTCTTTGAGTATTATTCTTGGGGCCGATTTTGAACGTTACTTGCATGAAGCGTTTGATGTTTATGGCCTTTATATGGATGACTTGATTTATTCGTTACGTCAGTTATTTCCGCAGATTACCCAAATTAAAGCCGAGGACGACCGTGCGAATGACTACATTATGCAAGTCGTTAACGGGGAATCGCTACTGAATTCTTTTGTTGAAGATTGGGGATGGAACGGTTCCGTATCTAAGTGGTTGGATGAACATTATAATGAAAAATTGTCTTGGGTGAATCAGCTTGATGGCCTGACTCCAAGCAAACGAGATTGCCTTTTCAAGATAATAGAACAGCTGATGGATTCTTATGACGCCCTGAATGATCTTTTGCTTTCGGAAGGTGTACATCGCTTGATTATGGGAGATAAATCTTCGTATCGTGCGATAAGCAAATTTCTTGCAGAGGGTGAGGGTAACTTACCGGATATGAATATTTTGAATATTCCGAGTGAGCATGTGGTTGTAACTCATAAGGCTGGAGTCTTGTTGCCTCAAACTGTTGAATGCCCGGATAAAGTCATGTGTTATGCGGAACCCGCTATGAATGCGTGGATTGAAGAGCAATTTGACAGCATGGAAAATATTCTCATCTTTATTCAAAGAGGTGAGGGTGAAACTCGTGAAATTATTCCTTGTTCATTGAAGGATCTGGGTGTTAGCGGAATAGAGTATTTGTATCTCTCTGCTTTTGATAAGACGTTCCATGCCTATCTCGAAGCCAGATTCCGTACAACGCCGAAATTCTGCACTTCTGAAAATTGTTATACGGAAAGTATCACAATTTTTGACAGTGCTCTTGAAGTTGGTTACGAATATAGTGGTAAACAAATCAGTCTCGAAGACAATAAACTTCGACTTGAGGCTATTCGAGGGCTTGTTGGCCGTGCTCGCGCAATGAATACCGCTGATTGGAGCCGTTCTGATTGTGAGGACTTGGCTGACGAAGACTTAATTGATGTTGAAAATCTTAAGCATCGTTTGGCTCTTTCTTTTGCTAATCTTGAGTATCTTAAAAATGATATTGAAGGGTGGCTGGAATGTACGAAAGGTAATAAGGCTATTGACGATTTTCTTGTGGCTCAAGCCTATACATTACTCTGCAATTGTTTTGAATCGGGCTTGATAAATAGCTTGAACAAGTACGATACCTCGGCGTTCCTTGAAAATAGAACTCAAACTTTAGAGCCTCTTGAATATGATAGAATTTGTAATGTTCAACGTGAGTTATTCCACTCTGTTGAAAATGCCTTGGATTCGTTGAAAAATAGAATGGAGGACGCTCAGAATATAGTAGATTCTTGTAAATCTGTAGAAAGCTATGTTTCTGCCTTGCAGGCCATTACATTGAAAAATTTCAAGGTTTGCTATAAGTTTAGAACGGAGCCTGTTAAGGGAAAATTCCAAAATTCATTGGATCACTCATTTGATGGGGACCGTAATAAGCAATACACAAATCTTACGGTAGAGAACTTTGATCAGTGGCAAGACGAAGTTTCTGAAGTTCGCGAGGGAATGAAACAAATGCAACAACTTTGCATGACCCAGTTGGCTTTGGATCATGAAATGAATAAGGTTGCAATTCTTCAGACGTCAATACCTGATGGGCAGGATGCATCTTGTGTCGATTATGCATATAAAAAATGGCTTGGTGTTGCTGTGAATTATGAATCTGAATTGCGAGATGCGGATTCTCTAGTTCTGTACAATTGTTCTGCATACAAGTCTGAATCTTCGGGCGGATTGTCTGGATTTGTTTTCGATTCTTGGATTGAATATATCCCGTATAAGAAGCATGATGCTGGTATTGCGTTCCATAATGACTGGCCGGATAATGAAGCTCCGCAGTCAATTTTGATTGCTTGGCATCCTGAACTTCCTATTTTGAGAAATGTCGGGGATGGTTTCTGGGATATGAAAACGTTTGTACAAGTTATAAGAACGACGAGATTCATGATGATGAACAGAGCTCTTGAGCCTGATTATATCTATGAAGATCCGGAGTTATCTAAAATATTCCCGTTGACTCCTAAAATAAATATGAATAAATCTTTTGAAAGTCGCTAATATTGAGAGGGTTAATTATGATAAATAAATCTCCATGGACTTTGTCTGCTTTTGATAAACCTATTTCATTGTTACAAAAAAATATTTCATCATTGGAAAGTGAAATTTCAATATTAGAAAATGAAATTTCAACATTAATGATAGACGAAAAATTATCATTAAATGAAAAAAATTTAAAGATGAAGGAGATGAAAACTTCATTAGATGAGAAGATTTCTTTAAAAGAAAAATATTTGACGTCAAATGTTTATACAAGACTAGAACCTAGAACAAGAAGTAGTGATTATCAAAAGGCTCTTTCTTTTGAAATCTATGACCCGCTTTGGATGCTGAGCCGTCAATGGCAATTTGGACGCTTTAAAGCTGTTGATTGCGGAACGCCTGTTCTTGTCAAGATAAAAACCGAAAGACGTAAGATTGATAATATTCAAAGCCCTAAAGGTGGTAAAGTTCTAGATTCATATTCCACGGATGAACCCATGGAATATGAAGTTGAAAAGCAAAATTTTGATATTACGCCGTACGTTCGTGTAGAATCTGCGATGTATTTGAAGAAAATATTTCTTGGATTGGGTATTGCAAAGGAATCTTTTTCATTTCTTTATAAAGATTATAAGATTGAAAATGAAGTAGAAAATGCAAAAAAAGATGATTTGAATTCTTTAAAATTAGAGATGAATTCGGATCTTAAAAATTTTTATCGTTTCTATGCGAGACGTTCTTTTGATGGGTATAAGGTCTATGAATTTTTCAGTAAATTAAGCGAATCAGAAATCGATGATTTTTTAAATACTTCATATAAGTTAAAAAAAACAGTTCGGACTAATATTAGGGAAGGTCTAAAAAAGTATATTCCGTGGTTTAAAAATAAATTTTTGCCGTGTGATAGTAGTACGGATTATTGGAGTAACGAAAAATTAGGGTATGAAGTAACGATTAAACAAGGCTCGAAAGCCTATACGGCTGAAGACTATGATACAGGTAAACTTTCTTGGTATTCCTTTGATGCTTCTATTGGCGGAACGCTTACAAAGGTTGATTCGCCGAATATGCTTTCGTACATTCCTTCGCCGGCAAAAATACCGGGTGCTCCGGCATCGCGTTTGTGGGAATTTGAGGATCGTTCCGTCAATATGGGTAATTGTGATAACGATTTCAATTGTATTGCCGCGGCTGCAATTATGCAGTATGTGACTATGTTCAGTAATGATTGGATGATTATGCCTCTTGAAACAGAAACGGGTACGATTTTGGACGTTTCTGGAATTGTAGTCAAAGATTCATTCGGTGATCGTTTTTATATTGACCAAAATGCACAAAAATTTGATGGAAATGAGAGCAGCGATATCTATACCGATCGTTGGAACTTATTTGGATCATGTTATGAATATGCTTATAAGAATAGAAATTTTTCGACTGCCGATGGTTTGTTGTTCCCGCCAACAGTGTTGCGTTGTGAAGAAAGTAAACCTATTGAAGAAGTACAGTTCTTGAGAGATGAAATGGCGAACATGGTGTGGGGCGTAGAAACGACGATTAATAATCGATGTGGCGGTACCATGGATGGTAGGACGCTTTCGGATAAAGTCCTTGGCTTGGTTGATGATGCAAATTTGCAAACGACGGAAAAACCAAACAATTCTGATGAGGAAAAAACAACTGATTATTCGTTGTTAATCCAAAATCGAGTGCCTATTAATTGGATTCCGTTTATTCCAGAACAAGTTAAAGGAAATTGTCGAAATATTGCATTACGCCGTGGCAGAATGCCAATATATTATAGTGGCATGTATCAGGCTGCAGCTCCATCTACAGAACTTTTGGGCTATAAGAAAGATAAAAATAACCTTGTTCAAGCAATGTATGTGAATGAAGAAGAAGTTCTTGGTTATGGTACTAAAATTACTAAGACCGCTCAACGTACTAGATGGTTCTTTGGCAAAAGCTTTAACTGGATTGGCAATAAGCAAACTATTAGTGAATA
This sequence comes from Fibrobacter sp., assembly GCA_017965445.1. Classification (GTDB taxonomy): domain Bacteria; phylum Fibrobacterota; class Fibrobacteria; order Fibrobacterales; family Fibrobacteraceae; genus Fibrobacter. The sequence goes on along the minus strand of JAGCPZ010000072.1, from coordinate 12,841 downwards.
CCAAGCTAATAGTGGCTTGATGTTTGACGAGTTAATAAGCAAGGCTACTGGTAAGGCTATAAAAATAAACCCGCAATCTGCGGAAGAATGATATCCTGTCCTATAACGATTTCTATTGGCAAGATAAATGAAGTAGTTTGTTGGTTCTTAATATGAAAAGGCGTCTCTTGTTTGAGAGCCTTTTTTTTGTATAAATTTAATTTACGTTATTCCCCTTGACTGAATAAAAAAATAATATTATATTATCACTGTTGAATAAAAGCCAAGGGGTTCGATAGTACGCAGCTAAGCGAACGTTGGATGAAAGGCCATAACCTAAGGTGTTGTTCATCACATAAGGGCGTTGGCTGCGATGAAATATTCGTGGCGGATCTGGCAGGATCTTTTACGCACATGTAAGCTCAAAAGGTAGAGCTCCCGTGTTGTTGACGAAATGCAGGCTCCAATTAGTTTTGGCTGTGTCGTTTGCAATAATTCATAATGCGGATGAAGGGTCGCGGGGATGCGGTTGAACCATTGCCAAATGGTTCATTTGAAGTGTTCAGGACAGTGCATTGAATAGGTGTTTTTGTCTGTAGAATTCTTCTTATGTTCAAACCCCGCCATGAAAGAATCTCCTTCGGAGGTTTTTCCATAGCAGGGTTTAACCTAAAGTTTAAAAGAAGCATCTTTGGGTGCTTCTTTTTTTATTTCCCTTTCAAGACCATTTTCACGAACCTTTGTGCGCGTGATACTTGGCGGTCGAACTTTTTTTGCAATCTGTTTGCGGTCTTGTTGGCGCGGCCCAGCAGGCGGTTCTTTGTGAAGTAGCCGACTTCGCGGGAATCTGCGCAGCGGCTTGCTTTTTCGCAGACAAGGTAATAACAGTCTTCGGGAACAACGTAAAACGATATCTTCGAGGAATCCTTGGCGTTAAAAATCTCGCGCTTGATGTGGATGGGGGCGTTGCCGGGTTCCGCTTGGAAAATCTGGAGTTCTACGAGGTAGCGGTCTTGCCAGGGCATGTAGTCGATTTCTTGCAGGCTGACGTGGCGGTTTCCGAGTTTTGTGGAGCCGATGCGTTCTAGTTGCATTTCGCGATTGCCTTGCCAAAGGCTCGACTTGATGTAGAATTTTTCGTTCTGTTCGTGCATGAGCGAAATAAGATTGTCTTGTTCTACATCGTTTAGCTTGTCAAAAAATAGCGTGTCGCCTTTGCGTGGAACGTAGATGCTGCGCGTTTCGATAAATGCGTCTTCGCCTTTCCATTTGAAGTTGCGGTGCGGGGTATAGACTTTGCCGTTGTTTGTGATTGTGATGGAATCTCCAGGAATGCCGAGGACTTTGCGGACCATGTTGTCCTGGTTCCGCATGATGCCCCAGACAAAGTCTCCGTCTTGAATGTTTTCGGTGCAGCGGGGGAGCTTGCATATCCACAGTACGCTGTTCTTTGCGAATTTGGGGTACAGCGAGTTGTCTTGCATGCGGACGGGTTCCAAGACGTAATGCCGTACGCCAATCATTACGGCGAGAACTAAACCGAGGATAAGCACAAGAAAGAACACGTACGCCCTGGAATGGCGCCGTTGTAGTGACTTGACTTTTCGATCGAGTGCGGACATGTTCCCTACAAATTAAATGTACTTAGTCGCCGTTGTTGTTGGAATCGTCGCTGAGAGAGAGTACTGCGAGGAATGCCTTCTGCGGCACTTCCACGGAACCGATGCTCTTCATGCGCTTCTTGCCTTCCTTCTGCTTTTCGAGGAGCTTGCGCTTGCGGGTAATGTCGCCGCCGTAGCACTTGGCAAGCACGTCCTTGCGCACGGCTTTCACGGTGGAGCGGCTGATAATCTTCCCGCCGATGGCGCCCTGGATGGCGACGTCGAACTGCTGGCGTGGAATGAGGTCTTTGAGCTTGACGCAGATGGCGTTCGCGTAGGTGTTCGCCTTGTCGCGGTGGATAATCACGGAGAATGCATCGACCGGGTCACCGTTCAAGAGGATGTCGAGCTTGACGAGGTTGTTGCGCCTGTATTCGCTTGGTGTGTAGTCGAGGCCTGCGTAGCCGCGGCTCAAGGATTTAAGGCGGTCGTAGAAGTCGAACATGATTTCGGCAAGCGGTAAATCATACTTGAGAATGACCTTCGTTTCGTCGATGTATTCCATGGTCTCGAACGTGCCGCGTTTTTCTTCGCAGAGCGTCATCATGGCGCCGACGTATTCCTTGGGCGTAAAGATTTGAGCCTTCACGTAGGGTTCTTCGATGTAGTCGTAGCGACTGGCATCGGGGAGCTTGGAGGGGCTTTCGATTTTTACCATGGAGCCGTCGCTCATATATACATGGTATTCCACGTTCGGCACAGTGGTGATGATATCGACGTTGAATTCGCGGTCCAAACGTTCTTGCACGATTTCCATGTGCAAAAGTCCGAGGAAGCCCGTGCGGAAGCCGAATCCGAGCGCTTCGGAGGTTTCTGGTTCCCAGCTGAGGGCGGAGTCGTTCAGACGGAGTTTTTCGAGCGCTTCGCGAAGGTCCTTGTAGTCTTCGGGGTCGATGGGGTAGATTCCCGAATAGATCATCGGGAGCACGTCCTTGTAGCCCGGGAGCGGTTCTTCGGCGGGGTTCGCGGCGTCGGTGAGGGTGTCGCCGATTTTCACGTCGCTGATTGTTTTTACGTTCGCGAGTACGTAGCCGACCATGCCTTCGGAGAGTTCCGGTCGCGGGTCGCGGCGCATGCTAAATGTGCCGACTTCGGTGACGACGTATTCGCCACCGGTCTTCATCATGCGGATTTTCATGCCCGCCTTGAGGGAGCCTTCGACGATGCGGATGTAGTTGATGACGCCGCGGTAAGAATCATAGACGGAGTCGAAGATGAGGGCCTTGAGCGGCTTGCCGGAATCGCCCTTGGGTGCCGGGATTTCATCGACAATCTTGTCGAGCACCTGCTCTACGTTGAGGCCTGTCTTTGCGGAAATACGTGGAATCTGGTCGGGGTCGTAGCCGAGCAAGTCGCCGACGAGTTGTGCTACGTGGTCGGGCTGTGCGCCTGGTAAATCAACTTTGTTTAAAACGGGGATAATCGTGAGGTCGTTTTCGATAGCGAGATAGAGGTTCGAAAGCGTTTGGGCCTCGATGCCCTGGCTTGCATCCACGACGAGGATGGCTCCTTCGCATGCGGCCAACGAACGGCTGACTTCATAGGTGAAATCGACATGCCCCGGTGTGTCGATCATGTTCAAAATGTATTCTTCGCCGTCCTTTTCATAGACCATGCGGATGGCGTGAGCCTTGATGGTAATGCCGCGTTCGCGTTCCAGGTCCATGTCGTCCAGGAGCTGGTTCGTCATTTCGTTTTTCGCGACCGTCTTGGTCAGTTCAATCATTCTGTCGGCTAAAGTGGATTTGCCGTGGTCAATGTGTGCGATAATGCTGAAATTACGGATATTGTTGTTTTGCGGCATATTGAAAAGTTCAGAAGTTTTTGCACAAATATAGAAATCTTGTACTTGTTTTTTGAGGTCTGTTGTGAACCCTTCAAAAAAAAACTATATTCTTGTTTGACAATTGGAATCTAAAGAACGATATAACTACGGAAGTTAAGTCTTGTTCAAAAAAATCATTATTTGCGCATCTCTCCTGAGCCTTGCCGTAAGTGCCTTTGCTCAAGGAAAAGTCTTTAACAAGGATTACACGGGTATTTCTCAGATTCTTGCTGAGATAACAACTCACGAAGGGAAAATTGTTGTCGATTTGAACTTCAAAGCGGCCCCGAATACCGTTGCGAACTTTGTGGATCTCGCAAACAAGGGCTTTTATAACGGCCTGCTTTTCCATCGCGTCATTCCAGGCTTTATGATTCAAGGCGGCGACCCGAATGGTGATGGAACGGGCGGTCCCGGTTATACGATTGATGACGAAAAAAATGACCTCAAGCATGAGACGGGTGTGATTTCTATGGCAAATAAAGGCCCGAACACTGGTGGTTCGCAGTTCTTTATCACGCATCTCCCGCAACCGCATCTGGACGGCCATCATACCGTTTTCGGCAAGGTTATCGAAGGACACGATGCTGTCTGCCGTATTGACATGAACGATCCGATTTTAAACATTACAATTGTGGAAAAGAAGTAAATATGAGTTCCAAAAAAGCGACATCTAAAGCGCCTGCAAAGGCGAGTGCTTCTGAAAAAAAGTCTGCTCCGAAGAAGGCTCCTGAAAAGGCTAAGTCCGCTAAGGCTGCTCCAGCCAAGAAGCCTGCTGCTAAGCCTGCTCCAGTGAAAAAGGCTGCCGCTCCGGCAAAGAAGAAGGCCGCTCCGGCAAAGAAGCCCGCTGCTAAGCCAGCTCCTGCGAAGAAAGCTGTCGCTCCGGCAAAGGCACCTGCAAAGGCTGCACCGGCAAAGAAGCCAGCCCCCAAAAAAGATGTCCCTGCGAAGAAGGCTCCCGCGAAAGCGGTGAAGGCCGCTCCTGCACCGAAAAATGTCGCGCCTGCGAAGAAACCCGCTGCGAAACTCGCTCCTGTGGAATCTTCCAAGAAACCTGCTGTGGCAAAGAAAGTTGAACCGGCAGTCGAGGCTCCTGCTGCAAAGAAAGCCAAGGCTCCCGTTGAGTCGAAAAACACCGCAGAACTGAATGCTGAGAAAAAGGCAGAGAAGGAACCGGGAAAGAAACCTTCTAAGAACGCTACAGAAGCTGCTGAAAAACATGAAACGAAGAAGGCTTCGACAAAGGTCGAATACCCTTATGCCGTTTTGCTAGAAGGTGGTAAAAAGCCTTGCAAGTTCATTATGTTCCTCGAAATCGATGAACAGGAAGAACGTGCCAACAAAAAGAAGGTGACTTCAGAAATGAAGAGCCTCGAAAAGAAGCCGACTTCTGCTATCCGTCACAAGATTTCGCTTGCCGAAGAAACGCAGGAAGAACTGACGGAACGCATCTTGAAGGAACTGGAAGAACAGAATGCTGCGTTCACCCGTGAAGCGGCAACGCAGATTTGCACGCGCTGCAACAAGAATCTGGTTTCTCCGGAATTCTGGGTCGATAAGCATCTCGGTTACTGCGAAGAATGCGCCGCTATTTTGCACTTGGGCCAGTCTAAGGAAGCCCGCAAGGTGGAATACCAGTTGGGCGCCATGGGCGGAGACTCCTTGGATGAAGTCGATGATGACGATATCGAAGGGCCAGACGCAGCAGCGTTGAAGGAAGCGGAAGAAGAACTCGCCGATTTCGACGAATAGTTTCTTTTATAACGTACAAAATAAAAAACCGAGGTTTGACGCCTCGGTTTTTATATTTGTCGTTTTGAATTATGCCGTTCCGCTTTTTTGAAGAGTGAAACGACGATGAATCCAGTAAAGTCTTGTTGATAAATTAATTGACTTTTCTCATGACGCCGATGACGCGACCTGCAATTGAAAAGTCCTTCTTGTTGTTCACGATAATAGGCTTGTACTTTGGATTTGCCGGACGCAGTTCGACGTGGTCAGAACTTGGATGGTAGTACTTGACTGTAGCTTCGTTGTCGATTTGCGCCACGACAATTTCGCCGAGGTCTGCCGTTTTTTGCTGACGCGCGAAAATCAGGTCGCCATCGAAGATGCCTGCGTTGATCATGGAATCGCCCTTGACGCGAAGCGCGAAAACATCGCTACGGCAGGCGAGGAAGTCGCGGTCGATGGTGACTGTACCTTCGAGGTTTTGCACGGCGAGAATCGGCGTACCGGCGGCAACGCGACCGACGATAGGAATTTCGACAGTGTTGCTTGCGACCTTCTTGCCGGAATCGTTATCTTCTGTGTTGAGAATTTCAATACCGCGGCTGAGACGCGGAGAGCGGTTGATGTAGCCCTTTTTGATGAGAGCTGCAAGAATGGAACGCACTCCGTTCGTGGAGGAAATATCGAAGTGGTTGCCGATTTCACGGACTGTAGGCGGCATGTGGTTTTCTTTGGAATACTTCTTGATGTATTCGTAGATTTCTTCTTGCCTGGCCGTCATTTCTTTGCGCTTGTCATTGATTGTTTCCATTTTTTGCCTCTCGTCATAAAGGGTTCTGGAATTTCTGTATATAAAATATAATGCACAACTGGGCATTTGTCAATATTTTCAGTGCACAAAAGTGAGTTTTTTTTGAAAAAAAATGTTATACATGTGTTTTTTTCGCAAATTCGTTTAAAAAAGCAGTAATCTTTGCTATATTTGGAGCACTTCGGGGTGTAGCTCAGCCTGGTAGAGCGTCTGCTTTGGGAGCAGAATGTCGTCAGTTCGAATCTGGCTACCCCGATACATAAAGAGCCGCCCCGTAGGGGTGGCTCTTTATGTATTTTAGGGTACGCCAGAAGAACTGACGAAGTCAGTTCGACAAAATCCGGCGAGAGCGTAGCGAACACAGCCGGATTTTGGCCTTGACTTGAGCGCAGCTCAAGCAAGCCCGAAGGGCAAAACACGAAACGAAGTGAGTGTTTTGGCAATCTGGCTACCCCGCGATGCGTAAGCATCGGCGTAGCCGAATAGGGGCGAGAACAATCTGGCTACCCTTTTTTATTCAATAAAAAAATCTACGCAGCCAACAGCTACGTAGATTTTTGTTGTTTGGGGGATATGTTTTTAATATAGCTATTCATTATCCCTATAAAATTAATTTTTACTTCACCAAATGATACAACTGTATTGATTGTATTTCTACTTTTAGCTGAATACCTTGCTGATTATTTCTACAATTCCAAATAATGCACCGATATCTTCTAATTTCTCTTCAAAGAGTATTTATCCGTCGAAAAATAATATATAAGAAACGATCCTTGATAAACCGTGTAAAATTCAGTTCCGATATCCATTGCTAAATAAGTGCGTTTGCTGACCGTTATGCTCGATTTGCTACTGAAAATAAGGTCGTAATGCATCCCAGATCTCGATGTCCATGTATCTTTGTCGATAAGGATTTCTTTTTGGAGTGTCGGCTTTTGCGTGAATCTTGCCGGGAGTTCTATAACTTGCGGGATAGAAATGCCAATGGCGAGTAATACTAGAATAAGAAATTCAATAATGAATTTGTTTAAATTTGGTTCTTTGTTGTCTTTTCTTGGTGGCAATACTTTAAAGATATGTAAAATAATGCCAAATCCAAAGCTTATAAAGAAGGCTATTGAAATTCTAAGCAAAGTAAAGTACAGTTCACGCGTGGCGACTGTTTCCAAAAAGGTTTCGTCGATGATGTTGCCGAGGCAATATGAATGAGCCTTTGCTCGCAAAAGGAAAAAAGCTGAAACAAAGCATACTTCCAGAATGATTAAAATAATGAGTGCTTTTTTTCTGAAGGAACGTTTAAGTTTTGTTTTAGGAGGCTGGAGTAGGAGCGCTTGCTCCTCCATCATCATTTTTCTGCGTCTTTTGGCGGCTCTGGACATGCACACAATATAAAAAAAGCCCCTGCGGGGTTTCCGCAGGGAGCCTTGCATTTGTTGATTTTTACTTGAAATTCGCTGTAATCGTTTGACCCGCGCTAACTTTGACCTTGTGCGGGTTTTCGGTGGAACCGTCCGACCAGCCCGTAAATACGCCTCCGCTTTCGGGAACGGCTGTCAGCATCAAATCGTTATTGCTAAAGAATTTGCCCTGGTAGTTCTTGCTTGGCAGTTTCATGCCGTCAACGAGAACGGTTCCGCTTCCGCTTGCGGCGACAGTCATGGAGACTTCGTTTTCTAGGCCGAATCGTTCAACCATTTCTTTCTTGATAGTTTCGCTGCGGTTCCGGGCATAGGCAGTAAGCTTGCTTCCGCTTGGATCCCACGTGAATTTGCTTTGATTTCTCGGCCATCTGCTTTCATCGCGCTGCTGTTCTGCAGACGGAATTGTTGACATCATTTTTTGCACCATCGCTTGCACTTTTTCGTAAGTCAGGTAGCTGTTGAGAAGGATGCAGGCGTTATTGATGAAGAGCCGCTTGAAGTCTGGATTTTCAAGGAGCTTTTTCAGCATGTTGCCGACGGTAGAAGATGCGCCTCCGCCCATGCCGAATCCGCCACCCATGCCGAATCCGCCGCCCATGCCACCGGGGAATCCTCCTCCCATACCAGGGAAATCGCCGTTGTTTCCACCTTGTTGGCTTCCCATGTCTTGACCGAGAACCCAGTTGAACATGTTCTGGTTTTCTACATCGAAGCCGCTAATGCCGGGAGAAAATCCGAATCCATGGTCGGTATCGAATATAACGAATTTGAACGGTACTCCATTGCCGCCCCAAGCACGTACGTTGTTGTTCGGCCAGTCTCCGTTATGGAGATACATTTCGGCGAACATATACTGTGCAAAGCTATTGACATTGAGCTTGCTTTTAATCTGTTCGTAATTCTGGTTGTTTTCGCCTGCAAAGTTTCCGCCTGTAACGGAACTCACCATTTGGGTGAATTCTGTCGTGGAGGCCCCATTGGTGCCGCTTGCGGCCCAACCGTTTTGGCAATCGCTTCCTTCGCTACAGTTCTTGACCATGTTGATGGATTTGGAATCAATGCCGTAATTTGTTTCGACAAAACTTCTGTTCAGTCGTTCGCGCAAGTCGTGGATGCCAAAGTATTCGCCGTTGTAGAACACAACCACCTGCAGACTGCGCTGGTAATCGACTTCGGTCCCTTCCATGAGGGCGGTCATCATGGCGTCGCCGATGTAGTCCGTCCAGAAGCGGTTGCCGTTGTTGCGCAGGTTGAAGCTCTTGATTTTCTTAGCTTCGGGGCGCGTCTTGAAGAAAGAGTATTTCAGCACTTTGTCGCCGTAGTCGTCGTTGTCCATCTTGATGGCGACACTCTTTTTGGGCTTGTAGCGGCTCCAGTTGCCGATGATGGAAATTCCTGCATCGATTTCCCATGTTTTTTCGGTGGTGGCACTGCCTTTTTCGAAATATTCCACGTGCGCGGGGAGCTCTGTATCTTTCCAGAAGTTGGCTCCCTTGCAGGGTTCCGTGCATTTGGGGTTGTTGTCGTCGGTTACGTTGCCACCGCCACCCATATTCCACATGCCGCCAGCACCGCCAGAGAGGTTGCCTGTGGCATAGAGACCGTCAGCGGAATCGAACATGTCTTTGTGATTGACTGTAATGGCTACGACCGGCATCGATACGCTTTCGTTGATGAAGTAGGTCTGTGTCGTGGTATCGACAGCTTGTCCGTTCACGAATTCGGAACAGCGAATGACCGTGTTTGCGGTGATTTGCTTTGCGGCGGTAATTTGTTCAGAACTTGCCGTGGGGAACGAACCGTCGAATGTGCAGTGGATTTGGCCGCCATTTTTCGGGGTAAGCGGTTCAATGGTCAAATTCTTGTAGAAGCCCGCTTTCGGGAGTACTGATTCCTTGGGCTTGTGGTTGTCTTCGTATTCCTTTAGGCCGCTAGAGGAGTTTGCGGTCATAGAGGCATTCGAAATGGCAACGGAACTGGACGACTTTGCAGCCGGAATTTGTTGCGAGTTTGCCGAACTGCTCTTTGGTGCGTTTGCGGAACTTGATGGGTTGGGCGTAGTCGATGCTGTCGAGGAAGAACTCTTGGAGGTTGCGGCAACACTCGATTTACCCTTTTCAGGTGAATCAGGCTTGCTGGAATCTGCCGATTTTCCGGTGGACGTCGAGGATTTGTCTGATGGAGGCAAAATGCCTGGATCGTTCGGGTCGTCTAATGGATCCGTTGAAGTTGAACTCTCGGTAACTTGAGCCACATTCCCAAAAGGAGCTGCGGCGTTTTCGTCAGAGCAACTACAAAAATATACACTCGCAAATGCGAGCATCCAAACAAGGTGTTTTTTTTTCATCTCTCATCCCTTGAAGAAAAAAATAACCCCCACACTCTTTTATGGAATATAAGTCGTTTTTTTCATAATTAACCATATTTGTTGTTTTTTTTCATTAAATGTTGTGAAAATTGTCAATTCTGTAAAAGAAACGATACGAAAGGGCTCAAAAAAAGCGTTCCGCTTAGGCGAAACGCTTGCAAAAATGTGTTTTATATCACGTTATAACTGGTTGCTTTTACAAAATGCCTAAAAGACAAAAGAAATGGCGGGCCGGAACCCGCCATTGTGACTTTTTATTGAGTGTGAATGGAAACTTTTAGCAGAAGAAATCTTTCCATATTTGATTGCCGAGTTCGTTTAAGCGAATCTGGACTTGTTCGATATGCTCGTGAAGCCCTTGATCGATGATTTCTTCGATGGTGGTAAAGGCGATGTCGGAACGCAACTTTCCCAAGAGGCGGATTGATTCCGCTTTGCTTTTAACGGGGTAGGCGATGTTCTTGAGACACTGCTCCGCTTTTTCTAGGCAGAAGCGCAAGGAACGCGGAAAGTCTTCGGAGAGCAGGAGAAATTCCGCGACATTATGCGGTGTCACGTTCGAATTGCGGCGATGGAACATTTCGTACGCACCGACGCTTTTCAGAACGGCGTTCCACTGCACGGTATCGAGCGCCATGCCCACCATGCTCACGTCAGGGAGCAAGATGTAGTACTTGACATCGAGAATACGAGAAGTCTGGTCGGCGCGTTCGAGTAATGTGCCGAGGTGTGTGAAGTTCCAGGCGACATCGTGATTCATTGTGCCCTGAATAATGCCTGCAGTGAGCTGGCTGAATTCTTTGACGCTGTTGTAAAAGGCGTGTGGACCCGCCAACGCTTCTTTTGACATCTCGGGGTCGTTCAGTTTCAGGTAAAACTGGTTGATGGCAACCCACAGTTCCGAAGAAATCCTTTCGCGGACGCAGCGGGCGTTTTCGCGGGCGGCAGCTACGCACGAAATGATGCTGTTCGGATTTTCCTTGTCGAACGTCAAAAACATGAGCGCGTTTTCGATGGAAACGTGGGCGTATTTTTTGAAGAATTCGTCTGCGTTGCCGGCAATCTGAATTACAGGTTCCCAGGGGCGTTCTTCGCCGGGCAAGTCCAGTTGGAGTTGGAGGTTCACGTCGATGCTTCGCGCGACGTTCTCGGCGCGTTCAATATAGCGGGCGAGCCAATAAATGGAATTTGCGACTCTACTTAACATATTCTATTTCCTGCTTCTAACTTCCTACGGTCTACTGTTGTTGCTGCTGTTGTTCCATCCAGAGTTTAGCTTGTCCGAGTTCTGGAGCCTTTTCGTTTTCGGCAATGACCCAGGTATCCTTGCATCCGCCTCCCTGCGAGCTGTTTACCACGATGGAACCCTTGCGGAGTGCCACGCGTGTGAGACCGCCGGGGAGGATGTAGGTCTCGCGACCTTGTACAATGTAGGGGCGTAAATCCACATGGCGACCTTCGAAACCGCCGTCGACAATGCAAGGCACGCGGCTGAGCGAAATCATGGGCTGTGCAATGTAGTTACGTGGGTTGGCGATGATCTTGCTCTTGAAAGCCTCGCATTCTTCCTTCGTCGATTTTGGACCGACGAGCATGCCGTAGCCACCGGATTCGCTGGCGGCCTTGACGACCATGTTTTCAATGTGGTCCAAAACATGCTGCATGTACTTCGGGTTTTCGCATACAAATGTCGGCACGTTCGGGATGATTGCCTCTTCGCCGAGGTAGTACTTGATAATCTGCGGCACGTACGTGTAAATCGCCTTGTCGTCGGCAACACCGCAACCGGGCGCGTTTGCAAGCGCTACGTTACCTGCCTTGTAGGCCTCAATCAGTCCGGGCACGCCGAGGCAAGAATCCGGGCGGAAAACCTTCGGATCCAAGAATTCATCGTCGACACGGCGGTAAATTACGTGAACCTGCTTGAGGCCGCGCGTTGTGCGGGCGTAGACTTTCTTGTCTTGCACTACGAGGTCGTTGCCTGTCACGAGGTCCACGCCCATTTGCTGTGCCAAATAGGAATGTTCGTAGTATGCCGAATTGTAGATGCCGGGCGTTAACACAACGACTTTAGGCGATGCTGTAGAATCGGCCAAGTATTCCAATGCATGACGCAGACGGGTGCAATACTCATCTACGGGGCGAATGGAGCAGTTGGAGAATACCTGCGGGAAGGTTCTCTTGAGAATCTGGCGGTTCTGCAACACGTACGAGACTCCACTCGGGCAACGCATGTTGTCTTCGAGTACATAGAAAGTGCCATCGGTATCGCGCACCAAGTCTGTGCCTGTAATGTGAGCCCAGATACCCTTGGGCGGCACAAAGCCTTCCATTTGCGGGCGGTATGCGGTGCAGGTGTTGATGAGACTTTCGGGGACGACTTTGTCTCGCAAAATCTTGCGATCGTTGTAGATGTCCGTCAAAAAGCAGTTCAGCGCTTCTGTACGCTGTTTGAGGCCTGCTTCGAGGTGCTTCCAGTCGGTGGCACTTACAATACGCGGGATGACGTCAAAGGGGATGATTTTGTCTTTACCGTCCTTGTTGCCGTAAACCGCAAATGTAATTCCGTTGTCATAAAACGCAGATTCCGCAATGATCTGACGGAGTTGCAGTTCTCCTTCGGGAAGTTCGTTGATTTTCGTAAACAACGGCTCTGCTGCCGGGCGGGGAGTCCCATCCGGGAGACAAAGCTCATCGTAAAAGCCTTCGGTGTCGTAGTTTCCAAATCGCATGTTTTGTTTCCTTATGCTTTTATGTTAAATGTTCCTTTACTGTCATCCCGGCCGGAGCCTGTGCTGAGCGCAGTCGAAGTATGCCGGGATCGCCTTTCCCTGCTGGGGTCACCTATTCCTTCACATCCACGTTCACGGACACTTTCAAGGTATGCTCGCCACCTCCGGTGATGACTCCCTTTAACGGGCTTACGTCTCCGAAGTCTCTACCCCAGGCGAGTATGATGTGCTCGTTACCTCCAAGCACATTGTTGGTGGGGTCCAGTTCTACCCAGCCGTGGCCGGGAATGTAGGTGCTGACCCAGGCGTGGGT
>JAGCPZ010000071.1 GCA_017965445.1 Fibrobacter sp. | reverse complement strand
TCCTTTTCGACTTTAGCCCGATCCACCGTTTCGTTGTAAGTCAACGGATACGGGTCTTTTGCCAAGACGCGAATGTAGTCCGCTCCGGTTTCGTCTGCAATCCAGTGAGAAATTGTTTTCAAATGCCCCGACCAGGTAAAATAGGCAACCAAGATTTTGGAATTGCCAGTCAAATGCGCATCCTCGTTAGTATCGGTGGGGTTGCGTTCGGCACAACCGCTAAAAAGGCTCGCGACAAGGAGCAGGGTAAAAGCGACGATGGATATTTTTATTCTTGAAAATTTCATAAGGTTTTCCCCTGTTATTTTATTTTGTCAAAAATTTTGCGGTGAGATTCGCCCCATTCAATCATAGAATCTATAATCGGCAAAAGGCTGCGTCCCAGTTCCGTTATAAAATACACAGATCGAGGAGGAAGCTCCGGAAATACAGTCTTGCCCACAAGCCCGTTGCGTTCCAGTTCCTTGAGCTGGATATCCAAAACGCGGGGCGCGGCCTCGGAAAGACGGCGGTGAATTTCACTTGGTCGAAGTTCGACATTGCGGAGCTCGTCAAGAATACAGCAATTCCACTTGCTGCTCATCAGGCTCATCGTCAGCCGAAGGGGACAAGTCAGGTCGATTGGATTTTTTCTTTGGTACATCGTTTAACAAATTAGAAAATATCCCCATTTTGTGGACATACCGAAAAATTATTCGTGTACTGAAAATTTTTTCGGATATTGCGATTTTTTGCAGGTAGGTATAAATTTTGAATGTCAAACAAGAACAAACAATCAAAAAAAGGATAAAAAATGAACAAAGAAAAAAAGATTGCAAGCATTCTCAACGCCATTGAACTTTACGCCGAAGCAGGTCGCAAGGGTGAAGGCAAGCTGGTCGGGCAAGCATTCATCCCTGAAGCAACCATGACCTGGGTCGCTGACGGAAAAATCACAGCCGTGCCTATCGCCGCCCTCGCCGATGCCCTCGACAAGACCGGAACTGAAGAAGTGACCTACGAAGTTTCAGACATCACCCTTGCACAGGATGTTGCATTTGTCCGCATCGAGTCCACCTTCAGCAAGTTGGGAAGTTTCAGCGACATGTTCACTCTCGCTGAACAAGCCGACGGAACCTGGAAAATCGTAAGCAAAATCTACCACGCAAAATAATTCGTTTGCCGTGATAGAATTTTTAAAAGAGAATAACTATCTTTATTCCATAATTTGAACCGCGCCCTATTGCCACCGGGTAATAAGGGAAAACGCTTTCTTTATCGTTAGGTCTTTGAAGATAAAGATTCTTAGAGGTAAAGAAATGGAATGGTTTATGCTTGCTGTGGCGGGCGTTCTCGAAGTGGTTTGGGCCTGCGCCATGAAATATTCGGAGGGCTTTTCTAAAATAGTCCCTTCAGTCATCACTGTGATAGGTTTCTTTTTGAGTGCTGTTTTCTTGTCGCTAGCCGTAAAGAAACTGCCGCTCGGGACTGCGTATGCGATATGGACAGGCTTCGGCACAGTGGGAACATTCGCCCTGGGTGTTTATTTATTCCAAGAGCATTTCTCTATTCCGAAAGCTGTTTGTGTTTTGCTTATTTTGTCTGGGATTGTCGGGTTGAAATTATTGCATTAAAAAGACGCACCGCAACAGCGAACAGCGCGACGATGGCGATATAGTCCGCAAAAAAGAGGGCGTAGCCACGTTCCGCATCAAAGAAGAAGAAGGGCTGCTGCAGGAACAAGTATTTCCAAAGCCCGCGAATGGCGAAGGCGTAAATTCCGTAGCCAGCCACAAGAGAGGCTATCACGCGAGTTGCAATTAGGGCAGTCTTTGACTTGAATGCGCCAGCAAGCCCCAAGCGGTTTGCAATCAGGCTTACATGCAGCCCGATGTGGAGCGACATGAACACGTAATACCAATGGCTAGCGAGCAGGTGCGCCGTGCGGGCGAAGCTTGCGCCCGATTCAATCCCGAGCCAGGCAAACACGTGGTTCGAAAGCATAATTCCGCTCACCATCAAGAAAATCGCGCACAAAAGAATTCCGCAATTCACGACCGCCTGCAAAATGCGGAATGCGTTGTAGCGGCCCTTGAACAGCGAAAGGAAAAACCGCCGGTTCAGCGTGATGTGCACCGCCCACAGAACAAGCAGCACCACGCCCAGAATCTCGTGAACGGCCGTCGATTCAAAGAAGTAATTGCCGCCCATCAGCACGAGCGTCGCGACCGTCATCGCGATATCAAGAGGCATACGGATTTTGGCGGAAATAGGCATATCAGGGAATATACATTATTTCGTCTTCACGCCGTTTTTCTCGAGCCACTTGGCCACATCTTTCGAGAGGCTCGAACCGCCGGAGTAATGCACCGAAAGGCCTTCGCCGATTTTTGCGTTGGGCGCAAGTTTCGCAATCGCGGTGATGCTCTGGCCAAAGCGCCCGCCACCGTGGGAGCAGAACGGCAGAATCCGCTTGCCCGTAAAGTCGTAACTTTCGAGCAAAGTCGCAATAGGCATCGGGATACTTGCCCACCAGTTGGGGTAACCGATGATAATCGTTTCGTAATCGGCCCACTTCTTTACGTCAGGCTTTTTCTTGAGGGCCGGGCGCGCCTGTTTGTGCTGGTCGTTCTGCGCCTGCTTCAAGACGGTGTTGTAGTCGTCGGAATAGGGTTTCACGAGTTCAAGTTCCACCATGTCGAAACCGGTCTGCTTCTTGATTTCGCGGGCGACACCGCGGGTATTCCCGCTCCAGGAATAGAAAACGATCAGCGCACGGGAGGTGCTTTTCGAGTTCGTCGCCGCTTGCGCCTTTTCGCCCTTAAAGCCCGCTGCTTCCCGGGTCACAAAAGTTCCCTTGACGCCTGCACCCGCATTCATGGCAAGCCGGAGCCCCACATTGTAACTCTTGCTAGATTGTTGCATGGCCCCGCGATAGGCGCTGCGGAGGTTCTTGCCGAAATCGTTCCAGCCGCCACCGCGATGCACGCGCCTTGTGCCCGAAGGTTTGCCAGCCGGATCGACCGTCACGCTTGTCGAGCCCGCAGAAACACCGTAATCGCCGTAAAAGTCAAAGCACCATTCGCCAACGTTCCCGTAAATGTCGTAAAGCCCGAAGGGATTGGGCTTGAATTTGCCCACGGGGAGCGTGTTCCCGCGGTAAACGCCGGGGCGTGTTTCCAGAACCTCGTCGTTGAAATAGTTCTGCTCGATTTGATACGGATAATGCCCGTAAAAATTCACGTCGTCGGCACCGGGAGCCTTCTTTGTGTAGAATGGCGTGGTCGTGCCGCCTCGGGCCGCGTATTCCCATTCCGCTTCGGTGGGGAGCCTGTAGCCGTTCGCCTCGCGGTTCCAGCTGACCGCATCGCCTTCGATGGCGTAAACGGGAGTGCGTCCGTCGCGTTCGCTTAACTTGTTGCAAAAACGAGCCACTTCGAGCCACGTGATGTTTTCGACGGGCAAGTCGTCACCCTTAAAACTGGAGGGATTTTCGCCCGTCACTTCGCGGTAAAGCTTTTGCGTCACCTCGTATTTGCCCAGGTAAAAATCGGAGACCTTCACCTTGTGCAGCGTCTCGTCGTTGACGCGCCAGTCCTCGTTTGCGGGGCTCCCCATGTCGAAGGTCCCGCCCTTGATAAGCACGAAGCCATCGGGCGCAGGAGCCGCTGCAATCGATACCGCCGAGAGCCACAAAATTGCACAAGATAAAAGTTTAGCGAGCATTATTTCAACTTCCCGTAGTCTTCGTTGCTCACGGGCTCAAGCCATTCGTTGCGACCACCTTCGCCAGGGACTTCAATCGCCAAATGCTGGAACCAGGAATCCGGAGCCGCCCCGTGCCAATGCTTGACGCCAGACGGAATGTTCACCACATCGCCGGGCTTCAGTTCCACCGCCGGCTTGCCCCATTCCTGATAGTAGCCGCGACCCGCCGTCGCAATGAGAATCTGGCCACCGCCCTTCTTTGCATGATGGATATGCCAGTTGTTGCGGCACGCCGGCTCAAAAGTCACATTCCCGACGCCCACCTGTTCCTTGCTGATCATGTCGAGATAGCTCTTGCCCACGAAATACTTGGCATAGGCGTCGTTCGGCTTGCCCACCGGGAACACACTCCAGTCCTTTCCCGGCATGGATTTTGCGTCCGCCGCGTTTACAGCACCAGCCGCATCCGCAGCCTCCGCCACCGCTTCCTTGAGCAGGCGCAAGGCATTCAGCGTGCGCGGGTAACCGCAATACGGCAAGCAGTTGTAAATCGCCTGTTCCACGTATTCGGCCGTGCGAATCTTGAGGTTCGCACCGATATGCGCCTTGAGCTGCGGCTCCGTTCCCAGGTTCACGAGAATCGCCATCGTCAAGAGTTCACGGGTATTCAGGTCAAGCCCCTTGCGGGTGTAGTAATCGCCAAAGCAGTTGCTCGCAAGGAAGTAATTGATGGTCGGCATCCCGTCCTTTCCGTTTTTCGCCATGTCGCGGAAACTCTGGCCGAACAGCGTTCCCTGCGCGTCGGCACCCGCCTGCAAGCGGGACTGCGCCGTCACCGTCGCACGGTTTTCTTCCACCTTCACGTTCTTCGCCTTGAACACGCTGCGGGCAATTTCAACCGCATCCACCGTCCGCGGGAACCCGGTGTAGGGGGCGCACTGGTAAATCGCCTCGAGAATTTCTTCGGGAGCAAGCCCCTGCGCAAGCGCCGTCGCCACTTCTTCTTGCAAAAGAGCGCCCGACTGCTGCGTCACAAGCGACACCAGGCGAATCAACTCCACCTCGCGCTTTTCCACTAGCGGGGTCGCCGCCGGAACCTCGTTCTGCGTGAAGTTGTCCATCACGGCACGCAGTTCCTTGTCCTGCGAAAGCGCCTTCGCCTCGCCCTGCGGGCAGCAATCACACGCGGCAAGCACCGCACCCATACCAAGCATCGTCATAATCGTCCCTATTTTCATGGTTTGTTCCTTATAAACTTACGCATTTAATATAAATAATTGCACAAACCCCGCAAAATACCATTTTTTCATGCTCAGTATGCGCAAAACGCATAGTGAAAAATCGTTTCAACCATCGTCCACCCCAAATACGTCTGTATGTCATAGGAGAAGCGTAAAAAACGTATTTTTCAAAAAAATCACTTGATTTTCTCCAGTTAATATATTATTTTTATAGTTATTGGAGGAAATCGTGATAAGAAACGTATCAGAAATCCTTTCAGACCTTGGTCAAAATTACAGGCAGCCTCAAATGAAGTTGCGTCAAATGACCCTGCGCGGCGAAATAACGCAAGTTATCCGCGGGCTGTACGAGACCGACAAGAACACCCCGGGCGAAGCCCTTGCAGGGGCGATTTACGGCCCATCGTATCTTTCCTTCGATTATGCCCTTTCAAGGCACGGGCTCATTCCCGAAGCCGTGCATCTCTTTACTTCCGCATCGTTCAAGAAGAACAAGACCAAACTGTACAAGACACCCTTCGGCGAGTTTTCGTATTCCGATGTCCCGCCCGACGTCTTTCCGCACGGAGTCAACATCGAAAACACAGAAGACAGGCCCTACGCAATGGCCACCTGCGAAAAGGCCATTTGCGACAAGCTCTACAAGGAGCACCCGATTGCAGGCAAGCGCGCCATGGAAACGTTCCTGTTCGAAAACTTGCGCATCGAAGTCAGTGATTTACGGAACCTAGATTTTGACTTCATCGAAAAGGTTGCCCCCCTGTACAGAAAGAAGAATCTACAAATTCTATCCAAGATGAGGTAGGCATGGCTCACGTACTTGATTCAATGCTTGCGAAATATAATTGCAAAAACGTTTCGGACTACAGGAACGCCCTCAAGGAAATTTCGCAGGAAGTCGCCCTGTGCGGACTTTCACGTGGAGGGTTCTTTGACAAGGCAGCCTTCTATGGCGGCACGGCGCTCCGCATATTCTATGGGCTGGACCGTTTTTCGGAGGACCTGGACTTTTCGTTGATCAAGCCAGACGAAGGTTTCGAGCTTTCACGTTATTTTGGCGTGCTTGAAGAAGAGCTCTACTCTGTCGGCCTGGAAATGTCTGTCGAAGCGAAAAGCAAACCGCACGGATCTCCGGTGCAGTCGGCCTTTCTCAAGGGCAATACGCTCAAGCACTTGCTTAAAATTGTTCCCGCAAAGCACTCTCCCTTGCCCGTTCCCGGGAACGAAATCCTGAAAATCAAATTCGAGGTGGACACGAATCCGCCAGAGTCAGCCACCTACGAAAGCAAGTATCGGCTGCTGCCATCGCCTTTCATGGTCCGACTCTACGACAGGCCCTCGCTTTTTGCGGGCAAACTCCACGCGTTACTTTGTCGCGGATGGAAAAGCAGGGTCAAGGGTCGCGATTTCTACGACTTTGTATGGTATATCTCGCAGAACACGGGCGTAAACTTGCCGCACCTGCAAAAAAGAATGGAACAGACCGGGCACTGGAAAAGTGCGGACACCTTGACTTTTGATGGACTCAAGGATCTACTAAAGGAACGTTTCCACTCCGTTGATTTCGAGGAGGCGAAAAGGGATGTCCGGCCGTTCATTGCCGACAGCGACAAACTGAATCTCTGGAGCGAGAACTTTTTCTGCGCCATCACCGAAGAATGGAAACAATAAGCCAGTTCCGCCCATAAGGCGCAATCAGCCTACTTCACCCACTTATCGACTTCTTTTTGTGCCTTTATAAAAAAATTTCGTTTTTTCCATTTTGTCATTTTATGACACGTTAAAAATATATTTTTGCTTTAGCACGGTCAAAAGGCTTCATTTTCCTCAAATAAGCCTTTTGACTCAAGTTTCACCACTTGCACCAGCACGAGGAAAATGTATATTGACTATAGTTCAATTCAACAATGGAGGTCATCATGGCACTAGCAATCGCATCGGTACCGATACTGACCGGCGAAGCGTCGGACAGGTTTGACCTCATGATGGAAGAAAGCGAAAAGCGTCGCGGTTCCATCGATTTCTCCAAGCAAATTGAACAGGCCAGAGACATTCTCTCCAAGGCCGACTTTAGAGAATATAAGTAATGAATTTTCTCCAACAGAATTGCCGCTTTGGGTTCTACACTCAAGGCAAGGCCGCCCTATGTAAATCATTCAAATGCGGGGACAACGACTTGGACGATTTCTTCACAAAAGACGCTTTTTTGCAGAGCGACGAATTGCTTTGCAAGAATTATTGTTTTTCCCTTGTTGATGACCCTGCACAACTGGTGGCGGTTTTCACTCTTTCCAATGACAGCATCAAAAAAATTCCGGGGTCACGCAAGAAAAAAGTCGAGAAAAACATCCCCCGCGAAAAAATATACAGCAGTTATCCGGCCGTCATGATTGGCAGACTCGGCATAAGCCTTGATTTTCAGAGCAAACATCTGGGGAGTGACGTTCTGAGTTTTATGAAGGCCTGGTTCGTCGATCCGCTTAACAAGACCGGTTGCCGTTTTCTGCTAGTAGATTCCTACAACAAGGAACGAAACCTCAAGTTCTACCAGAACAATGAGTTCAAGTTCCTGTTCAGCACCGAAGAACAGGAGCGCGAATTCCGAGGACTCGCACCAGACAAGTCTTTAAACAGCCGCCTGATGTATTTCGACTTGATTGAATTGAAGAAGAGGACTGACAATCCTAAGTAAGGCGCAAGCCTACTTCACCCACTTATCGACTTCTTTCTGGGCCTTGTCACGCTCATTCTGGGCCACGTGTCCGTAAATGGCGAGGCCGGGAGTCACGTTCGCGCCGGTCACCTTCTTGAGGCGAGCAACACCCGAGAGGCCGCTGCCTTCGTGGGTCACGAACGGGTGAATCGTCTTGCCCTTCAAATTATACTTCTCGAAGAAGGTGAACATGGGCATGGGCATTTCGCCCCACCACACCGGGTAACCGACGTAAATTTCGTCGAATTCTTCGGGGTTCACGTTCACCGGCTTGATTGCCGGACGCGCATCCTGCGCAAGTTCCTTCTTGGCTACATTGATGCAGTCGTCATATTTCTTGGGGTATTCCTTCGCGGGTTCCACATGCAGGAGCGTGCCGCCCGTCTTTTTCGCAATCATCTCGGCAATAATCTCGGTATTGCCCTTGGAAATGTTTCCGACGCTGTAGTTTTCATCGGCACGGGAATAGTAAACGACGAGGATTTTCTTTTCTGCTGCCATAGAGACTCCTAGAAGAAGTGATAAAAGAATCAAGGTGATTTTTTTCATGGGATCCGCCTTTTCTGTAAAAATTCCTTTGAACCGGTTGCCTTTAATATAAATAATTTCAGGACGGCCGCGTAATGCGTAATTTTTATGCCCACTATGCGTGTGGCGCATAGTGAGCAAACGGTCGGCGGCAATGACGGCCTTTAGTCGCCGGGATTCCAGTCCTTGAAATGCTGGATTTCGGCAAGGGTCGAGGTAAAGAAGCGCTTTTCCTTGTCTAGGCCGCGAATCTTTTTCATGTCGTCTTCGGAAAGCTTGAAGTTATAGACCTCGATGTTTTCCTTGATGTAATCCGGGTTGCGGGCCCCCGGAATCGTGGAGAAGCCTTCCTGCACGTGCCAGCGTAGGATAATCTGCGCGGGCGATTTCTTGTACTTTGCCGCCAGTTCCTTGATGGTCTTGTCGCCAAAGAGGGTTGCGTTGCCGTCGGTGCCGCCCAGCGGGAACCAGCCTTCTACCGCGATGCCGAGCTTCTTGCACTTTTCGCGGAAGGCCTTGCGCTGCGCATACGGATGCAGTTCAATCTGCACGATGGCGGGCCTGATTTTCGCCTTCGCGATGATTTCGTCGAAAGCACGCTCATCCATGTCAAAGTTCGAAATCCCAATGGACTTGATCTTGCCCTGTTTCACCGCCTCTTCGAGGCCGCGCCAACCCGCCATGTAGTCGCCCACTGGCTGGTGCAGGTAAACCAGGTCGATGTAGTCCACGCCCAGGCGTTCCAGCATCTTGTCGATAGATTCAGCGGCATTGCCGTGGTCGTAATCCGTGGGCCAGAGCTTGGAGGTAATCCAGATTTCTTCGCGGGGGATTCCCGACTCCTTCACGGCAGCGCCGACACCACGCTCATTGCGGTAGGCGTGAGCCGTATCCACATGCCTGTAGCCAAGCTTGAGCGCCACCGCCAGGGCGTCCTTCGCCTCGGCCACCGAAGAATTGTAAGTGCCGAGCCCGAACTGCGGAATGGCACGCCCGTCGTTCAACGGGATGGTGACAGGTTTCACCTTCGGGGTGGCTGTCCCCGCCGCCGCAGCCAGCGCCGCAGTCGAAAGCATCATAGTAACAGTCTTGTTCATTTTTAGTCTCCTTATTAATTTCCCGCCGGGCGCACATCGGACCATTCAAAATGGGAAGTGCGTTTTGCGATATACCACTTGCCGTCAATCTTTTGGTATTCGTCCTCATAACGGACTCCCTGTAAATTCTGCGTGCGCACACCCTCCGCGTTTTTCCCGATGAGCATCACGGTGCTGTAAGACACGCCCTTGGCACGGTCGCCATCGATGGTCACTACCTGCTGGCCGTTGGAATGGTAAACCGTATCGAACAGCGAGAGGAACTTGGCACAGGCTTTCTCGATTTCATCACGCCCCTTGAGCGTAGAGGTATTTTCACCCACGATGGATGTCATGGTGGCATCTTCGGTAAAAAGCATGCTCTGGGTCTTGGTGTCACGCATGTCGGCCAGATTCGAGAAGGTGTCCACCAGTTCTTTCAACGCCTG
>JAGCPZ010000070.1 GCA_017965445.1 Fibrobacter sp. | reverse complement strand
GAAGACCACAAAAGAGCCGTTAAGGACTTTATAGCCTATTTGCGAACAATTACGACGCAGAAAAACCTCGCTTTTTTCAGCGACCTTTCGCGGGAATATTTGCGCAATCTGGGCAAGGGGGAGGGAATCCCCTCCGTCAAGGTGTTCTTCAATTTAATCGAGGCCGCGGGGCTGGACCCCATCGACGGTACGCAAAGGTACCTGAACTATTTGCGGTCTCACCATGCTGCTATCGCTGCCGAAAGAATTTCTAGCCGTAACTACATCCAGAGAATCAGGCAGGGCGGTAAAAATCCTGACGGTAGTCTGCATTCCCATTTTTGACCGAAAAACGTCATTTTTTTCAAAAATTGCTCGTTTTGGCGGAATTTCCCTGTTCTAAGGTTTTTAAGGTGTATTTTCTTGCTCAGACAGTCGCTTGATTTCTTTGTCGAAATCCGAGAGGTAATCTCTGTCTTGCACCAGCTTGAACTTGTCGTATTCGGCGAAGGCCTTCTGTTTAGCATCTTCTGCCGAGACTGTTCCCGCGTTTTGCAAGATGTCGAAATTGTACACGGACAAAAACTTCTCGAGTTGGTGTTGCCAATCCGCCATGTTCATCACGATGTGGTTTTCTGCCTGGGTTTCCGCAAAATCCAGGAAAGCCGTTGAAAGACGATTGAGCTTCAAGATTTCTTTTTCCGAGAGGTAGTTCTTCGCTACAATCGTGTCGGACCTTTGCACGCGACCATCGGGAGCCTTTTTCCATGTGGTCAGCCCCATGTGCGGTTGCTCGGCATCTGCCCTTGAATAAATTATTTCGGCGGCAGTCTGGTGCGTGACGGCCCAGTGCATCATATTCTGCACAATTTTGAAGAACGTCAACGTAGCCTCTGATTTCGAATCGTAATCGGCGCTGCATTCCGCATAAATATCCGTAATCTTCTGGTAATACCTGCGTTCTGAGGCACGGATTTCGCGAATGCGCTCCAGCAAGTCGTCGAAGTAGTCCTTGCCGAAATGCGTACCCTGCTTGAGCCGTTCGTCGTCGAGGACAAACCCCTTGACAATCATCTCCTTGAGTACAGTTGTCGCCCAGATACGGAACTGCGTGGCCTGGTAGCTGTTTACGCGGTAACCCACGGCGATAATGGCGTCGAGGTTATAAAGCGTTTGCGGACGGTTAACTTCACGGCCGCCCTCGTTTTGAACTATCCCAATTTTTCGGATAGTTGCCGATTCCTGAAGTTCTCCGGACTCATAAATCTGTGCAAGATGGTAACTGACTGTCCGCACGTCCACCCCGTACAGTTCGGCCATGCGCTTTTGCGGCATCCAGAACGTTTCGCCGTTGAAAATCACCTCGATGCGAGACTCTCCTTGGTTCGTCTTGTATAGCAAAATGTTCGAAATTTCGCTATTTTGGACAGTTTCGACTGCAGAACCGCTTTGCGAGAAATACCTTTGCGCCACCTGCACTTGGGGCTTTTTCCGGTCTGCATTTTCGGCAATCAGCAGGCAAGCCTCTCGTGAAAGATGGTAATTTTCGACCTTGCGGAAGGAGCCCGACCCGAGCCGAACCATTTCAACCGTCTGGTTAAAATGGTCGGTTCCGGCCAAATCTGTGGCCCTGGCTGCCGCAATCGCCTTTACAAGAATCCGCTCGAATTTCTGGTATGTGCTATACCCCAAAGCCGAGGCAAGGTCCCTGGCGCTCCAGAACACGCGACCGTCATCGGCAACTTGCTTGATGCGCTCAAAGTCGGAAACAAGGGGCTGTATTTCATTAGTGTCTTTCATACTGCTCAAATATACACTGTTTTCCAGGTTTGTCAATACCCTTCGCGATTTTTTTACTGGGGCGTTCTCGCCCGACTTTTTACAGTGTCTCATTCTCGTAATAAATTTGTCATTATTTGGACGTTATATCTTTACGTTACGCACTGCAATTACTATATTTTGTCCAAATTAAAACTTTTGACCGCACACCGAGGTTACAGGCTTTGTTCGCCCGCTTTTTTATAAAAGCTTCTCTTTTACGTCACCCTGAGTGTCGCAGCCATGCTTGCATGTGTATGACCGAGCCAAAGGGGAGGGGAATGGTTGCCATTGTTCCGACGGCAACGCTCATTTCCTGCAATTCCGTGTATTGTCAGGAACAGGGTTTGGGTCTCGAAGAACTCAACTTTGGGGACGGGGTTGTCTAACGTTATGCTAAAGCTGATGTACATCACGAATCGTCCCGATGTTGCGCTTGTCGCACAAAAATACGGCGTAGACCGGGTTTGGATTGATTTGGAAACACTTGGCAAGGAAAAACGCCAGCAGGGGCTGAATTCCGTCAAATCTCAGCATACAGTCGATGACATCAGGGCGGTAAAGCCGGTACTAACCACCTCCGAGATGCTTGTTCGTGTTAATCCTTGGCACGATGGCAGTGCTGCTGAAATTGATTCGGTGATCGATGCTGGGGCTGATATAATCATGCTCCCGTATTGGAAAACACCCGAGGAAGTCTCGAATTTTGTCAAAGCGGTAAATGGCCGTTGCAAAACAACGCTGCTTCTCGAAACAAAAGAGGCCTTGGAATGCGTGGACGAGGTTCTTGCTCAAGGTGGTTTTGACGAAATCCATATTGGGCTTAACGACCTGCACCTTTCGTACGGCATGACTTTTATGTTTGAACTGTTGTCGGACGGAACTGTTGAAAAACTCTGCGACAAGTTCAAGGCGGCGAAGGTTCCTTACGGTTTTGGCGGTATTGCAAAGCTCGGTAGTGGTATGTTGCCGGCGGAAAAGGTCATCATGGAACATTACAGGCTCGGTTCTACCCGTGCGATTCTTTCGCGCTCGTTCTGCGATTGTGCCAAGATTACGGATATTGCCGAAATTGAGCGGACCTTTAGTGAAAACTTGAGAACCCTTCGCTCATTCGAAGCTTCTCTCGCCAACAAAACTCCTGAAGATTTTGTGCAAAATAAAGCCGAAGTTGCAACCGCGGTTGCCGATGTTGTTGTTGCCATCAAAAGTGCGAGAAAATGCGCCTAGAGGACTAGAGTAAGTATGTCAAAAGTTTTAACGACAGAACTTTTAAACAACCTTTCTGAACGATTTGGAAACGCCTTTTATCTGTTGGAATCGGGAACATTCGAAGAAAATTATAAGGAACTGACCGCCGCATTCAAGGCTTATTACCCCAAGTTTAATATCGCGTACTCGTACAAGACCAACTACACCCCGAAGTTGGTTCAGATTGTCAATCGCCTTGGGGGCTATGCCGAAGTTGTTTCGGATATGGAAATGGAAATTGCCTTGCGTTCTGGAGTTCCTGCGTCCCGCATTATTTGGAACGGCCCGGTAAAGAATCCGAACAAGGTCAAGGAACTGCTCTTGACTGGAGGAACGGTAAACATAGATTCCATTTACGAAATAGAAAACATCCGTGAAGTTGCCGCAAGCCATCCGGAACATACGATAAATGTCGGTGTGCGCTGTAACTACGATGTCGGCGATGGCGTTGTATCTCGCTTTGGGTTTGATGTTGATGGGGTAGACTTCGATAAAGTGATGCGTTTTATTGTGGATACTTCGAATGTCCACTTGGTCAACCTTCAGGCTCACTTTGCCAAGCGTGCTCCCGAGTTTTGGACGGCAAGAGCACTTGGCATGCTGAAAACCTATGACAAGGTTGTTGAAAAATATGGTTTAAAGCCTGAACGCCTTGATATCGGTGGCGGTATTTATGGAAAAATGCCGGACTCTCTACGTGAACAGCTGAAAATTCACGAGATCACATACGATGATTACGCTTCAAGAGCTGCCAGATTGTTTGCGGAACATTTCAAGGGCAATGATGCTCCGTACTTGTTTATAGAACCCGGTTCTGCTGTTGCGGGCGACTGCATGCGGTTTGTGAGTCGTATCGAGACCATCAAGAATGTTCGTGGCAAGACTATTGCAACCGTTATCGGTTCGCAAAAGAATATCAGCATGTCGGGAATTAACCCGCCGATGGAACTGGTTGCTGGTGGTAATGAACAAGCCGAATACACCGATCTTGATATTGTCGGATTTACCTGTATCGAGGGCGATGTCCTTCAGAAGAATTTCAATGGGAAACTGGCTGTTGGCGACTACATTGTTGTCGGCAATTGCGGCTCGTATTCCCTGGTGATGAAACCGCCGTTTATTCTTCCGAATTTTGCCGTACTGGATATCAACGGCGAGTCTGTCGAAGTGATTAAGCGTGCCGAGACCTTTGACGATTTGTTCCACACTTTTAACTTTTAGACTATGTATCTGCTCAACTGTTTTATAAAGCGAATTTTTGATATCGTGTCCGCAGGGGCTCTTGCTTTGGTGCTTACGCCTCTTTGGATTGTTGTTGCAATTGCGATAAAACTCGACTCCAAAGGTCCTGTTTTCTTTAAGCAAAACCGTAGGACAAAAGACGGTCGCGTTTTTAAAATGCTGAAATTCCGCTCGATGGTGGTGAATGCAGAACAAATGGCTGCAGGGCTTTTTAACTATGAGAATGACCCGCGCGTGACCAAGGTCGGACGGTTCCTTCGCGATACCAGTATCGATGAACTTCCGCAACTTTTCAATATCATCAAGGGCGATATGAGTGTTGTTGGTCCGCGTCCTTGCGTTGAATATGAACTTGGCGATTTTGATACCCTGAATAAGCGTTACAAGAAAAGGTTCCAGGTCAAGGCTGGCTTGACCGGACTTGCGCAGACTATGGGCCGTAACGATAATTCTTGGGACAACAAGGTTACCTATGACAATCAGTATGTCGATGCGTTTAAGAAGATCGGTGTGTTGATTGATATCAAAATTTTATGGAACTCCGTAATTAAGGTGTCCAAAAAAGAAAACATTTACGAGAACAAAGCAGATGAATCGATGACTGACGCCGAAGCTGCAAAGTATGAGGAAGAAGAAATCATCAGAATCGCTCATTTACCGGATTGAGGAAAAAATGAAATACCCAGTATCTGAAAGGCTCATATGGTTTAAGGGAGAACTGCTCCACGTGAACGATGCAAAGGTGAATGCCCTTGCTCCTACGGCACAGTTCGGCCTGAACGTATTCGAAGGAATCCCTTGCTATTGGAACGATGACGAAAAGCAACTCTACGCATTCCGCCTGGATGATCACTACAATCGCCTCATCCGTTCTGCAAGACTGATTCAGATTGATTGCCCGTTTACCAAGGATGACTTCAAGAAGGCTTTGGTCGATGTCGTGAAAGCAAACGAGTACGAAGAGAATCTTTCTGTTCGCCAGACGCTGTTTGTCGATGGCTTTGGATCCTGGGGTTCCGATGGTCCGACAGATATGTTCGTGGCTCCGATTCCTCGTGGAAAGACGAGTGCCGAATACAACAAGAAGGGGCTCAAAGTTTGCGTGACCTCTTGGCGCCGCATCAGTGAAAATGCATTAAGCCCGCGAATCAAATGTGGTGCAAACTACATTAACAGCCGCTACGGTCAGCGAGAAGCCTTGAGAAACGGCTATGATACTTGCCTGTTCTTGAACGAATTCGGTAAGGTTTCCGAAGGGCCGGGTAGCTGTTTCTTTATGGTTCGCGACAACAAGGTCATTACTCCGACTTTTACGGATGCCGTACTCGAATCGATTACACGTGATACAGTAATTGCTTTGGCTAAAGACATGGGCTACGAGGTCGTAGAACGTACCATTGACCGTACAGAACTTTACACTGCTGACGAGGCATTCCTTTGTGGCTCTGCCATGGAACTTACCCCGGTTTTGAGCATTGATAAGTACGAGCTTGGCGAAGGCGAAATTACACGTAAGCTACACAAGGCGTATGTAGATGCTGCCCGTGGAAAGAACGAAAAATTTAAGCACTGGGTCACTCCGATTTATTGAGATGAATATGATTGATTTTTCTGTTTTAATGGCTGTTTACGGAAAGGACAATCCGAGTTTTTATCGGATTGCTCTTGATAGTGTAACTGATGGACAGACATTAAAGCCTTCTCAAGTTGTAATTGTATTTGATGGTCCTGTACCTCAGGAAATTGAATCAATAACACTTGATGCTGAACTGAGGAATCCTCATATAGTATTTACAATTGTAAAACAGAGTGTTAATCAAGGTCTCGCTGCTGCATTGAATGCCGGGTTGGAAAAATGTTCATTTGAGTATATAGCTCGAATGGACTCTGACGATTATGCCGTTCCCGATAGATTTGAAAAACAGATAGCATTTCTTTCATCAAATTCTCAAATAGATGTCTTGGGTGGAACAATTGCCGAGTTTGTAGATAATCCTAAACAAACGAAATCGGTGAGATCTGTTGGGCTAAGTCATGAAATGATTGTAAAAATGGCTAAGCACAGGACGCCGTTAAATCATATGACTGTTATTTATAAAAAAAGCAAGGTCCTTGCTGTTGGTGGCTATAATGTTGAATATGGGAAGTTGGAGGATTACAAGCTATGGGTTGATATGATTGCGAATGGTTGCAAATTTGCCAATCTTAATGATGTACTAGTTCATATGCGTGTCGGGAATGGCCTAATTCTTAGGCGAAGTAATAAAAGAGAAATTCACGATTGGGATAAATTGCAAAAAGATTTGCTTGATGCACATATTATTAATCGTTTTGACTCTTACGCAAATCGCTTGTATATAAGGGCTTTTACCTATACTCCATCATTCTTAAAAAAAATTGCTTATCACTTTTTGTTAAGAGCTAAGGTTTAAAGATGAAAAAAAAATACAGGATTGGTTATACTACAGGTGTTTTTGATATGTTTCATATTGGACATCTCAATATATTAAAAAGAGCAAAAGATCAGTGTGATGTTTTGATTGTTGGAGTGTCAACCGATGAACTTGTTGAAACATATAAGCACAAAACGCCGATAGTTCCTTTTAAAGAAAGAATTGAAATCGTAAAAGCAATCAAGTATGTTGACCAGGTTATTCCTCAAACATCTATGGATAAATTTTTGGCATGGACAGAAATTCATTATGACGCTCTTTTCCATGGAAGTGATTGGAAGGGAACGTCAATGTATAATGAGATTGAAAAAAAATTGCATAGTGTAGGTGTTGAAATGGTTTTCTTGCCTCATACGGAAGGAACATCATCTACAATTTTATCAGAAAAACTTGGAAAAATATAGAGGAATGATGCTAGTCGATAAAGAAAAGTGCTGTGCATGTAGAGTTTGTGTTCAAACTTGCCCTAAACAGGCTATTTCTGTTATTTTCGACAAGTATGGTTTTGAGCGTGTTTCAATTAATGAAGAAAAGTGCGTTAAATGTGGAATATGCGAATCTGTATGTCCGATAATTAACCCCAAAAAAAATGAAGGCAAAAGGCAATGTGGATCTGCCTACAGCAAAGATCAAAGAATAAAATATAGCTGTTCTAGTGGTGGTTTGTTTGGTGTTTTTGCTAAAAAAATTATTGATGAAAATGGGGTTGTTTATGGAGCCGCATTTGATGAAAATCTCCATTTAAAAACAACAAGAGCAGAAAACTTTGAACAGCTTAAAAGGCTATACAAATCAAAATATTTGTTATGTGATACTACAGGCGTGTTTAGGCAAATCAAATCTGATTTAGTTAGCGGAAAGAATGTTTTATATTGTTCAACACCTTGCCAATTAAACGCTTTAAAAAATTATTTACAGAAAGAATATGAAAATCTTCTTTGTGTCGAATTTGTCTGTCATGGCGTTGGCGGTCAAAAGCAATTCGATGATTCTATATCGTATGTTGAACAAAAGAAAAAAATCAAGATAATGGATTTTGGTTTTAGAGAAAAATTTTCTAAAGCATCATCGCATTATTATTATTATTATTATTATAAAGATTTACGCACTGGGAAAGAAAAGCTACATCGTGATATTTATATGACTTTCCCATATTATTTCGCTTATTGCGATAGACTGACATGTAGAGAATCTTGCTATTCATGTATTTATGCGACAGAGAATAGAGTTGGCGATATTACCATAGGCGATTTCCATAATATCGGCAAATATGAACCCGGCATAGATCGTTTTGCAGGTGTATCAATGTTTGCCTGTAATACTGATAAAGGACAGAAATTTTTTGAATCTGTAAAAGACAATCTATTTGTGAAAGAATATGATTGGTTAGTCATAAAAAGCAACAATAGATTTGATGGAATAGAAGAACCTCCCAAGAAAAGAGATCGATATCTTGAAATGATTGCTGCTGGCGAATACATTCAATGCGTTCAAACTTTTTTCGCATATTGGAAAGATTGGAGATTTTATTATTACCATATGCCTAAAGTTCTTAGAACGCTTGGTAATAAACTATTGAGGAAGTAAAATGAAGTACATGCGTCCTAATCTTGATGATAAATACGGGTTTCTTGAATTGCAAGATAAAATTCTTGAAATCATGGTTGATATAGATTGTTTTTGTAAAAAAAATAATATCGAATACTGCTTAATGGGTGGATCTGCACTAGGTGCGGCTCGTCATAGAGGATTCATTCCTTGGGATGATGATTTAGACATTTTTATGACTCCTGATAATTATGAGAGATTTCGAAGCTCTTTTCAAAGAGAGGGAAATAAAGATAAATATTATCTACAAGAGTGGGGGGCTGTTGATGGAATGATTTCTACCGCAAAAGTCAGGCTAAATAATACTTCTTATGTAGAAGAATCTGTAAAAAATTGGGACATTCATCATGGTATATTTATAGATATTTTTATTCTACATTCTTGCCCAAATAACAAATTGTCCCAATTAAATCAGTTCTTTTGGGGTAAGTATGTCGTTACCAAAGGAAACTCCTTACGAGAGAATGGAAGACATTCGGGATTCCGCGGCTTTATCATAAAGATTGCTCAATTATTACCAGAACGATTCCTTTTAAAATATGCCTTAAAACAGGTTTATAAGTATCGGGAAAAACAAACAGATTATTATTGCAACTTTTTAGGGAAAGCCATATTTAAAAAGGCTATTTATAAACGTGAATGGTTTGATGCCCCTAGTTATGCTCCTTTTGAAACTGTTCAATTAAAAGTTCCTGGAAAACTTCATGATTTTCTTAAGGAAAGATTTGGAGATTATATGAAAGTTCCATCTGAGGAATCTATCAAGTATGGTCAACATGCTGAATGTTGGAATTTTGAACATCAGCTAAAATATTCAGACGAATATAAGGATGAATATAAACTGATTTAATAAGGCGTTTACATGAAAGTTTTGGTCGTTTCACATAATTCCTTTTCAACATGCAATAGCATGGGTAAGACTTTATGTACACTTTTTTCATCTTTTAAGAAAGATGAAATTTCTCAACTGTATATTTATCCGACAATTCCTGATATTGATTTTTGCAACTCCTATTATCGTATAACAGACAAAGATGCTCTTAATTTTTTTAAATCATTTAAGGTAAAAGGGAAAGAAATTCGTTTAGATTCTAATGGCAAATATTCTTACAATCTTTTTGAAAATGCCAAAGATGAATCTTTTTATAGAAATAAAAAGAATCATTCTGCCATTAGAATTCTTGCAAGGGATTTATTGTGGAAAATAACTCCTTGGTTTAATAAGAATTTAAAAAAATGGCTTGACGATCAAAAAATAACTCATATTTTTGTTGCTCCTGGTGGTTATAGGTTTATTTATGATGTTGCATTGAAATGCGCCAAATATCTTGATGTTCCAATAATAACTTATGTATGTGATGAGTATTTTTTTGTAAAAAAAAGAGAAAAACTTCTTGATAGATTTCATCAACATTTGTTAAGCTGCAAAATAAAACAGTTGATGTCAAAAACGTCAATGGTTATAGTGATTTCAAATGAATTGAAGGAATTGTATGGTCCTTATTTTAAAGTTAAGGCTGAGACTGTAATGACCGCAACCAGTTATAAAATACAGGATAAACCTGCAGATGTAAAAAATGTGCAAACAATTACATATATGGGTAATGTTCGTTGCAACAGATATGTTTCGTTACTAGAAATAGGCTTAGCACTGGATGAAATTAACAAGGAAAACAATAAAAATTATAGGTTAAAAATTTATAGTGCAGAAAAAGACCATTTTATTTTATCGGAATTATCAAAAGCACAATCAATTGACTTGATGGGATTCTGTTCTGGAAAAGATTTTGAAAAAGTGTTCTTTTCTGCACAAACTCTGCTTCATGTAGAAGCTTTTGATGAAAAATCAATCGATTATGTAAAAAATTCCATATCGACTAAAATTGCTGATAGTCTTGCTTCTGGAATCCCGATGTTAGCGTATGGGCCACAGGATGTAGCTTCAATTAAACATTTGAATAGGAATAATTGTGCGTTTTGCATTGAACGTAGAGAAAATTTAAAAGAGGAGTTGCTGCGTTATTTAAACATGTCTGCTGAAGAACGTTCTCAAATTGTCGAGAACGCATTATCTGCTGCCCGCAAATACCATGATATGGAAACAGTCGGGAAAAAGGTGTATAACCTAATTGCTGGAGTTGGTAAGAGTGCTTAGTTCTGTAAAAAGAGATTGCGAGAATAATGAGAGTCATTACAAAATTTTATACATGTTAATTTGCTTGACTTGTATGAATTTTATGGGAAATGGTGCTGCAATTTTACTATTATGTTCTTTTTTTGCAATACTTTCTTTTAGGATATATATAAAAATAGATGATGTTTTTGTTCTGTTGATTTCTTTATTTAGTGGAGTTTTGTTGTCTTCTATTCTTTTTGGTAAAGTAGACGATGTTTTAAAGTCGTTTAATTTTTTATTTCCCTATTTTATAGGTTACTCAGGATGCGTCGCTTCTGAAGATAAGGATGAATACGTAAAAAAAAGCAATTTGGCGGTTTTTATGGGATTTGGAATATATCTTATTTTTATATGTTATTACAATTATGATAAATTTGCCGGATCAAGACTTTTTATAAATCCATGGACTAATCAATTAATGCTTGCAACAATAGCTGGTTTGATTTCGTCAGTTGTTATTGGATATTCTTTTTATGGTTTATTTATATCAAAGAATGTTGCGTTGAAAATTATATCTGTGGTTCTTCTTGTACTTGCAATCATTCTAAATTTAAATACGGCAACCAGAACCCCTATTGTAATGCTTTTGATTGTTTATGTCTTGGGAACTATTTCATATTTAATAGGTGCTGAGAAAAAAGAAAATAAAATAAGAACTTATGGTATAATCACTCTGATTTGTGCGACGAGTTTCTTTTTATATACATTGCTTTTAAAAGATTATGTTTATGAATCATTTTTATATGAAAGAATTTCAAATCAAGGCATAGAAACAAGTCGTATTCAGATTATGTATGATCATTTTAAGTATATGTTTGACTATTTATGGGGCGGAGGACAAATATCAATTTTGGCAAATAATTTACCTCATAATTTTATACAGGAAGGCCATGATCTTTATGGAATCGTCGTTTTTGTCGCCTTACTTTTTATATTCATCAGGGGTGCCCTGAAATGTGGCCATCTTTTTTTTAAGAGAAATAAAAGTAGTATTGATAATCTTATGTTTTGTTTTTATTTATCAGTATTAGTTCAAATGTGTATGGAACCGGTGTTTCGTGGATATCCGCAGCTGTTTTGGGTGTTTTTGTTAGTTGACGGAGTATATGATGGATATTATAAAAAACAAGATATGGCCTTTGTTAGGGAGCAATAATCCATGTTCGTTCTTTCAAAGTTTATTGGTGACAGTGTAACGCATCGCGCTTCAAGTATGTTCGAAGGCGATATCCAGGCGAATTCTGCAAAGCTGACTGAAGAAATTCAGGGCAAGAGCGTTTGTGTGATTGGCGGTGCCGGTTCTATCGGGTCCTCTTATATCAAGGCGGTTCTTCGTTTTAAGCCTGCAAAACTGGTGGTGATTGACCTTAACGAAAATGGTCTAGCAGAACTGACACGAGACTTGCGTTCTACGGACGGTCTTATCGTTCCTCCAGAATATCGAGCATATACACTCAACTTTGCCGACCCGATTTTCGCTCGAATCTTCCGCGAAGAAAAGGGCTTTGATATCGTTGCGAACTTCAGCGCTCATAAGCATGTGCGTAGCGAAAAGGACAAGTATTCTGTCCAGGCTCTTATCGAAAACAATGACATCAAGGCTAAAAAGCTGATGGATCTTTTGGCTGAATATCCGCCCAAGCATTTCTTTTGCGTGAGTACGGACAAGGCCGCAAACCCAGTAAACATCATGGGTGCAAGCAAGCGTATCATGGAAGACTTGGTGATGGCCTATACGACCAAGTTCAAGGTGACAACAGCACGATTTGCGAACGTCGCTTTTTCGAACGGTTCTCTGCCAGATGGCTGGATGCACCGTGTCCAAAAGAAACAGCCTCTTGCCGCCCCGAACGATGTTAAACGCTATTTCGTGTCACCCGAAGAAAGCGGACAGATTTGCATGCTGGCGTGCATTCTGGGCAACAACGGCGAAATTTTCTTCCCGAAACTGGGCGAAGAACAGATGCTTACGTTCTCTGCCATTTGCGACGAATTTGTTAAGAGCGAAGGCTACACCAAACGTGAATTCGCAACCGACGACGAGGCTAAAAAGTTTGCGGCTGAAATGCCCTACGAAAGCAAGACGTACCCGGTGGTCTATTTCAAGAGTGATACGACCGGCGAAAAGGCTTACGAAGAATTTTATGTTCCCGGTGAAAAACTGAACATGCAACGGTTCAACAGCTTGGGCGTTATTGAAGAAGTGAAGAAACGTCCGCTGAGTGATATTGAAAAGTTCTTCGTCGAAATTGAGACAATTTTTACTCGCGAAAACTTTACGAAATCAGAAGTGGTGGATGCAATCAAGCGCTTTATTCCCAATTTCGAACACGAAGAAAAAGGCAAAAATTTAGACCAAAAAATGTAGGAAGGTTAAAATGGCTTACAAAATTCCTCTTTTCAATCTCAACTTCGACGAACGTGAGGCAAAGGCTGCCTACGACACCATCAAGAGTGGCTGGATTTCGACTGGCCCTAAATGTGCTGAACTCGAAGACATGTTCGCCAAGATGCTTGGTGCGAAGTACGCTGTAAGTGTTACTAACTGTACCGACGCACTTCACCTTTGCTGCCTGCTTTG
This sequence comes from Fibrobacter sp., assembly GCA_017965445.1. Classification (GTDB taxonomy): domain Bacteria; phylum Fibrobacterota; class Fibrobacteria; order Fibrobacterales; family Fibrobacteraceae; genus Fibrobacter. Next base: position 14,794 of record JAGCPZ010000070.1, on the reverse strand, counting down.
CGGTTTTGGCCCCGGTGATGAAGTTATCTGCCCGTCTCTGACTTTTGCGGCCTCAGCCAATTGTATTCGTTATGCTGGAGCGACGCCTGTGTTTGCCGATATAGTCGGTCCGGAACATATCAACCTGGATTCTGCCGATATCGAACGCAAGATTACCCCAAAAACGAAGGGTATTGTTGTCGTCCATATGGCTGGTTACCCTGCCAAGTTGGACGAAATCATGGCTATTGCAAAAAAGCATAACCTGAAGGTTGTGGAAGACGCTTGCCATGGTCCGCTTTCGGAATATAAGGGCAAGAAACTTGGAACCATCGGTGATTGTTCTGCTTTCAGTTTCTTCTCGAACAAGAACATTTCTACCGGTGAAGGTGGCATGTTTGTCACGAATTCCGAAGAACTTGCGAGCAAGGCAAAACTGATGCGTTCTCATGGTATGACCACTATGTCTTACCAGCGCGCTTCGGGACACGCTACTGCGTACGATATTGTTGAGTTGGGCTACAATTTCCGTATGGACGACATTCGTGCTTCGATAGCTATTGAACAGTTGAAGAAACTTCCTGAAGATTTGAATAAAAGAATGGCTGTTCGCAAGCGCTATGTGGAAAATCTTTCCAAGATTAAGGGCGTTGTTGTTCCGTTTGCTAATTGCACGGAATTTACGTCTAATTACATTATGCCTGTCGTGCTGACTCAGGGCTCTAAGGAAGACCGTGACGCTATTCGTGAAAAAATCCATGCTGCAGGAATCCAGACTAGTGTTCACTATCCGGCAATTCATAAGTTCTCCATTTATAAGGATTACGGAGCTGTTTTGCCGCAGACTGAATATGTGACAGATCACGAAATTACGCTCCCGATGTATGCGGCGCTTACAATGGAACAGGTTGATTTTATTTGCGAAACAATCAATAAGGCAATCAATGGATAAGAAATCTATACTGGTATTTGGTGTCGGTGAATTGCAAAAGTCGATTATCGGCAGGGCCCATAAAATGGGACTGTTCGTTGTCGGCATTGACCCCTGTGCTGATGCATTTTGCAAAGATGATGTTGATGCTTTCGAAATCGTCGGTGGGCAAGATTACGAAGGAACACTCGCTGTTGCAAAAAAGTATAACATTTCTGCAGTCGTGACGGCGGCAACGGATAAACCTCTTGTGATGATGGCCCGTATTGCCAAGGAATTGAATTTGCCGTTCTATTCCATAGAAACCGCTCAATGGTCAACAGACAAGTACCAGATGAAACAGCGCTTTATCGCGGGTGGAGTCCCCTGCGCAAAGGGACGCCTGGTGAAATCCGCCCAGGAAACTGCTGATTTTGTGTATCCTGTCATTGTAAAACCGCGCGATAATTCAGGAAGTCGCGGTGTGAAACTTTGTCGCACACAAGAAGAATTGCAGTCTTGCATTGATGAGGCTCTTGAATACTCTCATTTGGATTCTGTGCTTGTAGAAGAATTCATAGAAGGCCAGGAATACAGTATCGAAAGTCTACATTATAACGGTAAAACGGAGGTAATTCAGTTTACCGAAAAGAAAACGACTGAATTCCCGTATAATGTTGAATTGGGCCACAAGCAACCTGCAAATTTGACGGAAAAACAGCGAAATGCGGTTCGTGACGTAATAGCCAAGATTGGTGACGCGATGCATTTTGAAAGTTGTCCGTCTCACACGGAACTGAAAATCAATGAACGCGGTATTTTTGTAATCGAAACAAGTCCCCGTTTGGGTGGTGGATACATCACCTCAACATTGGTTCCTTTGTCAACAGGGATCAATATCGAAGATCTTCAACTTTGTCTTGCTTTAGGCAATCCAGTTGACGCTATTACTGGACGAGTAGAAAAGGCATCTGGAGTTTGTTTTTTCCATTTGACGCAAGGACTAGTATCTGCTATTGATGAAAAAATAAGAGATGTTTCGTCATGGCCCGGTGTTATTAGTTTTGATCTGAAACTTAAAGTTGGTGATAAAATTAACGAGATGAAAAGCGGATTAGATCGATATGGTCAGTTTATTGTTGCTGGCGAGTCTAGGAGCGATGTTGATTCGTTGATAAATGAATATGAAAAGAAAATAAACGCTTTTATTAAGGTAAGTGAAGTATGAGAAATTTGGTAATTTTTGGAGATACTCAGTTTTCGGAAAGGCTTTGCAAGTATATATCGTTTGAAAAAAAAGATAAGGTTGTTGCGTTTACTCAAGAGAAGAAGTTTATTACCCGTAAGGAAATTCTAGATATCCCTGTTATTCCGTTTGAAGATCTCCGTAGTGTATTAAGGGATGATTTTTCTTTAATAATAGGTATTGGCTATACCCAAATGAATTCGTTGAGGGAAAAAATATACCATTTATGTAAAAAAAATGATTATAAGGTGGCTTCGTATATTTCAAGTACTGCGATTGTGTATACGGCTGATGAAAATATAGGCGAAGGAACCCTTGCATTCCCTGGAGCGCTTATTGGTCCTGATTGTAAACTAGGGGTGTGTAATATAATAGCCTCGGGTTCTGTGCTAAGTCATGATGTCCGGTGTGGTGATTTCAATTTTATTTCTGCAAATGTTGTTTTTGGTGGTTTTGCAAGAATAGATAATTACTGCTTTATAGGATTGAATGTTACCATAAGAGATGCTATTCGTGTAGCAGATAGGACGATGGTTGGCTCTGCCGCGAATGTACTGAAGTCTATTGAAGAACCAGAACGTGTTGTTGTTGGCAATCCTGCAAGATGTCTAGAAAATAAAAATTCTATGAACACAAAAATATAGATGGGTTATTTATGATTGCAAAAATTCAATCCCGTGCGATTCAATATTCAACATCTATTCTAGATGCTTTAAAAAAAATGGATGCTGAAAAATGCAAACTTCTTTTCGTTTTTGAAAAGGAGTTGTTCAAAAGCATTTTAACAATTGGTGATATACAAAGGGCGATAATCAAGGCTGTTGATTTGTCTTCTCCTGTATCATGTATTGTTGATTTGAATAAAATTTTTGCATCGGATGTAGAAAATCTTGATTCTATAAAAGAGAAAATGCGTCGATTGCGTGCCGAGTGCATGCCTGTGGTTGATAAAAACGGTAATCTTGTTGATGTTATTTTCTGGAAAGATACGTTTTCTGATAATCCTGATTTAGAAACACGTGAAAAGATTGATCTTCCTGTTGTTATTATGGCTGGAGGCAAAGGGACTCGCTTAAAGCCTATAACCAATGTCATTCCTAAGCCGTTGATTCCTATTGGAGACAAGACGATTCTTGAAGAAATAATGGACCAGTTTGAAAATATAGGATGTAATCAGTTCTATATGTCCGTCAATTACAAAAGCGATATGATGCGTTTTTATTTGGATCAATTGGAACATAAGTATAGTATCGAATTCTTTGAAGAAACGAAACCTCTTGGAACCATCGGAAGCGTTTCGTTGCTTAAAGGCAAAATCAACACACCTTTCTTTGTGTCGAATTGTGATATCATGATTGATCAAGATTATCGCGATGTGTATGACTACCATGTCCAAAATAAGAATGATTTGACGATTGTAACGGCGGTCAAGAGCATTCGTATCCCGTATGGTGTCATTGATACAGGTGATGATGGCTTGATGACTGGTTTGCGTGAGAAACCGGAAATCACTTATATGATTAATACGGGTGTCTATCTCTTAAATCCTGAGTTGATAGAAGAAATTCCAGAAGGTGAATTTTTCCATATCACACATTTGATGGAAAAGGTCAAGGCCCGTGGCGGTCGTGTGGGGTGTTTTCCTGTCAGTGAAGGCTCTTGGCGAGATATGGGTGAATGGCCTGAATACTTAAAAATGATTAAGGTGCTGTAGGATTGTTATGACGAAATTGAAAATTGTGTGGATTTGCCATTTTTCTAATGAGCTCGTTCGAAAACATTTGAAAGAGGGCATTGGATTGTTGGAATCAACTGTTAGAAAAATTATTAAACGACCGTTTAAGGCTTATGATTTTGCACAATGGAATACGAATGCGATTCGGGAATTTGAAAAGTTAACTGATGAAGTTGAATTGCATGTCATTAGCCCTGGCTATTTTATGAAGGTCGATGAATCTGTTTTTGTGGAAAAACAAATTCGTTATTATTTCTTCAAAGATGAACGATCTCTTTTTGATAAGGTTATCAATAAACTTTTAGACAGAAAACCGTCATACAAAATAAATCGAACCTATATCAAGAATAAAATTGCGGAAATTAAACCAGATTTAGTTCATATAATTGGTGCTGAAAATCTGAATTATTCTTTAGCTGCATTGGATGTTCCTAAAACAATTCCTTCATTCGTTCAACTTCAAACTTTGATGATTTATCCTGGATTTAAGGATAATTATCCAATATCAGCACACTCTTATGATTATAAATCTAGCAGAGAAAGGAATATTATCGAAAATGTTGATTATGTTGGTTCTGTTTCGAAAAAAATTGTTTCATACTTAAAAGAAAATGTAAAATTAAAACATCCGATTCTTAGTACTAATTTGGCTCTTACGGAACCGGTTGATTTTAGCTACGAAAAGAAAGAATTTGATTTTGTTTATTTTGCATTGGATATTAACAAGTCTGTAGATTTTGCTATAGAGGCATTTGCTATAGCTTGTAAAGAGAATCCTACTATTACATTAGATCTTGTCGGAGAATGTTCTGTTGCATTAAAAGCCCAATTAGATTCTAGAATTGCAGAGTTAGGAATTGAAAAGAATGTTTTCTTTGAGGGTAAACTAGCAACTCACGATGATGTTATTCGTCAAGTGAAAAAATCTCGTTTTGCTATTTTACCTTTAAAAATTGATTCTGTTTCGGGAACAATAAGAGAGGCTATGGCGTGTGGGTTGCCTGTTGTTTCAACGATTACCCCGGGAACTCCAGATTTAAATAAAAACAGAGAGAGTATATTACTGTCTTCATCTGGAGATTTTGACGCTATGGCGAATAACATGCTTAAGTTATTGAATGATGATGAGTTTGCAAAGAAAATTCAAAAAAATGCTGGAATTACGGCTTCTGAAAGAGCTAGTAACGAGCAATGTATGCGTAAGTGGATTGCGGCATACCATGCTTGCATTGAAAATTTCAAAAATGGGACTCCGATACCGCAGGAATTGCTGTCTTAGAACGAGGCTATTGAATGAATCCTTATAAAGTTGATGTTGCCGTTTTGCTCTTGTTTTTTACAAGAACTCAACATACAAAATTTACATTTGAACAAATAAGAAAAGCTCGCCCATCAAAGCTTTTCTTATATCAAGATGGTCCGCGTGAAAACAGGCCTGATGACATTGAAAATATAAAAGAATGTCGAGATATGGTTGAATCTATGATAGATTGGGACTGCGAAGTTCATAGATTATATCAAGAAAAAAATTATGGCTGTGACCCATCTGGTTATTTATCGAGAAAATGGATGTTTTCTGTTGTTGATAAGGGTGTTATTATTGAGGATGATATTGTTGCTTCAGAAAGTTTCTTTCCGTTTTGTAAAGAATTGCTTGACAAATATGAAAATGATTTACGAATTAACATGATTTGTGGTCAAAATCATTTGGGAGAATATGATGCGGGCGGTGCGGATTATTTTTTCTGCAATAGCGGAAGCATTTGGGGATGGGCTACATGGAGGCGAACGGTTGATTCGTGGGATTCCGGATACAATTTCTTAGAAGATTCTTATTCAATGAAAAGTCTTTCTGCCTTGAGAGGAAAAAAAAGATGGAATCAATTTGTAAATACATGTAGGTGGCATAAATCTACAGGAAAAGAATATTTTGAATCTATAAGAAGCAGTAATCAATATGTAAATAATCAAATTAATATAGTTCCTTCTAAAAATATGATTTGTAATATTGGCATTGGTGAAGAGACTACTCATTCGACCCCTAAAATTACAATGTTTAATCGCGGAATTCGAAAGGTGTTCTTTCAAAAGATCTATGAAATTTCGTTCCCTTTAAAGCATCCTAATTATGTCATTGACGATGTTGTCTATGTCAAAAAAATTAGGGACGTTATGAACGGAAATTTCTGGTGTAGAATTTTCAGGATTCGGAGGATAGAAGGACTTCTGTATCGTTTGTTTCCGATATTAGGCAAAATAGGGTGTTCTGACCTTTTAAAAAGGGTGAAAAGTTTTGGATTTGATTGTTAGAAAACTCGTATAAACATGAACGATAATAAAAAAATTGCCTTCAACACAGTAATCCTATACGCCAAGCTGATAATTACGATTGTTATCAGTTTTATGGTGTCAAGATATGTGTTAAGTGCTCTTGGTGCAAGCGACTTTGGTTTATACAATGTTGTCGGTGGAGTTGTAGCCATGATGAATCTGCTTGCAACAAGCATGGTGGCAACCTCTTATAGGTTTGTTGCTGTTGAGTTGGGCAAGGGTGATAAAGGAGATGTTAATAAAGTCTATAACAGTGTTTTTGCTATACATGTTGCCTTAGCCGGCTTACTGGTATTGATTGGTGAAACTGTCGGCATTTATTACATTCATAATTATCTAAATGTTGCTGCTGAAAAAATTCCCGATGCCGTTTTTGTTTTGCGTTTGAGTATATGGGCGACAGTTTTCTCTGTAATTTCTGTTCCTGCTGATGGCTTGATTATTGCAAAGGAAAAATTTATATATACCACAATTTTAAAAATTGCAACGACATTACTTACTCTGCTGTTGGTTATTTATTTGAATTATTATGGTGGAAACCGATTGCGTATTTACGCTGTAATTATGGCGGCAATTCATTTGCTTACACCTGTAGGATATCAAATTTACTGTTGGGTAAAAATGCCTGAATGTGTGCGATTTAATTTCAACAAGGAAAAAAAATATTATAAAGACATTTTGTCTTTTATGGGCTGGATTTTTATAGGAGCTGTTGCTTGCGTTGGTCGTATTCAGGGGGCCGCAATGATCATCAATTTGTTCTTTGGCACGGTGCTTAATGCGGCTTTTGGTTTTGCATCTCAAGTTAGTCAAGCGACTGGAATGTTTACATCAACATTGCGACAGGCGGCAATACCTCAGATAATGAAAAGTCAAAGTGCAGGAAACCAAGATCGGTCAATAAGTTTAGTTTATGCCATATCCCGTTTTTCTTTCATGCTTATGTTGATTCCAGCAATGCCTCTTCTGTTTTGCATGCAAGATATTTTGAAATTATGGCTGAAGGATCCCCCTGAATTGACCAATGTCTTTGCGTCTTTGCTTTTAATTGATGGTTTGATTTCCAATCTTGGAGGAGGCTTTGAAGCAAGTATCCAAGCGACAGGGAAAATAAAAAAAAATCAAATTGGCTACACTGTCATAAATGTTATGATTTTGCCGGTTATGTATGTGTTATATAAATTCGGTGCACCGCCATATATTAATGTTGTCGTAATGATTGGAAGTACCATGGCCACGCTTGTTCTCAGAATTTATATAATGAAATCATTGACCAATTTTGATTTGAAAATCTATGCAGCAAAAACTTTGTGGCCAGCATTTAAAGTGATTGTTTTGGTGTTAATTCCGATGCTTGCTTTGCGACAAATTTATAACAATTCGATTGTTGAAATGTTTGCTTTTAGTGGAATTGTGTTTGTTGTAACTACTCTAGCTGTATTTTTTGCTGGTCTTAGTGTTTCTGAAAGAATTGCTGTTGTAGATTTGTGCAAAAGGAAATTGTTTAAGAGGTAAGAACTCCGGGGTTTTAGGGGTTTGGCCCCTAGGAGAAAGGGTTGCGGAAGACCCGGTGCAGCCGGGGCTGAAGCGAGGGGAAGGCTTTCCCCTTTTAAATCTAAGTTCAGGACAATGGTATGAAAGATTCTTTAGATATTGTGTTGTGCGGTCTTTTACGTGTGGCGCTCGGCGTCACGCAGGAATTCCCGTTTTCCCTTACCGAGGCTGAGTGGCAGTCGCTTTTCGCTTTGGCCAAACAGCAGACGGTACTTGGGGTGGCCTTAAGTGCGTTGTCTCGCTTGCCTGCGGAATCCCGCCCTCCACGTATTCTTTCTATCCGTTTGTCGGGTTTTGTCGAGACTTTGCGCGGGGTGAACTGCCAGATGAACGAGGAGGCGGCCCGTTACACGCGCCTTTTTGCTGAACTCGGTTTCCGGAGTGTCATATTGAAAGGGCAAGCCAACGCGAGACTTTATCCCGATCCGTTTTCGAGGCAGGCGGGCGATATCGATATCTGGATTCCGGGCGGCTACGATAAGGTGGAACGTCTCATGCTCGACATGGGGTTCATTTCAGAGTCGAACGATGCGTTTAAGGTTTCGCATCATATAAGTTTTCGCAACGAGAAGGGGGTGGAAATCGAGGTGCACCACAGGCCCGCGGAGGTTTTGCTCAGGGATGCTGAGTTCCAGAGGGTGTTACTTGCCGAGTCCGAGAATTCGGTGCTTGTGTCCGAGGGGTTCTGTGTGCCGAGCATCCGTTTTGCACTGCTCATGCAACTGGAGCACCTGTATTACCACTTTAGGCACGAAGGCGTGGGACTACGGCATTTTATGGACTATTACGTGCTGCTCATGCATTCCACGGAGGCCGACCGCGAATTCATGCGCAGGTGTATCGGGCGTTTTGGCCTGCGGCATGCCTGTGTGGGTATCATGTGGGTTTTGGGCGAGGTTTTCGCGTTGCCGCGTGAGCAGATGATTTGCGCTCCCGACAAGGAGCGTGGCAAACGCCTCTATAAGATTGTCATGGAAGGCGGGAACTTTGGTCGCGCGAAACGGAATGCGCGCGGGAAGCGTCCCGTGCTCAAGCGTTGGCTGGGGAACCGCCTGCAAAACCTCAGCTGGTTCACCTTTGACCCGCTCAATACGATTCTCGGCGAACTCCAGTACTGGAAGGCTACGCTCTCGCTCATGCCCGAACGCATCCGCCGTCGAAAAGTTGCGCTGTAACCGGACTTGGTCACGGGTGAATTCACCGTTGAATTCAAAAAAGCCCGTTTTATCACTTTGAGACAAGTTAAAATTTATTATATTTTGCTTGCAAAAATTATAAAAGGAAAAAATATGTCAAACTCCATCTTTTGTGGCAAGACGCTTTTGATTACTGGCGGTACGGGTAGCTTCGGCAATGCCGTGCTCAACCGCTTCCTCCAGACTGATATCGGCGAAATCCGCATTTTCAGCCGCGACGAGAAAAAGCAAGACGACATGCGCCACGAGTTCCAGGCCAAGTGCCCCGAGGCGGCTGATAAAATCAAGTTCTACATCGGCGACGTGCGCGACCTGGCTAGCGTCAAGAACGCGATGCACGGGGTGGACTACATTTTCCATGCGGCGGCCCTAAAGCAGGTGCCCAGCTGCGAGTTCTTCCCGCTGGAGGCGGTCAAGACCAACGTGTTCGGTACGGACAACGTGCTCACGGCTGCAATCGAAGAGGGTGTTAAAAACGTGGTGTGTCTGAGCACCGACAAGGCGGCTTACCCGGTGAACGCGATGGGTACGAGCAAGGCCATGATGGAGAAGGTCATCGTGGCGAAGTCCCGCACGGTTTCTCCCGAAAAGACGAAGATTTGCTGCACCCGCTACGGCAACGTGATGTGCAGTCGCGGTTCCGTGATTCCGCTGTGGATTGACCAGATTCGCGCGGGCAACCCGATTACGATTACCGAGGGTTCCATGACGCGTTTCATCATGAGTCTGGACGAGGCGGTGGACCTGGTGCTGTTCGCTTTCGAGAACGGCGTGTCGGGCGACATCTTGGTGCAGAAGGCTCCGGCTTGCACTATCCAGACGCAGGCCGAAGCTGTGTGCGAACTGTTCGGCGGCGACAAGTCCAAGATCAAGGTCATCGGTATTCGCCACGGCGAAAAGATGTACGAGACGCTCCTGACAAACGAAGAATGCGCCCACGCCATCGACCTCGGTAACTTCTACCGCGTGCCTTGCGACAAGCGCGGCCTGAACTACGACAAGTACTTCAACAAGGGCGACACGGAACGCAACACGCTCACCGAGTTCAACTCCAGCAACACCAAGTTGCTGAGTGTGGAACAAGTTAAGGAAAAGCTCCTAACGCTCCAGTATATCCGCGAGGAACTGGCGAAGAAGTAATGTCTAAGATGTCACCCCGGCCTAAGGTTGGTGAGCTTAAGCCTGTGCTGAGCTTGTCGAAGTAAACCATGCCGGGGTCACCTTACACAGTGGAAAGGCGATGCCGGATCAATGTCCGGCATGACAAGCGAATGGGAATGCCTCGAAATAAGGAAAACAGATGAATATTTTAGTGACAGGTGCCAAGGGCTTTGTTGGTCGCAACTTGGTTGCGGCGCTCGAAAGTATCCGCGATGGCAAGGACCGCACTCATGCGGGTCTCGTGATAGGCGAAATTTTTTCTTACGATATTGATTCTACTCCGGAACAGCTGGATGAATTCTGCGCCAAGGCCGACTTCGTGTTCAACCTTGCTGGCGTGAACCGTCCAAAGGACAACAGCGAGTTCATGGCCGGGAACTTCGGCTTTGCGAGCACCCTGCTCGATACGCTCAAGAAGCATAATAACAAGTGCCCGGTGATGCTCAGCAGCAGTATCCAAGCGACTTTGGCGGGACGCTTCGGCAACAGCGAATACGGCCGTAGTAAAAAGGCGGGCGAGGAGTTGTTCTTTGAATACGGTAAAGAGAACGGCGTGCGCGTGCTGGTTTATCGCTTCCCGAACCTTTTCGGAAAGTGGTGCCGCCCGAATTACAACAGCGCCGTAGCGACTTTCTGCAACAATATCGCGAACGACTTGCCCATCCAGGTGAACGACCCGAACGTGGATATGGAGCTGCTCTACATCGACGACCTCGTGGAAGAGATGATTGCCGCCCTCAAGGGTGGGGAACATTACTGCACATTTGACGGAATTGAGGTTGTGCCTGTTGAGAGGGACGCCTCCGGGAGTGTCATCCTGAGCGAAGCGCGTAGCGCGGAGTCGAAGGATCCTGTGCATTTGTATTGCCATGTCCCGACGGTTCATAAGATCAAGCTTGGCGAAATCGTGGACTTGCTCAATACGTTCCATGACCAGCCCAAGACGCTGGTGATGCCCGAAATCCCGAACAACAGTTTCGCGAAAAAGCTCTATTCGACTTACTTGAGCTACTTGCCCAAGGAAAAGGTGAGCTTCCCGCTCAAGATGAACGTGGATGCTCGCGGCAGCTTTACCGAACTCCTGAAGACGGTGAACTGCGGCCAGTTCAGCGTGAATGTGTCCAAGCCGGGAATTACCAAGGGCGAACACTGGCACCACACCAAGTGGGAATTCTTCATCGTGGTGAGCGGTCGCGCCCTGATTCAGGAACGCAAGATTGGCACGGACGAAGTGATTGAATTCGAAGTGAGCGGCGAAAAGATTGAAGCGGTCCACATGTTGCCGGGCTATACGCACAACATTATTAATTTGTCCGATACTGAAAATCTGGTGACGGTTATGTGGGCTAACGAATCCTTTGACCCCAACCATCCCGATACCTTCGGTGAAAAGGTGGTGAAAGCCTGAAATGAGTGGCCCTTTGGCGGGCTTAGGGACCTTAAAGTGTCGTCCTGAGTACTCTTAACTTGTCATTCCGGCCTTCGAGCCGGAACCTCCTTGAAAAAAAACACGAAAAAATATGAACATTAAAACCGACTACTCCGACGTGAAATTTGCCGACAACGGCAAGCTGAAACTCCTGATTATCGTGGGCACGCGCCCCGAAATCATCCGCCTCGCGGCCGTCATCGACAAGTGCCGCAAGTATTTCGATTGCATCTTGGCGCACACTGGCCAGAATTATGACTACAACCTGAACGGCGTGTTCTTCAAGGACTTGAGCCTCAAGGATCCGGAAGTCTACATGGATGCCGTGGGTGACGACCTCGGTGCAACCGTCGGGAACATCATCAACTGCAGCTACAAGCTCATGGTGGCCTGCAAACCCGATGCATTGCTGATTCTCGGCGACACCAACAGCTGTCTTTCCGCCATCGCGGCCAAGCGCCTGCACATCCCGATTTTCCACATGGAAGCGGGCAACCGCTGCAAGGACGAGTGCCTGCCAGAGGAGACCAACCGCCGCATCGTCGATATCATCAGCGATGTGAACATGGCCTACTCCGAACACGCCCGCCGCTACCTGGCCGACTGCGGACTTCCCAAGGAACGTACTTACGTGACCGGCAGCCCCATGGCCGAAGTCTTGCGTAAGAATTTATCTGCAATTGAGGCTAGTGATATTCACAAGCGTTTGGGTCTTGAAAAGGGTAAGTATATTCTGCTGAGCGCCCACCGCGAAGAGAATATCGATACCGAGAAGAACTTCACGAGCCTCTTCACCGCCATCAACAAGATGGCCGAGAAGTATGACATGCCGATACTTTACAGCTGCCATCCGCGTAGCCGTAATCGCCTTGCCGCCAGCGGCTTCAAGCTCGACAAGCGCGTGATTCAGCATGAACCGCTCGGTTTCCACGACTACAACTGCCTTCAAATGAACGCATTCGCCGTCGTGAGCGACAGCGGCACGCTCCCCGAAGAAAGCTCCTTCTTCACGAGCGTCGGCCACCCGTTCCCGGCTGTGTGCATCCGCACCAGCACCGAACGCCCCGAAGCGCTCGACAAGGCCTGCTTCTTTATCGCCGGCATCGACGAAAAGTCGCTCTTGCAGGCTGTTGATACCGCAGTAACGATGAACGCCAACGGCGACTACGGCATTCCTGTGCCCGACTACGTCGAAGAAAACGTCAGTACCAAGGTCGTGAAGATCATCCAGAGCTACACTGGTATCGTCGATAAAATGGTCTGGCGGAAGTTCTAGATTTTCGTTTTTTGAATTTGAAAGAGTCCCGCAGTTGGCGGGACTCTTTGCGTTAGGGATCGAAGCCCGAAGGGCCGGGAGGGCCGCTGGTGTCCTGCGCTCGGCCCTCTAGGCGGGGAAGCCGTGGGGTGACGCCACGGCTTCGTGCCGCGAGAGCCCGCCCCTGCGCAGCAGGGAACGCCCGTAAGTTCAGTCTACCGCCCGAATGATGCTCAACAACTTCCGCGTGATTTTCACCGACATCCCGAGCGCCGAGATGATCAAGTGTGCCGCGAACTCCATGCTCGCGACCCGCATCAGTCTAAAAGGCCCGAGGATGTGAAGGCCCTCATCAAGACCGCCGAGAAGAACGGCTACAAGATGGGGTTGTTTTTGCAAGCCGTCACCGAATGGAAACAGTTCCGCATGCCGAGCTTCGGCGTGATGAAAAAGTCCATGAAGAACGCCCTCATCATCGACGGCCGCAACATCTTTTTCATTTTTAGTGCCTAGATTTGGATGAAACTTGCCTAGGATTGACAAAATATTGTCAAATTCATGGCGTTTTTTAGAAAATGATTGTCAAATTCGTGGCATTTTTGTATATTAATATCGTCAAATTCGTGGCAAAATGAGGTCAAAACATGCTGAAGCGGAAGTTCACAGAGACCCTAAAACAGTGGAAAAATACCAAAAAAAAGGAATGTCTGCTCGTAAACGGGGCTCGCCAGGTAGGCAAGACCTTCATTATAGATGTCTTTGGCCGCGAAAACTATCAAAGCTATATCTATCTGAATCTATTCAAGAACCCCGAATACAAGCAGATTTTCGAAGGGGATCTTGAGCCCGACGAGATATACAAGCGCATATCGCTGCTCGTCAAGAATGTCAAGTTCATCGAGGGCGATACTCTCATCTTTATCGACGAAATCCAGGCTTGCAACAAGGCGCGAACGGCCCTCAAGTTTCTCGCCACGGACGACAAATACGACATTGTTGCATCTGGGTCTTTGCTTGGGTTGCATTACAACAAGCTGAGTCAAGAGAATGCGGACGAGATTTCCATTCCCGTCGGTTACGAGCGCGAAGTCGAAATGCACTCCCTTGACTTCGAGGAATTCCTCTGGGCGACCGGCGTGAGTGAGAGCGCCATCGAAAACCTGAAGGAATTTTACGAACAAAAAAAAGCCCTGCCAGACACCATCAAGGATCTGTACCAAAACAAACTCCGCGAATACCTCATGGTAGGTGGCATGCCTGCCGTGGTGAATGCCTTCGTTGAAACGTCAAATTTTCAGGAAGCGTTCAAGGTGCAGCAGAAAATTTTCAAGGCCTACGAAGATGACATTCAACATTACGCGACCAACACGGAAAGGCCAAAAATTCGTGCCTGCTACTACTCGATTCCTCGGCAGCTAGCAAAGGAATATTCAAAGTTCCAGTACAAGACTGTCGAGAAAAACGGTAGCGCGAAAAAATACGGCAATACTTTGGATTGGTTGGTTGATGCAGGCTTGATCAAGCTGGTACACAATGTGAGCCTGCCCGAAATGCCGCTCAAGGCTTATGAACAGCCTGAAAACTTCAAGGTTTATGTCACAGACATCGGTCTTGCGACACACCAATTCGGCTTTGAAACGCAGTCGGCTCTTTTGCGTAAAGACTTGAAGGGCCATGCCAAGGGCGGCATTTACGAAAATCTGATTTTCGACATTCTACACAAGCGCGGGCTTGCACTAAATTATTACAAGAACGGTGAGAACACGCAAGAAATAGAATTCGTATTTGAAAGTTCCGGCGAAGTCATCCCTGTGGAAGTCAAATCAAAAAACGGACAAACGACATCGATGAACGAATTTATCAAAAAATACAATCCATCGCTTGCAATAAAGCTTATTGATGGGAATGTCGGTGTGGACGGCAACAAAGTAAGCCTGCCGCAGTTCATGGCTATGTTTTTGTTGTAAGCTTCCCCGCAATTGTAAGCTTCCCCATAAT
>JAGCPZ010000069.1 GCA_017965445.1 Fibrobacter sp. | reverse complement strand
CTGCTGCTAAGAAGCCCGCCGCTGCTAAGAAGCCGGCTGCTGCTAAGAAGCCCGCCGCTGCTAAGAAGCCGGCTGCTGCTAAGAAGCCCGCCGCTGCTAAGAAGCCGGCTGCTGCTAAGAAGCCTGCAGCTAAGAAGTAATCTTCTTTGTGACCCAAAATTCTTGACCCGCAGATTTCTGCGGGTCATTTTTTATTCCATCAGACAAAACACTTTGCGCCCCGCCTGCATAACATTCTTTTTCTATTCAACAAAACCCTTTGTAACAATAATATCCTTTGGCACCCTGCCACTCCTTTACTATTTTTAGAGTCATGATTTCAGAAAAAGATTTGACCAAATCGCAGAACATCCCTTACGAAGAACGCATCGCCCGCATCGAGAAGATGATTGAAAGCGAAGAAGAGCCGAAGGCTTTTGAGCTTGGGCTTTTACTGGCTCTCAAGATGGGTCAGGAAATCCGCGAAAAGAAACCGCTGGGCAGCACCACCGGCGAAATCGTTGCCGCATGGAGTTCCAAGTATTCGGAATCCGTCGTCGAAGAAGCGATTGCACACGCCAAGCAGTTCCTCACAAATCCCGGCGCCCTCGCCGAAAAGATGAAGAACATCATGCTGAAAAAGATGAACAAGCCAGAAGACGAAAGCGACCACAACGAAACGGACGAGGCTCAAGGTGGAAAATAAACTCCAAGCGACAATCGACATCGGGAGCCACAGCTGCATTCTGTTGATTGCAGCATTCGATGGTTCGACGAGCTCACCAACCGAAACAGTCTGCTCTAAGGACTCTGAGCCTGCCGAAGTATCTGCTGAATCCGCGAATTTCGAGACCTCCGAAATAGTCGGCACCAAGGACGCTGAGCCTGCCGAAGTATCTGCTGAATCCGCGAATTTCGAGACCTCCGAAATAGTCGGCACCAAGGACACTGAGCCTGCCGAAGTGCCCGCAGAAAAACACAAAGCCGAGCCGCGGAAGATTCTCGTGCCGAAACTCCAGAAAGTCGAAGTGTGTCGCCTTGGCGAAGACATTTACGAACACGGGAAAATCACGCCTGAACGCATTCAAGAACTCGTGCAAATCATGACGAAGTTCCGCATGGACTTGCACGCCCTGGGTGCAGACCTCAAGGCAGTCGCCATGACGGAAGCCATGCGCAAGGCTGAAAATCCGGACGAAGTCATCGAAGCGGTAGAAAAGGCTATTTGGGTAAAACCGCGCGTCATCACCGGCGAAGAAGAAGGCAAGCTCACCTACCGTTCCGTGAAAGAATGGCACGGTACAGGCTTTGTCACGATAGATATCGGCGGCGGTTCCACGGAACTCAGCAACGGCGAAACGACATTCTCGATTCCCGTTGGCGCGCTCAAGATGTTCAAGGCGATGGGACCGATTCCCGGCCCGGAATACAAGAAGTTTATCAAGGAAACGTTCAAGGAAATTTCGTTCAAGGGCATGACCAAGAAACCCGTCTATCTTATCGGCGGCACAGGCACGGCACTGGCGATGGTATTCTTAAACAAGCAAGTCTTTGACTATAAAGCAATTGAAGGTCTCGAAATGAGTCTTTCGGATCTCGAAGCGGTCACCACGCGCATCACGAACCTTTCGAAGGAACTGCGTGCCATGTTGCCGGGACTTGAAAACGGGCGCCACGAAGTCATCATTTGCGGTCTATTCTGGTTGCGTTCGCTTCTCGAAAAACTCCGCGTGGAAACATTCAAAATCAGTACAGCGGGGCTGCGTTTCGGTTTGCTGTATCCGCCTGAAAAAGAACCGGAACCGAAGCCGAAAAAACGCCCGGCGTTTTTGAAGAAAAAAGATGGTTCGACAGGCTCACCAACCGAAAACCAGAATGACAAAAACGTCGGCGACGATGACAAATAAGGGGACAGAGCAAAAAGATTATGCGTATCAACAAGTACATTTCTCTTAGTGGTTTTGCAAGCCGACGCGCTGCAGACGAACTTGTCGCGAATGGACGTGTACAGGTGAACGGAGAAACTATTTCGGATCTCGGTCATCAGGTAGATGAATCGAAAGACCAGGTGACAGTCGATGGCAAGCTCCTCAAGGTTTCCGCGAACAAAAAGAGCAAGGTCATCATGTTCCACAAGCCCGCCGGTTGCGTCTGTACCAAGGACGATCCGCAAGGGCGACGTACCGTCTATGACTACTTGCCGCCGGGATATCAGAATTTCAAATACGTCGGACGACTCGACTTGCAGAGCCGCGGTCTCTTGCTGTTCACCGATGACGGCGAACTGCTATACCGCCTCACCCACCCGAGCTTCGAAGTACCGCGCAGTTACTACGTGTGGACAACGCGCCAGCTCAGCGAATCTGCGGCCCAGCGCTTAGTCGATGGAGTCGATATCCGCGACCCGGAAGATCCTGACGCACCCGAAGAAATCGCTTTTGCCACAGACGTATATCTCGAAAACGGATTTGCGGAACTCGTGCTCATCGAAGGCAAGAACCGCGAAATCCGCCGCATGATGCGAGCCATCGGTTACGAAATCCGCGACCTCAAACGCGTGAGCTATTGCCAGATTCAGCTTGGCGACTTGCCCGCAGGCGAATACCGCGAACTCACGCCAAACGAAATGAACAAATTGCGACAAGCAGTGCATCTTTAGACGAAAGAACGCCGCTATGCGGCTACAGACGAGAGACGAAAGATTATGCTTGGCGGCAAAGCCGCGATTATTCCTCTCTCGTCTCTAGTCTCTCGTCTTTCGTCTAATTAAACCTCATTACCTAACCACTAACCACCAACCACTAGCCACTTTGACAAAACGTACTTTATACATCGGTGATGTGCACGGTTGTGCGGATGAACTTTGCGAAATGATTGACAAGTTCGGTTTCGTCCGTGGAAGCGATACGCTCTACCAGACCGGCGATATCATCAACAAAGGTCCCGACACGTTGCGTTCCATCCGCATCGTCGAAGAACTCGGCATCTTGACCGTCCGCGGGAATCACGAAGAACATCTCATCCGCATGATGGAAACACCTCCAAGTCAGTGGACTGAAAAACAAAGGAGACGCTTCAAGGCTCTTTCGCTCGACGACTGGATTCACATCCGCGATTTCGCCAAGACGTGGCCGCTCTGGCGCGACACACCGCACGCATTGCTCGTGCATGCCGGGCTTGAACCGGGCAAAAAACGCCTCGAAGACATGAGCCCCGAAGTGCTCCTCTCCATCCGCAACTGGAATGACAAACCGTGGTATGAACAGGTGAAATGGGAAAAACCGGTCGTCTTTGGACATTGGGCAAAACAAGGCTTCGTACATATTCCCGGATTCATCGGACTCGATTCCGGCTGTTGCTACGGCAAAGCGCTCACCGCCTGGTGCCCGGAAGAAGACAAGTTCTACACCGTCAACGCCCTCCGCGAATACACGCCCGTCAAGGACAAGGCTAAAGAATCCGAAGTCGCCCCCTGCAAAGTGCTCGGCGACAACTCCCCCGATTCCGTCCCGCCAAAAACATTCGACGAAATCAAGGCGAAAATCGCAAGCGGCGACATCGCCCGCAAAGAAGAGACTGCCGAAGAAAAAAACATCCGCGAAGCAAGCCCTTCTATAAGCGCCGAATGGGCGGGGTACTAGCGCCTACGGCGCTAGGCTATGAGGTATGAGCACGGTCGCAAAAGCGACCTTTGAGGTATGAGCATAGCAAAATAAGAAAGCCCAAAGCGCAGTAAACAGTAGAGAGGATTAGTTAGGCGGCGAAGCCGCGATTATAAAAAACTTCCTACTTCCTACCGCCTACTTCCTACTAACCACTAACCACCAACCACTCTAATTTCTATCTTTACACTAGGCATTTAACCACGGAACAACAATGACCGCAGAAGAACTTTACAACCGTCTCAAGTCCGTCAAGCCGGGCGCAGCCCTTTGCACCTATACCATGGAAAAGGTGGAAAAGATGCTCCCGCTCATCAACGAAATCAACGAACTCAAGAAAGAACAGGATACCGTAATCCTCGCCCACAGCTACTGTGCTCCTGAAATTCTCCTGGGTGTTGCGGATTTCACCGGCGATAGCTTCAAGCTCAGCAAGGACGCCACCACCGTCCAGCAAAAGACGATTCTCTTCTCTGCAGTCCGTTTCATGGGCGAAACCGCCAAGATTCTGAACCCGCAGAAAGACGTCATTATTCCGGGCCCGCTCACGGGTTGCAGCCTCGCCGATTCCATCACCGGCAAGGACGTCGAAGAACTCCGCAAGCAAAATCCGGATTACACGTTCGTTTGCTACATCAACACCACCGCCGACGTGAAGGCCGCCTGCGACGTCTGCGTCACCAGCGGTAACGTGATGCACATCGTCGAAACAATCCCCTCCGACAAGATTTACTTTGTACCGGACGCCCTCATGGGCCAGAATATCATCGACGAGATGAAGCGCCGCGGCGTCAAGAAAGATATCAAGCTCTATAACGGCTGCTGCTACGTCCACGAAAACTACGACCCGGATTTGATCCAGTTCTTCCGTAGCCAAAACCCGAATCTCAAGGTGATTAGCCACCCGGAATGCAACCCGTCTGTTGCCATGCTCAGCGACTACGTCGGAAGTACCGGCCAGATGGTCAGCTACATCAACCAGCAGCCCAAGGATAGTTGCATCTTGCTCCTCACGGAATGCGGCCTCAATGCGCGTATGCACTACGAACACCCCGACATGAACTTTATCGGCAGCTGCTGCATGTGCAAGTACATGAAGTCGAACTCCCTCGAAAACATTCTGGAAGCGCTCCGCCACCCCGAAAAGGCAGAACACATCTCCCTCGACGAAAGCGTGCGCGTCAAAGCCAAGAAGTGCATCGACGCCATGTTCAAATACGCCGAATAAAGCGTCATAATATATAGCCGTTTTCAACAAGCGTCCTTAAATTTCTAGATTTAGGGACGCTATCTTTTTGGAGGAAAAATGAAAAAATTTTTATTAGCCATAGCCTTGTTGAGTTCCGCCATTTTTGCGCAACCCGAAGACAGCGATTATAGCTATTGGCCACGCTCTTATTTTGCAAGCATCGGTTTCGGAGTCATCGCAAACCGTGGTGATTTTTTCGAACGCTCCATAAAGGTTCAAGAAGACGGAATAACCGAAACGATCAATTTGCCGCTGACCAAAGTCCTCATGTCTCCCGATTACAGTCTCGGCGTGAACATCCGCGAGTTTTCCATTGCCGCCACGTTCCAATACTGGTCCATGAACGTTGACATCAACGGCCTCCCCGAAACTATGAAAGAACAGCAGATGCGTTTTTGGAGACTTGGGGCGGAATTCACCTATAACTTTTTCTACCCTGAATTTTTCCAGGCGGGCGTCGGGCTCGGCTACTCGTTCTCCTCGGTTAAGCTCAAGAACAACGCCACAAGCGTAGAAAAAGGTTTTGCGAATTCGGAACTGATGGGTTCAGCAATAGCCCTCATCGGAAACGTGCGTTACTTCATTACGGACTATTTCGCCCTAAACCCGTCAATGCGTGTTTACGAGACCTGGTACAAGGCCGTCAATACAAATAATGCGGGCACAAAGGATCTTAAAAGCTATATCTGGCAAACATACATAGCCATTTCCATCAGCGCGATGGTACAGTTTTAATTAACTAAAGAAGGCACAAAAAATGATAACATTCCTAATTGGTGTTGCAATCCTCATCCTTGGATATTTCACCTACGGCAAGTTCGTTGAACGTGTATTCGGCCCCGACGACCGCAAGACCCCGGCGCTTGCAAATCCGGACGGCGTTGACCGCGTTCCCATGCCGCACTGGAAAAACGTTCTCATCCAGCTTTTGAATATTGCCGGTATCGGTCCTGTGATTGGCGTGATTCTCGGCATCAAGTTTGGCGCCATCGTGTTTATACTGCTCCCGCTCGGAAACGTGCTCGGCGGTGCGGTGCACGACTACTTCAGCGGCATGATTAGCATGCGTAACAACGGCTATAACGTGCCTGCACTCTCCCGCAAGTTCTTGGGCAAGGGACCAGCAAAAATTGTAATGGCACTGATTTCGGTGGCGCTCATCCTTGTAGGTGCGGTGTTCACCAACACGCCGGCAGCGCTCGTGAATACGCCGATTCTCGCCGGTAGCCACGTTTCGCAAACACTGTTCTGGGTTGCCGTCGGCGTCATTTTCGCCTACTACTTCATCAGCACATTCTTCCCGATTGACAAGATTATCGGTCGCATCTACCCAGTTTTCGGTGCGCTTTTGATTCTCGCCTCGCTCGCTATTTTCATAGGCATCATCCCCAACTTGAACGTCCTCGATGAATTCTGCTTTGCAGATATCATGAGCAACTTCCACAAGCACCCGGCAGGTCAGCCGATTATCCCGATGCTCTTCGTGACGATTGCTTGCGGTATCATTAGCGGTTTCCACAGCACGCAAAGCCCGCTCGTCGCCCGCACTGAAGTGACCGAAAAGACTGGCCGCCAGACGTTCTACGGCATGATGATTATTGAAGGTTTGATTGGTATGATTTGGGCTGCAGGTGGCATGTTCATTTATCACCAGATGCCGGAACTTTTGACGGGCGCTTCGGGCGTGAAGGTTTTGAGCGTTCTCGTTTCGACCGTGATTCCGTGGGCACCGATTTCGATTCTCGTGGTCGTGGGCGTGATTATCCTTGCGATTACGAGTGGCGACACGAGCCTTAGAAGTTTGCGTTTGACCATCGCGGAACTCACCGGGCTTGAACAGACATCCATCAAGAATCGCCTCATCCTTACGGTTCCGATGTTCGCCATCTGTGCAGCACTCATTTTCTGGAGCAACTTGAATCCCGAAGGATTCAACATCCTGTGGAATTACTTCAGCTGGAGCAACCAGCTCATGGCCGTTTGCAGTTTGTGCGTTGCCACAGTTTATCTCCGCAGCAAAAAGAAGAACTTCTGGATTGCACTTATCCCGTGCATGTTCATGACATTCATTACGGCTGATTATATTCTTTGGGTGAGCCCGGAAAACCTCAAGGGCGCTCCGCTCGGTTTTGGTCTCGACTACAAGACTGCTCTCGTCATTGCACTCCACGACGCAGCGATTCTCGGATTCCTCCTCTGCACCCGCGGTAAAACGCTTACCAAGATGGAAGGTTTCGATCCTGACGTTTGGAACTCGACTTTGGACGAAGGAAAGGTTCCCAAGGCTCAGTAAACAAGCATCGTACTGTACGCGACAAACACTCTTCATGTCATTCCCCGCAGAGCCTGCCCTGAGCCTAGCCGAAGGGACGGGGAATCTCCTTATACATTTATGCAAGACTCAATCACAGTAAACATAACGGAGACGCCCGACTTCATCCCGGACTAGTTCCGGGACGGGCATGACAATTGTTGTGAATCTTAAGGGAAGCATAAAAAGCATCACGTTCCACAGCCTGCAAAACGGCTTTACCGTGATGCGCCTTAACGATATCGAAAGCAAAAAAGTCGTTGTCGTCACGGGCACTTTTCCAGTTCTACAGCCCGGTGAATCCATCGCCATCGAAGGTGAGTGGGGGTCGCATCCCAAATACGGAAAGCAGTTCCAGGCAACTTCTTTTGAATACCTCGCCACAGACGATAACGATATCGTCGAATACTTGGCAAGCGGGCAATTTCCGGGCGTGGGGCAAAAGATTGCTGAACGCATAGTCGAAGTTTTTGGCGATGCGACCGCCGACATTCTCGACAACAATCCGGATAAGTTCCGCGAAGTGAAAATCAAGGGGTTCCCCGCCCGCAAGGTGGAAGCTTTTTTGGCACGTTGGCAAGAGGCCAGGCACAGTCGCGAAACGATGCTGTTTTTGTACAAGCACGAGATTGTCGGTAGCGTGGCCAAGCGCCTTTGGAACAAGTTCGGTCAGGCGACCATCGAACGCATCACGCAGAATCCGTACATGCTCTGCGAAGAAGTCTGGGGCATCGGCTTTTTGAAGGCAGACGAAATTGCGCAGAAAGTAGGATTTCCGAAGGATAGTCCCGAACGTTTTCAGGCGGCGTTGCTTTACACGCTGCAAGAGGCGTCCATTAACGACGGGCATGTATTTTTGCCGAAGAACGTACTCCTGGAACGCACGTTCCGCAATTTGCGTTTGCAACCGGACGATGACGGCCCCATCAATATTTTGCTTGATGAATTCGAAAAGGCAAGCGAAAGCGGGCGCATCAAACGTGAAGGCGATGATTGTTATTTTCCGCCGCTCTACAACGCCGAGCAACGCATTGCAGACAACATCAAGCTTCGTTTGCGATACAATGAACTTGAAATAGACAACTTCGAAAACGCTCTCGCCAGTTGGGAACGCGAACACAAGTTCAGCTTTGACCCGATTCAAAAGCGAGCCATCCAGATGGCGCTCTCGCGAAAGATTTCCATCATTACAGGCGGCCCCGGCACAGGTAAGACGACGATTCTCAAGGGAATTTTGTACCTCGCCCGCCAAATGGAAGAATGCGTGAGTCTCACTGCACCAACGGGCCGCGCCGCCAAACGAATGGGCGAATGCTGTGGAGAAAAAGCGCGCACAATTCACCGACTGCTCGAAGTCGATCCGATTTCGGGCAAGTTCCACCGCGATGGAGACAACAAGCTCCAGTGCAATTTGCTGATTGTCGATGAATTCAGTATGGTGGATACGTGGCTTGCCGCCTCGCTCCTCGAAGCAACTCCGCTGAATGCGCGAATCGTTCTCGTGGGCGATGCCGACCAGCTCCCCAGCGTGGGAGCTGGCAATGTGCTGAACGACTTGTTGCGTTGCACACAAATTCCGAGCACCCGCCTTCAGCACATTTTCCGCCAGGCCGGCGGAAACGACATCGCCGACAAAGCAGCAAAAATCAACCAAGGCATTTGCCCCTCGCCTATCGAAGGCACGAACTTCCACTTTTTGCCCTACGAGTCGGCTGATGAAGCTAAAGACATCATCGCGCGCCTCGTCACTTACGGCATCAGAGAAAAAATCGACATCGACATTCAAACAGAGATGCAGTTGCTCTCGCCCATGCGCAAAGGCCCACTCGGCATTTACGAGTTGAACAACTTCTTGCAGGACCTGCTAAATCCGGGCAAGGAACGCATCAAAATCGCAAGCGGCAACTGGAGCACGGGCGACCGCGTAATGCAAATCCGCAACAACTACGACAAGAACGTGTTTAACGGTGACGTGGGTATCATCTACAAAATCGGCAAGGACACGAAAAAAATCACCGTCTTTTACGACGACAAAACCGTCGATTACGAACCCGACGAAGTCGAAGAACTCATGCTCGCCTACGCCTGCACCATCCACAAGAGCCAAGGCAGCGAATACCCTGCCGTCGTCGTCGTACTCGATTCCAGCCACAGCATCATGCTGCAGCGGAACCTCATCTACACCGCCATCACGCGTGCCAAAGGCCATGTGTGGATTTTATCTGCACCGGGAGCCTTCTACCAGGCAGTGCGCAACAACCGCAGCACCCGCCGCTACACACGACTCACGGAAAAACTAGGCTAGCGAAGTTTACTAAAGCTCTTCTGGTGCTTTCCAGACTTTTTCAAAGTACGTCCATTTGCGTCAAACTGCTGTTCTGTGCGGAAGCCTGCAGACGCCCCCTCAAGAGCATCATTATCGCGACCGGTGCGGATATTCGGTTTCAGCCCCGTCGTTTCTTGCACATTCAACGGCGCCGTCACAATGCGCGACAAGCTTTTTTCGTCAACCTTCACAGAGACCTTGTACTTGCCCACGCTATTTATGGAAAGCGTTTCAAGCGTATCGCCCTTTAGAACCTTGCCATCCTTGTACCACTGGTAGCCAAAGCCCTTTGGCGCCACAAGCTTTGAACCTTCTTGCGTCACATGCAACGTATCTTTCTGCAAATGAGCGTACACAATTTCTGCCAAGTGCTTTGCGCCCTCGACAGACGGGTGCACCATATCCGACAAATACCAACTCCGATTTTCAAGAGCGCTAAAACGAGAATGCAAGTCGATGACGTTCACGCCCTTTTCAATTCCCGCACGCAAAATCGCCGGATTCACGCGCTTCACGACAGCCGTATCGAGAATGTTCCAATCCACGTTATTCACGTAAGGCGCAAGGCAAATAAAAATGTGCGGTTTCGACTTTACCTGGAACGTGTCAATCAAAGCTTCAAAATCCGCGGTAATCGCAGAATCTACCGCGGCGTTCTGTGCCGGAGTGCTCCACTGCGTATAAGCTTTGGAATCGTTCGTGCCAAGTTCTATGATAACCGTATCTGCGGCAAATTCAATCGCCGGTGCAAAACGATGGCCCTTCCAGTAAGAAGCTTGATCGTCTTTCCGGACGGTAAGCGAACTCACGCCAAAATTTTCGACAGTATCGCCAGGGGCGTCACCGCGCAGCATCCCCTGCAAATGGTGCGGATAGCTCGTCTGGTCAGGCCAGGACTCTATCCCGAAACCGTAAGTAATGCTATTGCCGACGCAAGCAACCTTACCCGCCGCAAAAGCAGACGTCGCAAATGTTACGGACACCGCCGCCATTGCCAAAAAATCAAACTTTCTCATAACCATGAGGTAAATATAACGATTCTAAAGACCAAGTTTTATTTCAGCTCCAAAGCAATGGCCTTTTGAAGGACATACATTGACAAAAGCAAAACCTTTATTATTATAAACCGAACTTTTCACACCATTCCAATATTGATAACCACAAAAAAATCCCATCTCCAACAAGAAATTACGCAAGTTCCATACAACTCCTACTTTTCCCATTACAAAGCCTCCCAAACCAAAACTACTATGTTTTTCAAGATTCACTTCTATTTTATAATTGTCAAATAACAAAGACGGAGACACCATTACTTGAATAAAAAAAACAGATAAGCTATTATACGGAATATTACGATATTTTACTGGAGCATTTGTAGAATCAACATTTTCAAAAAATATTGTTCCTAAATATTGCCTATAACCAATCCCAACACTCCATATACTTTTAAAGCCTTCCCAATCTTTGCGAAAATCATAAAATCTGAAAATCGACGAAAAATTAAACATCAAAGAGCCGCGATACCTATTTTCTTTTTCTATGTCAAAATCCAAAATGGCAAGACCAATGGGCATCGATAAAACATTTGAAAAAACAAATAAATTCGCATAATAATTTAATGACGGAGTAACAGAATCCGTAACAGAGTGATACAAAATCTTAGACTCTCTTTGTTCATCAACTTCATTGTATTCGCTATAATACGCAAATGTCGGCTTGACAAACAAAATTATAGCAAGGAGAACAAATAGATAAAATCTAGACATATAAAGCAATTTTTTTGAAAGATCTTTTTTAATTTAACAAAAAAATGCCCAAAGCACCCTTACAACTTCACTGGATCCTTCCCCTACGGGTTCAGGATGACGTGATTCAAAAAAGTTACTGGATGTTTCGCGTTCGCTCAACATGACGCGATACAAAAAAGAAGATGCCGGAACAAGTCCGGCATGACAAATTGCAGAAGTTTACTTCCTCACGGCAGATTACTACGTATTGTATTCGCGATCGGGATGTTCCGCCATCTCGTCCAGCTGAATCTGGTGGATGACCACGTGGCCTTCGACAAGGCTTTTCTGCACATCGATAATGCGCTGGTTGCTGGAGCCGCGGAACTTGAGTTCGAGCGATTTTTTCGCCATGATGAACGGGCCATCGATGAGGATATCCGCGAAGGTCAGCAGCTCAAAAAGTTCCGGCTTTTCGGGCGTGAGTTCCATCAATCGCTCGTACGTATAACCCGTGAAGATGACGAGATTGAGACCGCGTTCCTTGATTTCGCGAGCCAGCGGAACTAGTGCCGCCGCCTGGTCCATCGGGTCGCCGCCGCTGAACGTCACTCCGTCCAACAGCGGATTTTCCTTAATCATCGTGATAATCGCTTCGCGCTCGATAAAGTGTCCGCCCCCAAAATCGTGCGTCTGCGGATTCTGGCAGCCAGGGCAGTTGTGGTGGCAACCCTGGGTAAACACGGTCAAGCGGATACCGGGTCCATCAACGAAGGATTCCGGCTCTATTCCAGCGATTTTCAATGGAGGATAATCGGACATGGCAAGCGCCGATTACACCCCGTGCTTTACGCGGTCGCTAACTTCAGCTCGTTTTGCATTGTTGAAGCGATCGATTGTACCGACAAGGTAACCCGTGATGCGACGGATACGTTCGAAACCGACACCTTCACCATAAAGAGACATTTCTTTTTCAGACATCCTGTTTTACTCCTTGTTATTTATAGACCTTATCTGATTCCCTTGAATGCAGGCATTCCCGGGAACTTCTTGCGCAGTTCTTCCAGTTTTTCACACGAAATCGCATGACCTTCGCTACGTCCGCAGCGCGGGCAGACGTCGCCAATCACACCAACGAATCCGCAAACCGGGTCGCGATCTACCGGATGGTTGATACTGCCATACCCAATTCCCACCTTGGCCATGTGCTGCACAATCTTTTCGAATGCTTCCAAGTTCTGCGTCGGGTCGCCGTCGAGTTCCACATAGCTGATGTGGCCTGCGTTGGTAAGCGCATGGTACGGGGCTTCCAGCGAGAGCTTCTTGAAAGCAGAAATCTTGTAATAAACCGGCACATGGAAAGAGTTCGTATAGTAATCACGGTCAGTAACGCCCGGGATAATGCCGAACTTCTTCTTGTCCATGCGAACGAAACGACCCGAAAGGCCTTCTGCCGGCGTGGCGAGCAAGCTGAAGTTGAGGCCGAGGCGTTTGGATTCCTTGTCGCAGAATTCACGCATGTGGCGGATTATCTTGAGACCGAGTTCCTGCGACGCATCGGATTCGCCATGGTGCTTGCCCGTAAGCATCACCAGCGTTTCGGCAAGGCCGATAAAGCCAATGGAGAGCGTACCGTGCTTGATGACTTCGCCCACGGTATCTTCCCAGCCCAGCTTGTCGGAATCAATCCACACGCCCTGTCCCATAAGGAACGGGAAATTCTTGACCTTGCGGCGGCTCTGCACGGCAAAGCGTTCCATGAGCTGGTCGCTCACCAGCTGAAGCATGCGATCGAGTTCCTTGAAGAACAAATCGACAGACTTCATCTTGATAGCGATACGCGGGAGGTTAATGGAGGTAAAGCTCAAGTTGCCACGGCCGTAAGAGATTTCACGGCTCGGGTCGTAGTTGTTGCCGATGACGCGGGTACGGCAACCCATGTACGAAATTTCAGTTTCGGGGTGACCCGGCTTGTAGTACTGCAAGTTGTACGGAGCGTCCTGGAAGCTGAAGTTCGGGAACAGGCGCTTTGCGCTCACGCGGCAGGCGAGTTTGAACAAGTCGTAGTTCGGGTCGCCCGGGTTGAGGTTGATGCCGTCCTTCACGCGGAAAATCTGAATCGGGAAGATGGCCGTTTCGCCACCGCCGAGGCCTTCTTCGGTCGTGAGGAGCAAGTTCTTCATGACCATGCGGGCTTCAGGTTCGGTACACATACCGTAGTTGATGCTGCTGAACGGAGTCTGGGCACCAGCGCGGCTGTGCATGGAGTTCAAGTTGTGGACAAAAGCTTCCATCGCCTGGAAAGTCGTCTTGTCGGTTTCTTCGTAAGCCATCTTTTCAGCAAAACTCTGCGCCTTGTTCACAATTTCGGCATCGTAAGTCTTAGAAAGCTCGCGGATTTCGGTTTCCTGGAACTTTTCGTTCGGCACAAGCGTCGCCACCATGCCCATTTCCGCCATTTCGGAATGGAGCTTCTTCACGACAGGCAGGATTTCCCCTTCTTCCATACCGGTAAGGAGGATAAGCGCCTTCACCATGTTGGAGAGGTAGGCCTTGCGGTAAGTAATGCGCACGCCGTTGGCCATGGCATAATCGAAGTTCGGCACGGACTGGCCGCCATGCTGGTCGTTCTGGTTACTTTGTATAGCAATGGCCGCGAGAGCCGCATAACTGCGGATGTCCTTCGGTTCGCGAAGATGACCGTGCCCCGTATTGAAGCCGTTCCTGAACAACTTAATCAAGTCGATCTGGCAGCAGGTCATGGTGAGAGAATAGAAGTCGAGGTCATGGATGTGGATGTCGCCATCCAGATGAGCGCGGCTGTGCTCCGGCTTGAGCATCATCATGGTGTAGAAGTGCTTCGCGGATTCGCTACCGTACTTGAGCATGGTGCCCATGGCGGTGTCGCCGTCGATATTCGCATTTTCGCGCTTGAGGTCGGATTCTTTTGCGGAACTGAACGTGATATCGTGGAGCGTCTGCATGAGGCGCGTGTTGACTTCGCGCACGCGGGTGCGTTCGGCACGGTACAAGATGTAGCTCTTGGCTGTATCGGCATAGCCGCCTTCGGTCAAAGCCTTTTCGACTGCATCCTGAATTTCTTCGATGTCCGGCTTGGTCTTGTTATCCGCTTCCAGATGTCCGACGGCATCGGCTGCAACCTTGAGAGCGACGTTTGTCAGAAGGTCGTCGTTTCCAAGTAAATTCATCTGGGCCTGTGCGGCCTTGATTTGTTCATCCAACTCGCCAGAGGCGCGGAACGCCTTGATAATGGCGTCAGAAATTTTCTCAATGTTGAACGGCATTTCGCGGCCGTCGCGCTTTTTAACAGTAAAAATCATCTAAAAGTAACCTTAATATCCCGTTTCCTCTAATATAGTCAAATTCCTTCAATTTTACTATATCTTGTGCTCGAAGTCGGACCACACCCACAAGATGTAGGTCAACAACACTACAAGTATAATAAAACTTAAACCATTTTGGATGTTTTTTTTCACTAAAGATGTAATTTTTTTATAATATTTCATCAACTTATCAACAGAAAGAAAAAGATGGCCCATAAAATTTTAATTCTCCTATCGCACCCAAACGCATCTAACTCAGTGTTCAACAAATACTTAGTGGATATCAACAAAAATTCCCCCGATTTTTGCTTCCATCATCTTGACAAAAGCAAGGTTAACGGTCTTTTCGATTTGGAAGCCGAAAAAAAATTGCTCCGGGAATCGAAGGCGCTCATTTGGCAGTTCCCTATATATTGGTACAACTCCCCCGCAAGTCTGCGCGACTGGCAAGACCAGGTCATGAGTCCTATTGTCTATAGCGCCGACAACTTCTTGAAGGGCATGCCCGTACGCGTCGTTTTCACGGCAGGTGCCGCCGCCGAGCACTACACCCACGAAGGCCTCAACCGCCACACCGCCGAAGAAATGCTCATCCCGTTCGAAATGACCGCAAACGCCGCCGGCATGAAGTGGTTTAAGCCGCTCGGCTTTTACAGCTGCGGCCCGGATATGCCAAAGGCAGCCCTCGAAAAGGCTGCCCAGGATTATGAAAATAGTTTGTTAGAATTACTTTAGTTCAAACATAACACGGACCGATGCGCTCACCTCGACGGAATCGGCAATGGCGCTTTCGTCGGGAGCCATTTCGGCTACGGCACCGTCCATCATTGCCGATTTTGCCATCATGACACCGTTCGTGCGGAAGCGAATCGGCCTGTAATAAACACCGCCACCTTCGCCGTTAATCTGCAGAACGCGGCCAAGCTTTGCACCCACGCCTTCGGCGTAATTCTTGGCCTTGTTTTTCGCCTTTTCGCCCACGACCTTGATTACCTTCGACTGCACAGCATCTTCGTCCTTGAGCCCCACCGCCGTACGACGGATTTCGACATCCGGTTCCGGAGAAAGAGCCTGCACGAGAGCGGCAGCGTCAATCTTCCTGTTCACGGTAATGGTGAAGTTCTGCGTCGCTACGTAACCGACGAGTTCGCGCTTGTTGTTGCGGTAAGTCCATTCCTTGCGGATATCGACGCTGTTCTGCTCCACATCGGACTGCGGAATATCGAGCGACTTGACGTTCTCGAAAATCACGGCGCGGCGTTCCGAGATACGCTTGAAGACGGCTTCCTTGTCCTTGCCGCGGATTTCAAGGCTGAAGTTCATCTCGAACTTGTCAGCAGCGAATTTCTTGGTTTCCGAAGCGGAAACCTCGATGTGCGGGACCTCGATTGTCGCAGTGCCATCGCCGTTTGCGGCATTGACCGTCGGAACAGTTGTCGGCTGCGCATTGAATACGCGAATAATCAGGCACACGCACACGACGAGCACGATAAGATAGATGATATTGAGCAATTTTTGCATCATTGTTTAGCCCTCTTTTTAATGGTATGGATTTAAAATAGTCATTTTTCAGGCAAAAGACCACTTTACTTGAGATTAGCGATTACATTCACGCTGGAACTGACCTCAACAGAATCCGCAATCATACCCGAGGCAGCACCGCCTTCGCCACCACCCAAAAGACCGGCCAAGCCATCAAAATAAGCGCCATCCGAAAGACCTCGGTTGTTTCCTAGCAAGCTATTGCCTCTGGCACTGGATTCATAAGAAATCTCGTTGACCACGTTGTAGTCGTAAGATGAATTGTTTCCCACATACACGACATCGCCCAAGCTTCCGCCAAAGCCTTCAGCAATCGCTCGGGCACGCACCATGGCCTTCTTCCCGGCAATTTCAGTCACGAGGACCTTAAGTGAATCGCGATTTTTCAATACAGAATGAACATAATTAATAGTCACATTTTCTGCACCACCAATTTCTGCCAAGAATACGGCAGCATCCTGCTTAGACGTAAAATTGACCGTAACAAACTGGCGGGCCCTAAAACGATTTTTCTTAGGCTCGTTATTCATAAAATCCCAATGAGATTTAATTCCAATCCTTGCCGTATGAACATCAATTTCAGATTCTGCAACACCCAAATTTCTAGCGAGAGCCACAATAGAATCCTTCACACGCCCCACCTGACTGTAAATTTTCTCTCTGTCGTCGCCATCGACAATCGCTCCTGCAGAAATAGTAAACAAATCCGCCAAAAATTTCTTCGATTCTTCTTGGTGAACTTGGACATAAGATTGCTTGGGTTCATCACGACCCTGAATCTGCACAGACACATTCAAACGAGCGTTGATGCCTACAGAATCAGAATAGCTATTGCTCTCATTCACATTGGAATTACCTTCTGCGGCAAGAACCTTCCCCACCTTAGCACCGACGCTTCTTGCATATACTTCAGCCTGTTCCAACACTTTCTTACATGTACGCTTTATCGTTTCGACCTCTAGCGAATCGGCATTTTTCAATCCGCCGGCAGTCTCAAAATCATCTATAAAATCGAGAGTGGCTAGTTTACGCTCAACAGCATCGCTAAGGGACTTGGTCGCAAGCTTTATCTCGACTTTCTGGCTGGCCTCATAGCCCACCTTAACCTTCTTGCCATTGCGACGTTCTATGTCATTAGAAATACGCATCGAACGGAGATCGTAGCTTGACTTATCGACATTCAATTCCTTGAGCATCGATAGAACCTTTTCGCGGCTTTCATTCAGCAAGGCAAAAGCACGGCTCTTTTCCTTATGCTTTTGGACTATCGTGAAAGTAATCTTGTACTCGTCGGCAACAAACATCTCTTGCTCACTCGTCGAAAGAGAAATGACATTCCAGCTATCCTTAGAGTTCGCAGACTCGCTCGCGGAAGCCTTCGCCTGTTCGGCAGATTCTGCCTGTTTCGCCGCATTTCCTTCGTGCGAAAGCCTCATAGAAAGCAAGAGGCACACGAACGCAAGCACGATGATGACGATGTACGAGACCTTATTTTGCATATTTTCTCCTTTTTTTAACATTCACAAAATCAAAACCGCAGGCGAACCATTCCTGCGGAATTCATTCAATGAAAAACTACTTAATTTCTTAGCGGCTATTCAGAAAAATAATATTTACGGCAAATACGCTATTTAATAATATTTACCCAAAGAGACTAATTAGAGCGCGTTTCGGTAATTCTTTCCGACCTTGTTCACTATAAACTCTATTATCCTTGTAAAAACAAAGAACAATTACCCGCGTTTTGCGCAAACAAGATTTGCCACGAGCTTCAACACCACCGCCACCACAATCGTCGTGGTCATGCTGATGAAAGGCATCCACGGCCAGCTGAACGTTTTTTCAAAAACAGCAGGCACGCCAAACGCAGGAATTCCCTGGATCAAGACGAGACTTACCATGCCGCAAAGCACGGCCGTAATCACCTGCCAGCTTTTGAGTCCCTTCACGAAAAACGCAAGGAGGAACATGCCAAGGAGCGGACCCGTGAAAAGTCCCGTAAAGAAGAGGGCGTTCTTGAGGAGGCTCCCCTGCTGCGTTGCCGCAAAGAGCGCAAAGAACACGCCTAGCACGCCCCAGACAGCCGTCCAAATTTTCGCGCGCTTGAGGCCGCCCATTCCGGCGGATTCGTCCCAGCCGAGGAAGTCGCGCTCGGACGTATTGCTGAGCGAATTGATGGCGCCCGAAAGGCTGCTCATGGCAGCCGCGCAAATAGCAGCGACAATCAAGCCCGTCACGCCGACCGGGAGGCCGTTCACAATAAAGTACGGGAACACGTCGTTCTGCCCGATGCCCGCCGGAACAGTAGCGACTTTTGAAACGTTGTAATAAACGTAAAGTGCGGCACCCACCCAGTAAAAGAGAATCGAGACCGCACAGCCCAGCACCATCGAAAGGATGCTAGAACGGTTGGCCGCCTGCACGTCCTTGCAGCTGAGGTAACGCTGCACGAACTGTTGGTCGCAACCGCGAATGGCGATTTCAAGAATCGCATAAGCGAAACCTGCCGAAATCAGCGTGCGAGCATTAGAAACATCCATCGACGGATTCCACCAACGCGTCTTGCCGGCTTCGCTTGCGAGTGCAGCCATTTCGCCAAAGCCACCCACTGCATTTGCAATGAGCACAAGCACGAGCGCACCGCCGCCAAAGAACACGACAAACTGCATCACGTCGGTCCAGATGACTGCCTTGATGCCACCGAACCACGTGTAGAAAATAGCGACCGCCGCCGAAACGATTATCGCCAGTTTCAAGTCGATGTGCAAAATCTGCGCAAGCACAAGTGATGGCGCATAAAGTAAAATTCCCGTACGCAAAAGCAAATGCAAGCAGTAAAAGATGGCGGCCAAACGTCGCACCGACTTGCTCCCGAAACGCACTTCGAAAAGTTCATAAGCGCTGGAAATGCCCGACGTGCGGAGGCGCGGAATGAACACAAAACCCACCACGAAAATGCTGAGCAAGGCGCCTATCTGGAACATCAAAAACGTCATGTCGTCGCCATAGACGTCGGCAGGTGCGCCCAAGAACGTCGTCGCACTCACGGATGTCGCAATGAGGCTGATGCCCACGGCCACCCACGGCATGGAGCCACCGCCGAACATATATTCCTTGAGGTTCCTGTTTCCGCGAGAAACCCAGAGTCCAATCGCAAGCGAGAGGAGCAAGTAACCGAATAAGACAATCCAATCAATAGCTGTAAACATAAGCAGTGGTTAGTAAACAGTGGTTAGTGGTTAGTAAACAGTGGTTAGGATTTATGAATTAAGAATTAAAAGTTAAGAATAAAAAATCATTTTTAATTTTTCATTTCTTTCGTCTCTCGTCTGTAGCGGCTTCGCCGCGTTCTTTCGTCTAATATAAGTGATGTGGAGTGTGGGGTGTGGGGTGAGCTTGGTCGCCTTCGGCTCCCTTTGGGGTATGGGGTTATTGTAATTAGAAATGCTCAAAGCGAAGCGTCCTCAAAGCGAGCTATGCGAGCGACCTCATAGCTCATAGCCCTATGCTCCCACCGCTTCGGTTTCGACAGTTTCAAAACGGACGACTTGATTGCGGCCGCCATCCTTCGCCTTGTAAAGCGCTTGGTCAGCATTGTTCACCGCCTTCTTCATATCCGTGAATCCAGGCTCCACGAGGAACGCGCCGATGCTCACCGTCACACGGAGCGGATCCGGCTGATGGACGTTGAATTCCAGCTTACCAACGGCCTTGCGGATACGTTCAGCCGTCTCGATCATGCCTTCCGGAGTCGTATCGATGAGCGCCACGACAAATTCCTCGCCGCCATAACGCGCAACGATATCGATTTCCTTACGGATTTCGCCACTGATTGCAAAGGCGATTCCCTTGATAACCTCGTCGCCAACAGGATGCCCGTAAGTATCGTTCACGCGCTTGAAGTGGTCGATATCCATCATGAGCACGCCGATATTGTACTTCTTTCGGTCGGCACGAACCTTTTCTGTCCTCAGCGATTCTTCCAGCGACCGGTGATTCATGAGTCCTGTAAGCCCATCGCGAGTCGCCAAATCCTTGCCTTTTTCGAACTGGCACGCACGGGCGTAAGCAAAACCCGCCACGCCGGCAAACGCCTTCAAGAGTTTCTTCTCGTGATCCTGGTAGCGGTTGGTAAAGCGGCTTTCAAGGCAGATAGCCAGTTCCGCAGTCTTGGAATCCGGTTCCGACGAAACAGGCATTACAAACAACTGACGCAGTTCCATGTTGCGTTTTTCGTAATCGTTCAGTCGCGGCACATAATCGGCATAGCCCGAATTGAACGAACGGAATACTGGGCGGTTCCTCATCAAGGCGAGCACGAAAATGCCCTTATCGGATAACGTAAACGACTTGTTGACAAACTGCTCGGAATCCATACCGACGCAATAGACGACATGGCCCAGACCTTCCTTGGGCTTATCGAGAGCGAGAATCGTCAATCGATCGAACGGCATGTTCTCCTTGACGTACTCGAACATCTGCTTGTAAATATCCTTGACAGACATGGTCTGGAAGAACTTGCGCTGGTAATGGTAAAGCGTACTGAACTGCTGCTGTTCAATATAGTTCTGCGCCGAAGCAAAACTCTTGAAACTCACCATGAACATTGCCTGTGCGATGTACGTGAGCGCCTGTGCCTCGGCAGCCGTAAACGCATTCGGGTGCAACGAGTCCACCAATAGTACACCCAAGCGCTGTTCGTCGCGGCCCAGCAGCGGAACACCGACCAAGGAACGAATCATCCTGTTTTCGATGTAATATGTCAAGCGTTTTCCGACAAGCAGGTCGCCTTCCAAAATGCGGGAAACACCGGGGCGCAACAACTGGCTCAAGATTCCCATATTCTCGGTAATCTTCGCCCCCGTATCAATGCAGTTCGGGATATCGCTTTGGAACATTCTCAATCGAAGTTCATTCACACTGCCACCATTCGTAAAGATGGTGAGCGTATTCGCCTGCGGCATCAGCACCTTGAGGCAGCGCAAGATATCGCCAAACGCCTTATCCACATCGGAGTTTGCACGTTCCCAAATATGATTGACCTGCAGAGAAGAATTCGGTTCGTTCGATTCCACCTTGTTCGCATTCGTAAATTCATTGCGCAAATCCGGCGACACGACCGGCGTAAGAGTCGTTGAATGCTTATCCCGCTTAATCACTGGAAGTATAGACGTATTCGGATTGTTCGGACGGTTCATCACAGCCAAGGAGAAGGCGACAACCGCAAACGGGATAAGGAAAAGGAACATTCCCCCCTGAGACGCCAACCCAAGCAATGCTCCGGCAACAACAAACAATATTTCAGATACGGACATACAACCCTCTACAAGCGGAAAGACCGATATAACATGACAAACGCGAGACCGGCATAAATGAAGTGACTGTTCCACGCCGCCCAGAAAGGAGAGAGCGCACCATTTTCACCCATTTTAAGTCCAATCCTTTCTAGGATATAATAGCTAAAAACAAGCAAAAGGCCAACACCGAATTTCTGGGAAAGCCCCCCAGAACGGCTATACCGATGGCAAAGGGCAGCCCCAATCAAAAGAACAATCAAGTTCATCCAATGGGCGGAATACTTGAACTGCAACGCCGTTTCCATCGCGCGGGTATCTTCGCCAGAACGTCGAAGGACATCGATTCGCGCCTTGACCATCTTGGAATCCATTTCATCGGCAAGCTGGCGTTCATTAATCAAGTCATTCGGATGCGTCAGCACCTTTCCTTTCATATTTTCGCGTTGGATTGGAAAGAACTCGACCGAACCATCCTTGTGGAACACACGGCGGTATCCATTTTCAAACATCCAGTAAGCGAGCGAATCCTTTTCAACCCAGCGGATCAGGCGCACATCGTAACGTTCTACAAGGCGGCCTTCACTGCGAACCAGGAGTACGACGTCTCGCCCCACTTTACTCGTACCGGAATAATACTTGAAAAACC
The DNA here is from genome assembly GCA_017965445.1 of Fibrobacter sp. Lineage (GTDB taxonomy): Bacteria > Fibrobacterota > Fibrobacteria > Fibrobacterales > Fibrobacteraceae > Fibrobacter. The sequence continues at coordinate 33,932 of JAGCPZ010000069.1, read as the reverse complement.
AGCTGCTCTTTTCGCTATCGATAAACGTGAAATCCTGCTTTTCCTTGATGCGCGGGTTCTTGCGCTTTTGGGCGTTTGTTTCCATGATTTCAAAACGCCTGTGGTTTGCATCCGGAAGCCAATGTTCGCTCATTTCGTAAGAGCCTACCGACATGAATACGCCAAGCAAGAATATCGGGAAGAGCGTCTTGAGCGGACTTTGCCCGGAACTCTGCATGGCACTCATTTCAAGGTGACGCGCCATATTGCCCACCGAAGCCAAAACTGCGATAAACAATGCAACCGGGGTAATCAAATAAAGGATATACGGGAGATAGCTCAGGTAGTAGTCTCCCACGAGTTTCATATCGCGGGAAAGCCATGTCTTGATATTACCGACAAAGTCAATTACGACAAAAATGAGTACCGCACCGCAGACTACGATGAGGAACATTTTCAAGAAGTTCCAAATAAGATAACGGGAAAATCTCATCAAAACAACTCCGCAATTTTGCCGAAAACAAAACTAAAGAAACGACCTATTGCCCTAAAGACAATAAACCTGCCTCCAAAGCGTCCGATTTTTCCGAAGAAACTGCGGATTATGGAATTGCCAGTAAATCGGTCGCGAATCATCGCACGCGTAAGGAGGATACCAAACACACCAATAAGGATATTAGAAATCCACATGGCGAGTTCCGGAGAGACAATCAAGCGGTCAGCGAGGTTTTCGCCGCCGATAAGGCAAATCCAGTAGATGACAAAGAACGCAAGGCTGTAAAGGATACCCGTACCGATGCCGCCCTTGCGGGCCATGATTCCAAGCGGGGCGCCAATCAATATAAACACGAAACACGCAAACGCCGTGCTGAACTTTTTGTGAATTTCGACCAAGTACTGCGCTTCACGTTTGAGTTCGCCTTCCATACGGCCCCAAACGCGTTCTGTCGCACGCATCGAGGATGCCTCCTGCACACGGACTTTGCGGAGCTCATTCACAAACCGCATGGAATCCAGCTTCGCCGTGCTCTTTGCATCGGCAGGAACAATGCTATCGCCTATGACGATTTCGCGCATGCGCATCAGCGTCGGCAGCCGGCGGGACTTGGCCTGGACCGCTGCCGAGTCATATTTTTCACGGGCGTCCGTCACCACCTCCCACATCATCTCGACCGGCATTTCGCGGTCGCTGCGGTAACTGCGGCTACGGCGTTCGAGGCGGTCATCCACATTCTGCATGGCCAAATCCTGCGAGAAGAAACGGATGCGGAAATAGTTGTCATTATCGTCCGGATCCACGAGATGCGTCTCGCCACTGCGGAGTCGGAGCATGAGCGTCGCCCCGTTATCGACGTAATCCATCGTGGCGCTGTCGGCATAGACGATACGCGGAGCACCCTTCTTTTCCATTTCAAAAATTTGAATCCCGTACAACGTTCCCGAAACGGGGTCGATGCGGTTCACCCAAAGCTGGACTCCGGGGAACTGCGTAATCAGGCGCCCAGCGTCCACGAACACGTGCGGCTTTTTGCGCGAAACGGCGTTCATCAGTTCCACCGACCTGTGGTTCGCCTCCGGCAGCACCCAGTTGTTGAACACCACCATCAAGACGGAAAGCAATAGCGCCACAAGCAGCACCGGGCGCATCAGCGACAACGGCGAAATCCCCGCCGCCTTGACCGCCGTAATTTCCTGGTCGCCCGACATACGGCCAAACGCCATGAGGCTTGCGACAAGCACCGCCATCGGAATCGACAGTGAAAGCATCCACGCGAGGTTCAAAACAAAAATCTCGATAACGGTAGATGCGGGCAAGCCCTTGGACAGCACATTGTCCAATATCTTGACCAAAAAGTCAACTACAAACAAAAAAGTAATGCCAAAGAGCGACGCCAAAAAAGGGCCTATCAGCTCTTTCAACACATAGCGGACTAAAATCATTTTTCTCTAGAGTCGTTTTTTTCTACTTTACAGCGTGAAAGTTAGAATTAACCAAAGAAAAAAAATGAAAACTCTTTTCAAGAATACCCTGTTCGTTCCTCTTTTCCTTTATATGACAACTATGATGGGTTGTTCCGGCACCTCCAACGAGAAAATGACCCATACCGATTGGTGCAAGAAACGCTATGATGTCGCAGAGGAACTTTTCAAGTCAAAGAAGTACGGCAGGACAGTCGAGAAACTCGAAGAAATCCTTTCTACCTGCGCTGGGTCGGGCTACATGGAACAAGCGCAGTTCCTGCTTGCCGAAAGCTATTTCAACCTGGAGCAGTGGATTGAGGCCCGTGGCGAATATGGAAGCTTTATCGTAAACTTCCCAGCATCCCCGTTTGCCGAAACCGCAGAATTCCGCAAGGCAGTCTCGTCGTTCAACATGGATTACAAGGTCGATCGCGACGAATCGAACACGACTGCCGCATTGAAGGACTTCGAGCGCTACCTCGCCAACCACCCGAGTTCCCCGCTCCGCGACTCCGTCAACTACTATTACGACCAGCTTATCGATCGCGTAGCCGAGAAGGAATTCCAGACAGGCCGCCTCTACTTGCGCATGGAAAAACCGCAAGCCGCAGTGATTTACTTCAAGGAATTTTTGGAAACTTACCCGAAGGCCAAGCGCCGTCAAGAGGTCCTGTTCCTCATTTCGGACGCCTACACAGACCTCGACCAGTTTGACCCCGCAAGGCAATATCTCGCGATAGCGCAAAACGAAGCACTCGAAGACGCCGAGATTCAGAAACGAGTTAAAAAGGCTGAAACAAAAATCGCCAATGCCGAAGAAGCTTACGAAAAGCGACTGAAACAAGAAGCCGAAAAGAAACGTCTCCAGAAAGAAGAAAAGAATTTGACAAACTAGGCAACGGATGAAGTCCCAGTCCAGATTCACAATTCTCTGTATCCTGACGGCATTGGTATTCGCAACAAATGCCTTTGCTGATAGTGATGAAAAACTGGACCACGACTATTCCATCCTTTCGGTCTTTGTGCAGCCTTCCATCTCGTTTATCAGTTTTACAGAACGCGAATACTTCCAGAACGCCATCGACACAATCTATTACGGTTTCAGGGAAAGCGCCATCAACAGCGCCGAGTCCCTGAATGTCGCCAAGCAGGATTTCCAGAAGGTGAACTTCTGCTTTCCGGTTACTGCCGGAATCCAATGGCAGTTCTTGCAAGACCACTTCTTAAGCGCGGGTATCGGTTTTATCTACGATAACGAGTCCGTGGTGCTCACCGACCGCAACAGCGGCACCCACAGTTACGAGTACACGCTACAGGGGATTCCACTTTTTCTCGAATACCGATTCGCGTTGCCCAAGAACTTTATCACTCTCAGCACGGGCGGACTCTTCAGCATTGCGGTTCGCTGGTACTGGGTATTGCCGGGGACTGAAATTTATACGACCTGGGGTTATCTCGGGGCGAAGACGCCGCTCTTTGGCGCCGGCTTTGGCGCAAGCGTGGGTTACCTCTTTGCCAGCTGGAAGAACTTCAAGCTCTATGGGGATATTGGATTCAACTCTATTTCTGTGAAGTCCAATAAAAAATTCTCGGACATTGTCCCTGGCGGGCCAGACGAAAAGGCCAAATGGAACCTAGGCGGGATTCTGCTACAGATTAGGGGAACGTTTGGGTTCTGGAACAAGCCGAGACCCAAAGATGACGATGACGACGACGATGATGACAATCCATCGCTCCGCAAAAAACGCTTTATGGACAAGCTGCGTTCCCTAAAGGATTCTACGAAAACAGATTCCGTGAAAACAGCGGATAGCGCCAGTGTGGATTCCGCAAAAACAAATGTTGCCGATTCCGTGAGCGCCAATGTCGCAGATTCTGCCAAAGCAACCGTCGCCGATTCCGTGAAAGTAAACATCGCCGATTCCGCGAAGGTCGATTCAAGTACGGTCAAAGATTCGTTAGCTGCAGACTCCACGAAGTCAAATGTTGTGGACTCTGCCAAAGTCAAGCGCGACACGGCCAGCGCTCCCCCGCCACCGGCAAACAAGCCCGAAGAGGCTACGTCCGTCAAGCAGCCTGAAAAGCAGCCCGAACAGCCTGCACAGCCAGTGCCTGCAGAAAACGTCAAATCAAAAGGGGACTGATGAGTTTGTTGCCAGGGGAAAAATTGCGTTACGCCGAAACGCATTTTAAATTCAAGCTACCCTGGTCGCTCCTTTACAAGCCGTGGCCCGAAATCATTTTTGACGCCCCGTTCCAATTTGTGCCGGGAGTAAGCCCGTACCTGTGGATTGTCGTGCGCGATGCCGACCGGTTCCCGACGACGATAAAGAATGCTGAAATCATTTTAAAGCGCATTGCCGACGCATGTGACGAAACGTATTTTGAAAATGCGCAGTCACGAGAAGCGCAGCAACCTTATGCAATTAGAACTGCGCCGGAACCTAACGGTAACGTCATGGCGGACCCGATCCGCCATCTGTCCGCGATGGTACAACACGAAGTTATTTGCAAAGACTTGAACATCGAAGTCCACGAGCAAATGAAGTTTATTCCGCTTGCACTCGGTGAAATCCCGGCGGGCTATTACGAAGCGTATTGCAAATTAACCGTCGAAAGAGAAGGCAAAGCGCAAACCTTCGAGCGCTGGAACTTGCCCCGACTCAAGCCGACTCCGCTCCGCTTTAAAGTTTTGAACGAACACCCGCCCATCGCTCCTGGCTACGCCGCGGGCGAGATGCATTGCCATACGCACTATTCCGCCGACCACGTGGAATACGGCGCCACGCCAGAAGTGCTGCAGCTGGCCGCTAAAGCCGTCGGGCTCGATTTCGTGAATTGCACCGACCACGCCTACGATTTTGCGTTCACGCAAGAAGACTTTACAAAAGAAGCGGACTCGCCCGTCCCGAGATTCCAGAAACTCCGCAAAGAGATTGCCGCACTCCCAAGCAAAGACGAAAACGGAAACATCATGCCGCTCATGCTCGCAGGCGAAGAAGTATCCGCAGGGAATAGCAAAGGCGAAAATGTGCACATGACCGTCCTCGCCCCCGAAGGTTACCTCCCGGGGCTCGGCGACTGCGGCCGTTACTGGCTCGACAACAAGCCTACCCGCAGCATCAAGCAAATTCTGAACATGACCGGGGCGCACTGCTTCGCAGCCCACCCCTTCCAGCAAATGGGACTTCTGGAAAAGTTCATCTTCCGCAGAGGCTACTGGAAACCCGAAGACTTGAACATTCCGAACGAGCGCACAGACAAAGGCACCAAAAAAACGCACTCCATTCGCGGACTCCAGTTCTGGAACGGCATCCGTGACGAAGGCTTCAAGCTGGGCCGCGAATTTTGGATAAACGAATTAGGCAAAGGCAACTATCTGCTCCCCATCGGCGGAAACGATGCTCACGGCGATTTGAACAGCATGACCGCGGTCGATTTACCGCTCTTTTCGCTCAAGCACACGCGAGCGCATATTTTCGGCAACGTCCGCACAGTGATTAAAGTAGGAAGTCGGAAGTTGGAAGTAGGAAGTGACGCAAAACAAGAGTTTCCGTTAATGCGTCATCTTCGACCAACGGGAGGGGATCCACTTAACAATTCTGTCACCCCACCCCAGGTCCCTGAGCTTGCCGAAGGGCAGGGTCACCTTACACAGCCTCCCCCGCTCTCCCTCGACGACATCAACGCCGCCTTCTCCGCCGACAACTGCTACATCACCGACGGCCCAGCACTCTGGTGGGAACGCGATGGCAAGAACATTATCTTCCACGCCCGCAGCAACAAGGAAACCGGTGGCGGCTTCCGCTATATCCGCATCTACGGACGTCAAACTCTCCCGAACGGCAAGCTCGCCCTCGAAGAAGAAATTATGATCGGAAGCCTCGTCGCGGCCCCCGACCACGCCGACATCCCGGTCGCCCCATTCGGTCACGCTTACGTCCGCGCCGAATGCGAAACGGCAACAGGCAAGTTCGCCCTAACATCCGCAGCACGAGTCCTGTAAAGGGAGGGAATCATGCCACGTTTTATGTCGCCGATGATTCGCCGCAAGCCAGTTACAGATAAACTCGATAAAGAGTCTCGCGCAGTTGACTCACGTGCAGTTTCGTCTGCAAGCCAAGAAGCCGCACAGTCCACTATCAAGCAAAGCGCAGTTGACTCTCGCGCTGTTGACCAAAGCGCAGTTTCGCCTGCAGGCCAAGAATCCGCGCACTCCACTATCAAGCAAAGCGCTGATTTTTCGCAGTCTGCGCAGTCCGACCAGCAACAATCCGAGCCCGAACAGCCTTCCGACATCCGCGTAAGCGAAGGCTCGTTCAAGCAAATTCGTGACGAAAGTCTCGTCCTCTTGTCGCAAGGAATCACACACCGCATCGACCGTTCCGAAGAAGGCCCCTTCCAAATTTTCGTCGAACCCGACAAGCGCCGAGCCGCACAATTTCAGATTCGGCTCTACCATCGCGAAAACCCGCCACGAGATGAAAACCCGCCCCTTCCACTAAAATTTACGTTCCAGCCGCTTTGGGTGCTTGCAGTACCCATCATCTGCACGCTTCTCGACTTTTCGGGAACCTTCAACCAAATGAACAGCGCTGGCATCGCCGACGCCTCTAAAATCATGCGGGGAGAATGGTGGCGCACCATCACCGCCATGACGCTCCACGGAGACGAACGACACCTCGCCGGAAACCTGGTCTCAGGATTTCTCGCATTAAGCCTTTTGCATTACCGCATCCCGCTTGCGAAGCTGGTGCCGTTTCTCGCCGTGGCAAGCGCAGTCGCCAACTTCTTCGTGGCGCTTACAGTGCAGACAAATTTCCGCTCGCTCGGCTACTCCAGCTTTGTCTTTGCCGTCATCGGCTGCCTCGCCGTCATCGAATTCCGCCTTATGCCTCGCGAAACACACGGCATGCTCCGCCGCTTTGCGCCACTCTGCGGTGCCGCCTCCCTCGCCGTGTTCTTAGGCCTTGGCGAGAACGCCGACATTCTCGGGCACTTATACGGATTCATCGCAGGACTCCTTTGCGGATTCATCCCCAAAAAGAAAACGCTCCGCTGGGGAGCGCCTACTGCCGTCACAGATATTTTCTGGGCTATTGCCTATTACGCATTATTTGCCATCGGCTGGGCATTGGCTCTTTAACAAAAGCTATTTCTTCTTAGCCCTTTCCTCATCACGAATCTTTTTTATTTCAGCAAAAATTTTTTCGAGGGCCATCCTCTCAATCTGTTTCACTTCCTCTTCGGTGAAATTTTCCTTGCGCTTTTTATATTGCTTATCCAATTCATCGCATTTCTCCTTATCGTATTCTTTCTTTAAGCACTTGATGCCATCTTGTACAATATCATCAACGAGCTTGTCCGGAGAATCTCCACACCCGGAGAAAATCAAGGACATCGCGGCAACAGCAATTATCAGGAAAAGTTTTTTCATGGCATGTCCCTCCGATTTAAGGTTGTGTATAATATGAATATACCTTATAAAAAATGAAGCGGACGTAAATTGATTTTTATAAAGTTCTTAACACTTAGCCTATTCCACTTTCATGAGTTTTTGGAATTGAATTTCAAAAATTTTTTTCTGGTCATCCAAACTCATTTTATCTTTTAGTTCAGTAAGCTGAATACGCAGATCAGCGCACTCTTCTTGAGACAACTGCTGGTCGTTTTTGCACTTAGTCTCCCAAACATAGACTGTATCAACCATTTTTTTCAACTCTTCGCTACAATCAAGACAATCTGCTGGTAAAACCGTTGGAGCTTCTCTCCAAAAAAACATGCCTACTTTATCTTCTTCTTTTCTTTGATTATCATACTTGCCAGATTTCTCCACCATCACCTGAAATTTTTCAGCCCCAATTCTGATGATTTCTTCCTGATCCTCATCACTCAATTTGTTCTTTTTTTCAGTCCACTCTTGGCACTCCGTTTCATAAGTTCCGGTGTTTTCGGCGGCAGTACAAATAAAGCTCACGTAAAAAAGCTCATCCGCAATTTTCGTGAGCGAATCTTTTTTCAATGGTTCATTCGTTGTTTTTTCCAGCGATTCAGCTACCGCTTTTTCCTGCGAATTATCTGCAACTTGTTTCGACGAATCACTGTTGCCGGCGCAGGCAAGGAACATTGTGGCAATAAGGCCCATCAAAAATTTTTTCATCATCCTTCTCCATTACGTTGTACAACCACAAAAGCAATATAAAAAAAGCCGACCCCGGTACTGACGACCGAAGTGACAACGCGCAAAAAACTCGCCCCGACTGGAGCGAGCTGCAAATTTTGAGTTCAGAGATTCTCTGGATCCTATCGCTTTCGGCCCTTCGACAAGCTTACTTCGACCTTGCTCAGTACAGGCGGGGACCTTACAAGGTTGGTGAGCTTGCCGAACCACGCTCAGGATGACGCCACTAATTAGATAGCGGCGAGGAACTTTTTAGCCTTGTCCGCAAAAGCGCGGTTGTCGCCATAGACGTGGAGCAACTTTTCAGCTGTAGCTTTAGCCTTGTCGCTTGCACCGAGCTGCTGGTAAACCAGCGTGAGCTTCCACATGGCATCAGCAACCATCGGGACCTCGTCTGCTGGTTCGTCCTTCTGATAGCGGTCTTCCAGGTCGCCTGTACGCTTGCCGAATTCGGCGATGTACTTTTCGAGGAAGTTTGCAGCGGCGGAGAAGTCGCCCTTTTCCATTTTCACAGCGGCAAGACCGTGCATGGCAGCCGAACGCACGAGAGCAACAGAACCCGCATTGTCAAGAGCATTCTGGAAGAGGAGGGCGGCACCGTCAAAATCCTTCTTTTCGAACTTGATATTGCCAGCGAGAAGCGAAATCTTGGCAAGAGCGAGGCCTTCGACCTTGCCCGAAGCAATCTTCGCCTCGAATTCAACAAGGGCGCTATCCTTTTCGCCGGCATAGAGGTAGGTGTATCCCATGCCAATGAGTTCGCTCTGTTCTATAGCAGCAGCCTTACGGGCGTCCTTGTACTGGATAATCCCTGCAATCACAGCGATAACGATGACAAACGCCACCGCGACCTTCGTTCCGTGCTGGATAAAGAATGCCTTAAGTTCAGAATTATTAGTATTAGATTCGTTAGCCATAATTAAGCTTCCATGTTAAAAAAATTTCTGTAGCCCAATCATAGAAAAAAAAGCAAAGCTTGTCAGTAAATCTTGACAAGAAAGGGGCCATTTACTATCTTTGTTCTCGCTTCGCCACTCTAGCTCAGCTGGTAGAGCAGCTGATTCGTAATCAGCAGGTCGGCAGTTCAAATCTGCTGGGTGGCTCGAAAGACTCCTCGGATGCAAATCCGGGGAGTTTTTGTTTTTGGGGCATTTCCGTTTTTTTGAGGGAACGGCAAATTATATATTGGATTATATGAGCTGCTCCAGAATAGCAACAATAGTTTTACTGCTAGCAACGATTATCTTTGCTCAGAATCGTTCGGATTACCGCCCTGGGTTTCCAGAATATCGAATTGGCGGAACAGACACCATTATATCTTCGGATGGCAGAAAAGACACGCGGTTGCTGAACATTTCTTTGGGAGAACTGGCCGATAAAAGAATGTGGGATACGATTCATGCCCCGTTGGACCCCAAAACAAGACCTCTCGATGAAGATGAAGGTGTCCGTTGTTGGGCTATTGCCATTTACAACTTGAACCACTATTACAGAATGGCGAATGGAGAAAAAGGCAACCTGACTTTGGATGAAATCGTTGCGCTAGGGCACATGTACGAGGATGCACAAGCATTTTATGATACCGCTACAACTTCCTTTCCCCTGAAATATGAAGATTGGCGAGAAAAAGTAAATAGTTCGCCCGGCCCGGCCCTTGCGGCGTTCCCTATGAATTCGGGAAATGACGAATCTTACATGCTTAGTTGGGCGTTAAACATACCCAGACCTAAAAAATATTCAACCAATGACGATTTTCAGGGGAACCAAAAACTAGCCGCGCAAATGTGGATTGACAGCCTGTCAGATGGGAAACCCATTTATGTCAGTCAATGTTATATGAAGCGAGAAGAATGTAATCCTGAGTCATGGAAATACAAACATGCCATGCTTATTGACGGATACAGGTATCGAAATGCAGACTCCATTGAATTCCATTTCATAAACATAGATAACTACGGAAAAAACGAATGGAGGACTCTCCTTGGCAAAAACTGGTATTTCATATATTCCTTTATCATCATCAGCGGGGTTGATTCCGTTCGGGCAACCCTTCCCGAAGTACACGTTGATTCCGATTCCGACGGCATCATGGATTTTGATGAATTGTACAGGTTTGCTTCTCGCTATGATTCCAAGGACTCCGATGGAGATGGAATTGACGATAAAACGGAGATTTACTCTTATGTCATTCGGGAAAATATAAGTGGCAAAAAAAACGTTTTCCGTCCAGGAATACTTAAAGGGCACGGTGTTACACAAGAATTTTTCGCAGATATCGATAAAGATGGCAAAAGGGCTGAAAACGATGACGATTCTGACGGTGACGGTATTAAAGACGGAGAAGAAGACTTAAACCATAACGGATTCGTGGATGTCGGGGAAACGGACCCTTACGATAAAAACAATGGAGAAGAGTCCCCAAAAAATGAAATTCCAAACAACATTATCATATACTCCTTGGACTATATAAGAATCAATGACGGAGACTCCTTATTTAAAGGTTCATCGGAAAATTCGCAATGCACCGATAAGTGTGATATAGCAGCAGAAGCCAAAGAGAATAAATCCATTGATGTGGGTACAGGAGCAAGAATCGGGAATGTCTATTCCAAAGGGCCGATTCAAATTCAAAGCAAGAAAACTATTGGGACAGTCCGCTATTACGGCAACTCCCATGTTAACGATTCCATTAATGATATTATTGTCTTTAGTCACGACGAACGACTTTGGCCGTACCATATCTCCAAATTTTCAGCCAAGGCGATAAAGACGAAAGCTGAAAAAATCGTGAGAGCCGGAGAAAGCGATACCTTGAAAGGTGTTGTTTCGTTTAAAACAATCAAGGTAGAAGCCGGAGGCAAGCTCTATTTCGATGAAGGCGAAATCTCCGTGAAAAATCTACAGCTGGATGCAGGCTCCAGTATAGATTTTGTAAAACCCGATTTTTCGATGATTCTACATGTCAACCAGAACATTCAATGGAATGCGACTACTGAAAATCGAAATGTAGATTTCATTGCAAAAGGATTAAAATTATACTACTATGGCCACATGCCATTCATTGTCAATGGAGTATGGGCGGGGACGATTATAGCCCCCCATGCGGAACTGGTATTGGGCCAAACTGAAAATAAAAAATTCTATGGACAATTTTTGGGAAAGGGCGTTACCGTTCATCAATACTCTAAAGTTTTTAGAGTTCCGTTCAACCCGAAAAAATAAAAAATCACGACTTGCGAAAGCGACTCAAATTAACTAAATTTGTCGCTCTATGAATCCGAATGGCGCAATTATTGTACAAAGCAACCTCGAAATCATGGTCGAGGTCGATAATCCGAACTACCCTACCGCACGTGATGCAATCGCCCCTTTCACGGAACTCGTCAAAAGCCCGGAGCACTTGCACACCTATAAGATTTCTCATTTGAGCTTGTGGAACGCCGCCGCAACTGGACTGCGCGCTCCCGAAGTTCTAGAAAGGCTCGAAAGTCAAAGCCGCTATCCCATACCGCCGACAGTCGTCACCGAAATCGAAGACTACATGGCCCGTTACGGCCTCCTCCGTCTAAGAAAAGAAGGCAACCGCCTGCTGATGGAATCCGACGACAAAATCATGTTCGTCGAAATCTGCAAATTGAAGGACGTCGAACCGTTCATCGTCGAATTCATCGACGATACGCATGCCGTAGTCGATCCTGAACGCCGCGGCCATCTCAAGATGACGCTTACCAATGCCGGCTTCCCGGTCGAAGACCTTGCCGGATACACCGTCGGTGACCCGCTCCCCATCCAGCTCCGCGAAACGACTGTTTCTGGGAAGCCCTTCAACCTCCGCGACTACCAAAAAGACGCCGCCCAGGTGTTCTACGCAAGCGGCAGCGAAAAGGGCGGTTCCGGCGTAATCGTGCTCCCCTGCGGCTCCGGCAAGACGGTCATCGGGCTTGCAACGATGGCTTTGATACAGACCAAGACATTGATTCTGACGCCGAACATTTCGGCATCGCGCCAGTGGATTCGCGAAATTTGCGACAAGACAACCCTTACGCTCGACCAGGTGAAGGAATACTCCGGCGAAGTCAAGGAAATCGGCCCCGTTACCGTCGCCACTTACCAGATTCTGACGCAAAGGAAACGCGCCAAGAAGAGCGACGACGAGAAGGACATCAAGGAACCAGAAATGTCCCCGGAAGAGGTCAAGAAGGAACTCGCCAACTTCCCGCTTTTCAGTCAGCAGAAGTGGGGACTCATGATTTACGACGAAGTCCACCTGCTCCCCGCCCCCGTGTTCCGCCTCAGTACCGAAATGCAGGCCACACGCCGCTTGGGCCTTACCGCGACACTTGTGCGCGAAGACCACAAGGAAACCGAAGTTTTCAGCCTTATCGGTCCGAAAAAGTTCGACATCCCGTGGCGTATCCTCGAAGCACAAGGCTGGATTGCCTCCGCCGACTGCAACGAAATTCGCATCCCGATGGAACCGGAACTCAAGATGAAGTACGCTCTTGCCCCGGTCCGCGACAAGATTACACTCGCCAGCACGAACCCCGAAAAGACAGACATCGTCGAACGCCTGCTCAAGTACTTCAGCAAGCCGGACGATCGCGTGCTCATCATCGGGCAGTACATCGACCAGCTCGAAGCGCTCTCCGAAGATTTGCAGATTCCGCTGATTACCGGAAAGACGCCGAACAAGGACCGCGAAAAGCTGTATGCCTCGTTCCGTAGCGGCGAGCTCAAGAACTTGATGGTCTCGAAAGTGGGCAATTTCGCTATCGACTTGCCCGACGCCAACGTGCTCATCCAAATTTCGGGAACGTTCGGTAGCCGCCAGGAAGAAGCCCAGCGCCTCGGCCGCGTATTGCGCCCCAAGAGCGACGGCGGTGCAGCACACTTCTACAGCATCGTGACGCAAGATTCCAAGGAACAGGAATTCGCAATGAACCGTCAGCTGTTCCTTACCGAACAAGGTTACGCTTACAAGATTATCAAGCGTGGCGACTGGGATATTTTGGCGCGCACGCCCGAAGAACTCGCCGCAAGAGCGTAGTATTCGCAATGCCACCCGGCAAGTTCCGGGATTGGCATGAGCGTTGTCATTCCCCGCAGAGCCTGCCCTGAGCCTAGCCGAAGGGACGGGGAATCTCCTTACTTCACAGCGATTCTTGCGGTACGAACCATGCTATTGCTTTCGACACGCACAAGGTAACTACCCCTGTTCAAATGAGCGAGGCTAAAGCTCTTGGATCCAGCAACATCTTCTGCAAACGATTCCACCAAGTGGCCAGTCAAGTCGAACACTTGCACACGCATCATCGAAGATACCGGCAAAACGACAGTCAGCGCATTGTTCGCATAACTGAAATTGAGGCGGTTCATCTTCACAGCGACAATCGCATCCTTACCGTCCTTGCTGCTAGAAGAAGACTTTTTGTCATCGGATTTTGCAGAACTCGAAGAGGACTTCTGCTCATCCTTGCTGGAGCTGGACTGTTTTGCAGAGCTGCTAGATTTCGCGGAACTTGAAGATACAACCACGGAACTCGAAGAAGCCACAACACTGGAGCTGGACTGTTTTGCGGAACTGCTAGACTTCGCGGAACTCGAAGATACAACCACGGAACTCGAAGATGCCACAACGCTGGAGCTGGACTGTTTTGCGGAACTGCTAGACTTCGCGGAACTCGAAGATACAACCACAGAACTTGAAGAAGTCACAACGCTGGAGCTAGACTGTTTTGCAGAACTGCTGGACTTCGCAGAACTTGAAGATACAACCACGGAACTTGAAGAAGCCACAACACTGGAGCTGGACTGTTTTGCGGAACTGCTAGACTTCGCGGAACTCGAAGATACAACCACGGAACTTGAAGATGCCACAACGCTAGAACTGGACTGTTTTGCGGAACTGCTGGACTTCGCAGAACTTGAAGATACAACCACGGAACTCGAAGAAGTCACAACACTGGAGCTAGACTGTTTTGCAGAGCTGCTAGACTTCGCGGAACTCGAAGATGCTATAACGCTTGAAGACGACGCGAGCTTTGTACTGCTACTGGATTCTTCGCGGCTTTCGCTGCTCAGAATGACGCTACTTGAAGAACTGTTGAACGTTGCAGAACTGCTACTGGATCCTTCGCTGGAGCTCAGGATGACGTTCTGCGACGAGCTACTCGTTGCCAAACTCGACGAAGATGTAACCGACGAAGACGAATTTTCGTCAATAGAAGCAATGACATTCACCTTGCCTGTTACAGTCTTTGTTTCTCCATAATAATCCGTCAATTCGAGCGAATAAGCATATTCGTGGGCACCCGATTTAGAATCTACAATTCCATAAATCTTAACTTGCTTCTTTTCTTTATCTTGTTCCATCTTCAAGTTAGCAGGCAATTTCCCATGAATATTTTTCACATGGTTGTACTGGTAAACAATCGGAACAATTTCTTGGCCAGCAACTACCGTTTGATTATCGCTACCTTCGACAAGTTCGAACGTCATAACCCCAGCTGCTACATTAATCGTAGCCTTGGCACTCGCGTTATTATCGGCACCAGTGACTTTAAGCACAACTTCATACGGGCCCTTAGCATTTTCTGCAACCTTCCCAGTAACAGTCACCGTATTACCATCTTTTTTAAGCCCGTAACCACCCGGGAAATTCGTAAGCTCAGGATTAGAGCCATGTTCTACCTTGAAAACAATCGGCTTGATAGAATCGCCGGCAGTCAGCGACTGCGTTTCATTTTCAATGACATATACCTTCGTCTCTACAGACTTATGAATCACATCAACGTTTGCAAAAGCGGTATCATTGTTATTTTCACCAATTGCAATAATTCTTATCGTGTATAATCCACCCTTCAAATTCTCATCGACAGTTCCACTGCACGTGAGCTTATTTCCTTCTACACTATACGCAAACGATCCTTTTAACGATCCTTCGAACTTAAATGAAGATAAACTTTCATCGACATGAACATTTGCAAACTCGAACACGACAGGCTCAATCTCATTGCCCGCCAGGACTTCCTGTCTTGCTTTTTCACTAACAAGTTTTATTGATGTGCGAGCCTTGCCACTTTTCACAACAATCGTTCCCGACATGCTCTTTTCATCGCCTTGGTCGTTCTTAACAGTGACTTTGTATTCATAATCACCAGACATTACATCGCTATTTACAGAGCCGACAATCATGATTTTATGTTTTTTTTCATCAATATTCTTTATAAGTCCAGACGGAAGTCCGCTCACGCTATAACTTGTTATTCCCTCGTAATCGAAAACGATAGGCGTAATAGACTTACCCGCAATGACTTCCTGGTCCACATTACCGCTACTTTCATTCCATTTTAAAGACAACGTTTGTTCTTTTTCCAGCACTGTGAACTCGAACTCCGTCTTGGCGAACTTGCCTTCATTGTCCTGGACGACGATAAATGCATTGTACGTACCAGCGGGAATATCATCTCTCATCTCTCCCGCAATTTCACAAGCGGGGCCCTTAGTCCACCTTTTCGACAAGCCAAAATTTTCCACAAAGTTCGTCGATGAATATTCTGGTACAGCATTTTCGTCAAGGCCAGTATTTTCATATAGAATTTTAACCGGTTCAATATATTCGCCAGCATACACTGTCTGTTTCAGTTTGCCATTAACGGTTTGCTGAATCTTTTGCGAAGCAGGATACGATTCGGCCGCGGCATTTGCTACCGCAAAGAACAAGGCAAAAGCCAACGCCATGATTTTTTTCATATAGCCCTCCTTTTTATGTTCGCCCCAAATAGGGGCAAGGACACCTACTAAATTGCAAATATAAAAATATTGAAAGAGTCGCATTCTCTGCGGCTCCATTCCGACTACTTTCCCAGCAGTCTGTGGTTCACATGAGCTTCGACGACGTTCACCACGTAGTCACCCAGCTTTTCGCAGTCGTTCACCATATCCATGTAATGCACGCCCAACTGGTAACTGTAGCGCTGCGCATTGATATCGTTGATATTCAGCTCCTTGAGCATCTTGCGATAATCGTTGATTTCGTATTCCAGTTTCAGCGTCTGAGAAGCTTTCGTATGCGGTTTGTCTTCAATGACATTGAGCATCTGTTCCATCGCCAGGTCGCAAAGTTTCATCATGGAATCGATGCGGCTATACTGTTCTTCGGTAAAGTCTTCCCCGAGCTTAAATTTGCGATTGAGTACGTGAGCCATGTTGCAACAGGCATCGCCAATACTCTCAATTTCAGAAATTTCTCTGAGCATGCATTGCAGCGAGGTCTTACTTTCTGGGCTCAAGTGGCCTTCACTGACTTTATTCAAATACCTTCCAATTTCAATTTCCAAGCTGTCGCTTATCCGCTCGTACTTTTCAATGCGCTCAAACAGTTTCGTAAATTCTTCCTCGTTTTTCATCCTGAGCAAGTCGGGCACAAATCGGAACATTTTGAGAGTGCGTTCCGCATAGAGGTTGATTTCCTTGCGTGCCTCGAACAGAGAAAGCTCCGCCGTGCTCATGAGGCCAGCACGAATAAATTTGATGCGGAAATCTTCGCCGTCTTCCTTCTCCTTGATAATCTTGCAGATGAGGCTTTCCATCGGCTTGATGAACCAGATAAGGAGTAGCACGTTGCAAAGGTTGAATGCGGTATGGAACCCGGAAAGAGCGTATGTCACGCGAATGCTTGCATGGGCAATTTCTTCTTGCGTCTTCGGTACAAACGTCGGGTCAAAACCAACAAAATGGCAAACCATGTTCACGAACGGGTGGAACAAAATTAGCACCCACACCACACCGAACACATTAAAGAGCATGTGAGCCAAAGCCGCGCGCCTTGCCTGTGTACTTGCCGAAAGCGCCGCCAGGTTCGAGGTCACCGTCGTACCGATGTTTTCGCCCATAACAAGCGCAATGCCCTGGTAAATCGGGAGCACGCCGCTAGAGCAGAGGATAAGCGTAATCGCCATGATGGCCGCCGAAGACTGCACACACATCGTAAGGATACCGCCCAGAAGCAAGAACAAAAGCGTGCTCCAGATGCCGTAGCCACCCGTCGAGGCAAAGAAATCAATTATCGTCTGGTTATGCGAGAGGTCCATCGCCACCGCATTTTCACGGAGCGTCGTGAGCCCGAGGAACATGAACGAGAAGCCGAACACGAATTCGCCGAAGCTTTTCACGCTATTCTTGCGGATGTAAGTAAGCACAATGCCAAGCGCAAAGAAGGGCCACACCACACTACTCATGTTGAACTGGAATCCGAAGATCGACATAAGCCACGCCGTTGCCGTCGTACCGATATTTGCGCCCATAATAACAGGAATGGCTTGCTTAAGAGTAAGCAAGCCAGCATTCACAAAACTAACAGTCATGACGGTAGTCGCAGTCGAAGACTGCACAGCGGCAGTAACGGCAGTTCCCGTAATAAGTCCGCCAAGCCTATGCTTGGTCATAGTACCAAGAACCGTACGGAGGTGTCCACCAGTAAGCTTTTGCAAGCCTTCACTCATCGTCTTCATGCCAAACATGAGGAGAGCGAGGCAACCGAGCATCTTGAGAATCATAAGAGTCATAGGTCAATCCTATAAATGCGCCTCTTACCGGGGTCATCGTCGCTGCCTTTCAGCTAGTCCGGATTCGAAACGTTGTTGTTTTTTGTTTTTTAGAACTATGTAAAAAATAGAAATCCCCCCTTGATTCGTCAAAGGGGGGAAGCTTACTTTTTTAGTAGGAAATTTTGTTTGGCACCAGCGGACGACTACAGAGCCTTCGTTGAGACCATCGCAACAGCCTGGCTCGCGATACCTTCGCCGCGGCCCGTAAAGCCGAGTTTTTCGGTCGTCGTGCCCTTGATGCCAATCTGCTTCACGTCAATGCCAAGCACGCGGGCGATATTAGCCTTCATTTGTTCCTTGTGCGGGTTCACCTTCGGGCGTTCGCACATCACGATGCTATCGATGTTCACAATCTCGTAGCCAGCCTTCTTGACCTCCTCGCCCACCTTGCGCAAGAGTTCCAAGCTGTCAGCGCCCTTGAACGCCGGGTCCGTATCCGGGAAGTATGTGCCGATGTCGCCGAGACCAGCCGCCCCGAGCAAAGCATCGCTAATCGCATGCAAAAGCACATCCGCATCGCTGTGGCCGAGCAAGCCCTTTTCGTACGGGATATCAACACCACCGATAACGCACTTGCGGCCTTCCACCAATTTGTGAACGTCAAAACCAATACCTGAACGATAAATTTTGTCCATAATTCAAAACCTGTTATTAAATGATTCGATCGAAATATAGAAATTCTAATCGCCTAACCCAGGACTCGCTCTAAACGGCATCGCAAGTAAAATCACGACAGCGGTAATTCCTGCAAAAACAAGCAATACAGCACCCCCTCTCCAAGCAGCCTGCTTAAGTTCTCGCTCCCTGTTCTTTTGTGCTATATCAGCCGCCTTTTTCGATAACGAATCTTGAAGCATTGCAGGATATTCCTGTTTCAAAGAATCCGCAATGGCCTGCTTTACAGAATCCCGAGTTTCCTCTTTATTTTCATGGTATATAGCTTTACCACTAGCATAAAATATCGGTACAGACGCACCAACACACAACGCCGGGGTGACATAAGCACAACTCGACAGCATCATCGAAACTATTAATAAAAGAGCTACTAAGCGCATATAAATTTGATTGTCTCTAAAATAATAATAAACCGCAGCCACCAAAATTCACCGGAAATCGAACACATTTTCCCATTTTTTCGGTCCATGCAATATTTAGTGAACCATTTTTTTTAGCATATGTTATATTTTTCGTATGAATAACTTTAAATTTTTCTTACTTCTTTTAGTCAGTCTCGTAGTTACTTCTCAAGCAACTTACGTGGCCGTACTTGAAACAGGCGCCGATGCAAGCGCCAAAGATGGCGTCTCACTATCAGACCGCCAGTACCTCACAAACGTCCTGCGAGAAGAAGCCGTCAAGGAACTTCCTGCGGTACAGAATTACACCATCATGACCCGCGAGAACATCCAGCAAATGTTGCCGCCGGGCAAGGCGATAGAAGATTGTGAAGGCAGTTGCCTCGTAGAGACGGGCAAGAACATCGCCGCCGACTTCATTTGCCAAGCACGAGTCGGGCGTTTCGGTACATCACTCACGCTTTCGGCAGAACTCTATGAAACCGCCGGGAACAAGCTTATCGCGAGTTTCAATGGCCGAGGGCAGAACGTCGAGGAACTCCTCGAACTTATCAAGAAAGAAGCTCCGGCTTTCTTCAGGAACGTCAAGGGCACATCGGGTTTTGCAGGCTTCGGCGGCATTGGCGCCATCGAGAACGCAGGCGGCTTCAGCTACGGCGGAAAACAAAGATTCATCGTAGAAATCACCTCGACACCAGAGGGTGCCGTACCGACCATCGACGGCAAGGCCATCCCCAAATGCTTGAGCACCCCCTGCAAAGTACAAATCGAAGAAGGCAACCACAGATTCGTCGCCTCGCTGGAACGCTACGACGATGCCGAAATGCTCGTAGATATCAAGACCAACAACCAGAAGGTCGATTTCCAGATGATGCCGAACTTCGGCTGGCTGGAGATAAACCCGGTACTTCCCGGAAATGTCGCTAGCAAAGGAAAACTCGCCGTAACAATTGACGGAACACGTCTGGACGGGAAAAAATTCGAGATGGAAGCCGGGGTACACAAGGTTCTACTCTCGCACCCCTGCTTCGATCCGGTCGAATTCAACGTCTCTATCGCCAAAAACAAGACCGAAATTTTCAACCAGGAACTGGTCCGCGGCAACGGAGGGCTTGAGCTAGCGGCAGAACACAATGGCGAGCCGCAATCCGTGGCCTTATTCATCGATGGCACCGAATCCGGAAGCACGCCTTATTCGGGAACCATCCCCCTGTGCGCAGACGTAAGACTCAAAGGAGACGGCTGGACCGACAAGGTCGTCTTTGAACCCAAATGGCACGAGGTCGTGCATGTGACGCACCAACTCGCCTTCACGCCCGACTCCATCGTGAACGTCCAGGATTCATTACAAGCCATTGCAGATTCTCTGGCAGAGGCGCAAGCATTAGCCGAAGCGCAGGCTCAAGCGGTCACGGACACGGTCGCAGCAGTGACCCCGGATAGCGTCAAATTGACCCAAGTCGAAGAAGTCGTAGAGACAACTAACGTTGGCGAAAGCGTTCCCACGAACGTCAACAGCAAGCCATCGAAAAAATTACGCTGGATTACACTTGGAGTCAGCGCAGGTGTTGCCGTGACCGGAACGGTACTTGCCATCGTCGGGAACAACAAGGCGAAAACAGAAAGCGAAGTTGCTCCAGTCAACCCAAGCGAATACAAAGACCAGCACGACAAGATTCAAAGCGGCCAGACGCTCCGCAATGTGGGTCTCATTTTCGCAATCTTAGGTGCCGCAGGCGTCGGCGTCAGTTTCTTGTTCTAAGGAGAATGCCATGTTCAATCGAATCCTTAAGTTCAACAAATCTACCGAAATGAAAAAATCACACCTTGCCACTCTTTTATTCGCATCACTCTTGCCCCTCGCCTGCTCCGACTATGTCGGAGATTACGAAAACGAATGGAAGGACCCTTACGGCAACGAAGAAGCATTCAAGGAAATGCTCAACAAGTTTGATTGGCCTTGGTCTCCGACCTGCAATACCGACGATTGGATTTGGTGTACCGTCCAGAAAGGCGAATTCATGAGCCAGACTGAAGACGGAGAAAGCTGGAGCCAGTTTACCGAAGGTTCCGTCAGTCTGTCTTTTGCAGGCAAAGACGACAAAGCATACAACTTCACAACAGACCTCCTGCCCGACGACCCGACCCCGATACTCAGGAGAAATGGCGGCCTTGCGGTTAAACTCGACAAAGCCTCCGGAGATTTCGAAGCGGGCGTTCAAGTCAAGAGCGGCGACATCGCCAACCACAGCAAGCTTGTTGTGGCCTACGGCAACGAATATTCCGAAGCCTATGTCAGCCTGCGCTCCGTCAACAAAGAAGGCAAGGTAGAAGGCGAATGGCGCAGAAAACTAAACGTCGGTTCGTTCGAAGTCCTCACCGTCAAATACGAAGACATGGAATACGTTTCCGGCGAGAAAAACATCTATTCGTTTATCAAGAACGACGCCAATACAATCGCATTTGTCGTCAACAAAAAAGCATCTGTAGATAAAGGACTTACGATTGTCGCCATCGGATTTGACGGAAATGCACTCACCGAGCCAAAATCAAGTGCAAAATCCACTACGGCAAAATCCAGCAGCAGCGTGAAATCGACAACAGCAAAGTCGTCCAGTTCTGTAAAATCGACCACAGCAAAGTCCAGTAGCAGTGTAAAAACCACAGCAAAATCGAGCAGCAGCGCAAAGTCCAGCAGTAGCGCAAAAACTACAGCAACATCCAGCAGCAGCGTAAAATCAAGCAGCAGCGTTGTAATGCAATTTATCTGGAACGGAAAAGACAAATCGAACGTGGTACAAACCGGTTTCGGCAGCGGCTCTCCTTGGGAAGCCCTTCTTGACACCGTAAAGAATGGAACAACATCCATGTTCACCCCCAAAGAAGGCATTTACGAAGCCTGTAACGGCTTGTGCGGATTCATCAAGTTTGGCCCCCAAAACGCATGGGCTCAAGAATCATTTAAACTGCAACCAAGCCAAGAAAAAAATATAGCCGTTGACGTCTCTGCAATGAAAGGTCTCTGCGTTACATACTCCTCCAACAAAGACGCCGCATTGTACCTTGATGCCAAAGACAAGAACTCGCCTACCATCGGAGCTGCAAAAGTGACTTTGCCCAAAGTTGGTGACACGGACAAGTACTATGTCAAGAACTTCGAATGGAGCGACTTTGAAGAAGGCTCTTGGCAAATATCAGGCGAAGACGCTGCAAAATCGCTCAGTTCCATCGCCATCATTTTTGAAAGTTCGGCGGAAGGCTCGCAGTTCTTCAACATTTACCAAATCGGTAGCTACGGCATGTGCGGTAACGACAACGACATTTCTCCATCCGATATCGACGCCAGCTATTTCTACGACATTGCCTTTGAATACGCTTGGGATTACATGAACCCGAGCATAGACTACGGTGAATTTGTAGATTCTCGTGACAAACGAATTTACAAGACCGTGAAAATCGGCAACCAGACCTGGATGGCACAGAACCTAGACCTTGTTGTAGATAATAGTTACTGCTATAACGACACCGGCACCTACTGCAACAAATACGGAAGCCTTTACACATGGGCCGCAGCGATGGATAGCGTAGGCAAATACACGAATACAAGCAAGGGTTGCGGATACGGAGTCACCTGCGAGACCTTTGAAACCGTCGTCGGCGTCTGTCCTACCGGATGGCATATGCCAAGTCTGGCGGAATGGGATACCCTCATCTCGTATGCTGGCGATAAATCGTCGGCGGCAGACCTGTTAAAGACGAAGATAGGATGGAAAAATGGTTCCAGCGGTTCCGATTACTACGGTTTCTCCGCTCTTCCAAGTGGTTACACGACGTCCGATTTGGCGTTTGGCGATGCCGGTGAAAGCGCAGCCTTCTGGAGTACCGACGAAGCGGACAGCGATGTTGGAAAGGCGATGACTTTGGATTTTGACAAAGAGCCCCATTTAAATAATCATTTTTATAAGAATTACGCGATTTCCGTTCGCTGCGTCAAGACGGAACCCATACCCACCATGATTTCCGATGAAGACCTCGTCTGGTACGGCGGCAACAGACTCGTAAACGATTCTGCAACCACCAACCTGAAAAAGAATCTCCTCAAAGAAAACGTATGGTTGAACGCCGACAAATACATCACATTCGGCGCATCCACCTATTCGCCCCAACTCCTCGCTAGCTGCAAGGGCGGCATTTGCGGCAAAACAGGGAAAATCCCCGAAGACGCTTATCCGGGATTTGGCTTCATGGTCAATACCGATTCCTCGTTCGAAAACTGGGGCGGCGTCTGCGTAACATATACGGCCAGCAAGGATAGCATCATGATGTACCTCGGCACCGGCGGAGGCGCAGACTCGGCTTATTCCCACAGCATCAAATGGAACTTCTATCATGTATATCTGCCTATGGCCGAAGAACCGACAACCAGATGCTATGCATTGCCAGAGTTCGCACAAGCTGATTGGGGGCCACAGGTAAAATTCGATCTTTACCTGCCACAAGTCCGCGAAGTGAGTTTCCAGTTAAAGAGCAATGTCAGCAACTCCACATTCAACATTATCGCAGTCGGTTCGTACAAAGCAGGCTATACTGCTTATGATGAATTCATGCAAGACGAAGCGAACAGAACAAAGGCCAAGGATTTCCTGAATCCGGATATCGAATATGGAGAATTCACAGACACGCGAGACGGCCAAGTTTACAAGACTACTAAAATCGAACTCCAGACGTGGATGGCGCAAAACTTGAATCATAAAACATCAGAAAGCGCCTGCTATGACGACAAGGATTCGAACTGCGACATCTACGGAAGACTTTACACGTGGAATGAAGCGCAGAGCGTTTGCCCGGAAGGCTGGCGATTACCGAGGACGAAGGATTACCATGATCTTTTTAAAGGCTCCATTGACGCAAAAATGTACAAGTCAAAGACAGGCTGGACAAGCACCTATAATGGCACGGACGACTTCGGATTCACTGCGTTGCCTGCCGGCTACAGAGATAATTCCAATAAATACAAATACGTATCCGAGTTGATTGAGTTCCAGACATCTACAGAAGACGACCTCAACGGACCGTGTATCGCAAAAATTGGTTGGAACGAGAAACCCTATGGAGGACTTTGTTCTAAAAGTAATGCAGCGGAACTTCGCTCCGTCCGCTGCGTAAAAGATTATAAAGTCGCAAATTACTTGAATCCGAACGTAACCTACGGCGAATTTACAGACGAACGAGACAACCAAGTTTACAAGACTGTTGAAATCGGCGACCAAACATGGATGGCCCAGAACTTGAATTATAAATATCAAGAAGGAGCCAGCAGCTACTGCTATGATAACGATTCCTTGATGTGCAATTTCCTTGGAAGACTGTATTTATGGTCGGCCGCCAAGGAAGCTTGCCCTGAAAATTGGCGCCTGCCAACGAAAGCTGATTTTGAAAAGCTCCTTAATTACGTAGGCGTAGGCGGAAACAAAGACTACCCCATAGCCGTAGCGAAACTAAAAACAACCCATGGCTGGGACAGAAACGGCAATGGTACAAACGATTATGGATTCTCTGCACTGCCAGCAGGTTACGTTTCCCCAACGGATTTGGAAACGATTGGTGCAGGCAGTTTCTCCGATTTCTGGTCCATTACCGAGAAAAATGAAGATGACGCATATCTATTAAGCATGGATTACGAAGCAAATAGCGGCTCAATAATCCCACAGACAAAACAATATGGATTCTCCGTACGCTGTATTCAGGGATTGCCTCCTACGAAAAAGCCGACGGATTTCTTGAATTCAAATAAGACTTATGGCGAGTTCACTGATTCTAAAGACAATCAAGTTTACAAGACCATAAAAATAGGGCATCAAGAATGGATGGCGCAAAATCTGAACGTCAAAACAAAAAGCAGCGCTTGCTACGACGACAAGGATTACAACTGCGTCACCTACGGAAGACTTTATAAGTGGACTGATGCACAGAACGTTTGCCCGGAAGATTGGCACTTGCCAAAATGGGAAGAATATCAAACACTTGTCGAAGCTGTAGGAGGAAAAGAAACCGCCGGGAAAAAGCTAAAAGCAGCAAACGATTGGGTTGAAGATTACAATACCGGAGACAATGAGTCTGGATTCACAATTTTGCCAGCAGGCTACAAAGAGACACATGAATATAAATGGCTGCATTTTGGAGCATTCTTCCAAACTTCTTCTGTAAACGATGTCAACGGACCATGTTATGCTGAAATTTTTGAAAACGGCAATTTTGAAAGTGGACTTTGTTCTAAAACCGATGAAATGCGGTCCGTCCGCTGCGTGAAAGATTACAAATCATGGGATTTTCTGAATCCAAATATTGAATATGGCGAATTTACAGACACCCGAGATGATCGAGTTTACAAAACCGTTGAAATAGGGAACCAAACCTGGATGGCCGAGAATTTGAACTTCAAGACAGAAAATAGCTACTGCTATGACGACAACACCGCGAACTGCAATGCCTATGGAAGACTCTATACGTGGGAAGACGCCCAGAACGCTTGTCCGACGGGGTGGAAACTGCCGGACTATGCGGACGGAAGGGCTTTGCTTGAATACATAACAGGAGAGCCTTATGATGGTATAACAACCATTTCGAAAAAATTAAAATCTTCAACAAGCTGGTGTTTTGGTTGTAATGGGAGCGATGATTATGGTTTTTCAGCATTACCTACTTATGGTTATGCAGGGAATTTCGCTCACTTTATAACTTCAGAAAAAGTAGGCTGTAAAATTTCTGATGATGAAACCATTAGCACATGTGGAGGAATAATAACTATATATGATAATGAGTATGCGGTTCTTGGAAATATGGGCGATATCGCCAATACAAACGAAGCTTACTCCGTCCGCTGCATAAAAAAATCCGATACTCCCTAATAATCTACCCATCAAAAAAACAGCAAAGCCCGGTTCACAACGAACTGGGCTTTATATTAAATTACCAATCCTCCTAACGATTTCCATAACTGTAAAACCAACCATAAACTCGCTAACCCACACCAAAAGTTCACCACTTAGTGTACCAAATAGTACACCATTCGGTGGTCCACCGATCGGTGTACCAAATAAAGCCACAAAAAAAAACATCCCGACTTTTTCAGCCGGGACGTTTTTCAATTCATTAGATCCTTCGCGCTTCGCTCAGGATGACATGTATCATTATCCAATCAATGCATATGCCGGGTGGACGCTAATCACGAGGAGCGCGATAGCGGCGACGGCGACGGCAAAGCGGAGCAGATAGACGTAAGCGACGTTCACCTTGCAGCTATGTCCGCAGCAAGAGCTTTCCTTAGCCGGGGCAAAGAGCACGCAGGCAATACGGAGGTAATAGACCGCAGCCACCAAAGAAAGGCCAAAGCCAACAGCGGCAAGCCAGCCAAGGTCGGCATTGAACGCTTCGGTGAAAAGCGTGAACTTGGCGAGGAACCCAGCAACCGGCGGAAGGCCAGCGAGCGAAGCGAGGCACACGGCAACGCCAAGCGCCACAAACGGGCGGCGGCGACCTGCACCCTGGAGGTCTTCGAGATTTTCCTTGCAATCATCCATGCCCGACATGTAGGCAATACCCGTCAAGGCGCCCGCAGAGGCAATCGCATAAGTGATGAGGAAGTAGAACATCGGGCCCATCTGGATTTCACCCTTGCCGAGATAATTCGGAACCAAGAGACCAATCACGATAAAGCCAGCATTCATCACGGCAGAGAACGCCAAGATGCGACGCACGGACTTCTGGGCAAGACCGCTGAACGCGCCAATCACCATGGAAAGGAGCGCAACGACCACAATCACATAGAAGAGCGGCTTGGACGGATTAGCAACAGTCACCTTTTCAGCGAGGTTCCAAACAGCTTCGGCACCGGAGCGCGTCACGAGAACGCTCACCCAGACAGTTCCGAGAGCGGCAAGTGCGCCAACCTTCACGACTGCGGCCATAAAGCCCGTGACAGCGACAGAAGCGCCCGTATAGACGTCAGCCACCCAGAAGTGGAGCGGAGCGGCACCGGCCTTGAAGAGGAGGCCTGCAATCACAAAGAGCATGCCAATGCCGTAAATCGGCATACGTCCATCAAGCACCTGACCGCAGAAATGCGTCGAGCCCGTAGCACCGTAAATCAGCGAAACACCATAGAGGAAGATGGCGCTGAAAATTGCACCCGAGACAAAGTACTTGAACACGCCTTCGTTTGCGTTGATATCCTTGCGGCGGATGCCCACGAGAGCGTAAATCGGGAAACTCGTGAGTTCCATCGCGATGAACAAAGCGACAAAATCAATGGCCTGAGTCATGAGCAAGGCACCGCTTGTGGCAAACATCATGAGGCCATAAGCTTCGCCACCCTTGAACTTTTCACGGCCAAGTGTCCACTGGAGCCCCGAAATGCCGAGGAATCCGCACAACAGAATCGCTGCGCAAAGCACGCGACGCACGGGGTCCATCGCATAAAGTCCCAAAAGCGTTTCGGTATTGGCGTAATACAAAGCCACAACACCAAGCGCGAT
This sequence comes from Fibrobacter sp., assembly GCA_017965445.1. Taxonomy (GTDB): domain Bacteria; phylum Fibrobacterota; class Fibrobacteria; order Fibrobacterales; family Fibrobacteraceae; genus Fibrobacter. The sequence goes on along the minus strand of JAGCPZ010000069.1, from coordinate 6,592 downwards.
GAAGAACGCCGAAACCCACGGAAGTACCTTGTGCTTGTTTTCGTCGCTAAAGAACGGTTCGGCAGCAAGAGCCACCATGCCGCCCAAAACGACACAGATAACCGGCAAGAGATAGATAATGTTATTCATCATCGGAAGCCCCCTTCACAGTATTTTCATTGACTTCATCTGCCCCGGAACTATTTTCAGCCTTCATCTGGGCGATGATGGAAGCGCGTTCATCGTCCTTGAAGCCTGCAGCAGCGAGAGTGGAATCCAACTGGTGGATTTCCTCTTCGGTCATCGGAGCGTTGCCTTGATTGATAGAGGCTTCGCTCAACACCTGAGCGGCAGCGGGATCTTCAATCTCTTCACCCTGGTTCAAAGAATCCGTCACGAAAGCCGGATGGAAACCGAACACGAGGAGAAGCGCAAGCATAACGCCAATCGAAACGCCTTCGAGCGGAGACGTGCGACGGCCTTCTTCATATTCGCGGGCAGCCTTCCCGAAGATGACCTTCTGGATAAAGCGCAACATGTAAGCAGCGGAGAGAATCAAGGTAAAGCCAGCCACGAGAGCCGGGAGCGGACCCATGTCCCACAAGGAGAGGAGCACGGAGAATTCACCGACGAACCCAGCCGTACCAGGAACGGCAAGAGCCATAACGCCAGCAAAACCAAACAGCGTACTGAACACCGGATTCTTGGAAGAAAGACCGCCAAGCTGGTCGAGTTCGCGAGTACCTGTCATGCGTTCGGCAATGCCCATCAAGATGAACAATGCACCGGCAGAAATACCGTGAGCCACGAGCAACACGAGCACCGCCGGGAACATCGCCTCGGAACCGCTAAACACGGCAGCCACGGCGAGACCCAAATGGCCCATGGAGCTAAACGCGAGGAGTTTCTTGCCGTCCGTTGCGCGGAGAGCCATGAGAGCGCCATAGACCGCCGTAAAGAGGCCAAGCCACATCATGCAAGAAATCGCGCTCATCGAAAGCGGGAAAATCGGAAGCACCCAGACGATAAAGCCAAACACGCCAGCCTTGCTCATCGCACCCGTGAGGATTGCAGAAAGCGGAGCCGGAGCTTCGGCGTAAGTAATCGCCTGCCAACCGTGGAACGGGAAAATCGGTGTCTTCACGAGGAAGGCGAGCAAGAAGCAAACGAGAAGCGTTGTCTGCGTGCCTTCCGGGAGGCTCTGGAGAGCAATCGCGAGCGATATGAGCATCGAGTTGTCCGCAATCGTCAAGAGATACCACAACGCGACCATCATCGGAGCAGAACCGACCAGCGTATAAATCGCAAACGTCATCGCGGCCTTCATTCTGTCCTTGCCACCGAAACCGGCAATCAAGATTGCAGCCGGAATCACCATGGCTTCGAAGAAGAAGAAGAACAGCACGGCATCGGCTGCGAGGAAGGTGCCGTTCATGGCGCCCATCAACGAGAAAATGCCAATTGCGAAATTGCGATAGCTCCTGGTTGTAATTCCACGAGCCGAAATCAAAGCCACAAGGGAAAGACCGCAAGAAAGGAACACCATCCAGGAGGCAAGCCCATGGCTATACAAGTAATAGTAAACCGGACCCTTGCAACCAGGAATCTGGAACCATTCAATCGCATCCGTTGCAACGTTTCCGCCAGCAATAAGAGCGACGGACATGGCCGCAAAGATAATGCCCATCAAAATGGCCAAGCGGGAAGAAGACTTCGGATCATCCTTAGACGTCATCACCATGAGGATGGCGGCAACGAACGGGGCGAGGACAAGGAGATGTAATAGCATTAGAAAGTACCTCCAGTCAAAAGAACAATGGCCACAAGCGCAATCAGGCCCAAGATGCTAAGAGCAATCTGGAGTCGAACCTTACGCACTTGGAAGGTCGCGGCACCATCGCCGAGAATCGTAGCGATTGCACCAATCGTCCACTGGGCAGCACCGAGAATCTTATCGACAACCACATCGCAAATCCATGCGAGCACGTTGACCGGAATGATTCCCACGTACTTGTGGAGAGAATCGAACAGGAACGTCCACGTGGCCTTGCCGCCTTCAGGAGCGGAGCTCCCCTTCGCAGCCGGGATACGGGCGTTAGCGTAAATCTTGTAAGCGATGTACATACCGACCAAAGCGGCAAGGGTACCAAGACCCGCGAAAATCATCGGGTTCAGATGAGCCGTGACAGCCGGGACATTGTAAGCCTGAGCGGCGCCAACGACCGGAGCGAGCGTTTCAGCAAAGAACTTGATACCGATGGAATCGGCCCAGAGGTAACCGGCAAACACGGCACCGAAAGCGAGAATCACCATCGGGATGAGCATGACAGCCGGAGCTTCGTGGATGTGTTCTTCGCTTTCCTTGGAACCGCGGTAGCTACCGAAGAACGTGAGGATAATGAGACGGCCCATATAGACTGCGGTAATCACAGCCGTAGCAAGGCCCACCGCATAGACGACACCGTTCAGCGGGATAGCCGGGACTTCAGTACCGAAGATGGTGAAGCCTGGAATGTACATCGTGCAGTTCATGAACAAGCGTTCGAGAATCAGGTCCTTGGACCAGAAACCGGCAAAGCCCGGGAAACCGACAATGGCGAGGAACGCGAAAATCATCACGCAGGCGGTCACCGGAGTTTTTCTGAGGAGGCCACCCATCTTGCGCATGTCCTGTTCACCGGCGAGAGCGTGAATCACGGCACCGGCGCCAAGGAAGAGAGCCGCCTTGAAGAAGGCGTGCGTGAACACATGGAAGATAGAAGCGTCAAAGGCGCAAACGCCCGATGCCATGAACATGTAACCGAGCTGGCTGATGGTCGAGTAGGCAAGCACCTTCTTGATGTCGTTCTGGAAGAGGCCTGCGACAGCCGCCCAGAAAGCGGTGAGCATACCGATTACCACGATAATGTCGAGCACCACCGGGAGAATCGCAAACATGCTACCGAGACGGGCAAGCAAATAAACGCCAGAGGTCACCATCGTTGCGGCATGGATCAAGGCAGAAACCGGAGTCGGACCCGCCATAGCATCCGGGAGCCAAGTGAGGAGCGGAATCTGAGCGGACTTACCCGTGCAGCCGATAAAGAACAGCACGCCAGCCACAGAGAGAACCGGAACAACGACTTCCAAATGGTTTCCGTTAATAATCATCTGGATGAAGTTCACGAGAGCATCGTAATTGAGGAGAGCAGAACCGCCAATCGTCACGAGGCAGAGCATACCGAGCAAGAACCCGATATCGCCCACGCGGTTCACGATGAAGGCCTTGTTTGCCGCCTGACAATTCTTGAGGTCCTTGTTCCAGAAACCGATGAGGAGGTAAGAGCAGAGGCCCACGCCTTCCCAACCGAGGAACGTGAGGAGCAAGTTGTCCGAGAGCACGAGCACAATCATGCTGAACAAGAAGAGGTTGATGTAGGCGAAGTAACGGGCAAAGCCGCGGTCGCCATGCATGTAGCCAATCGAGTAGAGCGTGATGAGCGTACCGATGCCAGTCACGAACAAAAGCATGATACGTGAAAGACCATCGAAGAGGAATCCGATATCCACGCGGAACATCGGAATGTCAATCCAGTTGCAAACCGTTTCACGAATGCCGGCATCCGGCATGTTGAACGCGAGGAGCGCGACACCAGCAAAGGAGAGCGCCGGGAAGAGGACGGCGAGGGTTCCGACGAAACCTTCTGCAGGGCCCTTCTTGCTGCCCGAAGAAATGATGGCAATCGCACCGAGGATAATGCATCCCAACAGCGGGAAGAGAGGTATGAGTCCAAGAGAAATCATTGCTTACTACCCCTTCATGTTAGAATACGTGTCGGCGTCAACGCTTTCACGGTTGCGGAAAATGAGGATGACCATGGCAAGGCCGACGCAAGCTTCGGCAGCGGCGACTGCAATGGAGAACAGCGGAACGACCTGGCCCACAATACTCGCATCCGCAGGCAGAGTCTTTGCAAAGCCCACGAAGGAGAGGTTCACGGCATTCAGGGCAAGTTCAACGCCCATCAGCACAAAGAACACATTGCGGCGGGAAACCGCGACGATAAGGCCGATGGCAAAAATGACCAGGGCCAAAATCTGAACGTATATAGCTTGGAGTTCCATTAGTGATTATCCTCCGTTTTTTCGGAATCCACGGAACCAAGGCGCTTCTTGGCGAGAAGCACGGCGGCACCCATGGCAGAAAGCAGAAGAACACCGAGAACTTCGAACAGAACGAAGTAACCCGGGCCCGTCTGGGCTACATCAAAGAGGGTCTTGGAAGTGATTGCCACAGAACCGCGAACCGTAGCGGCATCGAATGCAATCGGAGAGCGGACGAGGGCAAAACCCACGAGACCGGCAAGCACGATGACTGCAGGAATCACAAAGAGCGAGACCTTGTCGAACATCGGAGTCTTGGAGTCGCGGGCACCGTTCAGCACCATGATGACAAACGTGAGGAGCATCATGATAGCACCGGCATAGACCATAATCTGCACCACGCCGAGGAACGGACTTCCCAAAAGGCCGTAGATACCGGCAAGCGACACCATGGAAGTCACCAACGAAAGGGCGCCATAGAGCGGATGCCTAGAGAGGAGCACGCATACGGCACTGCCGACTGCGATAATTGCGAGGACAATGAAATAAATCAATGCGAGCATTATTTTACCTCCATGCCCCAGACCTTGCGGGCCTCGGCATTCTTTGTACCGCCCGGAGCCATCTGGCTCTGTTCGTCATCCGGGTAATCCTTCGGATCCCAGTTGGTGAGATCGTAAAGGTGTGCCACGAAATCTTCGCGGGAGCGGTGTTCGAAAATGATTTGCTTCGTATCCATGCGGAGGGCATCGACCGGGCAAGCTTCGGCGCAAAGGCCGCAGAACACGCAAGTCAAATGGTCGATGTCAAAGCGCATCACGCGCTTTTCGATACGCGGGTCATCGCTCTGCGTTGCTTCGATGAAGATGCAGTGAGCAGGGCAAGCCGCAGCGCACATGCCGCAGGCAACGCAACGGGGCGTTCCATCCGGGCGGAGCATCAAACGATGCTTGGCACGATACGTGTTACGGACTTCGGGCTGACCTTCCGGGTAAGAAATCGTCGGAAGCGTTTCGTAACGGAACAAGCCGCGAGCCGCATGCTTCAAAGTCGTCCACAGACCGCGAAGCGCCTCGAAAATGTAAAGGCGTTCGATAACGGTCATCGGTTTTTGCTTAATAACGCGCATTAGTTACCCCCTAAGAGTTTTGCGATGACCGCAGTCACCACGAGGTTGATGAGGGCGATATTCAAGATAATCTTCCAGCCGAGGTGCATCACATGGTCATAGCGGAAGCGCGGGAGCGTCCAACGGACCCAAATCCAGACCCAGCAGAAGATGAGGCTCTTTGCAACGAGCACGAGCAAGTGGATGAGTGCCGTACCGACTGCCGTTGCAAAGCTACCGACAGCGAGGCCATCCACCACGAAGTTTTCAGGATTGTAGAAGAACCAAGCGCAAATGCCGAGAGCGATAAACACAGCCGTCGCCACCCAAGCCACAATCTTGTATAGCTTGTATTCCTGGAGAACTTCAAAGCGGTGCGTAAGGTTTGTCGCCTTGAGTTTGCGGGAATAGCGGTAAATCATGTGGAGGAAAGCAAGAGCGATGAATGCGAGCACGCCACAGAGAATGGCAAGAGAGCCACCCATGTGTTCCTGCAATGTTTCGGTCGTTACGAACGGAACTGCATAACCGCCGAGGAACAGCGTCGCAATGAGGAAGCTGTTGATGCAGATGTGGGAGTATTCGCCCATGTAGAAGAGACCGAACTGCATAGCGCCATATTCCGTATGGTAACCGGCGACGAGTTCAGGTTCACCTTCGGCAACGTCGAACGGAGCACGGCCCGTTTCAGCAATGCTTGCAATGAGGAAGCAGAAGAAAGCCACCGGCTGAGCGACGATGCCCCAAACGTGGTGTTCCTGCCACTGAACGATGTCCGTGAGGTTGAAGGAACCGGCGAGGAGCAAAATGCCCATCAGCGAAAGTCCGAGACAGACTTCGTAGCTAATCGTCATGGAGCTCGTACGAAGAGCGCCCAAGAAGCTGTACTTGGACTTGGAAGCCCAACCGGCAAGCATGGCACCGTAAGCCGAGATGGAGGAGAAGCCAAACAGCAAGAGCACGCCCACATCGGAATCGATGATGGAACCTGCAATGCGCACCGTTTCGTCACCCCATTCGAAAATCATCGGTCCAAACCACGGAATCACGCACGGGGAGAGGAACACGATGGCGAACGGAATTGCCGGAGCCACATAGTAAAGGAACTTGTTCACGCCAGCAGGAGCGAACATTTCCTTGAAGAATAGCTTCGTACCGTCACACATGTTCTGCACGTAACCGAGCAAACGAATCTTTCCGAAGTACGGAATCTTGATGTAGGAGCGGTTCGGGCCCTGACGGTCTTGCATGAAGCCAGCGCCACGACGTTCCATCGGGATCAAAAGGAGGATGTAAAGGACAGGTACGAAGCAGAAAGCGAACTTCGCAATCGTAATTGCCCATTCAATCCAGGTTTTGGATTCAATAATATCCATTATGCGTTACCTCCCAGGAGCTTTCCTGTGCTCTTGATGGCATCAT
>JAGCPZ010000068.1 GCA_017965445.1 Fibrobacter sp. | reverse complement strand
GCTCACCTTGTAGCAAGGCACGCCGATAGCAACGCAGTTACCGAAGAAGATTTCGGAGTAGCTTTCGGCGATGATGGCACGGATGCCCCAGCGCTTGAGAGCCTGCGGAGCGTGTTCACGGCTGGAACCGCAACCGAAGTTCTGGTTCGAGACGAGAATGGAGCCGTTCTTGTAGGCCGGATCGCGGAACGGGTGGACCTTGCCCTGAGCGGCGAGGCCTGCGATATCGTCGGCAAAGGCGTTGTCGCCGAGGCCTTCGAAGGTCACGCACTTGAGGAAGCGAGCCGGGATGATACGGTCAGTGTCGATATCGTTTCCGCGAACAGGAACGCCGGAACCTTTAACAATGTCGATAGAATTCATTTTTTAAATCTCCTTGCGTTACTTGATGTACTTGCGGACGTCGGTGACACAGCCTTCGATAGCGGCGGCGGCTACCATGGCGGGGCTCATCAAAATGGTACGGCCCGACGGGCTGCCCTGACGGCCCTTGAAGTTACGGTTGCTGGAAGATGCGCTGACCTGGCGGCCCTTGAGCTTATCCGGGTTCATGGCGAGGCAGAGCGAGCAGCCTGCTTCGCGCCATTCGGCACCGGCTTCCTTAAAGATCTTGTCGAGACCGAGCTGTTCGGCTTCCACCTTGATCTTCATGGAGCCCGGAACAACCCACATCTTGACGGTCGGAGCGACCTTGTGGCCCTTGATGATTTCTGCGGCGGCCTGCAAGTCGGAGAGGCGGCCGTTGGTGCAGCTACCCACGAAGGCGATGTCGATGGGGCGGCCAATCATCTGGCTGCCTTCTTCCCAGCCCATGTATTCGTAGGCTTCGGAAATGACCTTCTTTTCGCTGCCTTCGAATTCGTCGATCTTCGGCATGTTGCCGTTCAGCGGGATGGCCTGGGCCGGAGTGATACCCCAGGTAACCATCGGTTCGAGGTTGTCGCAGTTGATTTCGACTTCATCGTCAAACTGGGCGTCGGCGTCGGTAGCCACGGACTTCCAGTAAGCAACGGCTTCGTCCCACTTGTCGGCCTTCGGGGCGTATGGACGGCCCTTGAGGTATTCGAACGTCTTTTCGTCGGGGTTGCAGTAACCGACGCGGGCGCCACCTTCGATAGCCATGTTGCAGACCGTCATACGGCCTTCCATGCCCATTTCTTCGATGACCGGGCCGGCAAATTCGTAAGCGTAGCCAACGCCACCGTTCACGCCGAGCTTGGCGATGTAGGCGAGTGCCACGTCCTTGGCGGTCACACCCGGCTTCAGCTTGCCTGTGAACTTGATGCGGCGAGTCTTGAGGGGGCTCATGGCGAGCGTCTGGGTGGCCAAAACGTCTGCCACCTGGCTCGTGCCGATACCGAACGCGATAGCACCGAAGGCACCGTGCGTTGCCGTGTGGGAGTCACCGCAAGCGACGGTCATGCCCGGCTGGGTCACGCCTTCTTCGGGGCCCACGATGTGAATCACGCCCTGTTCGGCAGTGGCGGGGCCAAAGAACTTGATGCCGTTATTCTTGGTGTTGTTTTCGATATGGGAGAACATCTCTTCGGAAATGCCGTCCTGGAGCGGGCGGTTACGTTCCGGGAAGGTGGTCGGAATGATGTGGTCCACCGTGGCGAAAGTGCGTTCCGGGAACAGCACCTTCTGGCCTTCTTCGCGGAGCTGCGCAAAAGCCTGCGGGCTCGTGACTTCGTGGCAGAGGTGGAGCCCGATAAAGAGCTGGCACTGGCCGCTCGGGAGCTTAGCTACCGTGTGGCTTTCGAAAATTTTCTGATAGAGTGATTTTCCCATAGATTTGTCTCTTTTAGGTTTAATTTGCGGCACCAAATATAGAAAAAACGCGACTCGTGGCCGCGCTTTCGTCAAAAACAAGTCTTTAAATTAGAACTGTTCAATCTGGGTGTTGAACTTGTATTTGTCCTTGTAGTAGGCGAGCATGTCATCGCTGTTGTTGAATGCCCTGCGGAGCGGGTCGCGGAGGGCGGGTTCCCTCTTGACCTTCTTCTGGATTTCAGGAACGACATCCTTGAAGAAAAGTTCGTTGCTTGCTGCTGCTACGTGGTTCTGGTTGTATTCCATGTGGTAGCGACGTTCCACCATCTGGAACAAGTCGGACTGGCAGGAGTTTTCCGGAGGAAGGTGGCTTGCAACAGGCATATAGCACTGCTTGATGTAGTCTTGCTTCATGCTGACGATGAGGCTGTCAATCGCAGGAATGTTGTGGACTGTGTCGTTGTGTATTGCAAGTTCGGCTTTCGGGGGGGTGACACTAGAGCATCCAGCAAAGAAAGATGCTACGAGTGCGATGGTTGCCCAAATGATGTTTTTTTTCATGTCCTAATCCTTTTGTTTTGACATTGTTTTTTACTACATCAATCCCGCATTCAAAGTTACTTAATTGTTGATAGATTTGCGATAGCATGTATGTAAATTCGAGGTTACAAAAGGGCTTTTTTTGCATATTTTTAAGTTACATGTGATGTAAAGCACCAAAAAATTTACTTTGAGGTCGGTTTGAACTTGTAGAACCACTTGATTGGGTCAATTACGTCGTATCGGACGTTCCCGATTTGCTTTTTTCCCTTCTTGCGGACTATCCCGGTGACGATGTGGGCGTGGGGGCCAGTCGTGTGTCCTGTAGTGCCGACTGTGGCGATAGGATCGCCCGGCATGACCTCTTGTCCGTTCAGATAAAGGAGCTTGTCGCAGTGCATGAACAAGATAACGTCGTTTTTGCGAACAAGTGCTATGATGACGCCGCCGCGCTCGTCGCGGCTTGTCCAGGCCTTTGCTCCGAACGGCGCCAGGATACGTGCGCCCATGCGGCTTGCAACGTCGATGCCGTTATGCATCCTTTGTGTGGAAGTTGCTTTTTCATGATAAAATTCTGTGAGGTAGGCGATGCTGTCCGATATGACGGATGTCCAGAACTTCCATGCGGCGCCGATGGTGTCTGCCGATGCAGGGCGCTTGATTTCGTCCGGGCGCGAGAAGCGGATGGTGGTTCCTTTGGGAGGAATATTCTGGTTCCCCTTTTCCCATGATGTTACTTTGAATCCGTTGTCTTCAAGCGTTTTTGCCACGTAGTTCTTGACCATCTTTTCATTTGTAATGATGGCGTCGAAGCGACCGATGGCGTAGCGCGCGATGCGCTGCATGTTCTCTATACCGTCGAAGGTATATTCAAAAGAAGGGGCGACGGAAAGTCTGTTCCGTTCCTGGATGCGGTCGCGCAGGTTTGAATCGCTACGGTCGATGTCAGTAACGAAGAGGAATGGCGCAATGATGGCGAAAAGCAGTAGGAGCGGGAACAGGTTGCGGATAATTCGCGGAACGCCGTCCAGCGGGTTCTTGACAAGAATGGAAATCTTGTGGAGCTTTTTGACGATTTTTGCAAGTTCTTCCGGGTTCTCGCGAAAATTAGAGTTCAGGGCTTCCTTGGTCGCGCTTTTGTTGCGACGTATTGCCTTGCATGCTTTCGGGAAAATTCGCCTTGCTGGGCGGTCATTTGAGAGCCAGAGAATTTGTGCCTTGTGCGTCTGTTTTACATCCTCGATAAACGATGCCGCTGTGTCGATGGACATGGGCGTCACGTGCATCAAGAGAATGCGGGACATCGAAACGAGATTTCCGACATTTTCAGTTTCGTCTGCAGAAACGATACCGAGAATTTGCGGGACTAACGATTCCAGCTTCTTGATGTTGTGGTAGAGAATCCTGTATTCGCTGTCCGACGAAGGCATCGCCTTTGTGCCCGCGAACGTGATTTTTTCGTCAACAGCGAGCGTTCCGGAAATTTGCTTGATTTCTTCATCGGAGAGCTCCTTTTTGAAAAGCTCCTGCGTTGGGAAGGGGGCGTTCCCGGCAAGAAGTTGCCTGCCTGAAAAATCAAGTACAATAAAATGCGCACCGGCATTGAGCGCCAGTGCGAATTTATGCAAGGCTTCGATGGGCATTTCGTCTCCGTCGGCGATGGCGAAGAGAGTGAGCCCGCCTTGACTGTAAAGGTTTTCTAGAACCTTTCTTTGCATGTCCCCTTACTTGGCGGTACCGCGCGGATAGGTGTAGCCGGAAGGCGGCGCAGCGACGAACTTATCGACTTGGAGATAGAGTTCTTCGGCGGATGCTGCCGGGTTGAAGTAGAATTCCTGATTCCTGTTCTGGCTGCGGCCCTTGATGGGTTCGTTGCGGCGGCCACGGGAGACGATGCCGAGGGGAAGCACTTCCAAAAGCGGCAAGAGGCCGAAATAGCGGAAAAGGCTGAAGTTCTTCTGCCAGGTGGTACGTTCTGCCAAGATAGCAAAGGTCCCTTCGATAATGGACTTGCTCTGGAGAAGGTCTTCAGAGGTCATCGTCACGAGTTCGTGATTGGTGGGGAAGTTGTTCTGGAAGTTTACCATGTCGCCTTTGAGGTAGTTGGCGTCGCAGAGAAATACGAATTTCATTGTTTTTCCTGGTTAGATTTAATGGTTGTATTCGTAAAATTAGTTTTTTTTTGCGGATTTTGTCGATTTTTGAGGCGTGCGCGGAAGGTCGAAAACAAAAAAATGTCGTGTTTTACAAAAATTTTACATTTTACGTTTGTTTTTTAAGTTTACGCTTTGAAAAAGTTTTTTTGAGAAAAAATAATTCTCGGTTTTCTAACTCGTTGACAATTGGTAAGTTATGAAAACTTTTTAACGAATTTGGCCAAAATTGTATTATATAAGAGCGAAAAAACATTTTTTTTAAGTGCTTTGTTTTTTTTTGAAAACATTATATTTACAGATGTTTTTAAACCGTCTGAGAAATTTCGCTCTGAAATTTTGCATTCGTGTATATGGTCATTCGGAGAATAAAAATGAATAAATTGAAATGGTCCATGGCGACCGTGCTTGTTACTACTAGTGTAATTGCAACAGCATCTTTTGCGCAAAATCCGGCCCCTGCGGCCCCAGCTCAAGCTCCTGCTCCGGCACCTGCAGCAGCTCCTGCAAATCCCGAACCTCAACCCGCAGCTCAAGCGCCGGCTGCCGTGCCAAACGACCCTCCGCAGGTTAGCGGTATCCCTGGCGAATACATTCAAGAAGGTGGCGCTTTTACACCAATCAAACTCGATAATTTTGTAACGGATGATTCTGATCAACCCGCGCAGATCCGTTGGAAGGCCAGTGGCAACAAGAATCTCAAGGTGATAATTGGTGCAGACCATACGGCTATAATTACAACTCCGGGGCCGCTTTGGAACGGCGCCGAAGACATTACTTTTACGGCGACGGACTCTAAGGGGGCATCTGCCTCCGAGACGGTGAACTTCTCTGTGGAATCCGTGAACAATCCTCCGGTTGTGACGCAAATCCCGGGCCAGGTAGTTGAAGAAGGCAAGCAGTTTGCAAAAATCCGCTTGGATGACTTTGTGAACGACCCTGACCACAAGAAGGACCAGATTTCATGGGATACAGAAATCCGTCCGGCGGGTGGTCCGCAGGGCGATGGCGACTTGTCCGTGACGATTGACGGGAACCGCGTGGCGACGATTGTGATTCCTGATGCCCATTGGTACGGTTCTGCGACAATCAAGTTTATTGCGACGGACCCGGATTACGGTAGCGACAACAAGACGGCTGCCTTTACGGTGTCGGCGATAAATGACCCCCCGACGTTCACGAAGAAGATTCCTGACCAAGTGATTGAAGAAAGGAATCAGTTCGACATGCTTTCTCTTGCAGATTACGTTGCAGACCCAGATGACGACGTGATGAAGCTCAAGTGGACAGTGACGGGCAACAAGGACTTGAAGATTGAAATCGACAAGTACGGTTCTGCTATCGTAAATCTTCCGAACGAATACTGGAGCGGTCAGGAACGTGTGACGTTTACGGTGACTGACGCTGCTGGTGCGTCCGCCAAGCAGGACGTTTTGTTCAAAGTAAATTCCATCAACGATCCTCCTGAGTTTGTTCAGAATATTCCTGACCAGACGATTGACGAAAAACAGGAATTTGCCCCGATTCAGCTTGGCCAATACGTGAAGGACCCGGACCACCGCATCGAAATGCTCAAGTGGGCTGTTGCGGGCGCCAAGGACTTGAAGGTCTCCGTTTCTGGCGGTGTCGCTACAATCCGCATTCCGAACAAAATGTGGAATGGTTCTGAATCCATCAAGTTCAAGGCTACGGACCCGGAAGGCGCTTCTGCCGAATGCGAAGCCATGTTTACGGTCAATTCCGTGAATGACTTGCCGAAGTTCATCCGCCCGATTCCGAACCAGAACATCAACGAAAAACAGCAGTTCACCAAGATCAAGCTGGATGACTTTGTCAAGGACGAAGACCATAAGAACTCCGAACTCTCCTGGGATGTCGAGGTCAAGCATCAGGGACCGATGCCGGAAACGGGCACGCTCAATGTCTCTATTGACGACCAGCATGTGGCAACAGTCGAAATCCCGGACCCGAGCTGGTTTGGCAATACGGTCGCTACGTTCACTGTGATGGACCCGGAAGGCGGTTCCGCCAAGCAGGAAGTTGCTCTTAACGTGAAGTCCGTGAATGACCCGCCGGTATTCAAGAAGATTCCCGACCAGACCATTGACGAAAGGAACGAATTTACTTCGTTCAACATGGATGATTACTTGAGCGATGCCGACCATGACTTCTCCAAGCTCAAGATTGAAGTGACGGGCAATAGGGATCTCAAGGTCAATATCGATAACAGGACCCACGAAGTGTCCGTCAAGATTCCGCATGAACAGTGGAGCGGTACTGAATCCTTGACGTTTACGGCGACGGACCCGGAAGGCGCCCGTGCTACAACTGCTGCAAAATATACGGTGAAAGCGATTAACGATCCTCCGGTCATGAAGGAAATTCGTGAACAGACGATTAAGGAACAGGGCGAATTCAAGGTCGTTGAACTTGACAATTATGTCGAGGACCCGGACCATGCGAAGAACAGACTCAAATGGTCGTTTACAGGCAACAAGGAACTCAAGGTGGCCTTGGATGCCGCACACAATGCCCGCATTACTCCGCCGTCTGCCCAGTGGCATGGCGCCGAAGCGATTACATTCAAGGTTTGTGACCCGGATAACGCTTGCGATGAAAAGACCGTTAACTTTACGGTTGAATCCGTGAACGACGTGCCGATGTTTACCAGACAAGTGACTCCGCAAACCATCAAGGAAAAAGCCCAGTTCCAGCCAATCAAGCTTGGCGACATGGTGAAGGATTTGGATAACAAACTCTCGGAACTCTCGTTTGCTACGTCTTGCAGGCCGGCTGCGGGCTCCAAGAAGAGAGAGTGTGAACTCAAGGTCGATATTGATGGCAACAAGGTTGCAACGATTGGCATTCCGAACAAGTCCTGGAATGGTGCCGAAGAAATTACGTTTACCGTGACGGACCCGGAAGGCGCAAAGGCAACCTCGACCGCTGTATTTACTGTAGAATCTGTGAACGACCTTCCTGAAATCAAGCAGATTGCAGACCAGACCATCCAGGAAAAGGGCGAATTTACTGCATTCAATGTTGCTGAACTCGTGTCCGACCCGGATGACCGCTTTGAAGATTTGAAGATTGATTTCACTGGAAACAAGGACCTCAAGGTCGATATGTCCAAGACCGGTTTGGTGACCGTCAAAACGCCGAACAAGATGTGGAACGGTTCCGAAAAGGTGACGTTCACCGTGACGGACCCGGCTGGTGCCAAGGCCCGCACGACGGCGACATTTACGGTTGTATCTGTGAACGACCCGCCGATTATGAAGGAAATTGCAAGCCAGTCTGTTAAGGAAAAGGAATCGTTCAAGCCGATTGAACTCGACAATTACGTTGAAGACCTTGACCATCCGAAGAACAGGCTCAAGTGGAAGATTGAAGGTAACAAGGAACTCCGTGTTGCGATGGATGCCGCTCACAAGGTGACGGTTACTCCGCCGAATGCAAGCTGGAACGGTTCTGAAAAGGTTCGCTTTACGGTAACAGACCCGGATGGCGCTTCGGATAGCAAGGAAGTGACCTTTACGGTCGTTTCTGTGAACGATTCTCCTGAATTTGTCCGTGATTTGCGCGACCAGTCCATTGACGAAAAGAAACAGTTCCAGCCCATCAAGCTTGCCGACTACGTCAAGGATCCGGACCACAAGATTAGCGATCTCAAGTGGACGTTCAAGGTGAGCCCGATTAGCCAGGGTTCTTCCAAGAAAAAAGGAAAGGATGATGAGGAATCTTCTGCTTCTTCGCTCAAGGTCAAGGTTGAAGCGAACAACGAAGCAACGATTGTCATTCCGAACAAGTACTGGCATGGTGCTGCAAATATCACCTTTACCGCTACCGACCCGGAAGGCGCTTCCGCAAGCAAAACCGCTCGCTTTGAAGTGCGCTCCGTGAATGATGCTCCGGTGATTGCAGCAAGTGCACCTACGGGCGAAACGATTCTCGAAGGTGGCCGTTTCAAGACTATCGATCTTTCCACTCTCGCTGATGACCCGGACCATTCGGCATCTTCTCTCAAGTGGGAAGTGACTGGTAACAGAGACCTCAAGCTGGATATCCGCAAGGATAACACCGTGCTTGTCAATGTTCCGAACAAGCAGTGGAGCGGCAAGGAAACGATTACGTTCTCCGTAAGCGACCCGGAAGGCGCTGTTGCCCGCCATAAGATGGTCTTCGAAGTGACCCGCGTGAACGACCCTCCGACATTCGTGAAGAGAATTCCGGACCAGAAAATCAAGGAAAAGGAAGTCTTCAAGCCCATCAAGCTTGACGAATTCGTGACAGACCCGGATAACAAGCCGAATGAACTTCGCTGGAAGATTACGGGTGCCAAGCAGCTCAAGGCCGAAGTCACTCCGAGCCGCATGCTTATGGTGAGTGCTCCTAACAAGGATTTCTGGTGCGCTCCGGAAATGATGGTTCTCGAAGTGAGTGACCCGGATGGTGCCAAGGCCTCGCAGACCATCACATTCGAAATCGCGTCTGTGAACGATCCTCCGACATTGAGGGATATTCCTCCGCAGAGAATTCGTGAAAAGGGCCAATTCAAGGATATTGATTTGAGCAAGTTTGTCCGTGACCCGGATAATACAATGGAACAGCTTACTTGGAGTGTCAAGGTTGTGAACCCGGAATCTGCACATGCCAAGAAGAGCAAGAAGGGTAAGAAGGGCAAGAAAGATGATGACGATGAAGACGATACGCCTGTAAAGGATCCGTTTAGCGTTGTTATCTATAAGGGCGGTCTTGCCCATATCGAGATTGGCGACCCGCACTGGCATGGTGAACGTAACGTGGTGTTCACCGTGAAGGACCCGGAAGGCGCTTCTGATTCCAAGACCGTTAACTTTGTTGTGGAATCCGTGAACGATCCTCCTGCTATCAGACCGATTTTGGCTCAGAGCATCAAGGAAAAGGAACACTTTGAACCGATTGAATTGCTGAAGTTTGTCTCTGACCCGGATCATCCGACCAGCTCCCTCAAGTTCGAAATTGCACAGACTCGTGCGCTCAAGGCTTCTATCAATGCCAAGAAGCAGCTTGTTGTTGCAACCCCGGACAAGTATTGGAACGGTTCGGAAAAGATTCGCCTTGAAGTGACCGACCCGGAAGGCGCAAGGGCTGTGCAGCAGATTGACTTTGAAGTGTCCTCGGTGAATGACCCGCCGACAATCGTGAAGGACATTCCGAGCCAGAAAATCAAGGAAAAGGAAAGATTCGAAATCATTGATCTTACAAGGATTGCTAATGACCCGGATGACAAGCCGAATGAACTCAAGTGGACTGTTTCTGGCAACAAGGAACTTGCTGTGGATGTCAAGAATGGTCGTGCCTCTGTGACTATGCCGAATCCGAACTGGTTTGGCAAGGAAACGATTACGTTTACGGTTAGCGACCCTGAACGCGCCAGCGCATCTACCAAGGCCACGTTCGAAGTGGTTCCGGTGAACGATCCGCCGAAGTTCAAGCCGATTCCGCAGCAGGTCATCGAAGAAAAGAAGACCTTCCCGGCAATTGATTTGACGAAGTTCGTTACGGATCCGGATAACACTGTCGATGAACTCAAGTGGTCTATTGACGGCGAAAATCCGTATGCTTCTGCCGCCCCTGCTAAGTCCTCCAAGAGCTCGAAGAAGGACAAGAAGAAAAAGAAGGGTGGAAAGAAGCAAGTTGAAGAGGCTCCTGCTCCGGTTGTTTCTTCAGGGAAGCATGAACTCAAGTACAATATTAGTGACAAGGGAATCCTTACCGTAGAAATCCCGAACAAGTACTGGAATGGCTCGGAATCGATAACCGTCAACGTGTTTGACCCGAGCAGGGAAAAGGCTTCTACAGAAATTCGCTTTACCGTGAAGTCCGTGAACGACCCGCCGGTCGTGAAGGAAATCCCGGGACAGACGACGCAAGAAGGCAAGACATTCAAGCCTATCAATCTTGATGAATTCGTAAGTGACCCGGACCACAAGAAGAACGAAATCAGATGGTCTGTCTCTGGCGCGAAGAATCTCGACGTGAGAATCAACGGTTCACGCGTTGCTGAAGTCAAGCCGAGAAGGGACAACTGGTTCGGTGATGAAACCGTTATCTTTACGGCGACGGACCCGTCTGGCGCCTCTGACAAGTCTGTTGTGAAGTTTGTCGTGAAGCATGTGAACGCACCTCCTGTCATGCGCGATATCCCGGACTTTACTATCAGGGAAAACCAGAACGAAGGTGTGATTGCGACAATCAAGCTCGACCAGTATGCTCGTGATAAGGACCATAGCTTCGATGAACTCAAGTGGAAGTTTACGGGTCAGAAGCAGTTGCAGGTGAATTACGATAGGCAGAAGAAGACGGTCGTTATTTCTCAGCCCTATACTCATTGGAAGGGCAAGCCGGAACGCATCACGTTTACAGTGACGGACCCGGAAGGCGGTACGGCCCACAAGACTGCAACGTTTACTGTGATTGCCGTGAACAATGCGCCCGAAACGAAGGCTCAGAACTACGTCACTCGTGAGAACGAGAAGCTAACTGTTCCGGCTTCGGGTGGCCTGATGTCTGGCGCCATTGATCCGGACGGCGACAAGCTTGCGTCCGTGAAGCTCGTGATGAAACCGCGTAATGGCCGAATCATCTTGAACGAAACGAATGGTTCCTTCGAATATACCCCGAATAAGGGATTCACTGGAATTGACGAGTTTACGTACAAGGTGTTTGACCCGGCTGGCGCAGGCTCCAAGGTCACGAATGCCGAAATCAACGTGATGATGAAGATGAACGATATTCGTGGCAACGCCGCCAATAACAACAAGAAAAAGAAGTAATATTCTTTAGACTTGCAAAATTGAATATGTGAAAAGCCCCGCGACAACGTTCGCGGGACTTTTTTTGCGAATGCGTCATTCTGAGGCGAGAATCGCCGAAGAATCCATAATTTCTCGGTACGCTTCCACCAGCGTTTCGAATTTCACGGCGCAGTTGGCGGGGGAGGTGGACGGGAGCTTTATGGCCTTGATGCCTGTGGATGCTTCGCAGTATTTTTCGTAGAGCTTGTGGGCGGTGGCGCCTGTGCAAAAGATGCGCTTGATTTTTGTTTTGGCGAGTAGCGAGGCGATGTCGTTTGGAACCACGTCTTCGATGCTCGTGTCGCTTGCGCCAATGATGGTGCAGCTGTCAAGAATGTCCCACAATGCGATGTGGTGCTTTAGGAGCATGCTGCGTTTTTCGTCGATGGTCGTGGGGAGCGGTTCGTTCAAGACGCTTGCGAGAACCTTCCAGAAACGGTTTTGCGGGTGGCCGTAATAAAATCCCTGTTCCCGCGATTTGGGCGAGGGGATGGAACCGAGCAAAAGAACTTCGGAATTTTCGTCGAACAACGCCGGAAACTCATGCGTGACGAATGTCCGCGCGTTCTTGGATGTTTTGGATTGCTTTTTCTTTGTGACCATGCCACAAGAAAAATAGAAATATTGAAGTAGCCCCCTAAAGTTACTATATTTGCCCGCGTAAAAATTTGAAATCGTACCCCATAGCTCAAAGTGAGCCGAAGGCGAACGACCTCATACCCCATAGCTCAATATGAATCCAGAAATAGAAAAACGCCGTACTTTCGCCATCGTCAGCCACCCTGACGCCGGTAAAACCACCATCACCGAAAAGTTCCTGTGGTACGGGAATGTGATTCGCGAGGCTGGTCACGTGCGTGCGAAAGCGAATAGAAGTTACACTGTCAGTGACTGGATGAAGATTGAACAGCAGCGTGGTATTTCTGTTTCGAGTTCCGTGTTGAACTTCCCGTTTGAAGGTTGCATGTTCAACCTCGTCGATACCCCGGGGCATCAGGACTTCTGCGAAGACACGTACCGTGCGCTTACCGCCGTGGATGCCGCTTTGGTGCTTATCGATAGCGTGAACGGTGTTGAAAAGCAGACGATTCGCTTGATGAATGTCTGCCGCATGCGCCACACGCCGATCATCACGTTCATCAACAAGATGGACCTTGATGGCCGCCATGTGCTCGACTTGCTCGACCAGATTGAAAGCGTTTTGCAGATTAAGACAGCTCCCTTTACGCTCCCCATTGGCGTAGGTAAGCTTTTCAAGGGCGTGTATTCCATTGCCGAAAATACGTTCCACACCTTCAATCCGGACGATGGCAAGCAAGAAATTATCCAGATGGAAGGCCCGGATGATCCGCGCCTCGTTGAACTCTGCGGTGAAAACTGGGTCGCGCAATTCCGCGAAGAATATGAAATGGTCACGGGCGGTATGGATCCGTTCGACCACGAAAAGTTCCTCAAGGGCGAAATGTGCCCGGTGTTCTTCGGTTCTGCCGTGAACAACTTCGGTGTGCGCCAGCTTTTGAACGCTTTTGCAAAGCTCGCTCCGCCGCCGATGATCCGCGACACCGACAAGCGCCCGGTCAAGCCGGACGAAGACGCTTTCAGCGCGTTTGTCTTCAAGATTCAGGCCAACATGGACCCGAAACACCGCGACCGTACGGCATTCCTCCGCATATGCTCGGGAAGCTTTACCCGTGGCGAAAAGGTTTTCCATGTGCGTACGGGTCGTGACATCCGCTTGGCTGCTCCGACGGCATTCCTCGCGAAAGACAAGGAAGTGATTGACCACGCCTGGGCGGGCGACATCGTGGGTATCAACGACCCGGGACTTTTCCGCATTGGCGATACGCTCACGGACGGCGAAAAGATGAACTTCACGGGCATCCCGGACTTTGCGCCGGAACACTTTGCCCGCGTGACACTTTTGAATCCGCTCAAGTCCAAGCAGATGGCGAAGGGCCTTGCCGAACTTTCGGAAGAAGGTGCAACGCAGCTTTACGAACCGCTCAAGTCCGCCGTGCCTGTCGTGGGCGTTGTGGGTGAACTCCAGTTCGATGTGCTCAAGTTCCGCTTGCAGAGCGAATACGGTGCCGATGTGCAACTCGACCGCGTGCCCGCTCATTGCATCCGCTGGGTGAAAGGCCCCGAAGAAGATGTGGGCAAGTTTGCCGATGAATACGCCGGCGACTGCATGATGGACAAGGAACGCAATCTCGTGTGCCTTTTCCCGAACGAATACCGCCTGAATCTCGCACTCAAAAATTACGAACGCCTGAGTTTCGCCGAAACCTCGCAAGGGTAGTCTTAGACGAGAGACGCAACGTGGTGTCATCCTGAGCGAAGCGTAAGCGGAGTCGAAGGATCCAGTGACATTTTTAACGGCAACTTTTGACGAAGTTGTCGTTTTTTGTTTTATTGCTTTTTGCTCGCGTCTCTAGCCTTATTATAGGCTCTGTGTTCTTAGTTCTTCCTTCTATTTTTCTAAATTTTACCCGTTCAAATTTAAGACGTGATCTATTCACGAGGTAATACAATATGGCAATGCAAGATATGAATGACCAGGTGCAGGCTCGCCTGGCAAAGCTCGACAAGTTCAAGGAAATGGGTGTAGAGGCTTATCCTCACAAGTTTAACAGGACCCATGATTCCAAGGTTTTGAAGGAAAATAAGGAAGCTCTGATGGTGACGAAGGAGCCGGTGGCTTTTGCTGGCCGCGTGGTTCGTTTTAATCGCAAGGGCAAGATGTGCTTTATGCACTTGAAGGACCGCTATGGCCGCTTGCAGGTTGTGGTTGCCCGTGACGAAGTGGGTGAGGCAAATTACGAAGTCGTGAAGATGACAGACCTCGGTGATTTCATCGGCGTGAACGGTTCCATGTTCGAAACGCAGAGCGGTGAATACTCCGTGCGTGCCGAAAAGGTGACGATGCTTTCGAAGGCTGTGCGCCCGCTCCCGGTTGCGAAGGAAAAGATTGACGAAAACGGCAACAAGGTTGTGTTCAACGAATTTGCCGACGTGGATACCCGTTACCGCCAGCGTTATATCGACATGGCTTTGAACGATGATGTGAAGGAAGTCTTCATCAAGCGTTTCAAGATTATGCAGGCTATCCGCGAATACCTGATTGAAAAGGGATTCAT
The DNA here is from genome assembly GCA_017965445.1 of Fibrobacter sp. GTDB lineage: Bacteria > Fibrobacterota > Fibrobacteria > Fibrobacterales > Fibrobacteraceae > Fibrobacter. The sequence goes on along the minus strand of JAGCPZ010000068.1, from coordinate 70,564 downwards.
CGAAGTCGAAACGCCGACGCTCCAGCCGATTTACGGCGGCGCGAACGCCCGTCCGTTTACCACACACCACAACGCTTGCGACATGACGCTTTACTTGCGCGTTGCTCCGGAACTTTACCTCAAGCGCTGCATCGTGGGCGGCATGGAAAAGGTTTTCGAATTCTCGAAGAATTTCCGCAACGAAGGCATGGACCGCACGCATAGCCCGGAATTTACCGGTCTCGAATTCTACGAAGCTTATGCCGACTACAACGACATGATGGTCCACTTCGAAAACATTTACGAACGTGCTTGCATTGCTGCAAACGGCACGACGAAGATTCAGTATCAGGGCAAGGAAATTGACTTCAAGGCTCCGTGGCCGCGCTACAGCATGATCGAAGCCATCGAAAAGTTCGGCGGCCTCAAGGTCAACGACATGAGCGACGACGAAATCAAGAATAAGATGGAAGAACTCGGCGGACACCTCGACGGCGAATTCTCTCGCGGTCGTGGCATCCTCGAACTCTTCGAACTCACTGTTGAAGACAAGCTCATCCAGCCGACCATCATCAAGGACATGCCGACGGAAAGCACCCCGCTTTGCAAGAAGCATCGCACGATCGCTGGCCTCATCGAACAGTTCGAACCGTACGCCAACGGCTGGGAACTTGGTAACGCTTACACCGAACTTAACGACCCGATCCGTCAGCGCGAACTTTTGGAAGACCAGGTCCGCCGTGGCCGCGGTGGCGAAGGCGAAACGCACCCGATGGACGAAAACTTCATGCACGCCATTGAATCTGGCTTGCCGCCTACAGGTGGCGTGGGCTTCGGCATCGACCGCATGGTCATGCTCCTTACGAACCAGCAGACCATCCGCGACGTGCAGCTCTTCCCGCTGATGAAACCGGAAGTTTAGACGAAAGAACGCTCACTTCGTTCGCTATAGACGAAAGACGATAGAATGTAAGGTATAAGATTCAATATGGTTTCTTTTGCATATAGAAAGCTGAATGTATATCAAAAGGCTCTTTTGTGGGTTTTGGATGTTTATAGGCTCTGCAAATCTTTCCCAGATGTTGAACGCTTTGCTCTAACTAGTCAAGTTCGTCGTGCTGCTGTTTCAGTGACATCAAATATAGCGGAGGGAATGAGTCGTTCTTCAAATAAAGAAGTTATTCGTTTTTTGGAAATAAGCTTTGGTTCTTTGATGGAAGTTCAAAGCCAAATGGAAATAGCACAATTATTAAACTATATAACAAAGGATCAACTGGACTTGTTAGATGTAAAAACGGTGGAAATAGCTAAAATGTTGAGTGGCTTGAAAGCTGCTAAAAAAACGTAATTTAGTTGTTTTTTCTTTCGTCTTTCGTCTTTCGTCTTTCGTCTTTCGTCTAAAATGAATAAGCTCGAACTTCTCATCGCCTGGCGTTACTTGGGGGCTCAACGTAAGAGTCTCTTTGTTTCGCTTATTGGTATTTTCAGTATGCTGGGTGTTTCCATTGGCGTGTTTGCGCTGGTGGTGGCGCTTGCGGCGGTCAACGGTTTCGAAGAAGAGGTCACTGCCCAGATGATTGGGAAGGACGCTCACTTCGAGTTGATGGCGTATAATGGTAACCCGATTGGTCCGTATGATAGCCTCACGCAAGAGGTGCAAAAGCGCGTGCCTGACGTAGTCGCTGCATCACCGTTTATCGTTTACAAGGTGGGCATCAGCTCCAAAAAGGTGAACGATGGCATTGTCATTTACGGGATTGACCCTGCGACGGCAAAGGGCGTGACTGACATCCACAAGTACATCAAGTGGGGAGAATATTCCGTTGATAGCCTTGAGGACATGAGCGGCAAGCGTCGTCCGGGAATTATTCTCGGGACTGGCTTGGCGGCGCGTTTGCGCGTTGTCGTTGGTGACAAACTTGTGCTCCAGACGTTCCAGAGTCCGGACGAGGCGATGTCTGCTGGTGGCCCGAAGATGATGATGTGCGTGGTGAGCGGCATCTTTGAAACGGGTACGTACGAATATGATGGCAACCTCGCTTATGTCGGTGTTTCGGATTTGCAAAAGTTGCTTGGCATGGGAAACACTGTGACTGGCATCCAGTTCCGTATAAAGGATCACTGGAAGGCGGGCGAGGCTGTCGATAGCATGGCGACGTGGCTTTCTTATCCGTACTACGGGATGGATTGGAAGTCCAAAAACATCACGCTTCTCAAGTGGATGAACTACGAAAAGTTTATTGTGGCGGCGGTGATTTGCCTCATTATTCTCGTGGCGGCATTCAACATCATCAGTTCGCTGATTATGGTCGTTATTGACAAGACTAAGGAAATTGGCATTTTGCGCAGCATGGGCTTTAGCAAGGCGGGCATTATGCGCGTGTTCATGCTGATGGGGAGTTTCATTGGCGTGGGCGGAACCGTTGTGGGTGGGACTATTGGACTTGTGCTCTGCAAGTTGCAAGAGGCGTACCACTTCATCAAACTTCCGGGCGATGTGTATGTGATTCCGTATTTCCCGATTTCTGTGCACGCGGTTGATGTTATTTTGATTTTTGTGATTGGTATTGTTTTGTGCGTGTCTGCGACGCTTTTGCCGGCATGGAAAGCAAGCCGCTTGGATCCCGTAGGAGCGATTAGACATGAATAATTTAGACGAAAGAACGCTCGTAAACTCGCTACAGACTAGAGACGAAAGAGGTGAAAATAGTGCTTCGCGCAAAGAAGGAAATATCTCTCGTCTCTCGTCTCTCGTCTCTCCTCTCCTCCAAACAGTCGGTCTTCGTCGCGTGTTTTCTGAAACGGGTGAATCTCTTGAAATTCTCAAGGGCGTGAATTTTTCGATGGATGCGGGGGAACTCGTGGCACTCACGGGTTCTTCAGGTTCCGGTAAATCCACGTTTTTGAACTTGGTCGGGATGCTTGATACGCCGACTTCGGGCGAGATTTTGTTCAATGGCAAACCGCTCAGCAAGTTCAGTAGCGAAGAACGCGATATGTATCATCGGAAGCATGTTGGGTTCGTTTTCCAGTTCCATCATTTGCTTAGCGAATTTACGGCGATTGAAAATGTTTGCGTGCCGGGTCGCATTCTCGGGACTCCTGAAAAGGAATGCCGCGAACGTGCCGAGATGCTTTTGGAAACGGTGGGCCTCAAGGAACGTCTCAAGCACTTGCCGCGTGAACTTTCGGGTGGCGAACGCCAGCGAATTGCGATTGCCCGTGCTCTCATGAACAACCCGTCCCTTGTATTTGCGGATGAACCGAGCGGTAACTTGGACGAAGCGAATTCGGCAAAATTGAACGAACTTTTTGGCGAACTCAATGAGAAGTTCCACCAAGCGTTCCTCATCGTGACACACGACGAAAAACTTGCATCTTTCGCGAAACGCCGCGTGGTAATGCACAACGGAGTGATACAATAGGGGCTTGAGCAATGAGGTCGCTCATTTCACTCGCTTTGAGGTCGCCTTGCAAGCAAGGCTTTGAGTGAAATAAAGGAGGCTATGCCTCGACAATTAAAACCTCAAAGGCACGAAGTGCCGTGCTCATAGCTCAGAGCACCGTAGGTGCGACCTCATGCCTATGTTTAGTAACTATCTTTTAGAGCGTGATTTGAAAATGAATAGGAGATTTCCGCTCAGCGGCGGGAATGACAGAAGTAATTATGGCAGATATTAACGGTATTTTTTCAGCTAAGGCAAAAGCAGCGCTGCAGGCGGCTCGTATCGCGGCCCGCAATTTAGGGAGCGACTGCGTTACAGTAGAACATTTGCTATTTGGTCTTGTACGCGAAGATTCAGGTGTGGCTTCGGAAACGCTCAAGGCGTTGAAGGTCAACCTGACGGAACTCAGTGAAACCATCCAGCGCGCGCTCAGTACAAGCGGCGGTCTAATGACGGTCGGAGGCGATGCCCGTGGCGGTCTTCTCACTTTTACGGCGCAGTGCAAGGCCGTGCTTTACAATGCCGCTAAGATTGCCAAGGAAGAGGGCGTTCAGTTTATAGGGCCGGAACACTTGATGCTCGCCATTCTGCAACAGACGGATTCTCCGGCGGCGGCGACGCTCTCGACGTACAATGTGACGTTCGAAAATTATCAGGATATGCTGATGCAAATCAAGCATCAGGCAGAAGGGCAGCCGATGGACGATTCTCAATCGGACGAAGATCCTCGTGAACGTTATACGCAATCGCGTCAGGCTTCTCCGTCGCGCTCTAAAACTCCGATTTTGGAACATTTCGGCCGCGATTTGACAGCGATGGCCCGTGCAGGCAAACTGGACCCGATTATCGGTCGCGAAGCTGAAATTGAACGATTGATTCAAATCCTTTGCCGACGCAAAAAGAACAATCCGGCGCTGATTGGCGAACCGGGTGTAGGTAAGACTGCGATTATTGAAGGCCTTGCGCAAAAGATTGTTCAGCGCAAGATTCCGGATTTGCTGGCGAACAAGCGCGTCGTGACGCTTGACGTTGCTGCTATGGTGGCTGGTACAAAGTATCGTGGCCAGTTCGAAGAGCGCGTGAAGGGGCTCATTACGGAACTCCAGCGTGTTGGCAATTCCGTGATTCTCTTTATCGATGAACTCCACACGATTGTGGGTGCAGGCGGCTCCGAAGGCAGTCTCGACGCATCGAACATTTTCAAGCCGGCGCTTGCCCGAGGCGAACTCCAGTGCATTGGCGCCACGACTTTTGACGAATACCGCAAGTACATCGAAAAGGATGCTGCTCTTGAACGTCGCTTCCAGACGATTATAGTGAATCCGCCTTCTGTTGAAGATTCCATCCAGATTCTTGATGGCCTTCGTCCGAAGTATGAACAACATCACAACGTGCGTTACACGCCGGATGCTGTGCGTGCAGCCGTTGAATTGGGCGAACGTTATATTAGTGAACGCTTTTTGCCGGACAAGGCAATCGACGTTCTCGACGAAGCGGGTGCTCGTGTGCGTCTCAATTCCATCAAAATTCCGCAGGACTTGCAGAACATGGAAGATGAACTCGGCGAATGCATCCAGAAAAAAGAAGAAGCTGTTGCCAATCAGGATTATAGTTCTGCAGCCAATTTCCGCGCCCGCGAAGAAGAATTGCAGAACAGCATTGCCGAACGCAAAAAGCAACTCCAGAGCGAAGAATCGGAAACGCCGATTGTCGATGAAAACGTTATCCGTGACGTTATCAGCAAGATGACGGGAATCCCGGTCAGCAGGCTCGGCGGCGAAGAAGCGCAAAAGCTTTTGCATTTGGGCGACGAAATTAAACAGCGCGTGATTGGCCAGGATCAGGCTGTCGATGCGATTGTCAAGTCCATCCGCCGTAGCCGTGCGGGAATCCGCAACAACAAGCGTCCGATGGGTAGCTTCTTGTTCCTGGGTCCGACGGGTGTCGGCAAGACGGAACTTGCGAAGGTCCTGAGCAAGGAACTTTTTGGAAGTGAAGATTCGCTTATCCGTATCGACATGAGCGAATACATGGAAAAGCACAGCGTGAGCCGCTTGATTGGTGCGCCTCCGGGATACGTGGGCTTCGAAGATGGCGGTGGACAGCTGAGCGAAAAGGTTCGCAAGCACCCCTATTCAGTTGTGCTTTTGGACGAAATCGAAAAGGCTCATCCGGACATTTACAACTTGCTTTTGCAGATTTTGGACGATGGCATCTTGACGGATAGCTATGGCCGCAAGATTAACTTCAAGAATACGATTATCATCATGACGAGTAATGCCGGCGCTCGCGAAGTCCGCCACAGCAGTGGTATGGGCTTTACCAAGATGGGCGAGACCGACGATTACGAACGCATGGAAAATGCCATTCGCGAGGAAGTCAAGCGCGTGTTCTCTCCGGAATTTTTGAACCGTATCGACGAGCAGATTGTGTTCCGTGCGCTTTCCAAGCACGACCTTGTGTCTGTTGTGGATATCCAGATGGGATTCTTGCAGAAGAACCTTTCCGATCGCGGAATCCTTTTGGAAATGAACCAGGAAGCGAAGGAATTTATTGTAAATCACAATTACGATGCTTCGCTGGGGGCTCGCCCCATTCGCCGTTCTATCCAAAATCTGGTTGAAGACGAAATCGCCGAAGGGCTTTTGCTCGGGACGATGACGGATTTCTCCACGATTTATGTGGGCGTAGAAAACGGAAAGCTTTCGTTCAAGTGCGAGAAGATTAAGTCGTAGCGTTATGAGGTGTGAGCAATGAGCCCGCAACTCCGTTGCTATGAGCTTTGCTTTGCAAGGTTTTGATATTACATTTGCCCATACCCCATACCTCAAAGGGAGCCGTAGGCGACCGAGCTCATTTCTCATTCCTCCTAACCACTAATCACTAACCACTGTTTACTAAAATAGCTATATTTCGACCCGAATTTTAACAATCAACCTATGAGGTTATAAATGTCTCAGATTTCTGCAGTTCTTATCTTCGGTGCTCCGGGTTCTGGCAAGGGTACTGTGGGCGCAAAGCTCGCCGCTACGACCGCTCTCAAGCACCTCTCCACGGGCGACATCTTCCGTGGTATCGCTCCGTCCAGCGAATCCGGCAAGCTCCTTGCTTCTTACTCCAGCAAGGGCCTCCTCGTCCCGGATGAAGCAACCGTTGAAATCTTCGGCCGCTTTGTCGAAGGCCTCGTGAACACGAACAAGCTCAACCCGGAAAAGGATACCCTCCTCCTCGACGGTATTCCTCGCACGGTTGCACAGGTCGATCTCATCAAGCCGATCGTTGACGTGAAGCACATCTTCGTTCTCGACATCAAGGACGAAGAAACTATCGTCGCTCGTCTCCTCAACCGCGCCAAGATTGAAGGCCGCAAGGACGACGCTGACGTGAACGTCATCAAGAACCGCTTGAACGTCTATAAGGAATCCACCGCCAAGGTGCTCGAAAAGTACGACCCGAAGATCATCAGCCACATCGTTGGTGACAACACTCCGGACGAAGTCTTCCTCGATGTGCTCAAGGCATACGTCGATTTCACGAAGAACGCTTAAGTTCTTGATGTCGGCTGATTCGTCATTCTGAACCTCGAAGAGGTGAAGAATCCAGTCAAGTTGAAATCCTTTAGATAAAGTTCCGGCTCGTTCGAGTCGGGCTTTTTTTTGCATCTTATATCTTGTTTTTCTTTATCTTGTTTTGTATATTGCGCCCAACATATTATAAAAAGGAGTTGTAATGAATTTAAAAAAGTGTGGTTTGGGCCTTACTCTCTCAACGGCTATGTGTTTCATGGCTTGCGGAGACGATTCTTCATCGAATCCGATTGTGGATGCTGTGAATCATGTGTCTTCTTCTAGTGTTGGCGGGACTTCTCCGGAATCTAACCCATCTGGAACAAGTTCTTCGAGTGTTTCTAACGTGAATTCTAGTTCGTCTGTAAGTGTTCCTGGTTCTTCTGCATCTGTTTCAAGTTCTTCCGTTGCTGAAGTGGAACCGTGTACTTTTGCAGCTGCAGACAATGTCTGGGAAATGTCGTACAAGGCAAGCAATAGCAAGGGCAATGCCAATGTCAAGACTATCTATAAAATTGATGGCGAAAACCTTGTAATTCTCGATACTATCCGCTATACGGGAAGTCAGGCAAGCATGGTTTGCAGAATCGCTGATGGCACTTCTGATTTTAGCTCCAGTGACGGCAAGTTTGTTGGTGTGCAGTATTGCGACGGCAGCACGGTGATCATTACCGGTACGGTTACGCAAAAGGGTTACTTTGCTGCGAACTCGCGTGAAACGGTCCATGCTGCAGTGAAAAAGGCTTGTGGCGTCGCTGTAAACGGCGGAAATTATGACAAGATTCCTCTTGCCACAAAGACGACTTGCGATTTCAAGGCCGAAGACAATGAATGGTCTTATTCTTATCTTGACGAAGGCTGGCGTGGTCAGGACAGTGTCGTCGTGATTCAGTCGTTCCTTTTTGATAAAAAATTGCGCGTGAAGGCTGAACAGCATCCGTTGCAGCATGCAGAATGCATTGCGAAGAACTTCACGGATATTTCAGGAAACAACTACTGCTCTGCGGATGGCTTGATGGATGTTTCTTCTTCGGGCATTACGTCTGAAAAGGAATCTATGTACAATAGCGAACTCCGCATGTGCAAGGACAAGATTCCGGCTGGTAGCGAAACGGAATCCAGTTCAAGCTCTGTAACGGGTTCTGAAACTAGCTCAAGCTCTGCAACAGCAGCCACGGGTGACATGGTCTCTTGCGATATTCCAGGTGTTGTAGGTGAATGCCTTGAATTCCCGACTGGTAGCGAAGAAGGTCTTGGTTTGGCCGCAATGTGCGAATCTGACCTTGAAGGAACTCTCGGCACAGGCTGCGCTAAGTAATTCAATTCCGCAGTTTTTCAAAACGAACACCGTCGGCGAAATGTCGATGGTGTTTTTTTTGTGTCGTTTGCCCTGGGTCTGCTCACGCTGTCATGCCCGCCACCGAGCGGGCATCTCCATTTTTAGTATTTGAAAATGCTTGAGTGTGTCATATAGAAAAAATCTTTATTTTTAACGATAAAATTTGATTAAAAACCAATATTTTGTGTCATGATAGCCTGTAAATAGGGTATATTTGATAACATGAAACCGATAACAGAATACAAAGATTACCATCCCTTGATCAAGGATTTTTACGAAGATCAAAAACGGACTTCGTACTTCTCCTGGCGGGAATTCGCGAAACTTGCTGGTTTTTCTTCGCCGACTTATTTGCGACTTGTGAGCGAAGGCAAGAGCAACTTGAGCCGTGTATCGATGAACCGCATGATTTCGGCAATGGGGCTTGCGGGCTTTGAAGCAAACTACTTCATTGCGCTCGTCAATTTTTGCAATGCCAAGGATGACGAATCCAAAAAGCCGTATTGGAAAGAAATGCGCCAGATTGCGATTGAGTACAAAGTACGCGTCGTCGATAAGGAGGCTGTCGAGTATTTTGATGGCTGGAAAAATCAGGTCGTTCGCGAACTTGCACCGATGATGAGCGGTGCTACCCCAGGGCAGATTGCCAAAACGTGCTGCAACGAAATTTCTGCGGCTGAAGTCAGCAAATCGCTTGAGTTCCTGACGAAAGCGGGTTTCCTGAAAAAAGGCGCGGACGGCGCGTATCGCCAGACTGAAAAGAACGTGACCGCATCAAAGGAGGGCTTGGCTTATGCAGTACATGCGATGCATCACAAGATGTTGCAGCTTGCCGATGAATCCATCGAACGTTTTGAACCGCAAGACCGCAGCGTGTCAAGTGTGACTTTTACAGTCAACCGCGAATGTTACGAACGCATCGCTCAAGAAGTAGATGCATTCAGAAAAAAAATTGTGGCAATGGCCTCGGAAACAGAAAATGCTGATCAAATCTATCATTTGAACATGCAACTGTTCCCGCTAACTTGGAAATTAAATAAAGATGAGGACAACTAATATGAATAAAAAAATCTACAGTTTGATTGCTTTTGGAGCCCTTCTCCTTGCAGCTGCGTGCTCCGACAATGCGCCTACTGTTTCGGGATCAACAAGCGTTCCGAATATGGGTAATAATTTAACGCCTGAATCGCCTGTGTTGTGTAGCGTGATTGGCGTGACAGATTCCTTGGAAGCTTTGGAAAAAGGCTGCATCTGGTCGCCTGAAATGTGGAGCCGTACATCGGGATACCGTGTGCGTACAGGTTTCGATAACGGGACGAATACTTCGGGTATTTGGACTTGGCATGTAGAACAAGGATATTATAACAATGTTCGATTTGATTGGCCTGGAATAGCTACGGCAGAATATGATTCGATGGCACTTGCCGATGTTATAGACAAGTGTGGTGGTAGCTTGTGTGGAAAGATTGTGTATGAACCAATTGAAAATAAAATAGATTCTGCCGCTGCGTATATTGAGCCTCGTGGAAGTGCTTATGTCGAATTCTATTTTGCGGGGAAAGATGCTTTGGGTAATATAGGAGAAGCGAATGTCAGCTCCATGCAGGGAATTTGTATTGAATATTCGGGGAATATTTCTAGCTTGGAACTTTTACCCAATGATTCGATTGCTAATTTGAATAAATTCTCTAGCTATAATGTTAATATGCCTTATTTCTGGAATCAACATGATGGTTCTTTGCCTGAAAGTAAAGAAGTGTGTTTCCCTTGGTATCGATTTGCATTGTACACATCTATAGCCGGTAATCAAGAAGTGCCTAAACTTGTACATGTTTCGATTGATGACGTTGTCGCCCATTTAAAAGGAGTGCGCTTTAACTTCCTCTTTAGTGCGTCAAATACAGACTTTAATATTATAAGTATTGGCCGATATCATTTGGCTGATATTCCAACGACGAATCTTCATCCTGTCGATGAAACGTGTGAACCGATTGCGGTGTTCGAAACCTTCTGTGATTGTGATTTCTCGGAAGAAAAAGCTAATTTAATTATTTCACATGGGAACTATATGAATTTCGAGGATAAAAAATACGAAACGGAAAACGATTCTGTACTACTTTCTGATTCATCGAAAAAATGTATAAAAAGTACCCTTGATAGCTTGCGTCGATTATTTGTAATGGCAGCAGAAGGCGATGTGTCCCGTCCTTGTGATAATCCTCAACCTCATTGGCTTATATGCGCCGATGGAACTGAAAGTGAATCGATTGAATTTGCAGAAAAACAAGAGGAATTTGGTAAGGTTATAGAATCGCTTAGTGAGGGGATGATTCCTGCCGATTCCCTATTCGCTCACTGCATGTCTTTAAGTGATTAATTTGTAAAAGTAAGGGGGAATAAAAAAGGCGACCGGAGAAATCCGGCCGCTTTTCCTTTAAAGAAGGGAGATTCCCGGTCATCCCCGTCTAGCGAGGACAGGCGCCGGGAATGACAATGAAACCGAGAGTAGCGCGAAAGCTTGCTTTCGCATTACCGAGGCGAACAAGTCAGGCCCCGTAGGGGAATGACAAATTGATTAGGCTAGTGCGGCTATAATAGCGTCGCCCATGCCGGTCGTGCCCACCTTGGTGCAGCCTTCCTGGTAGATGTCGCTAGTGCGGAAGCCCTGAGCGATGACCTTTTCGCAAGCCGCTTCGATAGCCTTGGCCGCTTCTTCTTCCTTGAAGGTGTAGCGAAGCATCAAAGCCACGGAGAGGATCTGGGCGAGCGGGTTTGCGATACCCTTGCCTGCGATGTCCGGAGCGGAACCACCGGCCGGTTCGTACAGACCGAAGGAACCTTCGGCGATAGAAGCGGACGGGAGGAGGCCCATGGAACCGGTGAGCATAGCGCATTCGTCGGTGAGGATGTCGCCGAAGAGGTTCGGGCAGAGAAGCACGTCGAATTCACGCGGGCGCTTCAGGAGCTGCATGGCAGCGTTATCCACATAGAGGTGCTCGAGAGTCAGTTCCGGGTAGTCCTTGATGACTTCGTTCACGACTTCGCGCCAGAGCACGCTCGTGGTGAGCACGTTGGCCTTATCGATGCTGGCGACCTTCTTGTTGCGGAGCATGGCGGCATCGAAAGCGAAACGAGCGATGCGTTCGACTTCGTAGCGGCTGTACTTCATGGTGTCAAAGCCGATTTCTTCCTTGGAGCCCGGAACGCCTTCGCGGCCCTTCGGCTGGCCAAAGTAAACGTCACCCGTCAGTTCGCGGACGGTGAGGATGTTGAAGCCGTCGCCCACGATATCGGCACGGAGCGGGCAAGCACCGGCGAGTTCCTTATAAACGCGGGCCGGGCGGAGGTTGCAGAAAAGCTTGAAATGCTTACGGAGCGGGAGGAGAGCGCCGCGTTCCGGCTGGAGGTTCGGCGGGAGGTGTTCCCACTTCGGGCCACCCACGGAACCGAAAAGAATACAGTCAGAAGCTTCACCGAGCTTGAGGGTGCTTTCCGGAAGCGGAGAACCGCTTTCGTCATAGGCGGCACCACCGACGTTTGCCCATTCGGCGTTCACGTCGAAGCCGAACTTCTTGGAAACCACGTCCAGCACGCGGACTGCTTCTTTCATCACTTCCGGACCGATACCGTCGCCCGGAAGCACTGCAATCTTGTAATTCTTGCTCATTGTTAATCCTTGTTTTATAATTTGAACGGCACAAAGATAGCTTTTTTAGCTAGAGTGAATGGTTTCTTCGGGGGAAAGATTCTATTTTAAATGAGTGTTTTGGAAGAAAGGAGATCTTATGCACATGTTGTTCCGTTTTTCGATGCTGCTTTTGCTTGCATCTGTCTTAGCCGGCGCGGCACCGCAGTACCCGTTCCCGCAAAACAAGCAGTACGCCTATGGGCAAATTTTCAACCCCGACCTGAAAAAAACGGAAACTGCCATTCAACAAAAGTTTGCAGACTGGCGCAAAAATTGGGTAACCGAGAACGTCGAGATAGACGGTGTCAAAACCGCATACATCAAAATGTCGGATTCTAAGATACTCCGCATTTCATCTAGGGATATCGCTTTCGGCATGTTGCTCTCCGTGTATATGGCCGACGCCTCCAACGACGCCCAATCATTATTCAACCAGTTCATGAATTTCTACCGTTGTTTCGCAAACGAGAATAAGGAACCGAAAACCTGCAAAAGTCCAAGCTTCAAAATTATGGCAGGCGAAGTCTACGAAGAAGATTCCGCATTAGTTCGGTATGCAGGGGTATCCAACCCCGATGCCGACATGGATGCCGCTCTTGCACTTCTCTTGGCCGACAAGCAGTGGGGTTCCGAGGGTGCAGAAAAATATGCGACCTATGCAAAAACACTATTGCAGGACATCTATGACAACGATATAGAAACCGGCGAAAAGATGCATATAAATGCATTCTCGAACTATGACGCTGCATTTAACCCTAGTTATTCCGCCTTTGCCAACTTTAAAATTTTTGCTGAATCTGGAGCCGCGCTCAAGGATGCATGGAACACATTGGCAAAGAATACAGCAGCAGAACTTGCTCTCTGTCAGGATTCTACAACAGGACTCGTTCCACTCTGGTGCGATTACAGCACGCATAAACCGGTGAAGGTTCAAGATTCTTATTCTTATGAAGAAGGCCCTGGTTTCATTTACGATGCTTTGTTGGTCCCATGGAGAATGGCTACGGCGTATTATTGGTACGGCGACGAAAACGCCAAGAAAGTTAACGATAAACTTGCCAAGTGGTTGTCATCTGCATCGTATGGACATGCTAGCTATATCAAAACCTATTATAAATTGGATGGTTCAAACTCGATTTACGGCAAGAAGGACGTCGCAGAAGCTAGCGGCGTCGGTCTAGCATTCAGTTCTACAGACAAGTACGATCCCTATTTGGAGACGGTCTACGAATCACTGATGAACCTGAATACCAAAACGGCAAGAACGGAGACGGAACGTATTTTGGAACTGTTGCTCTTGACGGGCAACATGCCGGACTTGACGCATATGGAAAATGCGAAAGATATTGCGACAGCTTCGGTTATGCGACAGCCTCAGATGCCCAAAGGTACGCAGGATTCCACGCTCAAGGTTTCCGGCTTCGGGAACTGGGTTACCAAATCGAACGGCTTTAACAAAATCACCATCTTCCCCGATTCTACCAAGAAACCGCTTTTTGCCGATAACGGAAAGGCTCTTGTCAAAGCGGAAATGCGCGCGGAGTCTAGCGTAGGCAAGGAATGCTCTGGAGCATATTGTGACGACCGCGAAGATGTCTTTAGCGGACTCGCTCTTTATCTTGACGACAAGTACCAAGACCTGAGCGATGCGGATACTATCCGCATGACGCTCAAGACGCAGGGGGTTATCGGAGTTTCTGCACTTTGCTACGGCAAGAATGATGAAGGGAATCGAATCACCTATTGGGAAAATAATCTCATTCATCCGAGCGATGAATTTACGACCTTGAGTTTTGCCATCAATAATTATGATATGAAAAGAGAAAGCATGGGCAAGGTCAAGGGCTTTGCTTTCGAACCCATGATGACTTCGGGTGGATACGCCTCTATCGAAATCCAGGATATCAAGTTCTTGAACAAGGACGGAAAACTGGCCAAGGTTTACGATGAACTTAAAATCGATACCACGGCGTCGGAAATCAAGACCGTCACCGTGAAGCCAGTCCCTTCAAATAGCTTGAAGGCGAAGGTCCATGTTGCAGGGCATTCCGTAAGCGTCTCGAACGTACCCAACGCTTCCAGAGTGCAGTTGTTCGACATGCAGGGGAAGGTTGTTCTCGAAAGGGTCGTGAACGCAAACGAGGCTATCGAGATACCCCGCGCCGGTTCTTACCTGCTGCGGGTTGACGGCCGTTTTTATCCGGTAAGGATTAACCGTTAGCGCCGCGGCCCGAGTGTGCGGGCCCAATCTCCCTATTTATTTAGCCTGTGCAATCCGCACTTGCTTTACGGTGCCGTTATTGACGGAGCGGAGCATGTAGATGCCCTGGACCTTGATGTCGCTAGTATTCTTGAGTATCGAAACGGCCTCGTCGATAGTGTAGGCGCGCAGGCGGCCGAGGCGGACGCCGTTCAGGTCAAATACGTCGTATGCCTGGAGGGTATTCGCTTGCAGGTGGAGGCCGCCACCGATTGAAATCGTGGAATCCGCGATGGTCGAATCTTTCGCTGTACTATCTTCCTGAAAATTGAAATACTCCTTGAGCCATGTCATTGCCGGGCGGTCTTTGCCGTCCCTGATGATGCCGCAACAGCTAATCCCTGGGTTTGTGATGCATTGCAATAAGGACAAGTTGTAGAGATACCCCCACAGGGTGACACCCATTACATATTCGGCTTCCATAAAAACGGGAATATGTTCCGAAAAGCAGTTTTTTTGTGTGCTATCGTCTTCGGTGCTGATGTTATATTCAGAAATGAGTAGATGTGTTTTTGTTTTCTCGTAAATCTCCTGAAGAGCGCTCTTGAGCAAGTCTGGACTGTAGCATTTCATGGGGCCAGTTCCCATTACAATCAAATCGTTGCCTTCAAGTCCGTAGGCGTCAACTGGGGCCCCGTTGTTCTTGATTGTATTGACGAGCTCAATGCCATCATTCCTTTCCCACTGGATTGTATTGTAGTCGTTGTAAATGAGAATTGCTTGGGGCCAGCGTTCGCGGGCCATCTTGAACGCGGTGGTTATGAATTTATAGTCTTCGTTGTCGCCGCCAAGGGCTTCGATAATTTTGTTGTTGCTGCCTATTTGTGAATGGATTCGCCTGGCTTCACTGACCACGTTTATGTATTCCAGGTCCGGATAACGCTCCGCAACGGCATCGAACCAGGCGGTAATGGCTTCTTTTGTTTCGTCTGCACTAAGGTCTCTAAGCCAGGAGGGGTTCCCAGAAGCCCACAATAGGGCATGAAATTTGAATGTGGCTTTATTCTCTTTTGCCCAGTTGTAGGGGATGTCGCATTCGGAAAAATCAAAGCTGCCGCGAGTTTGTTCGACGGTTCGCCATGTGCATTGCCTTTCTGGGGTAATCTGGTTCCAGTAAGTCCCGAAGTCAGAAGGTACTGGCCCATTGACAGTTGTGCTACCGACAAATTTAGCCGCCCCGTCAGCAAGGCCTGGGCCGGCAAATACACCCGTAAATGCGTATAAAAGCGCAAGAGTGACAATTTTTGAAATTCTAGAAGACATAAACCACTATAAAAATATATTCATATTGCTAATGATTTCAAAAAAAAGACTGTTTATTATTGACTATAACTTCAATAGTGATATGTCTATATTATACAATTGAGCGAAAAATTTGCTTTTTCCCCTTTAAAACGAGTTCTTTTTACAATTGGACGTTTTTTCACAATTGTAAAATTGCTTTTGCTTATTTATATTAAAGGAGAAAATATCTCTCATAAGGAGGTGGTTTAATGTATAAGCATTGGAAAAAAATTTTGCTGGCGATGACTGCATTTTTTTGGAACTCATGCGACAATAGTTCCACGCCGACCGCTCCGCAAGTTACGCCAAATTCAAGTTCGGGAACTAATATAGAACCCACTTCGAGTTCTGCAACGAACACGCCTGTCTCCAGTTCCGCTGTTGAAAATGCGACTCCTAGTTCTTCGGAGCAGAAGCCTGCTTCGAGTGCGGTCGCTCCGAATCCAAGTTCCAGCTCTGTAACAGCAAAGTCCAGTTCCGCGGTAGTCGCGTCTTCAAGTTCTGTCAAAGAGAAGGTTAGTTCCAGTAGCTTGGACCAGAATGCAGACCTTTACGGTTGTCCGCCAGATGTTTGCGGTGCCGAACTTAGTAGTAGTGCGGGCATGATTATTGCGCCCAAGTACGGCGTCCCAATGAGTTCCAGCAGCAAGGGCATGATTGCTCCCAAGTACGGCGTTCCGGTAATGTCGAGCTCTAGTCAGGGCTTTGAAGCTGTTCCGTTGTACGGCGTCGTGTCAAACGTTTGTGTAAAAGCAGAAAACGATTCGACATTGAGTTGTAATGGCGGGGTGACTTGTGTCGAATCCGTAACGGAAAAATCGCAGTTTCCGAGCTGTTCCGGTGACCAAATCTGTGCGAAATACGGTGTTGTCATCATCAAGGATAAGATATATAAATGTTCCGATGGCAAGGTCTATAACGAAGCGGAATTCAAGGCCCGTTATGACATGCTTACGTTTGTTTCAAAGCCTGAAGAGAAAATTCCTTGCTACAAGCGTGGTGATTATGTTGAATGTGACGATGGCCAGTCTTTTTCAATAGATACAGATGAAAAAGGAAATAGAACTTATAGTAATGAATTTTATAGAGATTTAAGCGAAAAAGAATTTTTGGACAAGTACGAAATTTTAAATTTTGATGAGCCGATTGCCGTTTATGGCCCGCCCTGCATGTTCAACGGCACCTGCGACGAAGAAAAGTAGGTAGTAAGCAGTAAACAGTGGTTAGTAAACAGGATAATAAAATGAAAAATTAAAGATGAAAAATAAAAAAAGAAATTTTTATTCTTAATTTTTAATTCTTAATTCATAAATCCTAACCACCAACCACTAACCACTGAAATCTAATCACTAATCACAATAATCTCTCGTCTTTCGTCTCTCGTCTAAAAATGCAGCTTGGTTTAAAAAAGAAACTTGCCCTTGAGGCGTATCGCCTTTATCGTCATAGCGAAATCAAAACGCACAAGTTAACGTACCTTTTCTGGGAATGTACGTTGCGCTGCAATTTGCACTGCTTGCATTGCGGTAGCGACTGCTTGGTCGATGCGATTCCGGACATGCCGCGTGAAGACTTTATGCGGGTTTTGGATAACTTGGCCCCACATATTGACCCTAAGGATTTTGCTGTGGTGATTACGGGCGGCGAGCCTTTGATGCGGCCGGACCTTGAAGAATGCGCTAAAGAAATCAAGGCTCGTGGTTACCCGTGGGGCATGGTGACAAATGCTTTGGCGTTGACGCCTGAACGTTATACGAAACTTTTGAATGCCGGACTCAAATCGCTCACGATAAGCCTTGACGGACTTGAAGATAATCACAATCATTTCCGTGGAAATCCGCATAGCTATGAACGTGCTATACGAGCGATTAACATGGCGGCGCATACCGATGGCATATTGTTTGACGTGATGACTTGTGTGAATCGCAAGAACCTCAAGGAATTGCCGCAAATCTTTAATTTGCTTTTGAATCTGGGCGTCAAGCGGTGGAGAGTTTCAAACGTGTTCCCGAAGGGGCGCGCAAAAGACAATCCGCTGTTCTTGTTGTCGAATGAAGAATTTCGTCAGGTTTTTGAGTTTATCCGTGAAGCCAAAAAGCAAAACATCATCAATGTGAATTACGATTGTGAAGGGTTCCTGGGCAGTTACGAAAAAGTGGTTCGCGATCAGCCGTTCTTCTGTTGGGCAGGCGTGAATATATCTTCTGTGCTTTGTGACGGGAGCATTTCGGCGTGCCCCAGCTTGCGCGGTGATTACATCCAAGGGAATATTTACAAGGACGATTTGTGGGATGTCTGGCAGAACCGTTATCAGGTGATGCGTGACCGCAGCTGGGCGAGAATTGGTGAATGCAAAAAATGCAAATATTGGCGCTACTGCGAAGGCTCCAGCCTACATCTCAGAGATGAACGAACTAAGGAATTGGCCTACTGCCACGTGAAACGCCTCGAAAACGCTGGCGTGTAATATGCCCAATGTTGGCAAAGTTTTTGCTATATTTTTAACTCAAAACACGTTGTTTTAGTTTATTCGTGTTTTGTTGCTAGTTGGAATCTAGTCTTGCGATTTCCCGCGGATGGTGACTACGGTGTTCCTGCTTGATGAATTCCTTATCGATGTGCGTGTAGATTTGCGTGGTGCTTATGTCGGCGTGGCCGAGCAGTTCTTGCAAAACGCGCAAGTCCATACCGGCTTCTAGGCAGTGCGTGGCAAAGCTGTGGCGGAACGTATGCGGCGAAACTTGTTTGCTCAAGTGCATCGTATGCAGCTGCACAATTTTCCAGGCCCCCATGCGGGTCATAGGCTTTCCGTGAGCGTTTAGAATAACATTATCTGTTTTGGGGTGCGTGAGCGGGCGGCCTTCTTGAATCCATGCCTTCAAATTATCCTTGGCCTTGCTGCCGAGCGGCACAAGGCGTTGCTTGTTGCCCTTGCCAATCGGCGTGAGCCACTCGTTGTCGAGGTCCACTTGCGCAAGCTTAATCCCGAGCGCTTCCGAAATGCGCAGCCCGCCACTGTACATGAGTTCGAACAAAGCCGTATCGCGAAGCGGGTTCTTGCCATTCGCGGCGCTTTCGAAAACGCTGTCGATTTCTTCACGGGTGAGGTACTGCGGCAGATAATGCCCAAGCTTTGGCGTGGCGAGCATCGATTCCGTGCTGTAATCGTACTCGCCCTGGTTCTGCATATATTTGAGGAACCCGCGCAGACTTGAAAAGTGCCTCGCGACGGACGTGGGGGAGTACTCCACTTGCCCGGCGGTGAGTGTCAAGAATTCGTCGAGCTTTTCTGGCTTCAAGTCCTTGAGGTCTATGCCGCAATCATCTAGCCATGCGACAAAGTGCCGCAGGTCTTCTTGATAGCTCTGGATAGTGGCGGGCGAAAGGTTCCGCTCCACACCCAAGTGCGAAAGAAATGCGTCTAGACGGTTGGAATTGAGACTCATAGGTTTATAGTTGGCAAAACTTAGATCGCTCGCTGTATTTGACACTCGTTTGGATTCTTTTACGACTGAATATAAAATTTTTCAAAAAAAACGCACATTTCCCTTGCCAGTTCACCCTGTTATTTCTATAATTGTGCGCGTCCAAGCGACAATGGATGATTAGCTCAGTTGGTAGAGCAGCTGACTCTTAATCAGCGGGTCGCAGGTTCGACCCCTGCATCATCCACTAGGCATCAAACCGCAAGGCGAGGTGCTGCAAAATACAAAAGCGTCAGACAAAGCTAAGCGTCTAACGAACTTTGAAACTGCGACTTTTGATTTTTGCAAAGACATAGCTCCCATCGAAAGACGGGAATGCGACCAAAGATTTTTGGATGATTAGCTCAGTTGGTAGAGCAGCTGACTCTTAATCAGCGGGTCGCAGGTTCGACCCCTGCATCATCCACGAAACTCCATCTGAAAGGATGGAGTTTTTTGTTTAGGAAACTTCTTGATGGACCATCATTTACATAGAATGAAAAAATGACGAAAAACAATGAAGATGCTTTTTTTTGAATACAAATTTTTTATATTTTAGCTTAAGTTAGAGTGTTTGATTATACGACTCAAAAAGGGATTGTAAATGAAAATAGTTCTTCCTGTTGCTGGAAATGGGCTTCGCCTACGTCCATACACGGAAAATCTTCCTAAGTGCTTGCTTCCTGTTGCTGGTAAGACAATCATAGATTGGATTGTCGATGATGCTCTTTTTTTAAATCCTTCCGAAACGATTTTTATTACGGGCTACAAGGCGTCTGTTATTGACGAATATTTAAAGCAGAAACCGGAGTGGGGCGCTGTTCGCACAGTTGTTCAATCCAACCCTCAAGGTCTTGGCGAGGCTATCAGCCTTGCGCTCCCGTATGCAAATGATGACGAACCTCTTTTGATTATTTTGGGCGATACGCTTTTCGAGGCCGATCTTTCGATTCTCAACAAGGCCGAAGAAAACATTCTCTATACGTTCAAGGTTGATGATCCCAAGCGTTTTGGCGTTGCCGTGACGGATAAGGACGGTCGCATCGAACGTTTAGTGGAAAAGCCGCAGGAGTTCGTGTCTGACGAGGCCATTGTCGGCATCTACTTCATCAAGGATGTCAAGGCGCTCAAGGAAGCGTTGAGCTACCTCATGAAGAACGACATCCGCACGAAGGGTGAATTCCAGCTGACGGATGCTCTTGAACGTATGATTCAAGGTGGCTGCAAGTTCCGCACGGCTCCGGTCCAGAAATGGCTGGATTGCGGTCTCGCGGAAACCTTGCTCGAAACGAATGCCCATATTCTCGGCCGTGAAGCAAAGTCAAATTCACCCCATTTCGAAGGTTCCGAAATTATCGAGCCCTGCTACATTGGTAAGAATGTGGTTATCAAGAATTCGACGGTCGGTCCTAACGTGTCGGTTGGAGATGGTTGCGTTATTGAGAATTCCGAAGTGTGCGATGCGATTCTCTGGAATGGCGTGAAGGTCTCGGACAAGAACCTCGCGGGTACTATCGTGCACGAATAAAGTAATTTAATGCGAGTGAGTCGTTGCTCGCTATTTGTAGGCAAAATTAAAAGAGGACGTCGGTTATTCCGGCGTCCTTTTCTAGTAACTAGTTACTCTCTACTCGGCGAAGCCGCGCTACTGCACGTCGATGGTCACCTTGTACATCGGTTTGCCTTTGTAGCTGCGGAGCTGGTCTCGGGGGGCCGTGACGACTTTCACGTTGTTTTTCGTGATGCCGGGCTGTTCGCGCAGCACTTTCAGGAGGTCCGCATTGCGTTTTGCCGCCATCTGCGGAAGGACTTTCATCATGTAGTTTTTGTCGATTTCGGCGGAGTGTTCCTTGGTGTAGGCCTGGAATCCCTTGCTGCTTTCCTTGATTTCTTCGATGGCCCTGTAATCCAGTTCGTTCAGTTGTGTCTTGTTGTTCGTTTCTTTATAGTAGTCAATCTTGAGCTGTTGAATCTTGTATTCCCTGGCGGTCTTGCGCGGATTGTAGTATTGCGTGTAGGTCAGGGTCAACTTCGGATCTTTTCGGATGGTTTCGATCATCTTGATTGCTTTTGCATACTGTTCGCTCGTGAATGTTTCGCTATTCGAGTCTATCAGCACTTCGTCGTTTTCGCCAAGGCTGAAGCCCAGTGCGCTAGCCCCTGCGCTGGCGAGGTTGCCGACCAGCTTGAACGGTGAAAGTGCCACTTTGACGAGCAGGTTCATGACGGTCTTCCAGATGATTTTGCCGTAAGAGAATTCCGGGTCGTCCAGGTTGCCCTTGACCGGAATATCGAACTGGATTTTGTCGTCTTTGTCCTTGAGGATGTAGAGGCCAATTTTCATCGGGACTGTATATTCCGGGTCTATATTGCTATCCTTGTCGCCGACGGTGATGTTGTAGATGTCGATGGTGTTCTTACTGTCCAGGTTCCTATTGACAATCTTGCTGTCGCTGGCGAAGGCTAGCGTGCCAGCCTTGAGAGGGTAGGCCGTGTAGTGCAGCGAGTAGTTCGAGAAGTGCTTGAGGGCGAGGTTCTTGATGCTGATGTAGATGTCCATCGTCTTGAGGTTGCTCAGGGCGCCATGGTACTTGAGCGACATGCTTCCGCCTTCTGGGAATGATGCCGTGACATTCACGTTGCAGGGTGTGTCGTAGTTGATGTTTTGGCCGCTGACGGTAATGTCGCTCACCTTGTAATTGAACGGGCGGATAATCGTATGGTCGGTGACGGTGATGTAGGAGTTCTTGACGAGGAGCTTATTGATTTTGGCCTTGAGGGGCTTGGATGGTGCCGGCTTGTCGGACTCTTCTGTGGCGCTTGAGGAATCAACCTTGGCTTCGGCGACTGGGGCTGGCTCAGGAACAGGTTCCGCCTTCGGTTTCGGAGCGTCTTGAGTGACCGTTTCTGGTTTTTCTTCCGTCTTTACTGATGTCGAGTCTCCTGCGGAATTTTCTGCGTCTTTGTTGCTTGTCTTGAGGAGTACGTCAAAGTTCGTTTTACCGTCCTTGAACAAGTCGATGTGAGAGTGAAGTCCATCTACAACTGCAGAATCAATGATGTATTCATTATCGGCGAGGTTTGCTTTGTTGATGCCGATTTGGATGTTTTGTGCGCCGATTTGTTTGCCGCTGAGTTCGGTGAGGGCGAGGTTATCGACGGAAACGGCTCCCTTGATGTTCGAGGCGAGTATGCTATTGATGTTCCCTGCGATGGAAATGTCGGCTGAGAGGAAACCTTCGAGGTCCTTGTAGCTGAGAGCATCGTTAAGATACGGCTTGATGCAGGTGAGGGCAAAACGGTTCAAGTCAAGGAAGATACTGTAATCGTATGTTGCCATGTTGGCATTGACCTTGACTTTCAGGTCGCCACCATCAGCAAATTTGAGGCTAACGTCAACGCCGGTCTTGTTGTCTTCGAGATAGATGGCGGGAATGTTAATCGAGAAATCTTTGAGATGGAACTTGGAACCGACTTTTGTGTCCTGGTAAATGATATTGCCTTTTTCGAAGACGATGTTGCGGAGACATATCTTGACCGGAAATCCTGCTGCGATTTCGGCTGCGGTCTTTGCCGTGTTGTCTTTAGGCTTTTTCTCATCCGGATGTTCGGCGTAGTAGAGGCTGTCTTTCGTGTCGAGGTATTCCTGGATGTCGGTGAAGTTGAACCGTTCCCCATGCTGGTTTACGCGGACATAGAGCGCTTTCATGTATATGTCGCTAATGTCCAGCGTCCTTGTAAATAGCTTGAGGGGGTTGATGTTTATGCTGAACTTGTCGAACCCGACAAACCGCGTCTTGTCGTCTGCCTCCATGATGGCGAGCGTGTCGATATCAAGCACATAGGTGAACGGGTTCAGGCTGATGTCCTTGATAGTGATACTTCGACCAATCATTTCCTTGGAGTGGTCCTCGATGTAGCTGCGAGCGATTTTGGGCGCTACGAGAAGGATGATAAAATAGAGGAGGATCAAGGATCCTAGGACGATAAGGAAAATTTTGAGAGGCTTCTTCATAGAATAAAATCTAAATATAATTGTAAGAATAGTGTGTAACAAACTCTTCAACAAGGTTGTTAATTGGAAAGATGGGTTTTACAAATTGTGTCTGTATTCTGCGGTAAACGGGGAATATTGCTTTTTTTTATCCGATTTGGGCAAAAAAAAGTTATTCTTGGAGCATGAATGCGACAATTCATTATTGCCATCCGGGATATACCCCTGCCGATACGAAAAACTTCTTGATCGGTTTTTCTGAAAATCCGAATTTTTTAGTTGTTAAGTTTAAAGTTTTGGATTCGGCATCAAATGTTGTTTATGAAGGAATTGCTGAAAAATTCCGTTACTGTGAATATACGGGCGAAATCCTATATAAGGGTGATTTTTCAGCAGTGACTGAACCTGGGCAATACCAGATTTCTCTGACCGATTTCAATGCTGAATCGCATTTGTTTGAAATCTCGGATGAATGGCTTTCTCGTGAAGTTCGGGCGAATATCAAGTCGTTCTATTATCAGCGGAGCGGTGTGGATTTGCCGGAACAGTTTGCTGGGGCTTGGGCACGTCCGGCTGCGCATTTGGATGATAAGCTGGAGTTCCATCCGACAATGAACCGTGCAGGATTTTGGAACGCTCATGGTGGCTGGTACGATGCCGGTGATTATGGCAAGTACATCGTGAATGGCGGCGTGAGTGTTGCAACATTGATGCTTGCTTGCGAATTGCGCAAGAATTCTGCATTTGTCGGCGGTGCGGGTTTTTCCGCTTCGTTTGAACAGCCTGCGAGTTTGTTGGACGAGGTTCGTTTTGAACTGGAATTTTTCTTGCGGATGCAGGATGACGATGGCGGCGTTTTTTTCAAGGTGACACCGTACCGTTGGGATGGCTTTGTGACTCCGACAGAATCGGATGCTTTGCAGAAACGCTATATTCTCGGGAAATCGACATCTTCGACATTGAATTTTGCAGGGGCGCTGGCGCAAGCGCATCACGTTTTTGCGGATGTCGATGAGGCGTTTGCGTCCAAGTGCTTGGATGCGGGCGTTCGTGCATACTTGTGGGCCGAAAAAAATCCTGATGTGGATTGGCCGCACAATACGGAAGGCAGTGGTGGATATGGAGACCCCGACTTGGGGGATGACTTTTTCTGGGCACGGGCGATGCTTTACCGTGAACTGAAATGCGGAACGGAATGGGCAGATCTGTGTGCACGGATTGAACGCCAAATTCCTGCGGATATGGAATCGTATTTACCGACGTACGGGTTGCAATGGCGCTCGACCCAGAACTTGGCTTGGTTCGCACTTGCGACCATGGAATGCGAATGGACGGAAAAAGCCCGGATGGCGTTTAAATATACCGCCGAGGAAATTCTTAATTTGTGCGCGATAGACCCGTATGGACTTTCAATCCGCAAGTTCATTTGGGGGAGTAATGGCGACATCGCGAACCATGCGCTGACTCTTTATCTGGTATATATTTGGTTTAATGATTCCAAGTATCGTACCGCGGCTTTGGAACAAATTAAGTTTGTTTACGGCATGAATCCCGTCGATGTGAGCTTTGTGACGGGCTCTGCGTGGAGTTCCCCGAAGTTCCCGCATCATCGCATCAGCCATTCGGACAACGTTGTTGAATCGGTACCCGGGCTTGTTGTCGGTGGCATTAACGAAGATCGGCAGGATACGCATCGGCATCCGCATTATCTCGGAAATGCCCGCGGAATGTCTTACGCCGATGAGCAGTGCTCTTTTGCTAGTAACGAGGTCGCGATAAATTGGAGTGCTCCGCTGACGGCCGCGTTATTGCTGTTGTCTGGAACTTGAGCTATTTCTTTGTACTGGGCGCCTTGGCTTTAGCGGGTGCCTTTGCAGGCTCCTTGACCGCGTCCTTTTTCGTTTCTTTTACCGCACCTTTCGGGGCGCTTGGTGCTTTTTCGGCAGCTTTTTCTTTTTCCTTTTCTTTGGCCGCATCCTTTACGGCTTCCTTGGCACTTTCTTTTGCAGGTTCCTTGACTTGAACTTTTTCTGGAGCTGTCGTCGAATCCTTCATTGCATCTTTTTCAGATTCGTTTTTTATCTTGTCTTCAATCTTCGGAAGGAGTTTTTGCAAATTGACGTTGGCGCGGACATCGCGTTTGTATTCTGCATAGGAACGAATTGGCTTGTAATAGGATGAATCGGCGGCTTCAAGCGTGTCGGCGTTGAACAGGTCAAAGTAAGAAGCGATAAGAGAGGCCCATCCGATAAGCCAACCTTTGCGGGATTCACGGTTGCTGTACCAGCATTTGGGATTGTAGGTGACGTGGTGAATATCCTTGGTCAGGTAAACGGGGCTGTTGCCCGAAAGCTTTTGGAAAATTCTCTTGACGCGGTAAGTCGCCGATGCTCCGGTGATGAGCAGAACCGTATCGGCTTCGTGTTTTTTGAGCCATGGAATGAGCGAGTACGCTTCGCTGATGGTGGAGGGGTCGTTGTGCGGGACGAGAAAGACTGCGTTGCTGTCGAATGAGCCGAGTCTCATGAAGTCTTCGGCGTAGAATTCGGAATTGCTACGGTCGCGGAAAGCACGTCGCCCGAGAATGAGAACGGAATCTGCAATGCCTTCTTTCAAGAGGTTTGCAACATAGTCGCTGCGTTCGAGGTCGGCAGTTTGTCCGTCGAGAACGGCTACCCATTTGACGTGTTCAAACTCGTCGTCTTCTACAAGCCAGTGTCCGCTTTTTTCAAATACGAAGTACGTGAAGACGGCGATGACGAATAAAATCAGGAGGCCGATGCCCAAACTGAAATTCTTTTTTTTACGGCTATCCTTTTTGTCGGATTTTAGAATATTTGACAAAGTAATTACCTGCTATCGTGTTGGTGAAAATTTATACAAGGCAGCGTCTTCGCCGTCGGCGTAGTATTTCTTACGGACATTGTACAGCTTGAATCCATGTTTCTCGTAGAATGCGCGTGCCTTGGCGTTTCCGTTGCGGACTTCTAAAAAACATTGGTCATCGGCTGTCAACTGCGCAAGGCCTGCATTTAAAAGCTGTGAGCCGATGCCTTTGCGCTGTTCCGATTCGCGGGTGGCGATGCTCAGCAGTTCGGAGTCCGGTCCCACCAAGTGGAATATGGCATAGCCCAAGAGTGTCCCGTTGGGAATTCCGTCTGGGACGCTACCATCCGTTGTTCTTAAAGATTCGCAGACGACGCAACAAGCATAGCTTGCGCGAATTTCGGACAGGAACTGTTTCTCGTTCCAATCCTGAAACGCCAGTTCCCGTTGCAGTTCGAGAACTTTTGGCAAATCATTTTCTGTCATCTTGCGAATTTGCATTTGTGATTCCTTTTTATGCACCTCTAATTACAAGACTTTACTGGATTCTTCACTCCACTTCGTTTCGTTCAGAATGACGCATTCTTCTTGTTTTCAACAGTCTACAGTCTACCGCCTACTTCCTACTGCCTACTTCCTACTTCCTACTTCCTACTACTTACTCAACTTCTCGAAGTACGATGGCTGGATGTAGTTCGCTTCTTGAATAAGCGAAGGCTTTACCGTTTCAAAAAGCGGAGACCACATGCTGAGCGGCTTGTCCGTATCGAGCGTTGTTGCAATTCCCTTGTCCTTGAAAATTGCAGTGAGCGTTTCGTCGGCGAATGCAGCCGCATCGACGACGGCGTTCTTCACGGAACTAGCCTTGAGCCGTTCAACAATTTCTGCGGTTTCGATAAAGCTTTCGATGCCATCCAACCGCAAGTACCAGAATCCGTTGCGTGCACGGATGACGACCGCCGTATCGTTGTCGGCGACTCCCGAAAAACAGGCGAGTGCCTGCAACGTCGTTACGCCATATAGGTTGCGCTTGCCGCTAAAGCAAAGCCCTTGGCAGAACGCAACTCCCGTGCGCAGTCCGCTGAACGAACCCGGACCGACTGTCACCATGACTCGCTTTACGTCATCGAGCGTTGCTCCGACTTTGTTCAATAGCGAGTCCAAGCTAGCGCTTAGAATTTCGCCTTTGCCTGTCGGTTCCACGATTTCTTCGTAAACGGAGTCCGCACAAAGTGCCATCGAAATTCCCTTGCGGGAGGTATCTACTATTAAGTCGAAGTTGGTCATTGGTCAATAGTCGTTGGTCAATAGTCATTGGTTGTTGGTTGATTGCCCGGCTTTTTGAATTTTGGGTATGGGGTCGGCACGTTGTGCCTCTCGGCTCGCTCCGCTTTGAGGCTTGGGCTAAGAGTTAAAAAACTCATACCTCATAGGACCGTAAGGTCCGCGCTCATACCTCATAGCCCAAAGCCGCGAAGCGGCTTAACGCTTTATCTCCAGGCTCTTGTCGATGATGAGGTCGATAAGCTGGCTGTAGGTGATGCCGACGCAAGCAGCCTGTTGCGGCAACAGCGACGTCGGAGTCATGCCCGGGAGCGTATTCGTTTCAATGGCGAATAGTTCACCGTCCTTGGTGATGCGGACATCCGTGCGGCTGTAGCCCGCGCCGCCCAAAGCGTAATGGGCGTTTTTCACGAGTTCCTGGATGCGTGCGGTGAGTTCCGGTGCAAATTCTGCCGGAGTGACTTCTTGGCATTCGCCGTTGTACTTCGCTTCAAAGTCGAAGTATTCGCGGGTCGTCATGCGCATTTCGGTGGGCGGCAAAGGCTTTTCGCCTTCGATGTAGCCGCAGCTGGCTTCGCCGCCGGCGATGAACTTTTCGCAGAGCAGGCGGTTCGTATCCTTGAACAAGTCCTGAGCAATTTTTCCGGCTTCGTCAAGATTCTTTGCTATGCCGATGCCGATGGAAGAACCTCCCAGCGGGTCCTTGATGACCAATGGAAATCCGAGTTCATCCGAGACGTTCACGAGGGTGTCACCGGTAAAATCGTGCTTCCAGATGACGCGGTATGGCGGAGTCGGGATGTTGTTGGCGCGGTAGATTTCTTTCGTCTTGATTTTGTCCATTGCCAAGGCCGAAGCGAGGAGACCGCAGCCCGTGTATGGAATATTCCAGTTTTCGAGCATCGCCTGGATGTGGCCGTCTTCGCCCCATTTGCCGTGCAACGCAAGGAACGCGATATCGGCAGACGGAAGTTCCGAAAGCGCCGGGGATTTCTTCTTGTTTGCTGCTGTTCCTTCAAGACTATGGAAATAGTTGACGGAAAAATTCGTTTTCTGGTACGGAGAGAGTTCGCGGGAAGACCAATGCCAAGTGCCGTCTTTATCGATGAGCACGGGGTGGATGTTGTACTTTTCCGGATCCATGGCGCGCACAACGCCGGTGCCGCTGACGACAGAAACATCATGTTCAGTAGATGGACCGCCCATCAAAACCAAAACGCGTAAACGAGACATAAAAACCTCTTTAAAATCTTTGTGTTTAATCTAGTAAATAGAGAGGAGTGTGGAGAGACGAGAGAAGAGACGACAACTGCATAAAGCGAATGAACAAAGATGAGAGGTTTGGAGTGGGGGCTTTGAGCTATCTAACTTTTGAGAGTGTATAAAATCTGCAAATTAAACTATTATTTTCTTGCCGGAACTATGTGATATAATCTATATTGAAGAGCACGTGATAAAAAGGAGATAATATGCGAGTCTTTGTTACGGGTGGAACCGGCTTTATTGGGCATTATGTGGTCAAGGCCCTTTTGGCATGTGGACATGAAGTCGTTGTTGCGACACGCCACCCGAACAAGGTTCCGACTTTGAGGTCGAATCCGAATGTAACGTTTGTCGAAGCCGCATTGACGGATTTCGAAAAAATGGACGCGGGACTCGTTGGCTGTGATGCCTGCATTCACGTGGCTCTCGGTTGGGGCGATACCCCGAGTGCGATGCTCATGAACGACACTCGTGCGACGATTACTCTTTTGGAAATGGCTGCACGTGCCGGTTGCAAGAAATTTATTTATACCAGCAGTACGGCGGCTATGGGACGTGTGCGTTCTGAAATGCGCGAATCGACGAGCAATTTGCCGATAGACCTTTATGGCGCGACCAAGGCGGCGGGCGAGGCTTTTGTGCTCGGTTTCAGTCATGGCTTCGGGAGCCAGTTCCCGCAAGTGACGATGAAGCGCAACATCATCCGTCCGGGCTATACGTTCGGGAATCCTGCTTTTCCCGATGGCTGTTCGCAGCCGGACCGCCGTTTCTTTGAAATGGCTTACGCCGTCAAGGAAGACCGTGACATACAAATTATCAAGAACGATGGCACGCAATTTATCCACGCTTCGCAGCAAGCTGAAATTTATATGAAATTGCTGGAATCGGACCTGAACGAAGAAATCTTCCTCGGACTTGGTTCCGAATGGATTAGCTGGAAAGAAATTGCCGAAAAGATGATTGCCCTCAAGCCTGGCTGCAAGTCGAAAATCGTGGAAGTTGACACGGGCTGGGGCGATGATCCCATGCTCTACAGCGTTCAAAAAATCAAAGACTATTTCAATCTCGCCTTTGATGCCCATGAATTCTTGGATGAACACATCCGCTGGACATTTGAGAACGCGTAATAGGTGATCGTTTTCTGGTTACAGGTTCTAGGATATTGAAAAGGACTCCCTGCGGGGAGCCTTTTTCAATGAGTCCTTATTGCAATCACTAGTAACTAGTATCTATTAACTAATAACTTAATATTAAAACTCTATCAATCCTTTCGCTTCGTCGGCGAGGATGACTTTCGTTGCCATGCCGATGAACAGGCCATGACCGACAATGCCCACGATATGTTCGAGGTCGCGGGCGAGTTTGTCCGGGTCTGCGATGGGGGCGAACTTCGCATCGGCGATGAGGTTGCCTGAGTCGCTAATGACCGGGCCGTCCTTGCCTGGAGCTCCCATGCGCACCTTGACTTCGCCACCGAGTTTTTTCACGCGTTCGGTGACGACGGCGATAGCGCCCGGGATGATTTCGAGCGGTACGGCGAACTTGGTGCCGAGCTGCTGCACGGCCTTGCCGGAGTCGGCGATAATCACGTAGTTGTCCGTCATGGAGGCGACTATCTTTTCGAGGAGGTGCGCGGCTCCGCGGCCCTTGATGAGGTTACGCTGCGGGTCGATTTCGTCGGCGCCGTCGATAACCATGTCGAGGTGGGAGACTTCGCCCATTTCCTTGAGCGGGATGCCGAGGCTACGGCATTGGAGCGTCGTGCTCCAGCTGGTCGAAACGCCAACGACGTGGATGCCTTCGGTCTTGATGCGCTCGGCGAGTCGGTTCACCATGTGGGCCGCCGTGCTGCCGGTCCCGAGACCGACCGTCATTCCGTCCTTGATCATGTCCGCAGCGCGAACACCTGCAGCTTTCTTGAGTTCATCCATCGAAGCCATCAGTGCCATCTCCTTTCGTTAGAATCAAAATCGTCGCCAAGGCGATTGTCGTAGCTGTCGTAGCTGTCGTCGTAGTCGTCTTCGTCCGGGAATCCGGACTCCAGCTCGGTGAAGCTCGCTTCAGCGATATCCACAACTTCGACGTTAAAAACGAGGTCCTTGCCCGCAAACGGGTGGTTCCCGTCAACGATGACAGAATCTTCCAGAATTTCCTTGACGGTGTAGATGCCGTCGTTTTGACCGTCTTCGTCGTCCAAATTCAGGTCGTTTACAAATTCTTCGGCAGTGTCCGGCAACTGGAATTCGCGCATGTCGTTGTCCTGGAACATTTCAAGTTCCATGCCAAGCCATAGTTCCCCGACATCGCGGAGTTCTTCTTTGGGAACAGTGAGGATTAGGTCGTTGCGGTATTCTCCGTATCCGAGGCTCGCCGGTATATTCACAGTGAACCTTTCTCCCAGGCGTCTCCCAGTTAGGGCGTCTTCGAGTCCAGGAATGATGTTGTTGTATCCGTGGATATATACAAAGGGTTGGGATGCTGGGACTTCTTCGAGAATCCGTCTGCCTTCTCTGAGGGTGTAGGCGATGCTCACCTTCATTCTATCTTGAATGACTACCATACGCACATAAATTTAGTAACTTTTGCGTAAGGCGAGTAAAGCGGGGCTGCCTACATATATTTGTTTTTTCTAAATTACAGGCATGCTTTACGGTATTTGTTCTGATATCCATTCCAATGCTACCGCATTTGAGGCTGTTCTCCAGTCCATGCGTGATAATGGCGTTGAACGGAGAGTATGTCTTGGTGATATTGTGGGATATGGTGTCGATGCTGATGAGTGTGTCGATTTGGTCAAAGAGAACATGGATATTTGCTTGATTGGAAACCACGATAGCGTTGCGGTCAAATACGAAACGAGTTCTGGATTCAATCCTTATGCGAAACAGGCGGTCGAATGGACACAGAAACATTTGTCCAAGGAATCCGTAGCCTATATCCGCTCTCTCCCGTACATCCAGGAAGAAAACGATATCTGTTTTGTGCATGCATCGCCATTGTCCCCGGCGGATTGGGTCTATGTGACGGACCTCGAAGATGCACTGAACGCGTTCGACCATTTCTCGGAACGTTACTGTTTTGTCGGCCATACGCATAGCCCGGTCATCATTGCAAGCCGCCCCATGGCGATTCCGAAGATTCTCGACGAATACGAGTACGTGATTGCCAATACGGAACGATTGCTGGTGAACGTCGGCAGCGTGGGGCAGCCCCGCGACCGCGACCCGCGAGCCTGCTGGTGCCTGCTGGATACCGAAACAAAGTGCGTGCGGCTTATCCGTGTGGAATACGACATCCGCGAGACGCAGAACCGCATGAAAAAGGCCGGAATGCCCTCGTTCCTCATCGACCGGTTAAGTGTAGGAAGATAGCTATGGGGTGTGAGCTCGGTCGCCCATGGGGCTCCCTTTGGGGGGTGAGGTTGTTTGCTGAAGTTCGCCCTGAAAATGTAGAAAGGTTTTTGATGTTTTATTTGCTCATCGCTCATACCTCAAAGGGCCGTAGGCCCGACCTCATAGCCCTATGAAATGGATTCTCGCTGTTTTCGGTCGTGCTGGTTCGCCGCTGATTGCGGACGAAGTCGAAAAGTATGTGAAGCGTTTGCGCGGTTCGGCAATGCCGCTAGAAGTTGTTGAGCTCAAGGAATCCAAAATTGACGACCACGCCCAGGCGCTTGCCCAGGAAGCCGCCCTTTTCGAGAAAAAATTCCCGCGTAACGAGTACCGCCGCGTGATTCTTTCCGAAGAAGGCAAGCTCATGGACACGGTGAAGCTCGCCGATACGTTACAGGCCCGTTTTCCTGGAAATATCGTGTTTTTGATAGGTTCGGCTTACGGCATCGACGAAAACCTCAAGAAGTCCGCCGACTTGCTTTTGAGCCTTTCCCCGTTGACTTTTACCCACGACCATGCGCGGATTATCACGGCTGAACAGCTCTACCGCGTCCAGATGGTCATGCAGAATCACCCGTATCATCATAGGTAGGAGTATGAGGTGTGAGGTCGCTTCGCTTTGGGGTCGCACCTGCGGTGCTTTGAGCTCGCTTCGCTTTGAGCTTGTTTTATTCTTTTTCCTTACCTCAGAGTTTTACGAATGTGACCATCCAAAAACCTCATGCAGCTTACCCCATAACCCCATACCCCAAAGCCCGCTGTAGCGGGCGACCCCATAACCCATTATGCTTATTTCCGCAATTGTAGCTGTTTCTGAAAACAATGTCATCGGGCGCGACGGGCACTTGCCGTGGCACCTTTCGCAGGACCTCAAGCGCTTCAAGGCCATCACGACGGGGCATGCCATCATCCTTGGCCGCAAGAATTACGAGGACATCGGACGCCCGCTCCCGAACCGCGTAAACTACGTGCTGACCCGTAACAAGGATTTCCAGGCCCCCGGTTGCGTTGTCTGCTCCTCCCTTGGGGAGGCTATCGAGGCTGCCCGTGCCGCAGGCGAGACCGAATGCTTCATTATTGGCGGTGCCGCCGTCTATCGCGAAGCCATGCCGCTTGTCAATAAACTTTACCTGACAAAGGTCTTGGCGCATGTGGACGGGGACGTTTATTTCCCCGAATGGGGGGCTGGGTTCCAAAAAATAAGTGAAGAATCGTACCCGTCTGACGAAAAAAACGATTTTCCGACGGCTTTTGAGGTTTGGGTACGATAAAAATAAGTTTCTATTCTGCCTAGAATTACTTATTATATGATAGATGCTTTTGAAAAAGGGAAAGAAACTTCTTAAAGTTCTCATCGCGACTCTTGCCGCTGTCATCGTCACGTTATTAGTAGTCAGCTTTAACGGGATGTGCCGGCATGACACGATTGACCTTGTGATAAGGCTCAGCGATGGGTGGTCCGTTTCTTTCTCGGATGTCCACCTCCCTGCAATAGACCGCATATCGGAATTCCGGGTTCCTTCGAATGTTCAACCGGGCGATACCATCATTTACGAACGGAACATGAAGGATGCCGAATCGATTCCGTTGCCTACGACGCTCCGTTTCCATGCCTATCATGTCGCTGTCGCCGTTTACGTAGATAGCATCTGCTATTATCGCTACGGTTTTGGCCGTTTCAAGGAGGGAAAGCTTGTCGGCAGCGGAATACATCTCGTGAATATGCCGGAGCAGTTGAACAACCATACGATTCGCGTGGTGACTGTCGTAACGGAAAAAGCGGCCGCAAAATCTCTGACGTCTATAGAACTGTTGCGTTCCAGCAGCATGACGGACTATTATGCGAACAATTCCGCATCGATCACGATAGGCATCTTTTTGATGTTCTTTGGGATGATAGCTTTTATTACGGGTTGCTGTGCAGTCGGTTTCGACAGGGCGTATTACCGTCTTAGCTTGATAGGCCTTTTTGCGACTTTGATGGGGCTTTGGACGATCAATTATGCAAAGGGTATCCAGATATTCTCCATAAACTACGCCTTGGATACGACGCTGGAGTACATTTCGCTCTATCTTGCGGCGATTCCGTTCGGGCTCCTTATCGTCAATATGCGCTCTGGCAAGATTGCGACCTGGAAGATGAATGTGCTGAAAGGCCTTGTGGCCTTTGGTGCCTTGTTCTTTGTGGTGACGACCATTTTGCATGTGACTGATGTTGCCCATTATCCGACATTCCTGCTGACCTACCACTGCTATATCTTTGTTTCGTTTGTGTTCATGGTTGTTTTCCGCGTGCTTTATGACCGTGGTGCCGGGTTGCAAGAAAAGATTTTGGCGTCTGGGACGGTTGTCTTTGTCCTCTTTGCCATTGCGGACTTGTTCCGTTACAACATCCAGAACATCTTTGGGTTGGACAAACCGTTTATGGAATCCACATGTTTGCCTGTCGGGACGCTTCTTTTCATCTTGCTCTTGATGGTGGGCTACCTTGTCTATATGTACGAAGAATTGATGGACAAGACCGAAAAGGAAGTCCTTCGCCAGATAGCCTTCAGAGATGCTTTGACCGGTATTTACAACCGTGCAAAGTGCGAACATATTTTCGAAGTTCTTGACCGGGATGACAGCGACTATGCCATCGTGAGCATCGATGTGAACGGGCTCAAGATGGTGAACGACCACTTTGGGCATACTATGGGCGACAAGCTCCTGTGCACCTTCGCCGACGTTTTCAAGACGGCGTTCAACGGAATTGGGACGACCATCCGCATGGGGGGCGACGAATTTGTGGCGATTGTCCGCGCCGAGCATCTCTCGGACCTCAGTACGGCCCTGAAAACGATGGTCCTTTTGGAAAAAGAGGTCAAGCTTCCGATGACGCTGAATGTCGCATACGGTTATTCTGTGCGCCGTCGGGGTGATGCCGTGACCGCCATGGACGTTTATCGCATGGCCGATGCGAACATGTACGCCATGAAACTCGCCAGTAAGCAGCAGAAACCGGCATAGTGTTGTTACAGATGGCGGCACTTCGGCAGGCTCAGTGACCTTAGTCCGCCATGACGCAGCCACTGTCATCCTAGACCTGTCATCTCGTCATCCTGAGGAACGTAGTGACGAAGGATCCAGAGAAATAATTCACTAGAAATAACTGGATTCCCTCCTTCGCGGTGCTCAGTCGAGAATGACAATTTTAAAAACTAATAACTCATGACCGTTTTTTTGTATAGATTTTGAATTATGATAGAATTTAACATCTTCTATAAGCTTGCGGCGGCGCTGGGTATCGGCTTCATTATCGGTATGCAGCGTGAAAATTCATATTCGCAGAACAATTCCAGGCATCCGGCCGGGCTGTGCTCGTTTTCGATTGTGAGTCTTTGTGGCGCCTTGTCTTGCTATCTGGGCGACTTGATGGGTTCCATTGTTCCCTTTGTTATAGGTCTTGTCATTGTCGGGCTTTTGCTTGTGGCAAGCCATATTGCGTACGGTCTTTCGAATCGCGGAAATGGCGGGCCTGCGGGCGTCACGACGAGTGCCGCGCTCATCATGATTTATTTCTTGGGTGCGCTTTGCTGGTTCAACCGGCTCCTGGAAGCGTGCATCCTCATGATTGTGCTTTTGTGGCTCTTGGCGGTCAAGCGGCAGTTGCATGACTTTGCCAAAAAGATTTCGACAGAAGATATCATAGCGACAGTCAAGTTTGCGGTGATTTCCCTTATGATTTTGCCGTTCCTGCCGAACAGGGCTTTCGGGCCTGCGGGGCTGGAGGTTCTGAATCCGCATACGATTTGGCTTTTCGTGGTGTTCATCAGCGGCATAGGCTTTGTGGGCTATGTGCTCATCAAACTTGTCGGGCCGGGCAAGGGCATTTGGCTTACGGGACTTTTGGGAGGGCTTGCGAGCAGTACCGCGCTCACGCTCAATTTGGCTGGCCGCAGTTGCGAAAACGAAGAGTATGCCTCGGATTTTACGGTGGGCATCGTGCTCAGCTGGGCTGTGATGTACGCTCGTTTGTACCTGATTTGCGTGTTCCTAGTGCCTTCGCTTGCGCTTCCGTTGTTGGCGCCTCTCTTGGTACCCGTGATTCCTGGGCTTGGCTATGCCGCCTATCTCAAAGTTCGCGAGTCCAACAACCATGTTCAGAAAACGACCGATTTCAACAACCCGTTCAAACTTTTGCCTGCGGTCAAGTTTGGTTTGGTTTTCACCATTGTGATGTTCTTGGCGAATGCGGCGCGTGTGTATTTCGGTTCCGGGGCGCTTATTGCATGTAGCTTTTTGGGCGGTGCCGCGGAGATGGATGCTGTGGCGTTTTCGCTCATCGACATGTGTCGCAAGGCGACTCTCGAAAATCAAAATTTGATTTTGGCACTTCTGTTCGCTAGCCTTGCGAATACGGTGACGAAGGGCGGGATCGTGTATTTCCTCGGGGCGAAATCGATGCGGCGACCGATAATTCCGGCGGTGGTGCTCATTTGTAGTGTGACTATTGTGATGATTGGAATTTATAGCATGTCATGATTTGTTATCATTGGGTGTCTTATGTCCGAGAAAATGATTTTTGCATTGACGATTGCCGGTTTTGACGGCTCTGCCGGGGCGGGCATCTTGGCCGATGTCAAGACAATGGCGCATTTTGGCGTCTATTGCGAATCTGCATGCACTGCGCTCACGCAGCAGAACGAGGACGAATTCGTGGCTCCCGGTTGGGTCATCTGGGAACGCATCGAAGCTCAACTTGAAACTTTGTTCAAAAAACGCACGTTCAAGTACGTGAAAATAGGGCTTGTGGAAAAAGCGAAAGTCCTCAAGCGGATTGTCGAATTTGTGCGAGAAAAATCTCCGGATGCCTTTCTTATCTGGGACCCGATTGCAAGTGCTTCGGCGGGGTTCCATTTTTTGCGTGCCGCGGAGCAGAGCAAGTTCATGCCCGTGATGAAACAGATTGACTTGGTGACGCCGAACCATGATGAATTTAGTTTTTTGGGGCTTGGACTTGCGGCATCCCGTGGGACGATTGAACTCGGGAAGGATTTTGCGCTCCTCTTGAAAGGAGGGCATTCCAGAGGTAAAGAATCTGTCGATATTCTTTGGGATAAGGAAGGAAACCAGTATAAATTTTCAAGCCCGCGCTTGCCTGGTCACGGAAAGCATGGAACGGGTTGCCACCTTTCGTCTGCTATTCTCGCGAACTTGGCTCTTGGGCGTTCGCTCCCGGAATCGTGCCAGATTGCGAAGGAATACCTCAACGAACTCCTGAAAAGCGGGGAAGGGCGCCTCGCAAAAGATTTTTAAGCTGAAAAAAGCTCCCAATCGCAAAAGGTCGGGATTTTTTGAATCAGGTATGGCTCGTGCCAACAATTTGGCCAAAATTACGAAAATTCTGTATAAAATAAAGAAGGCTCCCTGAGGAGCCTTTTGACTAAAACGCCAACTGCCTTACTGGCTACTGACGCTTTCGCTTCGCTTCAGCGTCTGCCCTTCGGCTCGGTCATAGGAAAAATGCGAGCATTTTTCCTGCGACGCTCGCCTTGCGGGCTACTCTTCTTCCGCCGGGCGCTTGGAGAGCTGCTTGCGGCGGATTGGGTCGAGCTCGTTCTTGCGGAGGCGCAGCACTTCCGGAGTGACTTCGATGCATTCGTCTTCGTTAATGAAGGTGACGCATTCTTCCAGAGTCATGCGACGGTACGGCGTGAGCTGAATCATGTCGTCAGCAGATTTGGAACGCATGTTGGTAAGGTGCTTGCCCTTCGTGACGTTCACAGTGATATCGACGTCGCGGTTGTGTTCGCCCACAATCATGCCCGGATAAACTTCGGCACCCGGACCAATGATGAGGTAGCCACGGTCTTCCAGGTTAGAAAGCGCGTAGCTTGCGGCTTCGCCCGGTTCTTTTGCGATGAGCACACCGTTGATACGAGCCGGGATTTCGCCTTTGTACGGCTGGTATTCCTTGAAGAAGGACTGCGTCACGGCGTAACCCTTGGAAAGCGAGAGAAGTTTCGGACGGATACCGATAAGGCCACGGGAGGGAACGATGAATTCGAGAGACACGCGGTCGTTTTCATCGGTCGTCATGTTGACCATTTCGCCCTTGCGCAACTGGATTTCCTGGATGCAAGCACCGCTGAATTCGTTCGGGACTTCGACCTTGAAGTCTTCGACCGGTTCCAAGAGCTTGCCATTTTCGTCTTTTTGGAAAATGACCTGCGGACTCCCGATGGTGAATTCGTAAAGCTCACGGCGCATGTTTTCGACGAGAATCGTGAGGTGCAAAATGCCACGGCCAGAGACCTTGAACGTCGATGCTCCATCGACCTTTTCGACGAGGAGGGCGGGGTCAGCCATGTGGGCGCGTTCCAAGCGTTCCTGGAGCTGGTTACCCGTCATGAACTTTCCACCGTACTTGCCTGCCAAGGGGGACGTGTTTACGGTGAAGATCATGGAGATTGTCGGCGGGTCAATGTGGATACGCGGCAAGTGAACTGGATTGCTCGTTGCGCTGATGGTATCGCCAATATCGAAGTAGTCAAGACCGGCGATGAGGATGATTTCGCCCGGACCGGCTTCGTCAACCGGCTTCGGGGTAAGGCCTTCGTAGCGGAGGAGTTTCTGCGGACGGATGTTCTTGACGGTTCCGTCGGGGAATGCCTGAGCGTAAGTCTGGTTCGGCTTGAACACGCCCTGCTGCACGCGGCCCACGGCCAAACGGCCAAGGAAGCTGGAGTATTCGAGGGAGGCAATCTGGAGGAGCGGTTCGCCGTTCGGGTCGCCCTTCGGAGCCGGGATGCGTTCGATAATCTTGTCCATCAAGATGCTGAAGTCGCCATCCGGGTCTTCCAGTTCGGCGCGGCAAATGCCCTTACGGCCACTGCCGAAAACCCTGTCGAAATCGAGCTGTTCTTCGGATGCGTCGAGTTCGCAGAACAAGTCAAAGACTTTGTCGAGTGCGAGGAGCGGGTTGCAACCGTCGCGGTCGATTTTGTTCACGACGACAATCGGGGTAAGGCCGAGTTCCAAAGCCTTCTTCGTCACGAAGCGGGTCTGGGCCATCGGACCTTCGAATGCGTCAACAACCAGAAGAACGCCATCGACAGTTCCCAAAACGCGTTCCACCTGGCCACCGAAGTCGGCGTGCCCCGGGGTATCGACGATGTTCACGCGGTATCCTTTGTACATCACGCTCGTGTTCTTGGAGAGGATGGTAATGCCGCGTTCGCGTTCGAGGTTGTCGGAGTCCATCACGCGGTCCACAATTTCTTCACCTTCGTGGAATGTTCCGCACTGTTTGAGAAGCTGGTTCACCAGGGTTGTTTTACCGTGGTCAACGTGGGCGATGATGGCGACGTTTCTGATTTTTGATTGATCCATATTTTATCCACCGTTGGCGTTTAATTTTCGGGCGCAAAGATAGAAAAATGAGTGGAAAAATGCAATATTTATGCCTCGTATTCTATATTTAGTGATGTGAATTACTTGGCTTTGGATTACGGAGAACATCGGGTCGGGGTCGCTTTTGGCGATTCCGAACTTAAAATGGCCTTCTCGAGAGAGACGATTGACCAGAAGACGACCAATCTGTTCGAGCGACTGGACCAGCTTGTGCGCATCAACAAAATTGACGAGTTCGTGGTCGGGATGCCGTACCACCCGGATGGCCGCAAGGACGGAAAAAATGTGGTGGTGGAGGCCTTTATCAAGGATCTGGCACTCCGCTTCCCGGGGATGAAAATCCACACGCAGGACGAATCGTATTCCAGCGTTCAGGCGCAGGAATTCACGTCTTACCTGAGTAAAAAGAAAAAGCAGAAGAACAAGGCCATTATCGACCGCACCGCCGCCGCAATCATTTTGCAACGCTGGTTCGATGAGCAATGAGCCGTGAGCCATGAGCAATGAGCAATGAGCCGTGAGCCATGTGTAGAATAAGAGCTTAGGGCTCGACAAGCACTGATTCTATGAAAATTCTTTCCTCTCTCGTCTTTGTACATTCGCTTTGCTCATGTACCAACCATTCGGCTCGGCCATGCCCAACTGCGTTGGTCGCGTCGCTCGCCTTGTTTGGTTGTCGTCTTTCGTCTAATACACTCCTAATACCAAACTCCTAAAACCTAACCCCTAATGTTTTACTATATTTTATACCATGGCTAAAGATTTCGATAATTTTGATGATGAAGAGATGGACGAAGAAACCGGTGCGATGCTTGACGCATTGAATGCCGAAGAAAACTTCGTTCCGCAAGTTCGTGACTACAGTGACCGCCGCATCCTTATCTGGGAAGAGGACGATGCCCGCCGTGAGGCCTGCCTCGAAGTCCTTTCGGATTTGCTCGTTGGCGCTTTCTTCAAGGCCGTCAAGACCGAAGCTGAGGCGATGCAGCAGCTCGAAGAAGACGACTGGGATACGTTCGTCGTGGATTTCTATACCGAAGGCGTTTCCGTGAGCGACTTCATCAAGCGTGTGAACAACTATCCGGGGTCGATTCTGGTCGCCATCAACATGGGACCTTTGACGCTCCCCGAAGAACGCGAACCTGCCAAGGCCGAAAACCTGCGCCGCCTGTTCGACATCGAACGCGCTAGCACGCAGATTCACGCATAACTTGAAAATTTTTTTCCATGAAAGCCCGGCTTCTGTCGGGCTTTTTACATAGTGCTGTAACAGAGTCCTTCTTAAGAGATAGAAAATGATGAATCCATTGCGCGATGTGAATGAATTCACCATTTTTTCGGGAGTCGATGAGGACTAGTTTCCGCAGGCGGAAATGATTCCAGGTGTCGGTAAGCCTGTGCACCAGGAATCGGCTTCATTACGTTTGTTCCAGAGCCCGATGTTCAGTTGCGAACTCTTGCGCACTGCTGCCGAAGACGAACCGATGGGAAGCGGTGACACGTGCAGCGAATCTGCCTTGCCGTAATAGAGCGAGTCGAGAACGTTGCCGTTACACTGCAAAACGATGGAACCGTAGGTCTTTCCAAATGTCGGCATATTTTCTGTGAATTTGTATATGCCGGCGCTTTCGGCGTCTTCGCGGTCGCCCACGACAAGAACCTTGTTGGGCGGTAACTCCAGCGTCTCGATTTCGGCAGAACCGCTCACGTTCGAGGTCTTTCCGAGGGTGCACTTGTCCAGTACGAGCGTGTCGGTGCTTCCGTTGTAGAATTCCACGAACGTGAATTGCGTGGAATCCTTGGTGTTGGGCTGCACGAAGAATTCGCTCATGACGATATCGTTTGCGGCCGGGGCGCGCTTTATCGCCGGGAGCTGGAGCGAAACCTGCAAATTCACATCCTTGGCGATGTCGATGGCAAGTGCAATCTTGCTCCGGAGCGATTCAATTTGGAAACTCGGAATGGGCGAGTCTTCGTCGAGAGTGAAGTCGTCTTCCATGCTGAAGATGGTCTTGCCGCTTTCGTCCTGCATCGAAATGGAGATGTGGTATTCGCGGTCGAGCTTGAGGTCGTCGCTGGTGAATGTGACGTTCTCGGAGTCGAACACCATGGGGTAGGTGAACGTTTCTCCGCTGCTCGTGAGCTTCATTTCGCCCGTCTTGATTCCAGCTGGGTTGCCAAAGCCGATGGGAATCTTCACATAGACAAAACCGACCAGCGCGTGCAATGGAATTTTTAGGTTAACAGACGAACCCGCTTCGAGCGATGTCGTGATTTCGCCTTCTTGCATCAACGCTCCGTTGGCGTAGAGCTTGGCGTTGAACATCCATTCTTCACCGGGGAATAGGTCGAGGTTGAACGACTTCTTCTCGATGGAATGTACGAGATGGAGCGTGTCCGTGCCGTAGCAGTCGAGTACGAGGCTATCGAGGAGCGGCGTTTCGGAAAAGTCCAAGTTGAGGGCTACATTGGCTGTTGTCCCCATTTGGATTGTCGGATTGGACGTTTCGGCTTGGGTTTCGCTGGAGCAGTTCCAAAGGGATAGAGCTGCGATGATTGAGGCTGCGCCGAGGCAGACGTGTTTTTTTGTTGTAGGACTCATATAACCTCCTGTTTTTGGTTGGTCCTACTTACTTAACACGCAGTAACAAGATGTTTGGTCTGAAATTTTTATGTAAAATTGTTTAAACGGAATTTCCGTAGCATTTGCTTGCTAACTAAAACCTACAGATGCAGCTTGCTTTTGCCGTTTTCTATGCGGTTGCCTTGCAACTTCGCAGCGCAGGCCTTATCCTGTCGAAGTATTTT
This sequence comes from Fibrobacter sp., assembly GCA_017965445.1. Classification (GTDB taxonomy): domain Bacteria; phylum Fibrobacterota; class Fibrobacteria; order Fibrobacterales; family Fibrobacteraceae; genus Fibrobacter. The sequence goes on along the minus strand of JAGCPZ010000068.1, from coordinate 28,576 downwards.
CACGAGTGCGCTCGGACTAAGCCCAAATGCTGCCGCCGCTGCTTTCGTGTCGCCGTTCTTGGTCGCCATAATGTCAAAAACATGCGCGACGAACAACGGAAACTGCGGGTTGCTCGGCTGGATATGCCCGTTGCTGCCCGGGAATTTCATCTCGACTTCGGGGGGTGTTTCGCGGACATTCAGCGCAAGAGCCATTTGCATGCGGTGCAGTGCGTGAATTTTGTTCTCTTTCGCGCTCCGGCTTTCTGACGATTTAATTTCTAAATTATATTGTGGTAACGATAGATGGACTCCGGTATTGGTCTTGTTTCTGTGCTGACCGCCGGGGCCGCTGCCTTGATATCCCTTCAGGGTGCAGGCCCGCAAAAGTTCATCGAGGTTCATTTTCAGGTAGGTATCGCGATGCATGTTCTGAAAAATAAAATAGTTCTAGCGCTTTTGGTGAGCGTACTTGCGTTTATGGCTGGTTGTGCCGGTTCTTCCAAGGATTCCGGTGCTACTGGCGAATCTGTCGAGACCGCCGCGGTCCGCGATGCAAAGGTCAAGGCTCAGGAAGCGGACAAACTTGCGATGCTCGAAGGCATGTACGAACTTTTCAAGAATTCGGTCAAGAATCACGCCCCGTCCGATATTTTACTGGGTTTCTTGACGGACTCTTCTGAATACTGGCTCGATACGCTTGAAAACCATGCCAAGATATACGATGCTGCAGCCATGGATACCTGCCAGTTCTACGAGGCTTACGCCATTGTGCTTTATAGGCTCTTTGAACGCGAACATCTATGGGAAGTTCCCGACTACCGCATGCTCTACCTGCTTTTGTACAACAGCGGATTTCTGGACGTGGTGGATCGCGTGAACATGGGCCCGTTCGAAATCAAGAACGACCGCGGAAGTGTGGGGCTTGCCTCGAGCCCGAAGGTGCCTATCATGCTGTTTGAATGGGACGACACGAAGTGGAAACTTGACCTTGTCGAGACACTCCCGCTCATAACGAAAGGTGTTGAAGCGACGGCTGCAAAGAAAAGCTGGACGGGGGCAAAGCTTGCCCTTTACTGGCTCGACAAAAAGTACCACTTGCAGTATTCACGTCTAGACGATTCTCTGCTGGAACCGATTGGTTTTTAAGGGTTTAAAATTAGGATATAGAGTTTATGCGTAAAATTCTCGCTTCCTGCGCACTTGTTCTTGCTTTTGCGGTAATGTCCTCAGCAGCGCCAGCGACGTCTCCAAAATCAAAGCAACAGGCATCCTCGATGAAAATCTATGGAGCGATTGAAGCGAAGGATGGCTTTGTAGGCTCTCGTCTTTTTGACGTGCTCGACTCTGTCGGTGGTACGGGAACGTGGATGGAATGGGACGTGAACGGTGTTCGCGACCCATCCTTGATGAAGGTTCTTGACCCGCTTTTGAAGTCTTCGAACAAGCCGAAGATGATTTGGCTCATTACCGAACGCGACACTCCTTTGCTTTCGGTACTGTTGCCGAAGGGGGCGGGCGAGGTGCTCGTGTTTTACGAACTGGGGGCGCTGGATGCCAAGCCGGTGCAGTTGAAGCTGAATAAAGTTCTGACTCCAGATGTCGTATTTAGGGATTACAGACAAGTGTCGGAAACGGAATTTATCCATCTCGACCGTCAGAATCTCAAGATTTCGGTATTGGATAAATTAATCAAGTTTACTTACGACAATCCCGACAAGACACCGCTACGCTACGATCCAGATTTTTCAACGAAAACGCTTGTCGATAAAAATGCCGAAGTAAAAGACTATCTGGGCTTTTTGAAATACGAATATTCCATGATGCTCCGTGCTTTTGTCCAATCGACTCGTGGCATTTTCAATTGGCAGCCGTGGCATTGGTACATGGACAAGTGGAATTCGAAATACATGATTACGCCCAAGGAAATCGAAATGATTCTTTCTAGAGGGTTTCCTCCCGATTACATCACCGTGTTCAAAGCCAAAGCCTCGGATGGCGAAGTTATCGAAATGCGCACAACGGGGAACGGGTTCCTTGAAATGGTCATTACACGGCCTTAATTTTCTTGTCATTTGTCATGCCCGCCTGTGAGCGGGCATCTCCGTGTATATTTTTTTCTATTTTATGATTTGTGAATTCTATCATTAAAAAATTTCAGATATTGTTAGTTGCCTGCGCAACGGCTTCCAGTCTGGCATCTTCTATTGTGGAAGATTCCAAGAAACATTTTATTTTGGACGACGAGGTCCTGGATTCTTCCAAGGAGACCTGCGAAGACGGTTCGGGGAAGTTCTTCCACCCGGAAGACGCTTTCTACATGGACTCCAGTTCGGTCCCGATACGTCATTATCGTTTAGCCGTCCCGTCGAACAACAAACCTTCGGTCTCGGTGACGAATAGCGAACTTCTCCCGTTGGACGCCCCGCTTTGCAAATCGACTCCGGCGAAATTCATTCCGGTTTCTGTCTCGGCTCCGTTCCTGAAGGACAACTTATGGATGGTTGACGTGCGCGTGCCGCTTTACGTCAAGCAGGGAAATTCTGTGGCTCTCCGTAAGGCTTTCCGCTTGAAGGTCGATTTCGCCTCTGCTGCGGTAGGTGGCCGGAATCCAGGTGCACGTGCTTTGATGCAAGTATCGAATGCGAAATCGGCGTCCCAGTTCGGCGTTGCCGGCGCTTCCGTTTCTTCCTTGCGTCGCGAAGCTTCTTCCGAAATCGACAACGTGGTGCAACTTGCCGAGTTTATCGTCGGGGACAAGGGTTCCTCGGCTATAGCGTCGTTCAGTGAAGACGGAATGTATGCGGTCAGCTACGAAGCTATCAATAATGCGCTTAATAAAATCGGACGCAGGGGTTTGAGCGGAATCCCTGTTGAAAAAATTTGTCTTTATGGCGCTTCGCCGGATACACTCCCGGATATGGCTCCGGGCGCAAAGCTTCGCAACCCGAACCAACTTTTTGAATTGCCCATCAAAGTGAACGATCGCAATGGCGATGGCATTTTCAGCGAAGGCGACTCTCTTTATTTCGTAGGTTATGGAAATGCGTTCTGGAAACGCGTCGATTCCGAACCGCTTAATTATTCTAAAACGGGTATGAGTTATTTCCATTCGTACTCGCCATATTCCTATTATCAGCATTTCGTGTTTGGCTACAAAGAAGTGGGGAAAGGCCTCCGTATGGAAACGCTCGCCCAGCCGAAAGCGACGCCGAAGGATATTGACTGGTTCAGGTATGTGCGTGCCGAAGAAGATGAACTCTTGATTGATACTTATTATGGCAAGGGTATCGACTGGGAACGCGCTACCGGTAAGGAATGGTTCTGGAAATGGCATGCCAGGTCCGATACAAACTCGTATTCCGCGCAAGACTTGAGGTTCCAATCGACAACGGACTTGCCTGGCCTAGTCTCGGGCGGGAAAGGCTATGTTGCATATTCGTTTTTCCCTTATCGCACGCTCAAGTCGTCGTCGGGGACCGACCAATCAACAGCGGACACATTTTCAATCAGAGATTACGACTATAGAATGCAGTTCATTCGTTTTATCATTGCTGTAAATGGTGAAACCCAATTCTGGTCCGATGGCACGTTATTGCCCGGCGGAAACTTCGCTTTTGCTGTCAATTCGCTTTCAAAAACAGGCAACAAGTACGAATTGAAAATGCTCCCAAACCAGAAACAGTACGACCGCTTTGACGGGTATTCCGTGGCATATCAATGGGATCCTTCTTCTGTGGCGATTGATTCTTCGGAGTGGCTGTTGCCTGGATTTGCGACAGGCGTTATCCGAATTCCGGTCGGGAAGAACAATGACCTTCGCGTGATGAAGTTCAAGAACTTCAGACAAATCGGACTTTTGACTGTGTCGAATGGTTTCGCTGTCGATAGCATTGGCGCATCCGATGATGTCCGTTACTTGCTGTTCCGCGACAAGGACCGTCGTAAGGCGACATTGGCGGTTCAAGGCATCATGGAACCTTCGAAAAATGCAGTGCAGAAACTTTCGCAGATTTCGGCGAAGACGGAATATCTGATTATAACTCCAGAGGAATTTCTAGCTCCGGCAGAGTCGCTAGCCGTGTTCCGCTCCAGTGAAAAAGCGGCGAATCCGTTGGTGACGGCGGTCGTTCCAGCAGAAAATATTTACAGGCATTATACCAGTGGTTCTCCGTCTCCGGTTGCTATACGAAACTTTATCGCATACGCCAGAAGTGTTTGCCCAGATTTGCGTTTTGTCTTGTTGGCCGGGGCCGGTCATTACGACTATCGCGGACTCAATACAAAACTTGGCAAGAACTATTTGCCGCCGTTCGAAAAGGAATCTTCTGTAACGGAAGACTTCTTCGCCGTTCTGGATTCGGGTGAAGTTGTTCGAGGTCGCGATGCGTATGACATCGATTTGGCTTTGGGACGAGTGCCTGTTTCGTCTGTTTCTGAATTTTACGGATACGTCCAAAAGGCAAAGGACTACGAAGAAATCGGGACGTTCGACCATAGCGAATGGAAATCAACGCTTTTGTTTGCTGCCGATGATGCCCGTAACGGCAATGCTCAGGACGATGCCGAACACACGCGTCATCAGGAGTCCTTGGCAAATTTAATCGACTCGCTTTCTAAAGCGCAGGGCTTCAGGTGGAACCAGAAAAAAGTCTATTTGCTGGATTATGAGTATGATGCCGCCGGACAGAAACAGGAAGCGACGAACGACTTCTTGAACATCATGAACCAGGGCGCTTTGATGACCATGTATTTTGGGCACGGCTCCAAGGTCGCATGGGCATCCGAGGGCTTGCTAAAGCTTCCGTACCTTTCGAAACTTTCGAATAAAAAAACTTATACGATATTGAATTCTTTCTCGTGTACGGTAGGCCGATTTGATGAAGGTAACTCCAGGTCTTTGTCCGAAGCGTTTGTCCTTGAACCGGACGTCGGTGCTATTGCGGCTATCGGTGCGGCTCGCGAAACTTATGCTGAATCCAATAGACAGTTTGCCCATAATTTTGTCAGTAAGGCTTTGCTTGTTAATGGCAATTATCTCGGCGTTGCCTACATGATGTCCAAAAATCCCGATTCTGGAATCAGAGATGTAGATGTTGTCTATAATACGGAACATTATGTCTTGATTGGCGAACCTGTCATTCAGATGCCTTTTGCAAATTACAAGATATCTCTCGATTCTCCGATAGATACGATAAAGGCTTTGGATAAGATTAAGTTGTCTGGAACGGTTTCGGGACTTTCGAATGGCAATATTGCATTGACGCTTAGAGAAGGCCGCTATATCAAGCTCCTGCCGACGCAAAGGTCGGCTGGAGACACGCTTGAAGTCAAATATGATGGTACGCTCATTTATTCAGAAGTCATTCCTGTAGCAGGTGGGCGCTTTGAAACGGAATTCGTGACTCCGAAGAAACTGAATATCGGAGACTCTCTTGCGGAAATGCGTGCGTGGGCATATTCGTCGAACGATGTTTCCGTTGGACGCTATCACGGGATGAATATTAAAATTTCTGGCGTATCCAATTATGCGGATTCGTTGAATGACAAGACTGCGCCAAACATCTGCATCCAGTCGTGCTATGCCGGGGCTTCGTCTTGTTTTGCCGACAACCAGTTTGTCAAGTTCCAAACGCCTGCTTGCCTGCAAATCGTCATCGAAGACGAAACCGCGCTTGATTACCGCGAACAGGCCGACGAAGGCATAACATTTGAAATCTTTGGTTTGGAAGACCCGTATCATCCGGCTCCGCTGTTGGAACAGACGTCTAAACGTGCTGTTGCACGCAAATCGCTAACGACCGAAGCGTATCCGCCGGGAGATTACACGTTTAGGGTACGCGCCCTAGATGTGTTGGGTAACATCTCTACGAAAACCGTGAATCTCCAAATTACCGAGTCTATGCAGACAGGGCTTTCGGATGTGTTCAATGTCCCGAATCCGATGGGGAAGAAGGGCACGACTTTCTACTTCAAGAATCTTGCAGGGGATCAGTCTCCGAAGGTCACGATTTTCATTTACAATCAGCATGGCCGCCTTGTCAAGGTCATTAAGGATGCAAAGTCCGGTGAAACCCATTGGAATGGAAAAGACAATTACGGTCGCTTGCTGGCAAATGGGCTGTACCACTACGTTGTTCGAAGCGAAGCAAAGGTGAATACCCAGAACGAAGAAAAAGCAAGCACCAAAACAAGAACTTGGACTAAAAAACAGAAATTGTTGATATCGAGGTAAAAAATGGAATTGCGTGAAAAACCGGGGAAAGTTCAGAAACTTTTGGAACTTTCACTCCGCTTTCGCTTGATTTTTGTTGTTTTAATGGTTGGTTTCACTGTTGCCTTCTTGGTGAAGGGGTGGCAGCAGATGGGTTCGCTCCCGCTTGGCGCCTCTGAAGCGCTTGGCATGTGGATAGCCGGATTTACAAACGTCATGTCGGCATGGAATTCTTCGCAGTACATTTTTGTGGCCGGGCTTTCCATGATTGTGCTCTACTTTGTCTTTGGCGGGGTACGTGGTGGCGTCGGTGGCTTGCTCGCTCTAGCCGCTTTTGTGGGGTCGCTTTTTGCATTGGGTGGAGACGAAGAAATGCTCCTCATGTTCTTTGGTGTTTTTGCGGGGCTTTCACTTTTGTTCCTGCTTTTTGTCAAGTGGAGCGTTGCATGCGCGTTGTTCCCGTTTGTGCTTTCGTGGCTGCTGTTGACCGGTTTTCTGGGCTGGTTCCCGATGATGATAGGGAAGGCCTGGCTCATGTGGGCGGTGCTTAGCGGGATTGCTTTTTCGGGCGTTATCGCCTGCGCGCTGATTGCCGGGAAGGAACTTGGCGAAGGGACTCCACAGGCGGGCGCTCTCGTCAAGGCGGGTAAGAAGATGCTTACGCCGGTTCTGATTGCATCGCTTCTTGCACTTTCGGCGTTGGTTGTCGATATGGGCGGGACCGTTGACGGGAAAAAAATCGGGAGCGCCGCGATTCTTTGGGTGTCGTTTAACCTTTGGTTTTTTGGTTTTACGTTCGGGACGATGTCCTTTGCCCCGTGGGAACGTCTCCGCGCTGGTTCTCGCCGCGTCAAAATGAGCGACAAGAAAAAGAAATCTACGAAAAAGAAGTAACTCTTACAATGTCACCCCGGATTTATTCCGGGGTCGCCATTTTAACAATTACCAAAAAGCGCCTTGGGCAGTTTGCTCAAGACGCTTGTTGTTGGAGTGTGGATGTTTTAATTCTTTCTGATTATAAGTTAGATTGTTTTGATGTAAAAAGCCCTACTTTTGCAGGGCTTTTTATGGATAAAAAATCCATGATGAGAAATCGTGTTGAAAATTAGGCGATGTTTAAGCTTTGCTCGCGGATGCACTCGATTTCGTTCTTGAGTTCGATGGCGAGGGCGGCTATGTCGGCATTTTGGCACTTGGTGCCGAGCGTATTCGCTTCGCGGCCCATTTCCTGCAAAATGAACCCGAGATTCTTGCCCTGGGCGCCACCCTTGGATAGCGCATCGAGGAACAGCTTGTTATGGCTGCGGAAACGCGTGATTTCTTCGTGGATATCGAGTTTGTCGGCCATGATGCAGGCCTCTTGCAAAAGGCGTACTTCGTCGATTTCGGAGTCCTTCATGAGCGTGTTGATGCGTTCGCGGAACTTGACCTTCCATGTTTCGATACGCTGAGGGTCGAGAACTTCGACCTTGTCGATGACATCGTTCAGGTGGTTGACGCGACGGGTGAGGTCCACGGCGAGGTTCGCGCCTTCTTTTTCGCGCATGGCGATGACTCCGTCCAAAGCCTTGTCGAGTTCTGCCTTGAGGTGCTTTTCCCAAAGCTCGTTATCGTTGTTGCCATCGGTGAACTGCAAAACTTCGGGGATGGCGAGCACGTGTTCCAGCTTGATTTCCCCTGTGATACCGTACTTGGCCTGCATCGCCTTCGTGATTTCGACGAATTTGGCCACGGCGGCCTCGTTGTAGCAAACGGGGATGTTCCCGACGTTGCCCGCTCCAAGCGTAATGGAAAGGTTCACTGAACCGCGGACCAGCTTGTCCTTGATTTGAGCCTTGAAGTCATTTTCGAGATAGGCGAAGTTCTTGGGAATCTTGCTGGAAATTTCGAGGAAACGGCTGTTCACGCTGCGTACTTCGATAACGCACGTGATTCCTTGCAGTGTGGATTCGCTCTTGCCGAACCCGGTCATGGAAATTATGGACATTTTGATTCTTGCGGCTTTGCCGCATCCTAGTTACTAGTTAATAGTTCTTAGTTACTAGTGAATCTAGAAAAAATATTCTAGTAACTAGTAACTTGGAACTCGCAACTATATCTTTGATATAGTTGCGATGACGTGTTCTGCACCGAAGTTCGGAAGACCGATGGCGGTCAGGAACTTGCTCATCTTGTGTTCGTTCTGGAAGTGCAAGTTTTCAATCTTGAAGCCTTCCTTATGGCACAAGGTGTAGAAGTCCTTTACTGTAAGCAAGCGGATGTTCGGCGTGTTGTACCATTCGTAGGGGAGCTCCTTGGAAATTGGCATGCGTCCGTGCAGCATGAGGCTTCCGCGGGCGGACCAGTGTCCGAAATTCGGGAATGTCACGATGACCTGCTTTGCAACGCGCAATAGTTCGTTCAAGAGTGCCACCGGGTCGCGGATTTCCTGAATCGTGCGGTTGATGATGGCATAATCAAAGCTTCCGTCCTTGAGGTCGGCAATGCCGCTTTCGTCCAAGTCTCGCTGGATAACTTGTACGTCGTTTTCGAGGCAGTCGAGGATTCCCTTGATGTTCTTTTCGATACCGAATCCCGTGACGTTCTTTTTGCGGATAAGGTATTCGAGCATGTCGCCGCTGCCGCAGCCGAGGTCGAGCACATGGCTCCCTTCTTTGACGAGCTTGCCGATAAGGTCGAAGTCGCTCTGGTTGTGGAATACGGGAACCGCTTGCGTTCCTTTTTGCGGGATAATCTTGGAATCGAGGAAGCGGCCCACTGCTTTACCGAGTTCGCCGACTTCAATCAAGAATCCGTCGTGCCCGAATTGCGTGTCAAGTTCGAGACTCGTGACCGATTTGCCGTCGTTCAAAAGCGCGCTCGTGATGCGTCGGCTCTCGTGGGGCGGGAACAGCCAGTCCGTCGAAAGGTTCACGTTCAGGACTTCTGCCTTGATGTCCTTGAACGCGTTTTCGATGCTGCCGTATTCCGTTTCGAGGTCGAATGCATCGGTGGCGTGGGCGATATGCAGGTAGCTGTTGGCGTCAAAGCGATCGACGAACTTTGTTCCTTGATAACGTAAATAACTTTCGATGGGCAAGTTCAAGTCGTACGGCGTCGAGTATGTCACCGCGTGGTTCTTGTTTTCCTGGTCCTGGGCGCGCTTGAACTTCTTTTCCATGCCCACGGCAGAGAGGTACGTGATATGCGCGAGCTTGCGTGCGTTCGCAAGTCCGATGTCCGGACGCGTCATGCCTTCTTCGTAGTAGTCGCCACCGTGGAAGTTCGGGTCTTGTGTAATCACGTCGCGGGCCACCACTTCGAAACCGAGCGCCTGGCTGGAGAATCGCGGAGAACTTGCAATGACGATAATGCGCTTTACCTGTTCCGGGTAGTAAATAGCCCATTTCATCGCCTGGAATCCGCCCATGGATCCGCCAATGACGCCGTAGAATTCCTTGATACCAAGACCGTCCGCAAGTTCCTTCTGCGCGTGTACCATGTCGCCAATCGTGATGATGGGGAAGGAACTGCCGTAAGGCTTGCCTGTGCGCGGGTTGATTGTTGCCGGGCCCGTGGTGCCCTTGCATCCGCCCAAAATGTTGCTGCAAACTACAAAGAAACGGTCTGTGTCAATAGCTTTGCCGGGTCCGATGAGTTCGTCCCACCAGCCGGGCTTCTTGTCATTTTCGGTGTACCAGCCGGCCGCATGCGCATCGGCGGTCAACGGCGAACAAACCCACACGGCGTTATCGCCGGCGTCGTTCAATGTGCCGTAGGTCTCGTAACGGATGGTGAGGGCGGGGAGCGTCTTGCCATTCTCCAGCAAAAATCCCTTATCACCATAATCCTTTTTAAAATCCTTAGGAATAACGGGACCGAATGATTTATGCAAATATTCACTCATATGCATAAATATAGTAAAAGATGCTAGTGGTTAGTGATTGGTGGTTTGTGATTAGTTGTTGGTTATTGATGTTTGGTCTTTGGTTAATAGTTTCAGGTTATTATTGGTTGAAAGTTTGAGTAATGATGAATGATTAAAATTTGTATATTGCATTATGAATAAATTTTTAAGGAGTCTTGGATTCAAAAGTCTAATTGCCGTTTTGACTGTTTTTATGCTAGTCGCGTGTAGTGACGATGGCGTGAACAATGCTGCGGATGGGGACGAACGTAAAGATAGGGATTTTGATTACTCTGAGGATTACGCTTATGCGGCATATTCCCATTGGTACGAAAACGGCATGCATGTGCGAACGGAAGGAAAAAGTTTCGGATCTTCTGTCCGCTGCGTCAAGGATTAGCTACTCTCTACTCCCTTTGTAAATTTTTTATTTGTGCTTTATCGCACGTTTTATGTCGAATGCTCTTTTGTAACTTGTTAAACCGTATATAGTTACGGAGTTTGGTTTGTGCAAAAAAACACGAAAAAACGGAATTTACATTCGTTTTTATGAAATACAGATGAGACGATTGTGTATGTTTTTTTGAAGTTTCCCTTATATCAAACTAATTTTTCATTATTATATTTCACTAAACTTACGGGGCTAACCGCCCACACATTTTTTATCAAAGGACAAACATGAAACGTCTCTCTCTTATCGGTATGGCTATTTTGGTCTCCAGCCTCGTCGCTTGCAATCAGGCTTCCGCTGGTGGTTCGTTCAACCAGCAGTCCCGCTTGGACAGCCTCGAAAAGGATTTCAAGCAGGTCAAGGAAGAATTCGAAATCATCAAGTACGCTCTTGACAAGCGCGGCATTTCTCTTGAACAGGCCCGCAAGGAAATGGAAGAAGACAACAAGGTCTGGGACATCCCGGACGAAGACAGCCCGGTATTTGGCAACACCACGAACCCGAAGCTCACGATTGTGGAATTCACCGAATTCCAGTGCCCGTACTGCTCTCGTATCGCTCCGGTGATGCAGGACCTCAACAAGAAGTATCCGGACCAAATCAAGTTCGTCTATAAGCACTTCCCGCTGAGCTTCCACTCCAACGCCCAGGCCGCAGCTGCTTCTTCTATCGCAGCTCAGAAGCAGGGCAAGTTCTGGGAATACCGCTACGCACTCGCTCCGCATAGCCGCGAACTTTCCGATTCCGTCTATCTCGCTGTCGCTAAGGAAATTGGCCTCAATGTCGAACAGTTCAAGAAGGACATGGTGCTCGACTCTGCCATGAAGGCTCGTATCGACAAGGACTTCCAGTTGGGTGTCAAGGTTGGCGTTCAGGGTACTCCGAACTTCTACATCAACGGCAAGCGTCAGGACCGTTTCAGCCCGGATCTCGTCGAAAAGATGTTGAAGGAAGCCAAGTAATTCTGTTTTCAAGCGTGCACGTTGAAAATCACAGCGTGTACGTTTTTTCTTTTAAAGATTTGTAATTTAAAATCAAAAACAACAAAAGGATGCACATTATGATTAAGCAATCATTGAAAGTTGCCTCGCTTGCAGTTCTTGGACTCAGCGTTACAGCTGCAATGGCTCAGCCGAAAAGACCGCATCTGGCCGTATATAAGTTCTTCGATGAACAGTATCGTCCGGGCGGATACGACTACTCTTACGGCGGCACAAGCAAGGGTGTCACCATCACCAAGTCTGATGGTTACAAGTCCAAGGCCGCTTTGAACATCAAGTTGGATCCGAAGGAATACTCCGGCGCATCCATCTGCCTTTACAATGAATTCTTCGACTTGAACAAGTACATGCTTGATTCCAAGCTCGAATTCATGATTAGGGGCAAGAACGGTGGCGAAGCCGTGAAGGTCGGTCTCCTTGACGAAGAAGTCTCTGACGGCAAGAAGACGCAGGTTGTCGTTCCGATGAACAAGTACATCGAAGGCGGCGCCGTCACGAAGGACTGGAAGAAGGTTTCCATTCCTCTCGTCGATTTCCCGGACCGTGGCCTCTACTGGGACAACACCCGCAAGTCCGAATTCCCGGCACGTATCGACTGGGACAAGATTGCGGAAGTCCGCTTCTCCATTGACAAGAGCGCTGCAAGCGAATTCGAAGTTTGGGTAGATAACATCGAAATCGTGAAGGGCAACAAGAAGGCTGCCCCGAAGAAGAAGATGATCTACTGGGACGAAAACAACGACGTCATCGATGGCCCGAAGAATCCTGAAAAGCTCGACGGCAAGGCCAAGACACTCGCTACGTTCTATGACAACCAAGTCAAGGGCTTCTCTTACAGCTACGGTGGCCTCACCGCTCAGCGCGAAGCCGAATCTAAGACTCCGGGCAACAAGAACGTGCTCGCCATGTACATCGACAACAACGACTGGTCTGGCGTGACCTATTCTCTCGGTGAAGGCAAGTTCATCGACCTTTCCAAGGTCCGCAACAAGGGCGGTCTCTATTTCTGGATCAAGGGTAAGCTCGGTGGCGAAAAACTCTATGTCGGTATCCTTGATAACCAGGGCAACGACGTGAAGAGCCAGACCAAGCTTGGCCTCAATGACTGGATCAAGGTCTCCAAGGACTGGCAGCTCGTCAAGATTCCTCTGAAGCGCTTCATGGACAAGGGCAAGGCTTGGGACGCTAACAAGCAGGCCGAAGTCGCGAAGGACGTGCAGTGGAACAAGATTCAGGAAATCCGTTTCTCTGTCGGCAAGGGCGAAAACCAGGGCGAACCGGGCAAGCCGGCTCCTGTGACTGTCTTTGTTGACCAGATTACGTTTACTGAAAACATCGACTGGGTTGACCCGGATCTCAAGTGGGATTCCTTCAAGTCCAACGCTCCGGATCTCGTCATTACGGACTTCGAAAGCAAGTTTGCTAAGGACAAGTGGGAACCTTCTACGGGTCCGAAGTCTCAGCTCAAGTTCAAGATCGAAAACTGCCCCGAATTCAAGAGCAACTGCTTGAACATCGAACACTACCTCCTCGCCGACTGGGTCGATGTGGTGTTTGACATGAAGAAGACTGGCCGCCCGGCAACGGATCGCGACTGGACCAAGCACTGGGGCATCATGTTCGATGTCTATTCCGAAAAGGCATGGCAGTCCATCACCGTCCAGGTGCAGGATGCCGGCAACGAAATCTTCGTTTCCAACGTTGGTGCTCCGAAGGGCAAGACGACCCTCCTCGTTCCGTTCCGCACCTTCGGCAAGTTCCCGTACTACCAGCCGCCTGAGGCTGTCGAAAACGGCATCTTTGACCTCAAGGGTGTTGTCAACCTCGACTTCAAGCCCAGTGGCGAAGGTACTGCCGGTGGCTTCAAGATTGACAACGTTCGCTTGACCAACCAGCGCGAAGTGAAGGCCAAGGAACGTCCGGCTGTCATCAAGGTCGTAGTGAAGGGCGAAAAGGATGTCCTCAACCCGAATATCTCTGGTGGCTTGTTCGGTATCAACGCAGCCCTCTGGGATGGCGACATGCTCGACAACAAGAACTTCAAGGTTCAGACTCGTGAATTTGCAAAGCGCATCAACCACGGCATTATCCGTTATCCGGGTGGTCTCCGTGCTGATGACGACCACTGGAAGGAAATCCTCGACAACCACGACTGGATGGTCGATACTGACGAATTCCTCGAATGGTTGAAGAAGACTGGCAGTAACGCTATGTTCACCGTGAACTTCGGTTCTGGCACGGAACAGGAAGCTGCAGCCTGGGTCAAGCACACGAACGTTGACAAGAAGGCCGGCATCCTCTACTGGGAAATCGGTAACGAAGTCTATGGTAACTGGCATCCGTACTACGAAAAGTATGGTAAGGACGGCGGTACCATCTATGGTAAGCGTGCTCGCAAGTTCATCGAAGCCATGAAGAAAGTGGATCCGTCCATCAAGGTGGCTGTGCTCGGCGTTCTCGAAGGCGACTGGAACGACAAGGTTCTCGCCGAAACGGGTGACATCGCTGATGGTCTCATTGTTCACCACTATCCGCAGCACTTCGGTGAAGAAAACGACTTCGCCTTGCTCTCCGCTCCGCAGACGCTCACCGCGATCTACGAACGCTTGCACAAGGTCGTTGACAAGTGGACTTCCAAGTTCAACAAGGACAAGAAGATTGAACTCTGGCTCACCGAATGGAACTCCGTTGACTTCAACCCGGGCCCGCAGACTTTGTCTGTCGAAAACGGCTTGTTCGTCGCTGACTACCTCGGTATGCTCGCTACTGAAAACGTCGATAACGCTCAGTACTGGGATATCCACAACGACATCACTCCGGAAGGCGGTGACTACGGTTACTTGACCCGTTCTGGTGAAGATTGCATGAACTGCCCGCGTCCGAGCTACTGGGCATTCCAGATGGCTTCCGACGCTCTCCGCGGCAAGCTCATGAAGACCACCATCAAGGGTGACGAAGACGCTCTCTTGACCGCTTATTACACTGTGAACGGCAACAAGAAGCAGCTCCTTCTCGTGAACAAGAGCCCCTACAGCGATTTCGACATCAAGCTCGATATCCCGGACTTCAAGGGCAAGGCCAGCGTCCAGACTCTCGACAAGAGCTCCGAAAAGCTCAAAGAAGGCTGGACGAACGATCCGTCCAAGAAGGCCAAGACTGTCGATATCTCTAAGGGTATCAAGGTCGGCAAGCGCACCCTTACGCTCATTACTTTGCAGTAAGGTGTAATTGTCGCGAAAGCAAATGGACTCCGCAGAAATGCGGGGTCCTTTTTGTTTAGGGTGTTTTTTAAAATTGCTCGACTTGCTTGTGGTCTGGCAATGTTGAATTTATATATATTGAAATTATGCCTAAATACTTGTTCCATTCTGCTGTTTTTTGTTTTTTATTCTTGTCGCATGTCGTATATGCTGTGGAACGTGTTGCCGAAAATGCGTCTGACAGCGTGTCGCTTAATTCCGTGATGCACTTGTTTGTCCAGAACCCTAACACTCGAGACTCGTTGGTTCTTGTTGAAACATCTCCAAATATGTATGTTCCAGGCGACATGAATACTGTCGCTGCAAGTGAAAAAAATGAAGCATTGATTTATCGTTTGGCGATGGAAAAAGCCTTGGAAGAAGATCGAATCGATGACTTGAAACAGATTCTTCAGGAGGCTGAAAGTTTTGATCGGAACGCCAAATTTTACCGTGTCTTTTTTGGTAATGAAAAACTTATCCTAAAATATTTTGTAGGGGATTTTGATTGTTTGAGCAATGTGGATTCGGTAACCCGCATGTTGAACCGGTCTTATCCAGATGAATTACAAGATGAACTGAATCGCAAGTTGTGGAAACATATCGAATCGGGAAAAATAGAGGAATACCTTAAGGGCGTTGGTGATGAAAGTAATCGTGCTTTTATTTATATTGTAATGAATAGTTTGTTTAAAAATAAGACGATGACGTCAAAGCTGATTGAAAGATATAGGCCACAGTTGACGGATAAAAAACAGTTGTATTTTCTCGTGACCCGTTTCTGGGAAAAAGAAGAATTCGATACGAAAAACTATTCCGTTTTTTCTTTAGGCGCAGCCGTCATAAAGTCTTTAGGGGGCTTGGCAGATAAGATTAATTGGAGCCCTGGTATGTATCTGGGAATCGATTTTATTCGAAATGATTTTCTGTATGAATGGTTTATGGATATTAATGGAGTTCAAAATAAAGACCCGGACTCTTTGCAATTTGTGGATATGCGCTGGGATTTTAATTTTGGCTACACGTTTTTAAAGAATGATAATATGTTCCTTTATGGCTATGCAGCGGCTGGCTTTGGTATGAATTCATTTTATGTTCGCGGGAAAAATTCTAATGACAAGTCGAATGATGATTTGCCGTTCCAGTTTTATCCGTCTTTTGGGGCCGGCGTGATGATGGACTTGTTCTTTACGGATAGAGGCCGTTTTCACAATGGACTTCGCTTTAGGACCGGATTTAGGAGTCTTTTTTCTGGAGATGTCTTGAAAAAATCTGGTATAAGGTTGTTTGCCTCCATTGAATGGACTATGCATGAATATACGAAAAGACCTGTACAATTCGATTTCTAGTTCGAGGGGTGTCGATGATAATCCGGCGTGTATTCCTTTTGCTTTTGATGTTTGCTGCACTGTCTTTTGCTGGTCGATATATCTCATATCGGCAAGTTCCTTTTGATTCTGTTGCAGATAAATTCTCGCAAAAGCAAACTGTGGCTGAAAAATTGGAAACGGCTCCGGTCGCTTATTATGGTAGCCTTATTCAGCGAGAATATTTGCACAAAGAATTTGACGGAATGAACCATCTGGTGTTTGCAAAAAAATTTCCCGAGGTGTATAAGTCTTTTATTGGCTGGTCTGATTATAAGCTGAAACGGCAGAATGAACTTTTATCGCAGGCTCCGGAAAAATACCAGCATATGTTTGAAGAACGCTATTCGTCGATGGCCGTGAAGGGATTTTTCTTGATTCATGACGAAATCCGAGTGGACAAGGTCTATGATAAGGCGACTAAGACATGGGTGACTCCTAAACCAGAAGATGCTAAAAAGGAACTTTTTTCATTTGCGTATGTCGGCCCCGATATTGCCCAAGATTCTTCATGGATGATTTCGCAGAGAATGATGAGCCATTTGAACGAACCTGATGACAAGTCTAAACTGGTAAAGAGAATCTTTTTCATGGATGGATATTCGCAAGAGTGCTATGCCTTGGTGGATACTTCGATTCTTGAAAGATTGACCTTTTATCCGCACCGCTTGAAATATGATGTCAAGCCCACAGCGGCTATGACCATTCGCGAAAAAATGCAGGTTTTAATTAAAAACGGCGATTACAAGGCCGCAGGCTTGCTAGCGGATTCTGCAAATTTATCGCCCCGTTCAAAGATCATTGTTAAAATTCTAAACCGGGATTATGCCTTTATGGTGAATGGAGATTCGACAGGGCGTTACCTAGACGATTATAACGGATTCGTTTATGCCGATAGCCTAGATGATGCTTTAGACGAGGCTATCATAAACGAATATAGCCAAGGCGGGTATTGCCGTTCTGTACAAAAAGAACCTGATGTGGATGGCTCTGCGGTTTGTGGAGTGCTGAGAAAAGTGGCACAAAGGGAATATCCCGAGCCTGTCGTTGTGCGGGAGGGTGGCTTTAGATTTAATGCGTTCTTTGATTTCGGCCACCCATTCTTGATTGGAAAATTCCCTGATTTTGATCCGATGTTTTATTTTGGCCTTGGTTTTCATTTTTATGCGGGTGATTGGTTTGGTGGAATAGGCGTTAGCATTCGTACATTGGATGCCAAGTGCGATTCCTGTGGTACCGGCGATTATGGAGCTCATTTTGAACTTGGCTATTTGTGGATGAAAACAAAATACGTGGAAAGTGGCGTATGGGGAAATCTAGGGTTCTCGGCGGTGGAGGTTCCGCCTATAAAGGGAACGTCCGATTCCAAATACCAGCATGAGCGATATTTCCGCTATGGGCTTGGAATTTATTTTGATGCGCTTTTCCCGAGCCTTATCGGTAAACCTGTAAATAGCTTTTGGGAAAAGGGCTTGGGAAACCGCTTTGGTGTGCGCCTAAAGCTTGGGCTGCAAAACATGAATATTTCTGAAATTGGGCATGGCAAAGGCCTTTCACCATTTGTATCGCTTGGATTCACATGGCACCTTGTTAAGTTGGTCTATTACCGCAATTAGGGTTTCGCAATTTTTTTATCTTTCTTTGCATGCAAAACGAAAATATTGAAGAAAAGATCAAGGGAAATCCCATTGCCCTTTTGCCTGTCGCCGTGTTCTTGGTCCTTTATCTTGGACTTGGCATTACGTTTGAATACGTTCTCAAGATTCCGATGGGGTTTTACAATATCCCTATCGTGGCTGCGTTCCTGGTAGCGATTTTTGTCGCATGCCTGCAGAACCGAAAGCTGAATTTTGACAAGAAGATGAACATTATGGCGGGGGCGCTTGGCGACCGCAATATCTTCTTGATGATTCTCATCTTCCTTTGTGCGGGTATTTTTGCTGGAATCCTCGGGCGTTCGAGCGCCTCTGCTGCAGCGTACTTGCTGCTGGATTTTATCCCCGCTCAGTTCGCTGTAGTGGTGCTGTTCGTAGTTGCCGCGTTCGTTTCTACGGCGATGGGAACGTCGGTGGGGACAATCGCCGTGGTCTCGCCGATTGCGGTCGAGGTGGCCCAGATGGCTGGCTTTGGCGTTCCGTTCTGCGTGGCGACAGTTATTGGCGGTGCCATGTTCGGCGATAACTTGAGTTTTATTTCGGATACGACGATCGCAGCAACTTCGACACAGGGCTGCAAGATGAAGGACAAGTTCCATGTGAACTTTATTATTGCGCTCCCGGCGGCAATCCTTGCGGTCTTGATTATTACGGCGATTTCCTTTGCAACACATGCCAATATCGTTGCTGAAAATTCATATAACCTAATCCAGCTGATTCCTTATGTCCTTGTTTTGGCGCTTGCACTCACGGGCATTAACGTGTTCACGGTGCTGTTGGTGGGTATTGTCGCGGCCTCGGTTATCATGGTCGCTTTTGGTCCGCTTGACATGATTGGGTTGTTACAGAATGTCGGGAACGGAATTTCTGGCATGTACGAAACGATTCTCGTTGCTGTGCTGGTGAGCGCTTTGTGCGGTTTGATTCGCATTCATGGCGGTTTTGCTGCGTTGCTCGATTTTATCCATAAGGTGTTCAAGGGGTATCGCAGCGGTCAGGTGGGCGTCGGTCTTTTGGTGAGTGCCTTGGACATTGCTACGGCGAACAATACGGTCGCTATCGTGATGGCGGGACCGATTGCCAAGCAGATGGGGGATGAATACAGAATTTCTCCCAAGAAGACGGCGTCGCTTTTGGATATTTTCAGTTGCGTGGTGCAGGGCATTTTACCTTACGGTGCACAGATGCTCGTGGCTCTTGCTGCAATTTCTGCGGCTTTGCCGGATGCCAATGTGAGCGCGTTCAATTTGATTCCATATATGTTCTATCCGTTCCTTTTGCTAGTGAGCGTGCTTATTTTCATTGCCGTTTCGCCCCGTAAAAATAAAGAATAGAACGCCACAATAGCTGGGCAAGGTAATTTTCTTTTTTTCTAAATTTTTTGCTGATCATGAAACGTCTTATCGCCATTTTGTTGCTTGTGTCGTCGGCTGTTTTGGCCGAACCGTTTACGCATGACGGGTTGTTTGCAAGTGCTGCGATGGGCGTTGGCTATGCGTCGTTTGAAAATGCAGACAACAAGGAATCCTTGACGGCAGATGGATTCGGAATGAATCTACATGGAAAGCTTGGTTATTATGTTGTCCGTGACTTGGCATTGCATGCGAACATGGGCTATGTGATGTATTCCAACTTCCGCGAAGCGCGGTATGGCGTCCCGACGTACGTGGACCACGATTTTTACGTGGTGAGTTCTGTGTTTGTCGGTGCTGGGGCGACATATTACGTGCCGACTTGGGACAACGTATTTTTAAGCGGTGCGCTAGGCGTGACTGGCTACAGGCTCAACTGCCACAAGTATTCCGGGAATACAGGGCTTAGAGCGTTTAGCTTTAATCTCGGGGTTGGTAAGGACTGGTGGGTGAGCGAGCGTCTTGCCTTAGGCGTCTCGGCATCGTTTGATTCCGGCGAGTACTGGTCCGAGGACGATGGTGTATTCCGTTCATCGTCGATTATGCTGAATATGTCAATTTCTTTCCATTAAAAAAGTGGCCTTGGAACCATGTCCAGGACCACAATGTTTGAGGTGTAATTTTTTTTGCCTTAGAGCCGCAGGCGGTCTAGAGCCGCGGGCGGTCTTATACAGCTTCAGCAGCCTTCTTCAGGGCTTCGGCCTTGTCGGTCTTTTCCCACGTGAAGCGCTCCCCCGTGCGGCCGAAGTGACCGAGGGCGGCGGTCTGCACGTAACCCGGCTTGCGGAGGTCGAGCATCTTTTCGATGCCTGCCGGAGAGAGGTCGAAGTTCTTGGCGACGATTTCTTCGATCTTGCGGTCGTCGATTTTGCCAGTGCCAAAAGTATTGACGAGCACGGAAACCGGCTTGGAGTAACCGATAGCGTAAGCGAGCTGCACTTCGCAACGGTAGGCGAGGCCTGCAGCAACGATGTTCTTGGCAACATAACGTGCTGCGTATGCTGCACTGCGGTCCACCTTGGAGGGGTCCTTACCGCTGAATGCGCCACCACCGTGACGGCCCATGCCGCCGTAGGTATCGACGATAATCTTACGGCCAGTGAGGCCGCAGTCACCGTGCGGGCCGCCGACAACGAACTTGCCGGTCGGGTTCACGAGGTAACGGGTCTTCTTGTCGAGGAACTTCGCCGGAATCACCTTCTTGATGAGCTTTTCGATGATTTCCTTTTCGATCTGGGAGTGCTTGAGTTCCTTGCCGTTCACCTTTTCGTCGTGCTGGGTAGAAATGACGACGGTATCGACGCGCACGGGCTTGTCGTTTTCGTCGTATTCCACAGTCACCTGGGACTTGGCGTCCGGGCGGAGCCACTTGATTTTGCCTTTTTCGCGGAGGTTCTGGATTTCTTCCATGAGCTTGTGGGCGAGGCTAATCGGGAGTGGCATGAGTTCCTTGGTTTCCTTCACGGCGTAACCGAACATCATGCCCTGGTCGCCGGCACCCTGCTTGTCGTCTTCTTTACCTTCGGCAGCCTTGGCGTCAACGCCCTGGGCGATATCCGGAGACTGCTTGTCCATGGCGACGAGAACGGCGCAGCCCTTGTAGTCGAACTGGAGGTCGGGGTTCACGTAGCCGATGTTCTTGATGGTATTGCGTGCGACTTCCTGGAAATCGACGACGGCCTTGGTGGTGATTTCGCCGGAGATGACGACGAGGCCTGTGTTTACGAGCGTTTCGCAAGCGACACGGCTTTTCGGGTCCTGGGCGAGGCAGGCGTCAAGAATGGAGTCGGAGATCT
This sequence comes from Fibrobacter sp., assembly GCA_017965445.1. GTDB lineage: Bacteria > Fibrobacterota > Fibrobacteria > Fibrobacterales > Fibrobacteraceae > Fibrobacter. The sequence goes on along the minus strand of JAGCPZ010000068.1, from coordinate 7,576 downwards.
GGTCGGCAACCTTGTCCGGGTGGCCTTTAGAAACAGATTCGGAGGTAAAGAGATAATGTGCCATTGGGGCTCCTATAAATAATTCCGTTAAAATTCTTTCTATGCGTAAATTTAGTTAAATGCATAGATTGTGGCAACGAAAAAGCAATCCAATAGGGCTTTTTTGCACTCCAAACGGTTGCGTGATAGTCTATGACTATTGTTACCGATTAAATTACCATGGAAAATAATATTGCCAAATCTTCTCTAGTAACTATGGAAACGTTCTTATAGCAATCTCTAGTATCTAGTAACTAGTAACTCAGAACTAGTAACTAAATTACTATAATTCCGTTGAAGACTGGTGAAAACAAGGAGCGTTTATGGATTTGCCTTTTTTTTCTGCATGGCTAGATAACTTGCTTAATCCTAAATCTTTTAGTGATTTCTGCGTGGATGGTCTTTGCGTCGAAGCCAACGATAAAGTCACCAGAATCGTGACGGGTGTGAGCTTGCGCGACCAGCTGATTGATGCGGCCATTGAAGAAAAGGCTGATTGCATTATTGTCCACCATCCGAATGGCTTCTGGAAAGGCGAGAGCCAGCTCCCGGTCGGAAAATTTGCAGAACGTCTCCGTAAGCTGATGAAAAATGGCATTTCCGTTTTCGGATTCCATTTGCCGCTGGACGGGCACCCCGAAGTCGGCAACAATGCCGTTATCGCAAAAAAACTGGGACTCGAACCGGTTCAGGGGTTTCTTTACGAAGGCGAAGGCGCTGTGGGTGTTATTGCTGAGTGGAAAGCTCCTGTAACGCAGACCGGGTTTCTCGACCGCATGGGTGCGGCTTTCCAGTATGGAGTGCAGAATCATTTTTTCTACGGGCCTGAACAAATTAAGCGCGTCGCCATTTGTAGCGGCAGCTGTGGTGTCTCGGGAATCCGCGAGGCGATGGAATTGAATTGCGATGCTTTTATCACCGGGAGCATCAAGGAAGAAGTACCGATATTCTGTCAGGAGAACGGGGTGAACCTGGTTTCGTGCGGACACCACCGTACAGAAATTTTTGGCGTGAGTGCTTTGGCTAAAAAAATCGAGTCGGAGCTGAATATTCCTGCGAAATTTATAGACCTGGATAATCCTATATAAAGTGTCGGTTATCACGTGTTATCTGAAATTTATGGTCTAAAATTCTTGTAAATTGGTCTAAAACACGTCTTTTTGCGCATTTGTCCTGAAAAGTAATGAAAAAGAAGGATTAAAACCTTTGCATTTTAAAGGGTCTTTTTTTAAATTTCCCTTAAATGAATTTTGTAAAGACATCAATCCATTTTCAAAAGTCATCCCGGATGCTGACTGTCAAGGTTCCTGCATTCCTTTTCCGTGGCGGACTTTTTGTGCGGATTGTGATGATTACCGGATTCATTCTTTTTTTAGTGCAAATCCTTTCGACTTCGGTTTATGATGGTGTTTTGAAACATGCTTTTGCGAGCCGTCAGAAGTTGAACAAGGAACTGACGCAAATCCAGAGTACTGTCGATTACATTTCGAACACTTCCAAGGATTTTTTCAAAGCCGAAAAAATGCTGCACGCGAAGCTTGGACTTCCGTTGCCGGACGAGGCTTCCCGTGATTTGGCGACCGGTGGACATATCGAACCGGAAGTGCAGCTTTTGCGCAATACTTCTCCTGTTTTTGAACGCACCGCCAAAATGCACGAAGATGTTTGGCGCATTTATGGAAAAATCCAGAACAACGAAGAATCTTTTGACGCTCTGACCAAGTACATCGACCAGAGCCGTTCTGTTTGGCGTTATATTCCGTCGGTTTCTCCGACTGCCGGCCGTTATGCCTCCGCTTTTGGTCCGCGAATCCATCCGGTGACGGGTGAAATTGGCAAGATGCACCAGGGCATCGATATCGCCAACGACCGCTGGACTCCGGTTTATTCCCCGGCGGATGGCGTCGTAGAGATTTCCCAGCTGAGTTCCTCTTTTGGGAATTTTATCGTCCTGAATCATGGCAACGGACTCAAGACCCGTTACGGGCACTTGCAGATGTCCGCCGTGACTCCGGGCCAATTTGTACATCGTTATCAAATCCTTGGCTATATGGGCAATACTGGACGTTCCGTCGGTCCGCACCTCCATTACGAGGTCTGGCGTAATGGCGTCCCGGTGAACCCTCTTCCTTATATTCTCCCTAACGACTATGAAGTCGATTAATTCTCGCTAGCGTTTTTTACGCTTGGAGGGGCGCGCCCGGGAGGGTGTCGTGAAAAAATATGGCTGTTTTGTGCCGGCCTTTGCGTGTATTGGCTTGGCACTTTTTTCGGTCACGCATTCGTGTCCGATGTTTGTTGAATTCTATCCTGACCCGAAAGACGTTTCGGACAAGGATGGGGAATACGTCGAAATCCTGATGGACGATTTTCGTGCGGAATCGCTTTTTGTGCGGTTTGAGTCCAAGGAGATTCTTGCGTTCCCGTGGCCCGATGCGGAGCGGCTAGTGCTTGTGCACGATTCGGCACAATGTGCTGCTCGAATTTCCGTGCAAGGCTCGTCGCAGGATACGCTGCGATATGAACCGCAGAGTCTGTCGCAAAGTGGATTGCAAAGTAGGTTGCAAAGTGAATCGCGCAATCAAGATGCGCCGCGGAGTGGCGTTGTTTGCGGCTCTTTAGGGAATACGACGCTCCCGAATTCCAGGGAGTCTGGTTGGAAACTTTGGGCGGGTACGTGCGTGGATTCCGTGACGGTGCCACGTCCGAAATCAGGAAAAGTCATCCACCGCGTTGGAATGACGAACGAATGGACTTTTGCCGAGGAATCCAGTGCCGTGTCGGAGAACGGCGAGCGTGATTCGCTTATGGTGGCGATGATGGGGGATGGAACATTTCCCTTGCGTGTGACCGAAGTGCACCACTGTCCCGAAGAACCCATGCCGGAGTGGGTGGAACTCCACAATGCGAGCGCATATCCGTTACCGTTAGAAACGTTCCGCTTTTGCGACCGCGGGGGCGCCTTGGGTCGTGCAGGGGATTCGATTTTGCCATACCAGACAGTGCTTGTAAGCAAGGATACTGCTTCGCTGAGGGTAGCACTTGGGATTCCCGACATCAGGTTGATTCAAGTGTCGCTTGGTTTTTTGAATAACGTAGAAGGCACGCTGCGTCTCTGCTTTCTCAACGATGTCGTGGATAGCGTTGTTTGGAAGAAGGGGGAGGTCGCGTGTCCATCGGGCTTCAATCCGCTGACAGGGCGTCGAGAATTTACTCCAGGGTATCAATCGAAAAATGCGAAGGCGGGGCTGTCATCTGCCACGAATGCAACTGGTTCGCAGGTCTTGCTGAACGCACCGTTTACGTATAAACTTTCATCGCGGGTGGTCTCGAAGCGGGGCGATCCTCTTCGGGTCCGCGTGGAATCTGAAAATGAGGTGACTGTTGGCTTGCTAGATTCGGCAGGACGCTACGTGTGGAAAGCTGTGGTTCCGGCGATGTCGAATGTGTGGGTGAATGTGCCTGTGCAAGTTCATCTTGGAATTGGTGTTGGTTATGTCACTTTTTCTGCAGGGGAGTACGAGAATGTTGTCGGTATTCTTGTTCGCCCGTAGGTGGCTCGGCTGTTTTGGGGTTTTATCCGCTGTTCTGTTCCTCGGAGTGCCAGGGATGGCTTCGGAAGGTCGCGCTTCGTTCACATCGCTTCTTTCTGGCGGGACATCCCCGAAGGGGCTTGGTGGGTTCCATTCGTCTCCTGCGCGTTTTGCGGAAGGCGCTTATGGTGTGTCGTTTTACTGGATGGACGATGTTGACGAAATTTCGTGGAACTTGTCGCTCGACTTTGGAAGTGACGCATATCGCGTGGGGACTTTTGTCAGTTACCAGTCCATGGATTCCCTGTATCGAAACCTGTATTCGGAGGCCTCTTTTGCGAAGACGTGGGCGAGGCTTGCTGTCGGCATGGGCTACGGAATCGACATGGAATGGGTTCCCGGCGATGTTTTTTGGACGAGGCATCGGTTTAAATGGGGGGCGAATTATCTATGGCGGCAGGTTTCGGTATCGGGAATGTTGAGCGGGTTCTTGGATGAGGGCGTTTCTCCCGTTGTCGGTATTCATTGGATTTCTGACGAGTCGATTTCTGCGTTTGTCGAAAGTGATTTTGACTACCTGCATGTGGGGGCTGTTTTCCGGTGGAAATTCTTCGATATGACGACATGTTACCGTTTCCCGGATTTTGCCGTGGCTGTCCAACTGTCGGTTCGGTGGGGACGATTTGGTGCCTCGTATGAGCGCGGATTCCACCACAATACTTTAGGATGGAATGGCGTTCATGTATCGCGATGGATTAGATGAAGGAGAAAAAATAAACTAAATTTGCATGTATGAAAAGAGTCGTCCTTCTGCTGCTTGTTCTGTCTATTTTTTCTGTCGCCAAACCGGTGAAGCATACATCGCAGAAAAAGCAAATGAAGGTCGAGACCGTAGAGTCTGTTTCATCAGAAGATGCGGTGGAATCGGCGAGTGCGGCCGAATCGTCCGTGAATACCGGGGCCTCGGAAACGGGTAGTTCCGCTGGGGAAGATTCCCTTGTCGATTCGACTTTTACGTTGTACATACACCCGATGAATTTTATCGCCCCTTACTCGCACTTTTGGGGCGGTTTCTATGTTCCGAACGGGCTTACCGACTATCCGTCGTTGAACTTGACGCTGGAATGGAAGCTTTTTGAAAAATCGTCCTTGGTTACGATGCCGCACTATGTGCGGGTCGATCGCTCTAGTGACGGTTACAAGATTTACGATATCGGTTTGCAGGAAAGCTATCGCTGGTATGGCGTTGGCGGTAGGTGGCGATATCTTGAGGCTGGGCTGCTCTTGAGTCATTTGCACGTCAAGTCGGATAATGACGGACGATTTGACGGCTGGCTGTACGGCTTTATGATCAATGGTGGCGTCAAGAAAATCTTGAATGGTGGCGAAGGTTTTTTGGGCCGTTTTGCCCTTTCGGTGGATGTCGGGATTGGTTATATGTGGACTAGCGACTTTGAAGCGGAACGCGACAGGGCTTATTTCAAGATGGACAAGGGCTTTGTCATTGACGTGAACGCCGCGTTCGGATTCCAGATTTAATTAATTTATTTATAAAAAAGAGACGAGTGATTCGGAATGTCACCCCGGATTTATTCTCTTTGACCACTTAGCACTTTAGTGCTTATGTGGTCATGATCCGCGTATGGGGACGGGGTCGCCTCTTTTCATCGTCATCCTGACGCCGAAGGCGGAAGGATCCAGTTGCAGAACTTATCACATTGTCACCCCGGTTTTATACCGGGGTCGCCTTACACGGTTCCATCAGCATTCCTTGCCTCTAATATTTTTTTACACAAAATTTCCGGACAAACGGAGCAAAAAAGCGTGTTAATATAATAGGTAGAGGGGTATATCTACTTGCTTTACGGGAGCGTTTCCCCAAAATAAACACGCTAAAATGAATAAGAAGAAGTTGAAAATTTTGAAAAAGACAACAAATAGAGTTGCCCGAAAGCCAACCCGTCGTAAACACGACCCGTTTTTCCGCTATATCTATGCCGATCCTGAAAATGCGCGGACACTTCTCCGGCTGGCGGAATACAAGAATTTGAAACTCCGCCGCATGCTCTCATCCGTTGACATGCTAAGTCTAGAACTTATCCCCGGCAGCTTCAGCAGTGTCAAGGAATGGGGCCAGTCAGATCTTGCGTTTAAGGCCAAATTCAAGGACGGCTCCGAATTTTTCGTGGGTATTCTGTTGGAGCATAAGTCCTACCGCAAAAGCGATGTACTCTCGCAGATATACAAGTACACGTTTGAGGTGATGGTGAACAAAAACGCAACAGATTTCTGTTGGCTCCATACGAAGGCCATCATAATATACAACGGCCAAAGCGATTGGGACCCGATGGCGGATTTTCGCGAAAATCACAAGGATAGGGTAAACGGCCAAAATCTTCCTTTCGAATGCGTCCTCGTAAATCTCGTTGATATTCCCGACAGGATTTGCCTTGCGGAACCCAACATCGAGGCTGCCGTTGGTGCGTTGGTGATGAAACATGCGTTCGATCCCGATGGATTGAAGGGCCTCGTGGGTTCGCTTAATAAGATGCTCTCGAAAATGGATAATGAAGCGAGAGCTACCCTTGTTGACAAAATTAACCTATATTTAGGAGAGTACATCGACGAAGAAGTTGTAGAGGAACTGCGTATGCAAATGAGTATCGGACAGGTCTTAGGAATCAAGACGGCGGGTGACCGTCGCCGTGCCGCAGAACGTGCCGGCCTTCGTCGTGGAATGAAACGGGGTTTGGAAAAAGGCATGGAGAAAGGTTTGGAGAAAGGTTTGGAGAAAGGTGCCGAACAGGAACGTAAGAAGAACGAGGCCGTGAACAGTCGTCGGGTGGAGTTCCTTCGTTCTCATAATGTCTCAGATGATCTGATTTCGGCAATGCTTGCCATCAAATAATTTTTTTTCCCTGTCACCCCGGCTTTCGCACTGTCACCCCGTGCAGAGCCTGTCCCGCACTAGTTGCGGGATCACGGGGTCACGTCATCCTGACGTCGAAGGCGGAAGGATCCAGTTACAGAACCTATCACACTGTCACCCCGGACTTGTTTCGGGGTCGCCTTACACGGAATTAATCACATACATGGAACTTTTCTCTGTCACCCCGGACTTGTTTCGGGGTCGCCTTACACAGTTTCATTAGCGTTCCTAGCCTCTAATATTTTTTTACACAAAATTTCCGGACAAACGGAGCAAAAAAGCGTGTTAATATAATAGGTAGAGGGCTTTCTCTACCTAGAATAAGGACACCAATGACCAGAGAAGAATTTGCCCAGTTCCTCGACAAACTCAGGAACGCCGACAAGAACGGCCAGGACACCGACGCCATCGTGAAATCATACGAAAGGCAGAATGTCTATTTCTACAACGACGCCTGCATCAAGAAAATTTTGGCCAGCGAAAAGAACATCGCGCTCACGACCGACCTCATCAACGCGGCCCTGGACCTTGTCGGTCCCGACTGCATCGATCACCCGAAACTCGTGAACCCCTTCATCCCGAGCGAACTCGGCTACAGGAACGCCGAGCCGGACCTGTTGCTGACCAACGACCGTGAAGGGATGGCTCCCCGCGACCGCATCTCCATCGAAATCCAGCACGATAGCGGTTCCGTTTACAGGCAACGAGTCGTGCTCTATGTATCCCGCCACGTCAGCAACATGGTGAAGAAGAACGAACCGCCCGTTCTCGAGAACCTGAATCTCATCAGTTTCCAGTTCACGGACGCGTTCCCATGGCGACTGTCGCAAGACTACCGTCACAAGGTGCAACTTTACAACCAGCAGAAACTGCTCTATTACGACCAGCTTGCCATCACAATCATCGAAGTGAGCAAGTTCCTCAAACATGCCGAATCGTTCGCGACAGACTGTAGCCGCCTGGCACAGTGGCTCCGTGCTATCGACACGCTCAACCGCGAGGCCGATTTCAGCGGGTACTCTTCGGACCCGATATTCAAGGTATTGCAGGAAGAGGTAAAATTGTGTAATTTTAG
>JAGCPZ010000067.1 GCA_017965445.1 Fibrobacter sp. | reverse complement strand
TCAATATTGGCCTTGCCATAAAGCGGGGCGATAAACTGCTTGTCTTCTTCAAAAACGGAATTAGCCAAGGATTGTGCCATAGTTCAGTTCTCCATTAATTTGTTTTACAAAGTGGTCGGCATCCTTCCAGCCGACAATGTGGATGCTCTTGAGACCGCGTTCAATGCTCTTGAAGCTTTCGCGGACCTTCGGAATCATGCCGCCACTGATGACGCCAGACTCGATGAGTTTTTCGGCAGCGGTCTCGCTCAATTCAGGAATGACGGTCTTGGTATCGTCCATCACGCCCGGGACATCGCTTACCAGCACGAACTGGTCAGCATGGAGCGCCACAGCCAGTTCGCTTGCAGCCGTATCGGCGTTCACGTTCCAGCTTACAGCCTTACCGTTTTCGTCAGGACCGATAGAAATCGGGCTTACGACAGGCACAAAGCCAGCAGACCAGAGGGCTTCCACAATCTGCGGATTGACTTTCTTGACTTCGCCCACGAGGCCAAGATCCACCTTGCCCTGCTTTTTCACAACTTCGAACAACTTGGCATCTACGCCACTGAGGCCGACAGCGTTGCAATTGTTTTCGAGGAGCATTCGCACGAGCTTCTTGTTGACGTGACCCGAGAGCGTCATTTCGACCATCTTCATGATAGAAGGCGTCGTGACTCGGAGACCGTCGATAAAGGTGGGTTGTTCTCGGAGCAAGGAGATGTTCTCGTTGATGTCCTTGCCACCGCCGTGCACCACGGCCACTTGGCAGCCCATAGCCGGAAGCTTGCTGACTGCCGCCACAAAATCGGCCAACTTGACTTCGTCGATTGCCAAGCTGCCACCAATTTTTACAACCACTTTTTTCATCGTTTACGATGTCCTCTTAATTCTCAGGCGAAAGGCGGGCACCATTGCCCGGATTAGCCCGAAAAATTTAACGCAAATTTAGAAATAGTCGGAAGTAGGCGGTAGGCAGTATGCAGAGATTATTCTGTGTTTTACAACAATTCTGATTTCCCGCTTCTTTTTTTTATTATATTGTGCTTATAACTCAACCATTATAAGAGGTATTTTATGGCAATTACAAAAGTTTGGCTCGATGAATCTAGCGACGAATGCGTCTCCTGCGGCGCTTGCGAAGCTACTTGCGATGCAGTCTTCTCCGTTCCGGAAAAGATGCAGGTGAAGGAAGGCGTTGATTTCTCTGCTTACGAAAGCGAAATCAAGGACGCTGCTGACAGCTGCCCGGCCGGCGTGATCAAGTACGAATAATGCGCAAGGCGAGCGATGCAGCCAAATGCTTGCATTTGGCTATATCCGAGCCGAAGCATAGACGCCGAAGGCGTCAATAATGCGCAAAGGTTACTCAACAACTTCGAGTATCTCGTGATTGTAAAAGAGGCGATGCACGCAAGTGCTTCGCCTCTTTTTATTGTCACTCTGTACACCGTTACGGGGCAGATTTTACAACCGATCCCGGCACAAGGCCGGGATGACATCTTTAGAAGCCTTTTTGGCGCTCCTATGGAGCGCAAAAGGCGCGCCTCGGTCATGAAAACAAGCAAGCTTGTTTTCGCGACTCTCGGCTAAAAGCCTTTTTTCAGGTTCTTGAGGAGGGAGTTGAGTTTTTGCGGTTGGGCCGGATTCGGCTTTTTCTGCGGCTGCATGCCCGGGCGTTCCTTACCCGCAATCTTGTTCTTAAGGTCGGCAATGGTTGCGTGACCCTGGATGCCGCCCTGCGGACGACCACCACGGTCATCACGACGACCACCAAAGTTGCCACGCGGGCCACCCACGCGCTGACCGCGAGGACCATTAGCACCAGCACCGGCGACACCGTCGGTCTGTTCCTGCTTCATGGAAAGGCTGATGCGCTTCTGGTTGGCATCGACAGCAACCACGCGAACCTTCACCACGTCACCCACCGTAAGCACGTCCTTGGCGTCCGTCACATACTTGTCGCTGATTTCAGAAATGTGAACGAGGCCATCCTGATGCACACCGATATCGACAAACGCACCGAAGTTAGCAACGTTGGTCACAACGCCTTCCATCCAGCTGCCCGTCACGAGGTCATTGATGGTCTTGATGCGGTCATCGAATTTCGCATAACGGAATTCCTTACGCGGGTCGCGGCTCGGTTTCTGGAGTTCCTTCACTATATCTTCCAAAGTAGCACGACCCACTTCGTCGCTCAAGAATTCGTCGAGTTTGATGCCCTTCACGGCTTCAGCATTGCCGACCATTTCCTTGACCGGAACGCCGACCTTTTCGGCCATCTTTTCGACAAGGGCGTAGTTTTCAGGATGCACGGCGGAATCGTCCAGCGGGTTTTCGGCACCCGGAATACGCATAAAGCCTGCCGACTGTTCGAATGCCTTCGGACCGAAGCCCTTGACCTTCTTCAAGTCTTCGCGGCTTGCGTAGGCACCGTTTTCTTCGCGGTACTTCACAATCGCTTCGGAGAGCGTGTTGCTGAGGCCAGCCACATGAGAGAGGAGCGGAGCAGAAGCGCTGTTCACATCGACACCGACCATGTTCACGCAGCTTTCCACCACTTCGTCCAAGCGCTTCTTGAGTTCACGCTGGTTCACGTCGTGCTGGTACTGGCCAACGCCAATGGACTGCGGATCCACCTTCACAAGTTCGGCAAGCGGGTCCTGCAAGCGGCGACCAATGGAAATGGCGCCACGAGTCGTCACGTCTTCCTTCGGGAATTCGGCGATAGCGATCATGCTTGCGCTATAGACAGATGCACCAGCTTCAGAGACGATAACGCGCGGCGGAACCTTGCCCTTGAACTTGAGAGCCATTTCGCCACAGAAAGCGTCCGTTTCGCGGCTTGCCGTACCGTTACCAATAGCGATGAGGTCAATCTGGTACTTGTCGATAAGCTGCATCAGATAAACTGCAGCACCAGCCTTGTCGTTGTGCGGTTCATGCGGCTTGATGATGCCGTGGTCGAGGAACTTGCCGTTCTTGTCGAGCACAGCGACCTTGCAACCCGTACGGAAACCCGGGTCGAGCGCGAGCACGGCCTTGTGGCCTGCCGGAGCGGCGAGCAAAACGTCCTGGAGGTTCTTGGAGAACACCTTGAAAGCTTCTTCTTCGGCGGCATCCTTGAGGAGGAGGCGCACTTCGCTTTCCATGCTCGGCTGGAGCAAACGTTCCCAAGCGTCCTTGCACATGTCTTCGAGGTACGGTTTCCAGACGGAATCGTGCTTGATGACCTGATTCTGCAAATAACCGATCATTTCTTCGTTCGGCACTTCGATAGAGAGGCGGAGTACCTTTTCCTTTTCGCCACGGCGGAGTGCGAGCATGCGGTGGCTCGGAATCTTGCCGACCGGTTCGCTGAAGTCGTAGTAGTCCTTGAACTTCGTTTCTTGCTTTTCGAAATCCTTCTTGACCTTGGAAACCATGACGCCAGTCTTTTCGACCTTGTTGCGGAGGTACTGGCGGAATTCTGCGTTGTCTGCAACTTCTTCGGCGAGGATGTCGGCAGCACCCTTGAGGGCAGCACGCGGATCGGCGAGTCCCTTTTCTTCGGACAAATAGATGCGGGCGATTTCTTCTGCCGTATTTCCGGTATTTTCCTGCGCCCACATCAAGCGAGCGAGCGGTTCCAGACCCAGTTCCTTTGCAATCGTTGCGCGAGTACGCTTCTTCGGCTTGAACGGAGCGTAAATATCTTCGAGAAGAGTCTTGTCCTTGCAGGCGTCAATCTGAGCCTTGAGTTCCGGCGTGAGCTTGCCCTGTTCCTCGATGCTCTTCAGAATCGTTTCCTTGCGATCGACGAGCTCTTGGAGGTAGTCGCGACGGTGGCTGATGTCGCGGAGTTCAATTTCGTTCAATGTACCCGTCTGGTCTTTGCGGTAACGGGCGATAAAGGGGATCGTGCCCCCCTGGTCCATAAGTTCGAGCGCCTTAGATACGCGCCACACTTCAAGATTCAGCTCTTCGGCAATAATCGCAGAAAAATCCATTTGAGATTCCTACTTGTAGATTCCGTTTCCGGATTTGGGGTCCACCGAACCATACACCCCTCATTGGATAGCACAGCCCGCACGGCCCTCGGTGACACAAGCCCGGCAACAACCGCTGCCAGACACCCCGCTCGGGGGTCTGTTGAATATAGCAAAAGAAAGTGTCATATTTTTGACAGTTAAACCCGTCACGCGAAAAAAACATTGACACGAAAAAACAAAAACGCAACTAACTCCAAGCAGGTCAACAAGTTACAGAAACCCCATCTTTTTTATATTATCCCCCAGGATTTCAATCGAAAAGCATTTAAAATGAACACATCGAAGATAAGTCTAATCAAAACGGGTCTCAAGGCGTACCTCAAAGCCATTCGTTTAATCTGGGCGAATCACCTCGTCAAGTACTTGCTGTTGCCAGTCATCCTGAACATCGTTGTCGTTACGGCTCTCATATTTTCGGGTATCGGTGTAGGCGACTGGATTAACAGCACCATCGAGCAAAGCGTCGAAAATGTAAACGGCTGGATTCGTGCAGCGATGATAGGCATCAAAATCATCCTCCCGATTATTTTCTTTGCCCTGTTCATTTTTATTGGCGGAACCATCGTCATCATTTTGATGTCGCCTATTTATACGCTCCTTTCCGAAAAAACAGAAACGATTCTTACAGGAAAAGAATTTCCGTTCGACTTGAAGCAAACGTTAAAAGACGTTTGGAGAGCCATCCGCATCGCCATCAGAAACACGATAAAACAGCTTTCACTCATTGTACTTTGCCTGCTGTTTAACTTTATCCCCGTTGTCGGGAGCGTCATCTCGCTCATCTTGATTTTCATCATCAACGCCTACTATTTCGGTTGCGGGTTCATGGACTACACCTACGAACGCTGGCGCATGTCCCCAAAAGAAAGCCGCAACGAAATCCACAAACTTAAATACATCACATTTGCAATCGGAGCCGTTTATTCGTTGCCGTTCTACCTGTTCTGCGGAGCGTTTATCGCCGCGTTCATCGGCGGCGTCTCGACAGTTGCTGCAACGATTTCGCAATTGGAATTAAGTTCTAAGCCGCTTGGAAAACCCAACGAAATCAAAACAAGCGCTACCTAGAACAAAAACATCATTTTTCTATCTTTGCGCCATGCTCAAGAATTACATCTTCGATTTAGGCGGAGTCCTTCTGGATATCCGCATGCAAAACGCCTACGAACGATTTGCCGCACTCGGCTTGCCACACGCCGAACTTGAGCAGGGCGGTTCTGTTTACAAGCTGATGGAAGATTACCAGCTGGGTTTTGTGACAAGCAAAGAGTTCTGCCAGCAAGTCGCAGAGAAATGCAATGTAAACAAGAGCGCCGCAAACTCTAACGCAAGATGCGACGCAGATTTTTCCGCAAGATGCTCCGAAACTCCGACAACGCCGCACGATATCGAAGAAGCATGGAATTCCATTTGCCTAGATGTACCGAGCCGCAAGCTGGAAGCGCTTCGCCGTCTGCGGAAAGCCGAGGGAGTCGCGACGGTTTCGCTATTGAGCAACACGAACGAACTGCACTGGGAATGCTGTTGCAAGAACTGGTTCAACGCAAACGGCAACCGCCTCGAAGATTTTTTCGACAAGATTTTCTTGAGCCAAGAACTTCATTTGCAAAAGCCCGATTCCGAAATTTTCAACACCGCCATTCGCGAACTCGGAGCCTCCCCCGCCGAAACAATTTTCCTTGACGACAGCGCCGTGAACACAGCCGCTGCCGCCGCCTGCGGGCTAAAGACACTTACCGTCACGCCCGATGTAGATTGGGTAAAAGAACTAGGGGTTTGACACAATCCTGACGGATCCACCCTGCTTGAGCAAGTACTTTCCGGGCCGCTGGACTTTATTTGCAACAGCCTCTTTGAGCGATACACCAGGCTTCACTTCGACAGAACCTAGATAACGCCCCTGCACATCGAACACCTGCGAAGCACCGGATTTAAGCAAAGACGGAGCAGGAACTCGCAAAGCCGTCGTTCCCCCAAGATTGCTGGGAGCAGTTTCGTTTATACTGAAATAAGTAAAATCGATTTTTCCAGTAGATTCACCGCCCGCTTCCACGAGCATTTTCATTTCGTTCAGCACGCCCAATTTCACACCAAGTTCTTCCCACTTTTTAAAGTGAGCCGTGATATCGATGTGACCGCACTGGCGAGCATTTTTGCGGACACTGACCACCTGCAAGAACGACATATCGCCCCGAATCGTAGGTTGGGTATTGCGACGTTCCTGCCACAATTCGTACGTATCGCCATCCAGTTCGTATTCGTCTATCTTGGTTCCAAGATTTTCTGCGGCAGGCTTAGAGAACCAGTCATCCGCGATATAATACTCCACTGCCGGATTTTCCATCCGCCCATATACGCCTATATAGGAATAGCCCGCATTCCCCGATTTCGTGAACTTGAAATCTGCGGAGAAATTCCCAAACTTGTCATAAGTCTTGGCGTCATCATACTTGAGTCCGACGCGCACAATAAAATCATTTGAACCGTTCCATTCGGCGGCGAATGTACCGTTAGTCCAGTACGTCAAGGAACCTTTACCATCCTGGAGCCAGGCTTCGTAATCGACAGCAGGAGTGCCAGCACTACCTTTAACCGTCTCGATTTTATTTTCCTGGATTATATGTTTATCCCCTTGGTGTCCCATTTCGTCCGTACAGGCATCAGCCGCATAAGCGGACAACGCCAAGCCCATCGTAAAAACGGAAACTAAAGATATCATTTTATTCATATCAATACCGCCTTGATAGAATTGTTAACAAATTATTTCTTTAATTCTTTTCCGTCGCTGAAAGCGTTACCCACGCGACGTTCCATGACATAGTAGCCATGACCCGCCGGATCGTAGCACACCGGCGCCAGTTTTTCAACGGTAAGATTTCCATTTTCATCCAGCACCGATTCATCAGCCGTTACGTTTACGATTTCGCCCAGCAAAAGTTCCGATTCGTCATCGTAGCTTACAAGCTTGCATTCGAGCGCCAGCGGCAACTCCGCAATCAGCGGGGCATCCACGGAACCGCTTTTGACAGACGTGAGGCCGGACTTTGCAAATTTATCTGCATCCTTGTTGCCGGACACAATCCCGAGAAAGTCAATAGCCTTGATATGTTCGGCAGTAGCCATACTCACGGTAAAAGCTTTGCGAGCAAGAATATTGGGCATGGTCTTGTGACTCTTCGCCACATAAATCGCCACCTGGTTCATATCGCTGACAGAACCCCAAGCCGCCACCATGGCATTTGTCGAGCCGTCTTCGTTATAAGTCGCAATCACCAGCGTTGGCTGCGGATATAAGTAAGTTTTCACTCCAAGATTTTTACGCATAATCACTCCTCTCCATAAATTATAATATTTTATTGACGGTCAAGCCAAATCCGCGCACCGTTGAGCTTGTAATATTTCATCATTTTCCGGGACATTTTATTAAAAACCCGCGAATTCGACTTAATCGATAACGTCGGAGGCTTCACCGATGACTTTAAATTCCACCTTTCAAGAGAATCAAGCCCCGCATTCCCGAGCACAGCCAAATCGTAACCGACAACTTTCACAGCACCCGCGGCATAGGCGGAGTCAAGTTGCGCCGAGATTCTTGCGCTGTCCGCGAGGGCGTGCGAATCCTCCGTGCGGAAAAGTTCCATATCCACCCAGAATTCAACGCCGTATTTCGAACAAGCGCCTGCAACTGCCCGCTCGTACTGGGCCACGTTCGAGGTTTCAGCGTGATGCTTGCCCGCATCGCTCGCTCCCACGCCATCTTGCACGGCAATAACATCCGGCTTGAACCCCGCCGCAAAAAGATTCTCGAAAAACGATTGCAACTTCTCGGGCGACTCTAAATTCTGGTTGTAGAACGGAGCCGCCATCACCTTCCAGCCCTTCGCTTTTGCCGCCGCCGTAACAGGTTTCAAAAAATGTTCCACAAGCGATTCTGCCGTCGCGTCAGAACGCAGCCCGTCCCAGTAATAACGCGCCACCTCCTGCGGAATATAAACACCCGCGACAACAGATTCACCACCATAAAGTTCATACAGTTCATTCAGAACCCGCACGTTTCTTGCAGACAACGTATCAAGCTGTGCAACCGTTGGCGGAGAATACCAGTTATCGCCATTGTAATAAAGCCCAAGCCAAACCCTTGTGCCGGCAACCTTCGCCGCCTCAATGCTCTTCGGGAAAAGCTGATTGTTCTTGTATTGCGTGTTCTGCAAAAAATCCAGTTGCGAAGGATAATACAAATGTGTTGCCTCGACCGCGGCGTACTGCAATACGACTTCATCCATCCCGAGCGCGTGCAAGCGTTGGTGCATATGCGTGATGGAATCCTGCGACTGATAAGCCGTCGTCCAGCCCGCATCGAAAACACCGTTCAAACTCGAGGAATTTGCGCCCGGCGCCTCCGCGGCATAAGCTGTTTGAACAGCATCGACGTTTTCCGCAGCGAACGCTGTTTGAACCGCGCCGACGAACAGCCCGGCAACAAGCGAAAATACTCCGCACAATAGCGCGTGGAGAGGTTGCCAGGATGTGAGCCGAGAAATGTTCATACTAGAAATATATACTTATTTTCGGAGAAAAAGACTGACTACAACTCACTGTTCTTTATAGGGATGGATAGTCTTACTCTAATATGTAAAGGCGATGCTTATCTTGAGACCGCTCTGCAATGCGGCCTCTGCAGCTTTCAGAGGTTCTAGGACCCGCGCATCGCTAACAACTGTAATGCTAATCGGATATTCACGTTCTTCGGGCAACTTGCGTTCGTATTCCAATTGCATGCGTTTCAGTAAATCTTCCGGCTTGATGGCTTCCGGCTTATCGGAATCCAAAAGCATCTCCCGGCGTTCAGTCTTTAACGGAGGCCTGCGACTGTAAAAAGCGTAATATACACAATCGCCTTCGTAATAGCCGATGGACAATTCCATGTAGCTCTTGGTCTCAGGTTCTTCCGGTTCATCATTACAAAGAGGTTCCGTAGCACGTTTCGATGATATAAGTTTTTCAATGCTATCTTGAGACAAAACCTTGCCTCGTTTAAGGCCATCCCGTTTCTCCAACATTTTCAGGATACACTTAATGCCTTTGGGCGGGCGAATCGGATATGCCCATTCTGGTTTTTGCGAATTCATTATCGGTATATGAAAATCTTGATCCAAAACCATAGAATACTGACCACCAAAAACGAAAGAGGCTGCTTGGGAAATTTCCCGTAAGACTCTTCCGGATACATCCCCATCAACACGAACGTGAACCTGCTTTTCCTGTTCTGGAGAATCGAAGCAGCGCTCTATCTTAATTTCCCGATTTCCTACAGTCATGTGATCATTATAAGGCTTCTCACACTTGCCCTGCTCCTTGAGATTTCGTGTTTTTTCCTCAATGCGCTTTATCCCGATATCGTAAAGCGGATTAGTTTCGTATTGATGTTTTCCATTCAGTTCACGATAAAGATCCGGATACAGGATTCCGTCAATAAAAATGGAGTCTTTGCGGACATCGAAAACTACAGTATAGTCGTCATGCTCCATATATTTTTCACCGCCACAGCCATACAACAGCAGAGCAAGAAAAAAGAGAAGTAAAATTTTATTCCGATTCACCATAGTCATTTTCAATTTAAAAAAATGCGTCCAAACCTTTCGCCACATAAATTTTGTCACCCCCGTAACACCCGGCTAGCCCGACCCACCCGTCCAAATTGTCATGCCCCGCTTGACGGGGCATCTCCCTTTTACTAAAATAAGTGATGACATAGCCCCTTGCTTCACGGCGAGGGGCGCATAGAAATTTGAGTTATTGCTCTTATTCTCTCATTTCGAAATCTGGAAAATTTTGAACTTCAACGAGGATAAGGCAGACACTCACGCACCCTGTGCGTGGGTCGTTTGTGCTTATGTTGAAGAGGTTTTCCAGAGCCTGAAATGAGTAAGTGCATTCGATTCCACGCCTTTTTGTTTGGTATCGGGTGTACGGGGAATCGGAGCAAATCCGAGGCCCTTTGAGTAAAGCGAATGTAAAGCCGGAATCGGCACAGATTAAATCCAAGGAACGCGTCGCCGCCCATGGCGAGGTTTTTACTGCTGAGCGCGAAGTAAACGCGATGCTTGACTTGGTAAAACAGGAAACCGAACGCATCGACTCTCGTTTCCTGGAACCCGCCTGCGGGACGGGGAATTTTCTCGTGAAAATTTTGGAGAGAAAACTTGACGTAGTCAAGAAAAAGTACCGGCGGAGCCCGTTGGACTTTGAACGTAATTCCGTTCTTGCGCTTTCAAGCATTTATGGCGTTGATATTCTTACCGACAATGCCGATGCATGCCGTGAACGTCTCTTTAAAATTTGGAATAAAGCCTACAAGTCTATCTGTAAAAAGGATGTGAACGAGGATACCCAAAAATCCGCTCAGTTTATCTTGGAACGGAATATCGTCTGCGGAAACGCTCTTTCGCTAATGAAGGTTGATGCCGAAGGTAATGATACAGTGGATCCAATTGTTTTTTCGGAATGGGCTTTTATCCGTGGTAACACCATGCAACGCAAGGACTACACCTTCGAAGACCTTATGCGTATAGGAGGAGAAACTAGCTCCGAAAAAGAGCCTGTTTCGTTATTTGAGAATCCAAATCCAAACGATGAAGGAAAACTTCTAAAACAATACACCTCAGACTATAGGAAACTTTGGCAAGATGATAAACAAGCATAATCCCGATGTGCTGAGTTGCCTTGCGAATCTCAGCAACGATGAAGTGTTTACGCCGCCCGAGGTGGTGAACCGAATGCTCGACATGCTCCCGCAGGAGCTGTTTGAAAGTACAGAGACGACTTTCCTAGATCCCTGTTGCAAGACGGGTGTTTTCCTTCGTGAAATAGCTAAGAGACTCCTGTCGAATCAGATGCCTGGTTATGAAACTGCTATAGAGCAAATTAATGCAAAAAAATCAAGTGGACAGAAACTTTCTCCCGATGAAAAGTTTTTTATGCATCAGTTACAGCAAACGGTGGACCACATCTTCCACAATCAGTTGTTTGGTATTGCGATTACTGAAATGACGAGCCTTGTGTCCCGTCGAAGCGTTTATTGCTCTAAGTGGCCCAATGGTGAATACTCCGTTTCGAAATTTGATACTCCCGAAGGAAACATTCGATTTAAGCGAATTAATCACACCTGGGAAAAAGGAAAATGCAAGTATTGCGGCGCAAGTCAAGAAGAGTATAATCGTGGTGATGCTCTTGAAACACATGCCTACGAATGGATTCACACTGAAAACCCCGAAGGAATTTTCAATATGAAGTTTGACGTGATTATTAGCAATCCGCCGTATCAATTGAGTGATGGAAGTGGCGGAAGTACAGACAGTGCCATGCCCATCTATCAAAAGTTTATATCTCAATCAAAAAAGTTGAATCCAAAAAATTTGATAATGATTGTTCCCTCTAAATGGATGGTTGGTGGTCGAGGTTTAGATTCGTTTAGAAGAGAAATGCAAAGTGATTTAAGATTGCAAAGAATTGTTGATTACGAAAATGCTTCAGTATGTTTTCCGGGAATCCATATTGATGGCGGAGTATGCTACTTCTTGTGGAAAAATGATTATAAGGGGAAATGCGATTACGCATTTATCTCAAATGATGGGAGCGTTTCGGAAAACAAACGTTTTTTAAAAAATGATGTTTTTGATTATGTCATTAGAGATAATCGTATTCAAACAATTTTGGAAAAAACATCCCAAGATGGCAAATTTAATGATTGTGTTTCAAATGTCAAACCGTTTGGCATAAGGGGCTACTTGTTTAATGAACCTGATCGATATCCTACTGCAAATTTAAAGGATAAACCCTATAAGGATTCTGTTCATATATATGGTGTGAAGGGTATAAAGGGTGGAGCAAGAAGAACCGAAGGATATATAAAAAGAGACCTCATTAGTAACAATGAAGATGCTATAGATAAATACAAGCTTTTCTTTACAACAAGTTATTCAACAAACGCTGTCAATCCACCCGATGTAATTGTCGGTAATCCCGGCGATGTTTGCACAGAAACATTTTTGTTGATTGGACCATTTAAAACTAAAAAAGAGCAACAAAACTGCTATTCATATATTCATACGAAGTTTTTCAAATTTCTCTTGTATCATGGAAAAGGCACAATGCACGTCAATAAAGCCGTTTTTGGATTGATTCCTATGCAGGATTTCTCAAAACCATGGACGGATGAGGAATTATACAGCAAATATAAACTAACGAAAAATGAAATTAAATTCATAGAACAACTTTTTGAAAATACGGAGGATGCCTAATGCCATCCTTCCAACTAGATTCATTTCTTAAAGAGCGCCCAGAAGTCAATCCGACCATTTATGCGTACACGATTCCTGATGTAAAATCACTTGAAGGCTATATAAAAGTCGGATTTACAGATCGTAATGTTGAAGACCGAATCAAGGAGCAACTTCATACTGCCGGACTCAAAGGGAAAATTCTTTTCAAGGAATCGGCAATGAGTGCCGATGGCTCCTGTTTTACGGACAAACAGGTTCACAAGATTCTTGAACGCAAAGGCTTCACCCGATTGAATCAGGGGAAAGACCGCAATGAGTGGTTTTTCTGCAAAGAAAGTGATGTACTTGCGGCAATCAAGGAACTGCGTACAGGCAAACGCATTGATAGCGATCGTAATGAAATATTCGAAATGCGTCCTGAGCAGGAACATGCTGTTGAAGCAACTCGAGCCTACTTTAAGGCAGCATTAAAGGGAAAGCCCGAAAGTTCACCAAAATTCCTTTGGAATGCCAAGATGCGCTTTGGCAAGACCTTTGCCGCCTATAAACTAGCGCAGTCGATGAAACTGAAGCGAATTCTGGTTCTAACATTCAAGCCTGCCGTAGAAAGCGCTTGGGCCGATGATTTGTATCATCATGTAGATTTTAAGGGATGGCAATTCATCTCGAATAAGGATGCCAAGGACATCAAATTCTCCATAGACGAAGAATTTGATAAAGCAGATAAAAACAAACCGATTGTCGTATTTGGTTCATTTCAAGACTTGTTAGGGCGTAATGATGCTGGTGGAATCAAGGCAAAAAATGAATTTATTCACGCTGAAAAATGGGATTTAGTCATTTTTGACGAATATCATTTTGGCGCATGGCGCGAAAATGCGAAAAATCTCTTTGAAAAAGAGGACGAAGAAGCGGAAGCCGATTTTGACCAAGAAGAATTCCAACGCAAGGAAGCTGCAAATGCGATGGATGAATCATTTTTGCCCATAACGACGAAATATTATCTCTATCTTTCTGGAACACCTTTCCGTGCACTTAATTCTGGTGAATTTATCGAAGAACAGATATTCAACTGGACATATTCCGATGAACAGCGTGCCAAGGAAACTTGGATGGGGAAAAATAATCCATACAAGGCGCTCCCGCGTATGGTGCTGATGACTTACAAGATTCCCGAAAGTATTCGCGAAGTTGCAAGTCAAGGAGAATTTGACGAATTCGATTTGAACGAGTTCTTCAAGGCGGAAGGTAAAGGTGAAGAAGCCAAATTTAAACACGAAAATGAAGTGCAGAAATGGCTCGATTTGATTCGCGGTTCATATCTGCCGTCTAGTGTAGATGACTTGAAACTCGGTCAAGACAAACGACCGCCTATGCCGTATTCCGATACGCGCTTGTTGAATATTTTGACACATACATTGTGGTTCCTGCCAGATGTTGCCGCATGTGACGCTATGAAGAATCTGATAGATCAAAGGCAGAATACCTTCTATCACGATTACAAGGTTATCGTGTGTGCTGGGACAAAGGCGGGTATTGGTCTAGAGGCTCTTAAACCAGTGCAAGCCGCTATGGCGAATCCGCTCAATTCGAAGACCATTACGCTTTCATGCGGTAAGCTCACGACGGGTGTGACGGTTCGCCCCTGGACGGGCGTGTTTATGCTTCGTAATTTGAAGAGCCCTGAAACATATTTCCAAACGGCTTTCCGCGTGCAATCTCCTTGGGAAATTAAAGATGATGATGGGAACCCGCAGATTATCAAGGAAAACTGCTATGTGTTTGATTTTGCGCTGGATCGTGCGCTGAAGCAAATTTCAAGTTATAGCTCAAGACTTGATATCAAAGAATCAGATCCAGAAGCACGTGTCCGTGAGTTTACGAAGTTCCTGCCGGTGCTTGCCTATGACGGTTCTGCCATGATGCAATTAAATGCGGAGGCAATTCTTGATATTGCGATGTCGGGAACTTCAGCGACGCTTTTGGCTCGTCGTTGGGAATCCGCTTTGCTCGTAAATGTTGATAACGACACTCTCAAACGTTTGATGGACAACCCCGAGGCGATGGACGCCTTGATGCGTATTGAAGGCTTCCGTAGTCTTAATTCGGATATTGAAACAATTATTAATAAATCTGAAAAAGTCAAGAAAGCGAAGACAAAGGATGGCCCGCTGACACCAAAGCAGAAGCGTGAACTTACCGAAGAAGAAAAGGAATTCAAGACAAAGCGTAAGCAGATTCAGGAAAAACTTATCAAGTTTGCAACGCGCGTTCCTGTCTTTATGTATCTGACGGATTATCGCGAACGTTGCCTAAAAGATGTGATTACGCAGCTGGAACCGGGACTTTTCAAGAAGGTCACGGGCCTTGAAGTCAAGGATTTTGAATTGCTGTGCTCGCTCAATGTATTCAACGCCAGCTTGATGAACGAAGCAATCTTCAGTTTCAAACGTTACGAAGATTCTAGTCTGAGTTATACCGGCCTTGACCTCCACGCTGGAGACGATGTCGGCGGTTTTGATACAGTGCTTCGTCGCAAAGAGTACGAGGAGTTATTCTACGGGCAACAACGTTCAATGTTGGCTGTAGAGCATGGTGAAGATTATGCAAAAGGTGCGAATCTCTCACCCGAAATTGCTGTAGCTGCAGATAAGCAGGCTTTATATTCACGCATCAAAGCGGGTTCTATTGTTACACATAGGCAACTAGGCAAAGGCGTTGTCGATAGGATATCCAAGGATTGTAAATATATCCATGTCAAATTCGGAGAGACTGAGAAAACGTTTGTTTTCTACGATACCTTCAAGAAAGGGTTGCTTAAGTAATGTAAAATTTCCTTAAGCCCCTTGCCACTTTTTTGAAATCTGGCTACATTACATCCCAGCGCGTCATTCCGTAGAAAGGAATGATGCGCCTTTGTTTTATTTGGCTTTGCCATATTGCAAAGGCGTTCCTAGTAGAAACAACAAACACAGGAGGCCTTATGGCGAGCGAAACTTTACGTCAAACAATTTCATTGAAACTAAAAAGTGTTCTTGCAATCGGAGAAACAGTCGCTGTAGAATTCAAGCGAGCGGGCGGGCGTATTGGCGATGATGTTTATGAATCTGTATGCGCCTTCTTGAACCGTTTCGGTGGCGACATTTATCTCGGGGTCCTTGATAACGGTAAAGTCGAGGGAATCCCTGAAAATGCAGCCATCGACATGCTAAAAAACATTATCAATGTCGCTAATAATCCGACTTTATTTCAACCGACAACATATCTTGATCCACAAATCATAAAATACAACAACAAGACGTTAATCCGTATTCATGTGCCTCAGAGTTCCGAGGTGCACAGTTATAAGCGGGTTGTGTACGACCGCATAAATGACGCCGATGTCAAAGTCTCTGCAACTTCGCAAATTGCGCAGATGTTCATTCGTAAGCAGGGAATTTTTACCGAGCAACGAGTGTTCCCCTATCTTAAGAAAAAGGACCTGCGAATGGATTTGCTTGGAAAGGTCCGCCTTTTGGCGGTAAACAACGCTGGAGGCAACCATCCGTGGCAAAATATGAACGATAACGAACTTTTGAAGAGTGCAAGCCTTTACACTATAGATTACGCTACCGGAAAACCTGGCTTTACCCTGGCGGCGGCACTTCTCTTGGGCCGCGACGAGGTCATACACAGTATTTGCCCCGCTTACCGCACAGATGCTCTGTTACGCCGTGAAAATGTGGAACGCTACGATGACAGGGAAATTGTGGACACGAACCTTATCGAAAGCTATGAACGGCTTTTCGAGTTTGCGAAGAAGCATCTACCCGACAAATTCTTTGTTGAAGACGCGGTCCGTAAAAGTCTGCGTAATATTATTGTTCGTGAAATGATTTCGAACACCTTGATGCATCGCGAATATACAAGTTCGTTTCAGTCCAGGTTCGTTATAGAGCGCGGACGGATTTATGTGGAAAACGCAAACCGTGCTTCTAGCGAAAAAATCATAACGCCCGAGAATCTGGAACCCAAACCGAAGAATCCCACTATTGCATCTTTCTTCCGCAACATCGGATATGCCGATCAGCTCGGCTCTGGCGTCCGCAAACTATTCACCTATGCAAAATCCTATGGCGGCGATGACCCCACATTTTCTGAAGGGGATATTTTTAGGACTACAGTGTTGCTTGATGACGCTTTGGATGGGGCTGTTTTGACAAGTCACAAGGCCGAATGGGTTAATGAAAAGGTTAATGTAAAGGTTAATGAAAAGGTTAATGTAAATTCTGTCGAAGATATCAGTGAGACACAACGAAAAATACTAGACATTTTACGTAAAAATCCTTCAATAACCCAAAACGCAATGTCGAAACTTATCGGCATTTCTCTAGTCCACATAAATAAGAATATGAAGATTTTAAAAGAGAAAGGCTACATTACTCGTATCGGTTCTGATAAACGCGGAACCTGGGTTGTGAAATTTCCTTAAGCCCCTTGTATTGGTGACCATTTTCAAGTTCGGATCCTTGACAAAAAGCGCAAAAGTGTCTAAGTCTTCAAAGAATTCGCGGATGACATCAACGCGAAGGTTGATGGACGTGTTCGTGAAATTGCGAAGAAAATGATAAAAGCCGGTGATTCTGATGAAAAAATAGTCGCAATTACGGAACTCTCTTTGGAAGACGTCGTTGTGCTACGCAGTCAGCTTGAAGCTTAAGAAATTTTTTTGAACCTTTCGAATTTGAAGACAGAGTCTGTCAAATCTCTGACACCCCAAATTTCAAGCACTCGCGAAAATTTCGTAAACACCATTTACGAAATTGAGCCATCATTTATGCATCCGCTTATGAACTGTATCTGCCTGACAAGAAGCTTTTGCAGGCGAAAGTCAAAGAATGGGTGAATGAATTTGAAAATGCAAGATAACAAAGCTAAGGTAGATTACGAGAAACATATAATTCAGCAGGCATTGCCTGCTGATTCTGTGAAATAAAAAAGGTTATTTCTTCTTGATACGGAAAAGCTGTTGTTCCTTGGAATTCTTGCTTTCCAGTTACCATATGCCTTACGTATGCTCGTCTCTCCAAACTTGGAGAGTTTTTCATGATACCGTAAATAGCATCCACCTTGGCGTTGTCGCAGTCGATAACCAGGGCTATTTTCTTTTCCGTGTTCATAATAGGGAATATATAAAAAAAAAGAAAGGTGATAGAAATATTAGCTTTAGTGTAAGGTTTTTATTTTGCCATATCGATCCATCATCTTTTTCACATCGTCAAAAATTTCGTTTCTTAATGATTCTGGTTCAAGAACGAGTCTTTCGCCAAACTTCGAAGCCATTTCTCTTTTCAATTCAAAATTGATAATACAATTTATGCTGAAAAAATTTCCATCGTCCTCAGGAATATGATATTTTTGTCGTATTTCATCAGCATTCTTTTTTCTTAGCATCTTTTGAGAAGCGTGGATGGGTTTCCCATCTAAATAGGCGCACTCTTTCTTCGATGCCCAGAAAATGATTTCTTGAGGTTTTTCGTTATCTTTTTTTGAAACCCCAATCATATCGTCAAAATACTCATTCCAGTCAATATTACATGGTTCAAAATTTTTTGAAGATTCTTTGACATCGTCTAGTTGTTCCAAAGAAAAAGTCAAAATTTTCTTTTTATCCATTGCTAGACCAAACAAAAACCATCGCGCATTATATTGTCTTAGCAATTGCGGATATAGCTCGATTTTGTTCTTTTTTTTACTATGAATAGGATGGTATTCCATTTCGATAGTTTTTTTGTTCTCAATAAAATTTATTAGCTTGGGTAATAGGTCTCGCCGACTTAAAAATTCATTTTTTTCAAAGACAATGGATGGCTGTTTGGGCATTTCAGTAGGTTCTTCCAACTGACCCAAAAAGCTAAAGTTTTCTAATCCATCCATTTGACCTATAGTACGTATGACGGCTTGCAATAATTTACGTTCCGATGTAGATATTCCTTGGTTGAAAATGCTGTCGGATCTATTTGCATAGTGAATAATTGTATTTTTCCCAGAACGAGTTCTTTTTATTATTCCGAACTCTTCCTGAATGAATTCAAGATCTTTTTCTATACATCGACGACCAACTACTTCGTTGCCAGAATTCTTAAGCTTTTTATTGCATAATTCAACCATTTGCGACATCGTATAATGTCGAACAACGCTTTCTGATAGCAGTCCGTCAAGAATTTTTATTCGCAAGAAGGCGTTTTTATTTGTTGGCATTGTCAGATTTTCCTTGGCTTGCGGGGCGCATTTTTATGGAATGCAGTTGCTCAACTAAATGTCGTGATGCGTGAATATCGTTTGTGTTATAAGACCAGTTGTGGTTAAAACAATCTATCGTTCCCTGGTTTCCGCTTGTTCCAATCACAAGACTGTAAAAATCGGTATTCTTTTCTTTCTCTACTTCAATGGCAGTAATTAAATCACTCGGAAGATTTGCCATTACAAAGTCCGATATCATAAGGACATCTGCAGTCTTATAATCGTTAGATTGGAGCATTTGTAATGCATGTTGTAATGCCGAGCGCGCGTCTGTGCCACCATTAAATGACATTTGTAGAAATCGAACAAGCTTCTGCAAACTATCGCCTTTTTTAAAGTCGCTCATGTCTAGAGTTTCTATTCCTGTAGAGAATGAAATCAGGTAGCATTTTCGTTCTTCTTCGAGTGCGATTTTTGCCAGGGCGAATGTTATCGTCTTTGCAATGTTTTCCGGTGTTCCCTGCATAGAACCACTTGTGTCTACACAGATGATAATGGGCCCCTTGGGTTCCTTCTTTTCGATGGAAACCTCTTCTTGCGTAGATTCTTCTCTTGTCCTTGCGACATTTCTTTGGTATTCAAAAGATAACAGCTGCTTTTGTGCAAACCGTAGCTGGAAAAGTTTCTTTGTAGCCGGATTTTTCATTAAAGCCAATTCACTTGGCAGGACCGAAGATATGTCATTTGAAAAATAAATTCCCTTAATCTCTCCACGATAGGCGTTTTGAGGATGCCATTCCGTTTTTTTGACAACCTTTTCGCGAAGTTCCTTTTCAAAAATGGATTGCGCACGATTTTGTTTGCCCAAGATTTCCGCAAGTTCTTGCAAAGATTGATCTTGCTCAAGGAGTTTCGCAAATTGCTCTAAAATTTCAAAGCCACTGGTTTCAAATATTCCTTCAGACAAATCCCAAAGTCGTCCAAAGTTCTTAATGAACGGAGAAAGAAGTTTTTCAAGACGCTTGAAGTTCTGTATTTTTTTATACAGCTCCTCTAGGAACACCTTTCGCAGCTCGTCAATACGTTCTTGTTCCCATTTGTTTTTTCGGTCAATAAAGCTTTTTTCCATGTCACCTATGAAATTCCTACGAAGAACTTCTAGCTGTTCCATGGATTTCCATTGGACAGACGTTTTATCTTTATCAGCCTTTTTCGGCTCTTTTTTCTGTTCCGCAAACTGATTCTTATAGAAATTAAAATTAAGGTTGCTTGGAGCAATTGAGCCCCGTTTTGATTCGCTTACAGAAGGCAATCGTCTATAGTGGTATTGGATTTTCGAATTCTCATTCGTTAAATCTGTAGCAACATCTATAGCAGATAATTTCTTTTGTTGTTGTATAAAAATAGATTCGTCTAGGAAAGGATCTTCCTTGTCAAGTGTTTCCTTTGTTTGCTGCAGCCATTCAAGAATATCCGTTTGGATATTTTCAGAGACTCCTTCATGAGATTGGATGTAATCCTTAATGTCATCGTGGTCAAGAATGTCTGAAAAAGTCTCTTCAGCGAGCTTGGCGTAATTGTTCTGGGGAAATTCAATCTTAATATCAGTGGGTTCAACAGGAGAAGCCATATCCTCCATTGCGTCAATAAGCTGTTTTCTGTCCGCTTCGGAACCAAATGCGTTGCTTGGCGCGAAGCTCTCAAATTTGCGTTTTTTCTTGGAAGTTGTTTTTTGCTTTGGAAGAATTGCACAAACATCTCTTAAGATATCGCTAACGCTAGAACAGAATTTCTTGCATAATGGTTCAAATGTTTTCTTATCAGCAAATTCCGTTTGGTGAGAGGTTGTATTTCTAGAACCACGCAAGGACTCGAACCATTTGGGTTTCCCGTTTGGAAACCAGATGTGTTTAACATTCTCACGTATTATTTGAATGGAACGCTCAATCCATGCTTGACTTTCTTCGTCTATTGAATTAACGTCATCAATCCCGTTAGGATATTTGGCGACAAAGTTCTCTATAACTTTGATAGCTTTCTGCACAAATTTACGAGTGCCATTTTTTTTGTAACCCATAACAAACCTTATTTACGTGCAATATGTTCAATTTCAGCCATATTATCAAATACAAACGCAACCATTTTCTGCATTTCGTCATCCGGGATACATTCCGTTGCATAAGACAGTCTTTTTCCAATTTTTTGAAGTTGCGCAATTGTATGAGATGGAGAAACTTCATTGGCTAGCGATTGTATCTTCATATGCAACCAAGCCTTTTGTTCGTCCGAAAGCGAACGAACATCTGGCATGCCGTCAGAAAATTTCTGACGCAAAGCTGTTATTGCTTCTTGAGGAGTTTGCATAATTTGCCTTAATCATGATAACGGGAACGTTTTTTTTCTAAATCAACCTGAGCGTTTTGCAGGTCTCTTTTCGCTTCGGTTACAGCGTTCATGATGGCATTGCAATAATACTGGTCCGCAAAAAGGTTGGCCTTGTATGGTGCAGATTGTTCCTTTGCAAAATTCTCAAGTTTATTTATTTCCTCTTTAATATTATTAGCAATAACTTCGTATTTATCTTTTTCTGCTTTTGTTCGACGAAGTTCAAGAAGATCGAGAGTATCAAATACTTTTGAATCTTTTATTTTTTCAGAACTCCAATAATAACCACCAAATGTTTTATGTACCCACCTACCACTTTCATAAATAGTACACTCTATATCATGAGAATCCTCATTTACATCAAGACTGTTAACAGATGTAATCTTTGTTTTTTTATCATTACTCAATAATTTTGAGTCGCTAATCCAACACCTTTTTGTATTATTGTAATCGATTTCATAGCATTCTTCCCCATCAATGGTTTCAGTGACTAATTTTTTGTAGTCTGGATTGTTGATGTAGAAATTGTCGGTAATATATGCATCAAATTCTTCAATTTGCTCTTTAATTTCGTCTATGGCGGTATCACAATCCAAGCCATTCTGCTGGATGCATTTTTCTACAATTTCGCGAGCGACTTTCTGCTGCTTTTCCGTACTCCAAATACAATATTCAATAAGCTGACAATCCATCAAGTCAACTTCAGTACGGTCGTTAAGGAATGCCGAGGTCTTAAGGATATGAACGATCTTCTTCCAACGACGATCACCAACTTCAAAAAGTTTCCCATTTTGCTTATCGTCTTCGCTCATTGCTTCATTGCGAGACACGATTTCCTTACGAATCGCAGAAATAACGGATTTTGCTGAATCAGAAAGCGATATTTCATCAATTTTCTCTTTCCATTCCTTCAATTCTGCATTGGAAATTTGAAGTTTCTTTACGTCTTCCGGAACTTTAAATTCGGTTGAGGACGGCGCATTGACCATTTCAAAGAAGTTATCCTCGTCATCAATAAACGATACAACCAATCTGAGAATCAGACGATCGTACAATGCTTCCAAGCCCTGGCCCTTGGCAGGAAGTTCATTAGAAGCCGTAAAGAGGGCTTTCAGCGGAACAGACTGGACTTCGTTTCCATTATGAAATTTGCGTTCATTCACAATTGTGAGCAAAGAATTCAAAATAGTTGAATTCGCTTTCCAAATTTCATCTAAAAAAGCGATGTCTGCTTCCGGAAGCATTCCTTCTGTAAGGCGACGATATACTTCTTTACCATTACCATCCGGTAATTCTCCGTTTAATCCCTTAAGAGATACATTTCCAAAGACTTCGTCCGGTGTCGTATACGCATTGAGAAGTGTTTCAAAGTATTTGACCTTGTCGTCGCCATCTGCTTTGAACGCCTGCACGATTCGTCTAGCAATCATACTCTTCGCACAGCCGGGATCACCAAGGAAAAAGATACTTTCGCCAGAAATTGCAGTAAGTAAAGCAAGGCGAACCGCTTCATCCTTTTCGTAAAGACCATCAGAAAGTGCGTCTCGCAACGCCTTGATTCTGTCATGGAGTTTCACATTGTTGTTTGTCGTATTTTGGGAGGTGGTCATGGTTTTCTCCATAGGTTTAAAAATTTTGCGGTTCACAAGAATGCCCTCTTTCTTGTAATCCAATTTAAAGTTTCCTGAGGATTTGAGAATCTGCTCGTATTTTGAGGATTGTTTTTTGTCTAGCCCCACTTTTTGAATCATCTCCGCAAGAGGCACAACGATGCTCTTTCGTTCTTGAGAGAGGGCAGTAAAAGCCTGATTGAGTTTTTGTAAGATGTCGGTTTCGGCCATAGTAGATTCCTTTTTTCTTGGTTTTAAATATAGCCAAAAATTTTCACGAAGAAACCAACTATTTCTTTGAATCTACATTTTACGAACATATAGTTCGTACGAACAAGTAGTTCGTATATCAAGAGTATATTATAGGCATCACGTTTCATTCAGGAGACTGCATGCAACAGTACATTTCCAGCGACAAGAACATCCGCGATTTCGTTCAGAACATTCTACGTTCTGGACAATGGGAAGTCGTCAGGCACGGAAAGCACGTCATCATTCGCCATGTAGCGAAAGGAGCAAACAAAACAATCGTGGTTCCAAGCACCCCAAGTGATCCTAGGACCTTTGATAATTTTCGGCGAGACTACTACCGCTATTTGCGTCAGTATCTGATTCAAGTTGGCTGGATTCGAAATTGTCTCACTGCACAAAAAATTTCACCCTTAGCAGCATAAAGGAGGTAATACAACATGTCGAAGCACAACGGACAGCCGCCAATCAATCCGAATGGCGCAGGATGGCCTTCCACTACAGAAGGTAAGTCTGGTAGTGGCCGTGGCGGTAACCCGCCTAAAGGCAAATAAAGGCAACAACCTCTCTCCGGCGCAAACGCTCGGGGAGTTTTAAAAATTACCTAAAATAGGCAACCTATTTTAGGTAATTTTTCTTTTGAAGGTTTCAGCCTTTATACTTTATCACGAGCATGGTGAGGTCGTCGCTTTGTTCGGCGCCATTTACAAAAGCAGATACTTCGTGAGTCATCGTATCCAGCAACTGCCGCGGAGACGCAAATTCGGCATCATTTTTGCAGCGGGAATTCTCGCCACTACCTTCGGCATCATTTTTGCAGCAGCCGGCTTTCTCACCGCTTTCGGCACGTTCAACACATCCCTCACAGACGGCGTTTTCAACGCGCTTTAGCCCGAACAGTTCCTCGCCCACGTTCATCGCTTCGGTAAGGCCGTCCGTATAGAGCAAAATCATGTCGCCAGGCACAATTTCGGATTCCTGAGTTTTGTACTCCTTTTCTTCCATAATCCCGATGGGGAGATTTGCGACGACATCGAGATAGCGCATCGTCCGGCCTGTAACGATAATGGGTTTTTCGTGCCCCGCATTGCAATAGCACAAATGCCCGGTGACTAAATCAAGCACGCCCACGAACAGCGTCGCAAACATGCCTGTGGAATTTCCGCGGCAGGCCATCGTGTTCATGCCCTTTACTATTTGGGACGGGTCATCAATATGCGTAGCAATTGTGCGGAACACCGCCTGCGTCATGGACATGACAAGCGCGGCCGGGATTCCCTTGCCACAGACATCGCCGATATTGAAGAAAAGTTTTCCATCCCGTACAAAATAATCGTAGAAGTCGCCACCGACTTGTTTTGCGGGAACTTGGCTACCGACAATATCCAGGTTTTCACTTGCGGGCATCGGCGGCGGGAGCATGGCTGTCTGGATAGCGTTTGCGATACCTAATTCCCTATTGATTATTTCTTTTTCGGCACCGATTTTGTCGAGTCTTCGGATACTGTAGATGCTTCGATACAAGATGAAGCCTAGTACCAAGAGCCCTAGCAACTGGAAAAGGATAACCTGCAACAGAGAGCGCTGCTGATTATCATACAGCTGAACGGCCATTGCAGACAATTCACGCATAGGGACATCCGCCCCGATAACGGCAACAACAAGCCCACGACTATCATGGACCGGGCGCGAGAAGGTGGACATCAGCGCTTCATAATAGTGACTCATATAGGGTTCGCTCCAGAACCCATTGCCATGAAGCCCTTCTTGGTACCAAGAGCGTTGTGTATAATCAAAATCTATGACGGTGTCCTTGATTTCGTTTGTTCCGTCTTCCCTAAATGTAAAGTATCCATCGTGGACTCCATCTTCCCCCACGCGGTATGCAAAATCAATTCCAACGATTTCAGGATGGATAACCACCAAGTGCTGTAATTTTTTATGCAAGGAATCACGTTGTTTCGCAGCGACAAGCCGCTCGACTTCCGACAAGACGTCGGCAATGGCATTTTCTGCAATCTGTTTCACCTCAGCAGTATGGCTAGTCGAGCTCAAATCGCGCTGCGCCATTTCCTTAATTTGCGCAGTGATGGCTCGCCGTGTCGATATATACTGCACAGCGGTTGTCAACTCCAGCAACAAAGCTGCGACAACTAAAACAACAATGCTCCGTATTTTTGCTTGTCGAGACGTGTTCATATAGAATCCCCTTGACAAAAAAAATTCTAATAAATATGAATTAATATACCTTTAATTTGGCAAAAATCATAGTTTACGGAATCAAAATCGCAAAATGCAGTCCAAATGCTGATGAGAATCACACCATCTGGGCAAAAGAGCCTCTTTTCTCCCCTCCATTCTAAAGTTTAGAATCCTAAAGGGTCCTCTTTCTTTTGATAAATAAAGTAATAGGCAAGGCTCCAAGTGCCCCACAACACGCAGAGTGCCATTCCGATGTAGCCCACCGCATAAACTGCCGAGGCAATCGAGTCGCATTTGAGGAGGAGTCCTGTTTCGGAGAGGATAAAATTCCAGTCGTGGAATCCGTAAGGGGCTTCGGCACCGGTGCCGCCGCTGATGAGCGTAAGTTTCATGGGGAGAGCGTCTTCGATGTACGGGGCCACGTCAATCAAGTTTTCGAACGCCCACCAAAGAGCAATGGAGGCACCGAACAGGTCGCGGGGCTTAACCCACAGCGCAAAGCAGAACACGAGCGGCATGATGGTCTGGAACAGCGAGCCGCCCAGCGATGTAATCACGGGACTCCCGAAGATTCTAAAAACAATGTGACCGGTCTCGTGAACGGGAAGGTTTAGGTTGTGCAGGAACTGGGCAATCCAGGATTCATAGCCCTTGAAAAACGCCTGTAGCGTAAAGAACGCCATGGCAATCAGCAGAACAACGCGGACTGCAAAAAAATTCTCGCGACCAAGCGGTTTGGGCAACAAGAAGAATTGCACCCAAGCGGGCCATTCGTCCGGTTCGACTAACCATTCCGAAAAACGGACTAGTAATGGTTTATTTTCGTGCGGGGTCCAAGTCATGAGATTAGTCGTTGGTCAATAGTTATTAGTAGTTGTTAATCTAATAAAAAAGAGACTAGCAGGAAGAAAAAAGCAGTATGCGATTAATAAATCGTTGGACTTTGGCTGTAAAAGCGGCGGTGCGTGAAACCGTACCAGAGATTCGGATTTTCGGCGATGCGTTCTTCGAGCCACTTGTTGAATTGAGTGTTGACGACGCTCGGTGAGGATTGCGCCGGGGATGCGAGATGCGACGGGGATGCAGATTCAAACTGCGCGGAATTGGCGATGCTCGGAGCATTTTCAGATTTCATTTCGAACTGCGCGGAATCTGCGACCTGCGCGCGTTCCATCTCAATCGCATGGAGCACGCGGACTCCGCAAACTTCTTCCATCCAGCAGATAAAAACAGGTGTTTGCGGACGATGCTTGAGCAGAAAATCCGGCAGCGGATTCACGTTCGCGGGGCGACCGAGAAAAGTTCCCGGGAGTGCGCTCGGAATGCGAGAGTCCTGATCGGCAAGCAAGCAGAATAGATTGCCTTCGTTCAGAATCCGCAGAAAGTCACGCGGAGTCCGGGCATCCACGGAATAACTCCGACCATCCACCGCACGGATTTTGCGTTCGAGAATGTTGTTGAGCCACGTCGGCTTCACGGGAATGTAGCTTGCCACAAGCGGGATTCCAAGGCGACAGAGCCACGGCCCCATCGCTTCGTAATTGCCGTAATGCGCCGTCAAGAAGATTCCGCCACTCCGCATTTTTTCGAGCACTGGCGCAGAACCTTCCGCAATGTCAAAAGTCCAGCCGTCCACGCAACACGGGTAAGCAGAAAAATCATGCGGCAACTTTTTGAAAATGCCAAAACAAAACAGCAATTCGCCCGCATGACACGTCAAGTTAAGCAAAAGTTCATCGTAGTTGACAGGTGAAGCCACATGCTTCGCGTTCGCCAAAACGGTTTTACGCTTCCAGCCCACAAGCCGAAGCACCACGTAAGCGCTCCACGCAAAAATTGCTGCTACTATTTTACCAAAGAAAACCATTACGGATTAAAGATACGAAAAATATTTTTGTTTCGGCGATAGAACGGGATACGGAATCGTTCACATCAAGCGAGGAAAAGCGTCCGCCATAGCTACGGACATTCAAATTTCAGCCGAACCATTACGAAATCTCACTTTTTTAAACACATTTCGTAGCATTTCAAAATTCGAACATTTACGAAATCTCATATTTTTTGTCACTTTTCGTAATGTTTCAGAAAACGAACTATTGCGAAATCTCTATTTTTTTAGTAGATTTCGTAATACTACTAGAGGTTCTTATGGAAAAACACATTGTCGGAAGATTGAAAGAAAAAGCACTTTTCGAAGATTGCGTCCGTTCCGGAAAGCCCGAATTCATTACGGTCTATGGTCGCCGCCGCATCGGGAAAACGTTCTTGATTCGTGAATACTTCAACGACAAGTTTGACTTTTATTGCACAGGATCGTATGGTGCAAGCAAAGAAGAACAATTGAGCCGTTTCTGCCAAAAAATTGCGGAATACTCCAAAAGTTTCGTCCCGACCATAAGTTCTTGGGACGAGGCGTTCTCTTTACTACAAAACTTTTTAGCCAGCATCAAAGGGCGATCCATAATCGTCTTTATAGACGAACTCCCTTGGCTAGACACTCCCCGCTCAAAATTTTTGAATGCTTTTGAATATTTCTGGAACAGCTGGGGTTCCCGGCAAGACAACCTCAAACTAATCGTATGTGGTTCCGCAACATCGTGGATGACAAACAAGCTACTCGGCAACAAGGGCGGTCTTCACAATCGCGTTACAAGGAGAATACACCTTTCAGCCTTCACCCTTAAAGAAACGGAAGACTTTGTAAAGTCCAGAGGATTGCCATATTCTAGGCAACAAATTCTAGAGACCTACATGTGCCTTGGCGGCACACCGTTCTACTTGGACATGCTGAAAAAAGGTCTCAGCGCAACGCAAAATATAGACGAACTATTTTTTTCATCCAATGCGCCCCTCGCCGAAGAATATGGATTCCTTTTCAAGTCCCTGTTTAACGATTCTATGATGTATAAGCGAATCGTCGAATTGCTCGCCAAAAAGACAATCGGGATGACTCGTTCTGAAATTGTCGCCGCTCTAAAAATTTCGGATAGCGGTGTGCTAACGGAGGTGTTAGAGAATCTTGAAAGTTGCGACTTTATTCGCAGTTACGCCGCCTTCGGGAAAAAAGCTAAAGATATCATGTACCAGCTTGTGGATCTCTATTCGTTGTTTTATCTACGCTACGCTAAAAATTACCGTGGTGGAGACAAAAACAGATGGAGCAACATGATAGATTCTCCAAGCCGCAGAGCATGGAGCGGCTACGCCTTTGAACAAGTCTGTTTAAACCACATCGACCAAATCAAGCATAAACTTGGAATTTCAGGAATTCAAAGCGATGTATGTTCTTGGCGTTACAAAGGCGACAAAGATACTCAGGGGGCACAAATCGATTTGCTAATCGACCGCCGCGACCAAGTCATCAACCTCTGCGAAATGAAATATTCCAGCAAGCCTTACGAAATCACATCCGCATATATGGAATATCTAAAGCAACGCCGCGAAGCATTCCGCGAAGTCACAAAGACGCGCAAGTCGCTTTACCTGACACTCGTAACTCCATGCGGACTCGTCAAGAACGCCGCATGGAGCGAAATTCAAAACGAGATAACACTAGAGGATTTGTTTTAATATTATCCATCAGAGTTTTTTATGATTTGCAAGAAATGCGGAAGGGAATACGAAGACGCGCAAGATTTTCTCGACAAGGATTTTCAAGAGAATGTCCTGCGTGGTGAAAAACTGGTTGACAAATCAAAGAAAACGATTCAAACAATTATCTTGGCCGATTTGTTCATTTTCATGATGGGGATAACAACACTCAGTTTAGGTTCCCATTTTTTGGACAATCTATTTCTTATTATATATCCAATCCTATCCCTATTCATATTCTTCATGTTGTTTTCAACAGCCTCAATTTATAGCAAATGGCTTTACCATATTTTAAGAAACCTTCGCAAATGGACAGAAACACGATTTTTTCCAAAGGATGCCACTATCGGGTCGCTATTTCCCTGCATCGGCCAGTTCATGACGTTTTTCATTTTCAAGGACATCCTCACACAACAAAAAAAGATTCTTGAGGAACATGGTATCTATTCCGCACCCATACCAACGTTCCTTCTTTTGACCCCGCTCATACCAGCCACCTTTCTTTTCCTGTTCTTTTTACTAACACTCGGGATGATAAAGAGTATCCAATTTTGGGCTTTTTTAGTCTTCACGAGTTTTTTCTTCCCTATTATAAGGTACGTCTTTATCTTCAAAGTACTCTTCGACATATTCGCAATTATCACCCTGCTCATCTACATGAAGTTGATTCAACAACCTATATTGAATGAGAAAGCAATCGCCCAATTGAATATCGGCAACATAAACCACTAAAACTTTTACTACTATTTATAATACTATGAGTGAAAATTGTCTTTTCTGCAAAATCATCAAGGGAGAAATCCCCTCCAAGAAAATCTACGAAGACGACGACGTTTTCGCATTCTATGACATCGCCCCGCAGGCTCCGGTGCACTTTTTGGTGGTGCCGAAGCGCCACATCGCAACCATCATGGACATGAAGCCGGAAGATTGCGAACTCGTGGGCAAGATGCTCTACCGCGCACAGCTTATCGCGAAGGACCTCGGCCTCGAAGAGGGCGGCGCACGCTTCGTGTTCAACTGCAAGGCCGACGCGGGCCAGACGGTGTTCCACATCCACCTGCACGTTGTTGGCGGACAAGCGATGGGCTGGCCACCGTTCCCAGTGAAATAGGTCGCTCCCTACGGTCGCTTTGAGCAATGGGGTCGCAACCTTACGGTTGCTTTGAGGTTTGAGTAAATAAGCAAAGCTCAATGCGAAAAAAACTCACACACCAAAGGCGCAACGCGCCGACCTCAAAGCGAAGCGACCTCATAGCGAGTTTACGAGCGACCTCGCCCCTCATACCTCTATGCTCAAATCTCGTGCCATTGTTCTGCATCGTTTTCCGTACAGCGATTCCAGCTGGATTGTCAAAGCGCTTACGGAAGAATGCGGTATTGTTTCGTTCATCGTCAAGGGCGGAAAGAAAAAGGAGTCTCCGTTCCGGGGGGCGCTTGACCCGCTCGCCTTAAGCGAAGTCGTCTTTCGGCAAAATCCGAATACCGAATTGCAGTTCATCAAGGAAGCAACGCTTTTGGACTGGCGCAAGGACTTGCGAAACGATTTACTCTGCACAGCAAAAGCGCAAGTCATGACCGAGATGATTATGCGTTACGCTCCGCAAGGCGTTCCGCTGCAAGAAGAATTCGAAAACCTGGAGCAAGCGCTCCGCGACTTTGACAGAGCTTGCGGCAGTTCCGACGCGACAAATGCGAA
Organism: Fibrobacter sp.; assembly: GCA_017965445.1. Classification (GTDB taxonomy): domain Bacteria; phylum Fibrobacterota; class Fibrobacteria; order Fibrobacterales; family Fibrobacteraceae; genus Fibrobacter. The sequence continues at coordinate 2,081 of JAGCPZ010000067.1, read as the reverse complement.
TTCCGCCAATGCGTCAAGTTCCGCGCGCTCGTCAACATCGGCAGAATCGCTTTCGGCAAATTCCGCAACAGCATCAATCACATCAAAAACGGAACAAAACGCCTCGCCATCGGCAGCTCTTCCGACATCACCACACGCCACCTACAAATCAAATATTTTTGCGCAGTGGCTCCTGGACACGTGCGACATGTGGGGCTACAATATCGACCTCACGACATGCAGCCGCTGCGGCCGCACACTCGACAAACCCGCCGCAGACTTTTTCCCCGAAACCGGTGGATTCGTTTGCGAGCATTGTCTCGGTGTCGATACGCCCCGAGCAAAAGCGGAAACGCTAAACGGCCTTTGGGCGCTTCACTGCGGGCAACAAATTGAGCATCCGGAATTTACAGAAAACGCACTCCTCACCTACTTGCGACACCACATCGGATTCCTCAAGGAAATACACTCTATTAAATTCCTGAACGAAACACGGAAACTGTTTGATTATCATTAAATAGACTATCTCAAAGCGAGATATTACTCTAATTCAAATCAATAATAAAATTACGGCGAGAGAATAAAAGCATCGGCCAAGGAATACCTTCGCAAAAGTCTGCAAGGTGAGTGTCGCGACGGGCTGCTTGCAGACCGGCATGACCGAACCGCAGCGACGGACGCCGTAGGCGTCAAAAGCATCAAAGGCGAATGCTGCGGTTGCACTTGTGCAAACATAGCTGAGCCGTAATTGCTGATGCTGAAAGCATCCACTCCGAGCTGGGGCCCCGCCCGCATGACGTTCTTTTTCAATTCAAAAAGAGCTTTTATGAAAGCAAGCCACAATTAAACACATTTTTTATATTTTCGGAAAATGTAAAAATGTCAAGAGGTCATCATGTTAACACCAGAAGATATCAAAGCAAAAAAATCCAAGCACGAAATGATTTCCATGATCACCGCCTACGACTTCGCCTTTGCAAAAATGGCCGAAGCCGCCGGAATAGACCAGATTCTTGTAGGCGATAGCCTTGCAAACACGATGCTCGGATACAAGAGCACTCGTGAAATCGGCATGACCGAAATGCTCATCTTCACAGCAGCCGTCTGCCGTGGCGCCCCCAACACTCACGTTGTCGCCGACATGCCTTACTTGAGCGACAAAGACCCGCAAACCGCTTACGACAATGCCCGCCGTCTCATGGATGTCGGTGCATCGAGCGTGAAGATTGAAGGCACTCCCACTGGCGTTCTCGAGTTCCTGCACGAAAAAGGAATCCCCGTTTGCGGACACCTCGGACTTTTACCGCAGACCGCCGAAAACTTCAAACAGAAAGGCAAAACAGAAGAAGAAGCACGCGCCATTGAGGAGGCTGCAAAGTTCGTCGATAGCCTCGGATGCTTCGAAATGGTCCTTGAGCACATCCCTGAAGAACTCGGCACAAAAATCACAAAAGAAGTCTCCGCACCCACGATTGGAATCGGCGGAGGCAAGTTCACGGATGGTCATGTTCTCGTGATGCACGATGCTCTTGGCATGCATCCAAATAAAATTCCTCCGTTCGCCACGAAATTCGTAGATATGTATTCCGTTGGTGTTCAAGGATTTAAGAACTACATCGAAAGTGTAAAAGCTAGAGCATAGACAAAACTTTATCTATAAAAGAATTTTAGATAAAGTAAGCAGTATTGTTATTCAAGAAATCAATTTCTTCCAATAGGTGTTTTCTTTTACTCTAAATTTTCTTTCATCGCCTTTTTTTTGATACAAAAATTTTTCAAAAAAAAATGATTTTTTTTAAAATAATTGTTGATTATTTGTGAAAAAGAAGTTATCTTTTAGGTATCAACAATTAAATAACATAAAAGGAAGAAAAAAATGGCTACAAAAACTGTTACAAAGAAACCCGCTGCTGCAAAGAAACCCGCCGCTGCTAAGAAGCCGGCTGCTGCTAAGAAGCCTGCCGCTGCTAAGAAGCCGGCTGCTGCTAAGAAGCCCGCCGCTGCTAAGAAGCCGGCTGCTGCTAAGAAGCCCGCCGCTGCTAAGAAGCCGGCTGCTGCTAAGAAGCCCGCCGCTGCTAAGAAGCCGGCTGCTGCTAAGAAGC
>JAGCPZ010000066.1 GCA_017965445.1 Fibrobacter sp. | reverse complement strand
CTTAACTGGATGCTTCGGCTTCGCCTCTGCATGACGGCTTCCATCGCATTGTCACCCTGGCCAGCATGCCGGGGTCGCCTTTTCTTATAACAAATTTTTACACAAAATCTTAAGACCAAATTCCTGAAAAAAGCGTGTTAATATAATAGGTAGAGGGCTTTCTCTACCTAGAATAAGGACGCTTATGACTAGAGAAGAATTTGCCCGGTTCCTCGACAGGCTCAGGAACGCCGACAAGAACGGCCAGGACACTGATGCGTATCCTTGGCGCTTGTCACGGGAATACCGCCACAGGGTGCAGCTTTACAACCAGCAGATGCTGCTCTATTACGACCAGCTTGCCATCACGGTCGTCGAGGTGAACAAGTTCTTCAAGCATGCCGAATCGTTTGCGACTGATTGTAGCCGCCTTGCGCAGTGGCTCCGTGCCATCGACACGCTCAATCGCGAGGCCGATTTCAGCGGGTTCTCATCGGACCCGATATTCAAGGTATTGCAGGAAGAGGTAAAATTGAGTAATTTTAGTTCGAGGTATCTTATGACGGATGAGATGAAATCCATAGACAGGGCGATGTACAAGTTCATGGAACGAGAAAAAGTCGCGAGAAATTTGCTGAAAGCAAAACTTGATCCCAACTTTATTGCTCAAAATACAGAAGTTCCGTTGTATATGGTACTCAAGCTCAAAGAAGAAATGGAACTCGCAGAAGCGTAGTTCCTGCTTTCGCCATGTCACCCCGGCCACCATGCTGGGGTCCCTTTTATGACGTCATTCAAAACAGTGACTGGATTCTAGCCCAAAGAGCTTAAGAATTGCAAAGCAACAAGTTGCTAGCAATTCTATATCGCTTCGCTCAGAATGACGATAACAACGCATGACAGTAGGCGCAGTATGCTGCCTCATTACTTCCTACTGTCTACTTCCTACTGCCTACCGCCTACTTCACCCTTGCAATATTTTCTAGCGCGTCCTGCATGAATTTCCCGTAGAGCTTCGAGAGTGCTTCGGCGGCGGAGTGCGCATCGCGCTTGTTCATGCTGGCTCGTTCGTCGTAACGCTTTTCCCACAACGGAGATTCTTCGCCAACTTTGCGGAACGTGAGTTGAACGGCGAGGTGGGCGTACTGCGAACTGCCTTCGTCGATTTCTTCGATGGCGTTCACGTTTCCGAGGAGCTCGTAATCGGGCTTGCCCATTGGTTTCAAATCCACTGACTTGAAAATGTTGCTCTTGACCAGGTATTCGCTTGCAACTTGCGTGAGCATCTGTTCCGGGCGTGTTGCCCATAAGTCCAAATCGTAGAATTTGAAATCGTAAGCCGATTCACGATAAACGATATTGCTACGCTGATAGGAAGGGTCTATCGTAAACTTGCGAACCTGGATGCGTGCGTCGATTGCCGCACTGGAAACTAACGAGATGGATTCCGCAGAGACGGTGTAGTAGCGGGAGGGCTCCGTCGAACCGCCGAGACAACCTGTGAGCGTGAACGCCGAAAGGAGGGCGGCGACTGCCAAAAAACGATTTGCTTTCATCATCATATTTCTCCTTGTTAGCGGCCGCTCTTGCCTTCGGAGCGGATGAGTACGGACGGGTTGTTCTTGATTTTCTGGGTGAATTCTTCGAGGTTTTCAAGAATCGTGTTGAGTTCTTCTACGGCGTTTCCGACTTGATCCTGGTTCCTATAGACCATGGCGTCAACATTCTGCGTGAGCTTGTTCATCGATTCCGCGGTTTGCATCAAGTTCTCGTTCAGTCCCTTCGTGTCGATGGCGTCGAGCTTTTCCTTGAGCGTCGAGAGGCTTGCATCGGCCTTGGCGGCAAGTTTCGCCTCTTCGACTTCGGCGAGAATCTTTTGCAGCGAAACCGCAGACTTGCTCATGGTGTTGAGCGGCCTTCTTAAATCTTCCGTCAGCTTGCTCAAGTTTTCTGTCGTCTTTTCAAGATTCTTGAGCGTCTTTGTAATGCTTTCGGCGTTTTCTGGGGCAAGTACGCGGTTGATTCCGTCGATAATGGGGTTGACCTTTCCGAATATGTCTCCCATTTGTCCTGTAATCTGGTCAAACATCGAAACCGATGCCGGCACAAGTCCGCCTTCGGGAACATTCGGCTCGTTAAAGTTGCCGCCCGAAAGAATCACTTGTTTTTCGCCAGTGAGGTTCATGCCAGCCGTAAGCCCTGCTCGGGTTCCAACCTTGATAGGCGTACCTTGCGTAACCTTGAATGCAACGACAACCTGGTTCAAGTTTTGTTCGTTGATGGTAATGCTTGTGACGCTACCGACGGAGATACCGTTCAACTTCACCTTGGCATCGACAAAGAGCCCGTTTACGTCTGTGTCGAAAATGGTGTAGTAGTTGTCAAACTGCTCGCTCAGATAACGCTTGAGCACGTAACCTAGGAACACGCAAATAAGGACTCCGCAAAAGAGCATGAATGCGCCTAGTTTAATTCTTTCGGATCGGGTGGTTTCCATTATAACTCCAACTCAATCAATAAATTCAAAGTTGTAAAAATCTTCTTCGTTACGTTCCTTGGGACACTGCCTATTAAAGAAGTGCCGGAGAATCGGGTCGTCCGATTCCATTCCCTCTTTGAGCGTTGCGTCTTTTAGCACGTAGCCGTCCTTGAGATAAACAAATCGGTCGCAGACAATCTTGATGCTTTCCAGTTCGTGGCTCACGATGACCATCGAAACTTTGAGCGTGTCGCGCAGTTCGAGGAGCAGTTCGTCGAGCGAACGGGCTGTCACCGGGTCAAGGCCTGTCGAAGGTTCGTCGCAGAACAAGAGCTCCGGTTTGAGCGCAATCGCGCGGGCGAGGGCGGCACGCTTTTTCATACCGCCGGAGATTTCGCCGGGGAACTTGTGGAACGCGTGGAGCAGGTGCACTTTTTCGAGACGGTCTGCAACAATTGCTTCCATCTGGCTCTTGGGCATGTAGGGCATACTGCGCTTGAGGGGTAACATCGCGTTTTCGGCGACGGTCAAGTCTGCAAGGAGTGCTCCGCTTTGGAAGAGGACGCCGGTACGCATGCGGGTCTCGCTGTCGAGGCCTTCCTTGGGGCCGAACGATTTTCCGAAGTACGTAATCGTGCCTTCGTCCGACTTGATGAACTTGAGCACATTGTTCAGTAGCGTCGATTTACCGCAACCGGAGCTTCCGAGCACCATGCGGATTTCGCCTTTGCGCACGCCAAAAGAAACGTCCTTCAGAATCGTCTCGCTGCCGTAGCTTGCCTTCAAATGGTCAACTTTCAGAATTTCGTCCATATTGACCTCTAGTAGAAAATGAAGGCGAAAAGGGTGTCAGAAACAACAATCGTGCAAATCGCAGCCACAACGCTGGACGTGGTCGCTTTACCGACCGCCTCTGCACCGCCGTGGGCGTTCAGCCCCTTATTGCAGGCGATGAGCGTTACAATCCAGCCAAACACAAGCGCCTTGATGGTACTCTTGAGGAACGTCATCGGGTCGATGCCGTCGCGCAGCCCCATCATGTAGTTCGAGAAAGAAATGTCGCAGAAGAAATACGCAATGAGGAATCCGGCAAAACTACCGACGATGGACGCGCTGAACGAAAGAATCGGCGTCGTGACGCTTAAAGCGATGAACCGCGGGACTACGAGATACTGCACCGGCGGGATGGCCATGGACTTTAACGCCTTGACTTCTTCGCAGACGCTCATGTTCGCAATTTCTGCTGCCATGGCGCTGCCTGAACGCCCGGCTAGAATAATCGTCGTGAGGAGTGGGCCGATTTCTGCAAAAATGAGGAACCCGAGCCCCGAAGCGAGGTAGGAACCGCCGCCGACCGCATTCAGCATCACTGAACTCTGCAAGGCCATCGTAAGACAAATCAAACCTACGAACAAGAAGCAAATGCCCATGGCTTCGCTGCCGGACTTGAACATCTGCTTGGTGATGCCGCCAAAGTGGATTTTCCCCTTGTCGAATGGTCCGATTAGCGTCCAGTAAATGGACATGAAGAGCAAAACGAGCACTTCGAACGTTTCGCGGAGCAGCATGAATCCGACGTTGCCCATCATTTCGAGGATGTTGTTCGTTTCGCGCTGCGGTTTTTCGGGCGGCACCATTTTCCGGAGGTCCTGCAGGTGCTGCTTGATTTCCGGGTTAAAGTGGGCGAGGATGAGCCTGTTGCCCGTCTTTTCGGAAAGTTCTGCTAAAAGTGCAAAAAACGCATCGGCGCTGTAGTCCATCGAAGTAAGGCTAGAGCCGTCCAGACAAAGCTCCCCTTTATTGAGGGCACTCCTGCAGCTGGAGAGCAGCTTTTTGCTGTTCGCTGCAGTGAGTGCATTGGGCAAAACTATCGATGTCGTTTCCATTGGGCGGAAATTTAGAAAAAATCTCCATTATGGGTATAGCAAAAACGACGTACAAGTAATTATACGTGATGAAATGCAACAACTGACGGCTAACGACTAGTTTGGGACTATCATTTTGGTAAACAGCAGTTTGTTCCCTTGCATTATGGACAGGATGACGTTTGCGTTTCGCAGTTCGCGGGTGTTTTCAATGACGAGTTCGGAGCCGTCCATCGTTTTTTCGAGCAGTAGTGTACCGATGGGGGAGAATATCCGCACGTTTTTTTCGCCTTGCTGTGGAGCATGGATGTAAATGTCCCCGTTGCGCGCTCTGACTTTAACGTTTTGCATAGATGCTTTGTATGCAATAGGAGTCGTATAATCGCTGGAGCTAGATGCAATTATTTCCGAAGACGACGAAGTCGCCGAACTGGACGACGTGACTCCCGAACTCGAAGAAACATGCGCCGAGCTGGACGAGCTTGGCTCAGTCGCACTTGACAAACCTGTTCCCGAACTCGATGATGTCGCGGAACTAGAGAAAATCGACGAACTTGAAGACGTCGCAGAACTAGATAGAACCGAGGAAGTTGACGATGTTGATGAAGACGATCTGATAGTCATATCGACTGTAAAGGTGATGTAATTTGTGTCCGGTGATTCTGTAATGTTGGAAAGAGCGATTTTCATGTCATCGCCGTTCCAGAATATGAACTTGTTGAAACTGGTGACTTTGGCCGAGCCCGGGAACGGGTCTGTCGTTGCCGCGCTGGTACTAGTCTCGGGTACGGCTTCGATGATATTGACATAGATGTGGTTGCTGTCGCTGTTGATGCCTCCTTTTTTCCATACGGAATCGGAGTAATCGATATGCCAAATCAGCATTCCTGAAGATTTTTGCCCCCTGTCCCAGTTCTTCTTTGTTCGATATTCCAGTAAGAACATTTCGTTTGAATTTTTGGGATTGGTGACGCTGAAGGCTATATTGTCATCTAGTTTGTCCAATTTTATGGAACCGGTATCGTTGAGTTCCGTCGGCGTGAACCACCCAAGTGACATTCTTTCGAAAGCGGAAAATAAAGGAGGTGAACAGCATTGCGTGTTGTAGGTGTTGTTGGGGCAGTTATAGCTTCCGCTGGCCATGATGTCCCAGCTGCCCAATGGCTTGCGGGGATTCGTCTTTTTTGTATCGTACAGGTCGGGTAGGCCAAGGACATGGCCGAATTCATGTACGACCGTTCCGATTCCTTCTATGGTAGAGGTAGTGCTGTCTTTTTTGTAGGCCTTGCCGCTTATTTCGTTAGCGCAGGCATATCGGTTCATATAAATGTCGTCTGTTAGTTTTACCCCGTTTTTCGGGTTCCCTATATTGCCGATACTCCCTGCATGGGGCCAAATGGCGTCTTTGTTTCCGGAATTGGCTGCACCGACACCTGCAAAAATCATAAAAACGAAGTCAACAAATCCGTCTTTGTCCTTGTCGTACATCGAAAAATCAATTCCGCCTCGCTTGACGAGCGTATCCATTGCTTCTTGAATGGCTTTTTTTGCGCCTTTGTTTCCGGTCTGGTTTTTTCCATAAGATTCCCTGCTGCCAGGAACCGTTATGGGGCCGTAAACATCATATGTCGGGGTGAATTTTCCCATGGAATTATGTATATAATAATCCCTAACGCTGCCATTGTGAGCGAATTCGCTGAACCCTTCCTTGTTCATGAAATCCGTGTATAGCTTTTGGGGGTTCGAACTTTTGAACTTGACATCGGAAAATTGTACAAGCAATATTATTCCACGGAGTTCGCCCAATGTTAGGTTGTATTTAGGTGTGGGTAAACGCTGTATTTTGGGTGAAACGAATTTAGGAATTTCGTAGTTGAGAACTTCTTCCGTTGGAGCGTTGTCTAGCATTTTTTGATAGATTGCTTCTGGATCGAGTCCTGCTAAAAATTCAATGTCCGTTGTACTGCGGTCTTGTGCATCGCGGGCATAAATACCCGAAGACTTTCCCTTTTCATTAACATAGGCGTAATAGCCGAGTGCATCTTTTTGCAGAATGTAGCCGTCTGCAGAAACCAGCGCGTGAAAGTTTTCGTCGCCTACGTAACGAACCTCGATGGTGCTCCCATCGGGCTGTTTCAAGAAAAATGTCTCGTTGCTCGCAGGAACTGCAAAACAAAGTGCGGCCAACATTAATAAGGGTAACACTATGTGAACGACTTTCACACCCACCTCCTCATATCCAATGAATAAGTATAAACTTTTTTTTCAAGGAGGGAACAAAAAAATTTTTTCAAGATTCAATAATTCGCGATATCCATCAACCTTGTATTATAATTATCGTTAAGTCTGTATTATATTATACGGCTGCCCAAAAACACGTTCTCAATTCTTACCTCCAACAGCCCGCAAATCCCTAACTCAAGGTTTTTCTCAGTTCGCTATTTCGTTTAATTTCTATTTTTGTTTGCATGCAAGACTTTCGCAGAAACAATCGCTTTAAGGGCAATGGCTCCCCTTTTAAGGGCTCGCGTCCGAACAGTAATAACGACCGCCGCGGCTCTAGTCGCGAACCGCGTGGTGAATGCTTCACGCTCCGCATCGAAAAGATGGTGCAGGGGGGCGAAGGCTTGGCTCGCTTGGAAGATGGTCGCGTGTGTTTTGTAGCGGGAGCCTTGCCGGGCGAAATCTGTAAGGTGCGTCTTACTTTCCAGAAGAAGGATTTTACCAAGGGCCGTGTTGTCGAAGTTTTGGAAGCTAGCCCCGATCGCGTGAAACCACTTTGCCCGCTGTACGGAAAATGCGGCGGTTGCAGCCTGCAACATTTGGCTTCTGAAAAACAGGCGGAATACCTTGAAAAAGTGGAACGTGAAAACTTTAGGCGCTTGGCGCATGCGGAACTGCCCGAAGATTTTGTCATCCATACGGGGAATGCGTGGGGCTACAGAAACCGCGCCCGCGTCGTGTTCCGCGGCAATTCTAATCGCGGAGCAGACTCGGCGACTCTCGAAGGTTCTGCAAATCGTGATGGTTCTGCAAACCGCGCACGCTTTGGCTTCCGCGGAGAAGATAGCAATAACATTGTCCCGTTTGAAAATTGCCCCGTGCTCACAGACGGCCTGAACGTTTTTTTGCGCGGACCTGCCGCTTCTCTCATCAGTAGTGGGTTTGCGGGCGACCGTTTTCCCCGCGAAATGGACATAAATATTTTCGATAACGGAGCCGGTGAAATCTCGTTTTACTACTCAGGAATGCGCAAGTCCGAATTCGATGCGCACGCCGTGAGCCATGTTGAAATTGCTGGCCGCAAGATAGAAGCCGATGCATCCGTCTTTTTCCAGAGCAATTTGGGGCTCCTCCCGAAGCTTGTCAATGCTGTTCGCAACGCTGTTGATGAAGGGCTTGCCAGCGGAAAATCAACTAACGATTGGCTGATTGACTTGTTTAGTGGTGTCGGTTTTTTTGCGTGCATTTTACAGGACAAATTCAAAAAGATTACGACCGTCGAACGCGAAGAAGGTTGCTTGAAACATGCGAACGTTAATTTGTCTATGGCCACGGCAGTTCCGGCATCATCCGAAGTCGAAAATATCTCTGCGCCGGCCGAAGATTGGCTGCTTGAAAATGTGGTCAATGTTCCCGCGACGCTTATCGTCGATCCTCCGCGTACGGGGCTGCCCAAAGAAGCACTAACCGCTATCGTCAAAAGCTCTGTGAAACGTTTAATTTACGTTTCGTGCGACCCGGTGACTCTTGCACGCGACTTTTCGAAGTTTTCTGAGGCCGGATTTTCCCTTTCCCATGCCGAAGGGTTCGCTTTTTACCCTCAAACGCCCCATCTTGAGATGATGTTTGTACTTGACCGCTAATTTTTTTGCTAACTTAATAATTGCTGTTGGGAAAAAAGAGGGCAATGCCATGAAAAAAACAAAAAAAGTCGCTATGTTAGCTGCACTCTCTATGGGTGCTTTGTTTGCGGGTTGTTCAAAATCAGAGCCTGTGATTGCTTGCGGTCGCGAATGGAATCCGGCTGTGGGCTATGTCGCCGATACAGGTAGCGTATTTAGGATGGCTGACGAACTCATCATCCAGTTACGTTACGGAACTGGTTTTGACTTTAACACGTTAAAGTTTGCGTTCTACGAAGGAACGCTTGCCAGAAAGGGCGAAAAGCTTTGGGAACACGATTTCCGTGTTTCGGATAAAATGGAAGCCTTTACGCTTGAAGCTCGCTCACGTCGTGGAGGCTATGCAACAGCCCGCGAAATGACGAAACTCAAGGCGCCTGGAACAGTTGTTGTTGAAGTATCGTCCGAAAAGGGAGTGATTGCTTTAAAAGAACTTACAATTGTCAATGAATAATTGGTTGTTTTGATGAATAAAATAAAATTTTTGAGTGGAATGTTTGTGGCCGCAATGCTTGGCGCTTGCGGTGAATCCGAAGTGTCTGTTGACTATAAATTAAATGACCCAGTCACGCTCGAACTATATACCGAAAGCTATTATGCGACTCTGGATTTGAAGGGCGAAGAAAAAATGGGAACGATTACGGCGACGTATGCTGATGTGAACTACTCTATGAAAGGCGATACGACGTTTGTAAAGCGCAATTATGTCATCGACAAGTCCCGCGGATACCTCAAGAATTTTATGCCGACTGAACTCGCTTGGCGTATCAAGGAAGTAAACCTTACAGCTGTCGATCGGAATGTGACTACGCTCACAGGAATTGATGACGGCTACGATACGTTGCTTGCTCATATCCCGATGCCGACCCGCTGGCGCGCCCAGCTCCTGAACCCCGACTTCAAGCCCCACCTCAAACGATTGGAAAAGCATCGCTGGGAAATGGGCCACTTGCTCAAGGGCGTTGTTCCCGTGAAAGGCAATGTGACAGAACTTCTCAAGCAGCAGGGGCGGTTGAACTTTGCCCTTATCAAAATAGATTCCGTCGTGACGAAGGGCTTTACGAACCGCGACCACCGCAAGTGCTTGGATTATGTGGTTTATCTGCAGGAAACAGAAAGCTTCCCGTATTTCATTTGGGAGCAGCATGTAGGGAGCAAAATCGTCCCGGACAAGTTTAAGCTCTATACGGCTGGTCACAAGGGCGAGTATCGCACCGAGTACGAAGTCATGATTGAACCTGAGACTGGCGTGCCATGTCAGGAACGTGAGGTCAAGGTTGGAACGCATACGATGGTCCATCCTGAGACGAAGGACTCGGTCACGTTTACGAGTCATGTCTCGTACGAGAGACTTTACAACATCAAGCGCGATGTGCCCGAAGCCGCAGAATAAGGGCTTGCGACTTATAATCGCTTTGAGCCGTTAATCTGTGAGGTTGGTCCTCAATTTCGTTCTTTCCATTTTTTGTACTTTAATCTCATGCGTTTTAAATCTCTGTTGCTTATCCCTTTTGCGTGTAGCTTTGTTGGCTGCGCGACCCACGTGTCGTCGCAGCAGACGATGGCCGATGACCGTAACCTCGTCTATGAAGATACGTACAAAGCGTATCGCGAAGCAGAAGAAAAATATTTGAACTTGTTGTTCAACATCGAACGCATGCCCGAAGAAGAAGAACTTTGGATTATGAAACGCGAGCGCATGCTAGAACTCATGCAGCTCAAGGAACTGATGCTGAATGCTCGTGTGGAACTGGATGGGGCTATACAAGAATGGGAGCGTCATTTGCTAGATGTTCAGGCGGAAGTCAAAGCGCGTGACATCAAAAAGCTCAATCCCAATTTTAAAGGCCGAGACGCCGAGCGCACGAGCCCCGGCCAACTACTCCCCGGCGAATCCAAGAAAACTCCAAGCTATTACTATTAAAAACGGCGGCCTTCACGCCGCCATTTGTCTATTGCCAACTGTTCGAAAATCCCATTCCAATGGAAAACTTGATTCTCGTCGGGCGTAGGCTCTTGGGCAAAAACGATAGACCAATCGGATTCAGTTTGTAGCCTCCGCGTAAATCTTCGTCTTCGTCAATACGGCTGAGTGCGCGGGCGAACGTAAGCGAAATATCGAGTGGAATATTTCCCCAAATTTTATTGCTCATGCGGAAACTCAAGCCCACAGAACGGTCCCAAAATTCATGCTTTGTAAGTTTATCAGTAAAGAATTTGCCGTTCCAGGCTGCTCCCATCTGAGCAAACAAATCTACGTACAAACTACGAGTTGATAAAATCCAAAGATCATGTCTCCAATCGTCGTAAATGGGGTAGAGGTAATGGAGCTCTGCCATGGCGGTTTTTGTGCCTGCACGGGTGTAGTCTTCGGAGCTGCGCAAGTAAGGGTAACCGTCGAGGAATATCGGCGTGTAGTAGTAGGAGTCCAGCGTATCTTCGGGAGCATCCGTGTTCCAGCTGAAAATGTTGGTAATCTTTCCGCCTGCGGCCAGCCTTGCTCCGAGAAGAGGTGTTTGTACGCTTCCGTAAAGGTTCAGGCCGAATTCGTGCAGCGTGAAGTTGCGGTATTTGGGCTTGATGGAACCGCTTTCGGTGACGTAGAAACTTTCGGCGAATGTGCCTGGACGGTAGAGGTCACTGTTGGCGTATTGGTAATAAAGGAACATCCCGTTCCCTTGCCCGGAGATTCCTGAACCGCCTTCGCCTTCGTTGTCGCCGTAAAGTCCGAATGCAGCCGTTGCGCTAAACTTCTTTTGATAAGTCCATGAGAAGTTGTCTTCATAGAGGTTGAAATCGGCCCAGTCGTAACTGATGGCGGCCTGCAAAGTGTCAATCGTTTTGAAAATGCTGTAGCCTGCGGTTCCTGTGATTGCCTGCATCGAAATGGCATAATGATTCATGCCGAGGCTATCGCCGCCGTGGGCATTGACATCTTCGTAGCGGACGGTATCCTTGCTGGTGTAATTCGCGTAGCTGTACGAAAGTCCGAGGTCAAGAGGCGTGCTGTGGTTATCCCATGCGATAAAGAATTCTTTTTCTTGTTCGGGATTAAGACCGTCGCTATTGATGTAATCGATTCCCTTGCCGAGTTCAAGTAGAAGCCCGATTTGAACGTTGTTCTTCTTGAGCGCGTCGCTGATAACGACTGCGAGGCCGAGTTTCGCCTTGACTTCGCCTTCGCCAAAGACGGTCAAGTTCGGGGCGTTTTCGGTAAAACTTAAAATCGGGACGAACAGGGGTACGTTCGGTATAGGTTTGTAGTTGCGTTCTGCGCCTGCGAATTCACGATCGACGAGCTCGATTTCCTTATGTACTTTAGGCGGAATCGTTCCGTAGAGTTTGATTTCGCGTTGCGTCGAGTCGGTAACGGCGATCTTGATGGTGTCGCGTACTTCGACTTTGATAACGTCCTTGCGTAAAATGACTTGCGGAACCGAGCAATTGGCGGAATCGGTGGAGCTTGTCGTGGCCGAGGCGTTTACCGTTTTGACATTCGTCGTGTCATCTGCAGCCTTTGCGGTATCTGCACAGGCAACTTGAATCGTGTCAGCAATTTGCAAAACGCTGTCGCGAGTCGAAACGACTATGCTGTCGCGGAATACTGGTTCGGCTTCTTTCTTGTACGGAAGTTTGTAGAGCGAGAATCCATCCTTGTCGTATTGCGTAAAGTACAGCGTGTCGCCCGCAAGTACTGGAGTGAATGCACCACCCACAACGTTCGTGAGTACTCGTTCTTTGCCTGTGTTCAAGTCCTTTTCGATAAGGTTGAAAATATTGTTCCTGTTGCTGGCAAAGATAATCTTGTTGTCGTCAATCCATTCGACATCGCGTTCGTCATAACCTGCAGTGCTGACGACCTTGAAGTTGTTGCCATTCGAATCGATGATGGCAATGCCGCGTTGGACATCGTCAAAGAAACTGAACGCGATACGCTTGCCGTCCGGACTGAACTTGGGAGCGTAAATGTTGTAGTAAAGTACGGAAGAATCCGGTTTGAATATGTCGATGGGGTCTTCCGAAGAGACGTTCTTCAAGTCGCTATTGAATGGAACTTTGCTCAACACGAAACGAGTGCTGAACGGTTCGCGCCGCACAAATACGATTTCGGTTCCCTGCTTGTTGAACGACGGATAGACTGCGTCAACAAGGTATGTGAGAGAAACTTCGTTCTTATTCGTGTCGCTCAAAGCAACGTCAAAGTGGGCGTGCCCGTCCTTGTCGCGGTTCTGGTAGCTGATGTAAGCGAGAATAGGGCCGCGTGTGCTGTCGTCATAGATGTCAATGCCCTTGTCAAACCACGGTTTTTTTGCCCTGAAACCGGATTTCGCAAATTCCGTGATGTCGAGGAGACTGTCTGCGGTTTCGTTTTCGATTTCTATATCGCCGATTTCCACTCCGTCGATGATATTGCTGGAATCAGCTTTACTGGAGTCCGTAATTGCCGCTGTACTATCTCTCGTCTCTCGTCTCTCGTCTCTCGTCTTTATTGTGTCCTTCAGCGGAATCTTGAAAACACTTCCGTCAAACCAGAGCCCGCCAAAGTTGGAAATTCCATAGAGGTGGTTTCCGCTCACGACAGGGAAATCCTGCCAGTATGCGTCCTTGGTCATCTTGATGCCTTCGACCAGCGTGCCGAGGGAATCCTTTTGCGCCTTGTAGTATTCCGTGATTTCTTTTTTCCATGCATCGTAGAGTTCATCTTCGCTGATGCCTAAAACTTTTTGTATTGCCCCGCTGAGTGTTGCACGATAGGGGCGTCC
Source organism: Fibrobacter sp. (assembly GCA_017965445.1). GTDB lineage: Bacteria > Fibrobacterota > Fibrobacteria > Fibrobacterales > Fibrobacteraceae > Fibrobacter. The sequence goes on along the minus strand of JAGCPZ010000066.1, from coordinate 62,191 downwards.
GAGTTCTTTCCAAATGTTTGGAATCGCTTCGTCACCATAGTGTTTCGCAATATAGAGCACCAAGGAAAAACCTTGCGTGTAGGGGCCAAGTTCACCCAACAGCGAATTGTCGGAGAAATCGTGCATGTAGGGGAGTGGCATGAGGCTGTCGTTCAAGGCTGCCGTGCGGAGTAGCATATCGCGGTGCGAGTCCCAGGAGTCAAATCCCATTCGTGCGGATTCGTATTGGGCGGTTCCTTCTGCAAACCAAAGCGGTTGTAGTGTGAACGGAATCATTGTGACAAAGTCTGTTCTTGTGCGTTCGTTGTAGTAATCGGAATAGCTGAATTGAAAACCGTAAAGGTTGGGGATAATCTTGGCACCGCTTTCGATGCTTACGAGGTGGCTGAATTCGTGTGTCACGACATCCGAAATCCAACCGTGGCTGCTGCGGATTTTGAAATCCCAGTTGGTGAGCCAAAGATTTAGAGCGTTTTCGCTGGGGATGGCGCTTCCGTTACTGTAAAGGGCGTTGTTCAAGACGGCGCTGACACGACCTGGGAGCGCTTTGTGGTAACGGCTCGTGACGGAATCATAGACTGCTTCTGCATAGGCAGAAACTTTGGCGGCGTGCGTTGAATATTCGGCGGGATAAATGAACTGGAAATGTTCCGTGCCAACGGTTTTCCACTTGATATCGCTTTGGTTTCCGTAAAAACCAGCTGCGCTTGCGGCTTCCGCTAAAAATAATGCGGAGCAGACTGCAATAATGCTCTTAATCTTTAATTTCATAATAGTAATTTAGAAATTTGGGAGTGCACAGAACAAAGTGTACATGCAGAAAAACCGCACGATTGCTCATGCGGTTATTTGGAGGAGATGAGGAATATAATTCCTGACCTTAAAAATAAGAAATTGTTTCTTCAAAAAGTATCTGCAAAGGATTAGTTTTTTGCTGTCTGTATCGACTGTACTTTTGCCCGACTAAACGATAAAAAGCCACGCATTTCTGCGTGGCCTTTAGGGGTTTTAAGGTGTGATTTTTACTTGCCGACGCCGAGCGCCTTGTCCAAGCCTTCAATCAGCTTGCCGTCCTCGATGACGGAGAAGTTGCCGGTGTAGCCCCAGTGCGTCCACGGAATCTGAAGCGTATCGCAGATTTCACGCATGGCAGTCAGGTAGTTGAGGCGGGATTCTGCGGTGGAACGCAGGTTGAGTGCGCCGAACTCGTTGATAATGACTGGAACGTTGTTCGTGGCGGCCCACTTCTTGGCCTTCAGCATTTCAACCATGATGGCTTCTTTGTTGCCGGCTTTGTAGTAGTTCTTGATGGCCGTCTTTACATAAGATTTCGTACTGGCGGTCACGCCGAAGTCGCCCGAAACGGTGGACCACTTGGCCGGGTCATAAGGGAACGGAAGTCCCTTGATTGTCGCGTAATCCGTCCAGGAACCGCCTTGATGCGTGAATGCGAACGGTTCGTAAGTGTGGATAACATAGATTATGTTGTCGTCAGCGAACGGAGTGCGCTTGGCCAGTTCGGTGATGGAGTACCACTTGACATCGCCAAAGAGGAGCGTCTGTTTGGTGTTGACCGAACGGATGGCGTCAATTATAGCCTGTGCGGCGGTTGTCCAAAGGGCTGCCGTGACCTTTCCGTCGGACATGTCGGGTTCGTTCAACAGTTCGAAGAATACGTCTTCGCGAGTGTTTTCGGCATAGTGCGCGGCAACATGCTTCCACACTTCCGCCATCATCTTGACGTAGTTCGAATCCTTAGCGCTTGTCAAGTTGTAGCTGTTGTCATATTCATGGTAGTCAATGACAAAAGACATGTTGTGCTTGCCGGTCCATTCGACGAAGGAATCGAGAACCATGAACAACGTATCGTCATCGAACTTGAGTTCTGCGTCGGTGCCTTTGACAAACGCATCGCGGTTCGTAGCGTACAAATCAAGGTCGATCGGCAAACGAATGCTCTTGAATCCGTTATCGGCGAGAATCTGGATATCCTTTTCGCCAAATTCGAATTTTTTGAATTTGCCGTTGGCGTCTTCAAGCCAGTTGGTGAAGCTTACGCCCTTGTTCAAGTACTTCATCGCTTTTTCTTGCAGCGGGTTCGTTACCGTGATTTCGGCTTCGGTGAATTTCACTTCCGGAATCACGGGGTCCTTGATTTCCATATCGGGTTTGTCTTTTTCGACTTCCGTGGAATCCTGCAGATAAATGTTGTCTATAAAGAGAGAATCGGAGATGACTTTAGTTCTGTTGCCTTTGGCTTGGAAACTGATAGCCATGATGTTCTTGGCTTCGAACGGGACTTCAACGCCCCAACCGCCTTGGACTAAGTCTTTGAAGCGGACAACAGCCTGCTTCCAAGTGCGGGATGCCGGCATTTTTGCCAGATGAACGTCGTAGTCCAACACGTCGGAAGTCTCGATATGCACTTCGTGTGCACCGCCCTTGTACCAGTAGGTAATGCCGCCAAAACGAGCGTTGGCATCGTTAGGAGCGATTTGCAGGCCCCAGCCCACATACGGGTCATATTCGTATTCGCCCTTGTCAAGCGTATAGTTTACCTGCAACGCATAATTGGAACCGTTGTTGACGCGTCCTGGAATAATGTTGTCTTCGTCGTTTAGCGGAGTCGTGATAACGGAGGCGCCGTTATTGCCTTTGTCATCATAGGTGTACCAGTAATCGCCAACTTTGCTTTCGTTGTCGCCATCTTCAAAATCATCGACCAAAACACCGAGACCCTGAGGCAATGTGATAGGGCCTTCGGCAGGGAGCGTGCCCGGAGTTTGTGTCGTGCCGGAGTCGCTTGGAGCTGTCGTCGTTGAATCTTGTTTCTGACCGTTACCCGGAACAGCCGTTTCTGGATTCTGCTGGGAAATACCCGGATTGGCCACAAATTGAGCATCGGAGCTGTCATCTCCGCAAGCTGTGAGCGCCATCACAGAGGCAATTCCGAGAACACTTACCGTTGAATAAAAATTCTTGAGTTGCATAAAGCCCTCTTGTTGTTTTTTTATAAAAGTATAATTATCGACCTTACGTAAACAGGGAGAAAAAAGAGAAATCGGTTACTAGTGTAACCACTGTTTTGGCCTAAATGCCTTAATTGATGAGAAAAATCACAAAAAAGTTTTATTTAGGAACGCATTTGATTTGCACTAATTAGTAAACTTTTTAAATTTTTTTCAGATGCGCTATTTCTCGGAAATTTATCACGAATCGACCCAGTACATTCCTCATGGAAGCGGGGATCCCGTCATTATGCACTGGGAAAAGCAACCGTATGCAGACAAGCGTTATGAAGGATGCCCGCGATTTCCGTTTACGTCTGGATTTACTCCGCTTCTAGCACCTGTTTCTGCCGATTACCTGAATCCGATTTGCGTCTATGCGGTGGTGCATGGCGGGGATGTCCCTGATGGCGTTTATTACGTTGATTGTGATGAGTCGAAACTTGTAAAGCTGGGCGGGGCTGATGTTCGCAAGGCTATACTTTTGGCGTTCCCGGAACAGGAATTTGTGAATGCTGCGCAGACAATTTTTATTTATACGGGACTCCTTGAACGTGCCGTTTGGCGGTTCCGCGAGGCGGCTTATCGCCAAGTGCAGATGGATGTCGGGGCGGCCTGTGCGAATACGATTCTCCTTGCAAAGTCCAGAGGGCAAAAGGTTTTTGCGCTTGGTGGTTTTGTTGATGACGCCGTTGCCGTTGCTCTTAAACTTGGAACAACAGAAGTGCCGATGGCCGCTATTGCCGTTTTCCCTGAAAAAAGCATGGTCGCGTTTAATTCCGTAGATGACGGAGTGGGCGAACTCGCATATTCCAATCATGCAGAGGTGAATGATTACGTGGGGAAGGACGAACCGTCTTTTGACATTTCTCGCTATCCATCGCGTTTCATGTTACAGAACCATTTGGAAAATATTGATGACTTGAATCTGTGCATGAAGGTGCGTCGCTTGAACGCTCAAACGTTGCCGGGCGATGAATTTCCGTTGACCCCGTCAAAATTTACGAATGACTACTATTTGCGCGAATTTTGGTTTTTGCCTCCCGATCGTAAAAAAACAACGCCATTCACTCATGGGACGCTTGATTTAGACGATTTCTCGTCGATGTTACGTTGGTTGGAATTGGTCCAGTTGAACGCTTTCGGGGCGGGACTTATCAAAATTTGGGTTGTCGTCTTTGATGTGATGTTTGTGTATTCTGGTGTCTATCGTTATATTCCCATACGCAAATCTATTTACATGCAGAGTGGCTCGGCTAACGTGAAAAAGTTTTGCAAATGCTTTGCTGTTCCTGAACAAGTTCAAAGTACGATGTTTGCCGTTGTGCTGACATCGGATTTGAACGAGTCCTGCAATGTGCTTGGCAACCGTGGTTACCGCTATATGAACTTGAATGCGGGCGTGCTGACCGAATCGCTTTATGTTTCGGCTCGGTTGCTCAACAAAGTCGCTCGCGAAGAGCATTTCTTCTACCACGACGAACTCAAAAAGCTTCTTGAAATCCCCGAATCCGAAAGCATTCTATCCACGATTGTTGTCGGGAAAAGCGGTCGGTAATATCACCCATTACGCGATGGCGTTTCGTCATTCTGAGAGTTCGTAAGAACCGAAGAATCCAGTGCGAGTCATCCTTGCATGTGTCACCCCGGATTAGGTCCCTGAACGTTGTCACCCCGGACTTGTTCTGGGGGCAGTTGTTACTGTTTTTTGAAAATTATGTTACATTTGATTCTAAAACGTATGTGGCACCGGGGGACTGGATTTATCTTTATGATGGTTCGAACTATTTGATAGGGGCTTATACCGGTTTGGAACTTGCAGGGAAAACAGTGATTGTAAGGACGAATACGTTAAAAGTTGTTCTTGAAAGCAATGACGATAATCAACAGGGATGGGGTTACTCAATAGATAAGGTTGAACATATACCGTATGAGGTGCTGTATCCTTTACTTAATGATGTTAGGAGAAAGAAAAAATGAAAAAGTTCATATTGATAACAGTATTATTATTGATTGTCTTTTGGGGATGTGATGATGCGTCGTCCAAACCTAATGAAGGTAGTTCGCAAGAAGCAATATTGTCTTCAAGTTCAAAAAATGATGATGATGAAAACTATTCAAGTAGCATAAAAGAGCCTGATAAAATAAGCGAAATCGTTGTAAATAATGATTGTACAACAGGTAGTGAAATAACTGGGATTGAATTTGATTCAGATTCAGTACGTTGTGGAAGAAAAGGCCACATTTATTTTGGTTTTGAATGGGAAAAAGAAGATGATAAATCTCCGTTTTCACAAATAATATTTTATCTGTTGTTTGATAGTAGCGCTAGAGTCTCTAATGATTCTGTTTGGATTTTTGAAACGGATTCGGCCAAGTATTCTACGTGCGAAAAATTGGAAATTCCTCATGCAGATTTGTCAGGAACATTTTGCTTGAAAAATTTTGAAGATGAAAATGGTAGAGAATCTGTACCAAGATATGTTGATTTTGAAAAGAGAATAGATTATGGTAGATATTTTGTCTATAGTAAGTATGGTTTTTATAAGGCTTTTTGTAATGTAGATGCCAATAGTTGCAATTTACTTTATTCTTGTGTTGTTCGGTATGATAGAACTTATAATTTTTCTAAAGTACCATCAGTAGATAATGTTAAACGGAATGGGTTACAATGTGTTGATTAAAAAGAGAGGAATGCCATGAAAAAAATCCTTCTATTAATTACAATCGCTATTGGATTTGCAATGGCGCAAACTACAACTCCCACCTATGATGACGATACTCGATGTAATACTGCAGGGACGACGTTGCCTCAGGGTGTTTATGAACCTCTGGATGCATGCCAACAGACTGGCTAGTGACCCTTCTGGATCGGTATTCTTTTGGCTTGGAAAGAATTCTGATTGTACAGAGTTTTATACGACACGGATAGAAACTTTTTATCAAAAGCAAGCACAACCTGACGAACTTGATCCAGACAATCCGAACCATGATTTACGTTTGACGTTGACTCCTGGGGCAGATAATGTAAATGCTTTGGGAACGGCCGTTATGGCGTCACAAATATTATCCGCAAAACTTGATAAAGTTCAAATAAGTGTAATCTATAAATTTGTTCCGAGTCCTTATGGAGCTGATTTAAATTCTATTCATTTGGTTTCTTTATCTAGAGTGGATTAAATTTTAAAATACGGCTTACGTATTACCCCAAAAGGTTCAGCAGCACCGGCGTGATGAATACTGTCACGACGCCTGCCACTCCTATTGAAAGGCTGCTCATGGCGCCTTGAACTTCACCTATTTCCATCGCTTTCGTTGTGCCGAGTGCGTGACTGGATGTGCCGATAGCAACGCCTTGCGCCACAGGATTCTTGATGCGGAAATATCGACAAACGAGCGGAGCCGTTACTGCGCCTGTGATTCCCGTGATGACAATAGACACGATTGTAATTGAAGGTATGCCGCCAATCTGTTCAGAAACAACAGAACCCATCGGAATGGTGATGGACTTTGGAATGAGCGAAAGCATGAGCGTTTTGCTTAAACCGAAAATTTTTGCACAAGCAATCACGCAAAAAACGCTAGTCGTGCTGCCGACGAAAATTCCCGCAAGAATCGGGAACCAGTTCTGTTTGAGAGCCTGAATGTGCCTGTACAGTGGCACGGCGAGCAGCACCGTTACAGGACCGAGAAAAAACGAAATGTAGTCTCCGCCTACTTTATATGTATCGTAACTGATTCCCGTAATCGTCAAAAATCCGATGATGAGAATTGTGGCGATGAGAATCGGGTTCAGGAGCGGGTTACGCCACTTGTTGCGGATGGTAACGCCGATTTCAAAAGCGATAATGGTAAGAATAATTCCGAACATGGTGCGTTACTTGCCCTTTGATTTCTTGCTGAAAAGTTGAACTGTCCAACCCGTAGCCGCCATCGTCACGATTGTAAGGACGATGCAAAGAATCAGTAGCAGAGGCCATTGGCTCTTGACATCGTCACCGACAAGCATAAGCCCAATCGCAGGCGGCAAGAAGAAGAACGCAAGCCGCTTCAAGAAGAAATCGCTCACTTCTCGAATCTGCTCCAACTTGATAACCTTGAGGCAAAGTAACAAAAGCAGAATGAGCATTCCGAGGATGTTGCCGGGGATGGGGATGCCGGTGTAATCGTGGATGAGTTCACCTACATAGCAAATCCCAAGAATCAACGCTAACTGTAAAAGAATTCGCATGGGCGCAAAGATAGAATAATGCTTAAGGCGTGCAAAGACTATGTTTTCCTTATTTGTCATCCCCGCCTTCATGCGGGGATCACCATTTCAATAACTATATTTCCCAGCATGAAAATTGTATTTATGGGAACGCCGGATTTTGCGGCTCATTTTTTGGAACATCTTGTTGCTTCTGATAACGAAGTTTTAGCAGTTGTCACTCAGCCGGATCGTCCGGCAGGCCGTGGTCGCGTGCTTACGCCTCCGCCGGTCAAGGTGGCTGCACTTGCTCACAATCTGCCGGTATTGCAGCCGACGGATTTAAAGTCTCCCGAATTTGAAGTGGAACTCCGCAAGTATGATGCCGACTTGTATGTTGTCGTGGCGTATTCCATCTTGCCTAAAAATATTTTGGCAGTCACGAAATTTGGTGCCGTGAACGTTCATGGAAGTTTGCTCCCGAAATATCGTGGTGCAGCTCCTGTGCAGCGTGCTATTGCCGATGGCCTTAAAGAAACTGGCGTGACCGTTTTCCGCTTGGATGAAAAGATGGACCACGGTCCGATTCTTGCACAGCGTACGGTTGTAATCGGTCATCAAGATACGACCGCAAGCTTGCTCGATAAGATGGTTGCTCCAGGCTGCGATGCCTTGGACGACGCTATCAATCAGCTCAAGAACGGCTGCGAAAAAGATTTGACGCAAGACCATGCCCAGGCGAGTGGCGCTCCGAAAATCAAGAAAGAAGAAGGCTTGATTGACTTTAGTCAGTCTGCGCTCACCATCCACAACCGCATTCGCGCATTCAATCCGTGGCCGGGTGGCTATGGAAAGCTGGGCGGTCGCATGGTTTATCTCCGCAAGACGGACACTCCCGAAAACGGTCCGAAACTTGCTCCGGGTGCGGTCGAATTCAAAGACAACCGCTTCTTTGTCGGTACGGGTGATGGTGCTCTCGAAGTGCTTGAAATCCAAGCCGAAGGCAAAAAGCCGATGCCTGTCGCTGATTTTATGCGTGGAATCCAAAAGCGTGAGGGACTTCAATTTTGCTAACGGAACGTGAAGATGCTTATCGCGTCCTTCTGCTTTGGCTGAAAGACGGCGCCTATATCAAGGAATCCGGACTTCCGCCTTTTGCGATGGAACTTGCTTTGGGCGTATGCCGCAGGCATTTGTACTTGGAGTATTTCGTCAAGTCGCTCACGAAAAAATTGCCTTCGCTTGAAGCGCGTGTCATTCTTGAAATGGGACTTTTCCAGATGTTCTTCATGGATGTGCCGGATTATGCGGCAATCAATGACAGTGTGGAACTGGCGAAGTCAGCAAATCTTGGCGAAAGTATTGCACGTCTCGTAAATGCAGTGCTCCGTAGTGCTCGCCGTCAGGGCGAACCCGCGCTCCCGCCGCAACGCGTGCGTCGCGTAAGTATCGAAAACTCTGTGCCCGAATGGCTTGTACGTCGTTGGTTTGACGTGTATGGTGGCGACCGCGCCGAAGCTTTGGCGAAAGCGACGCTTGAACGTCCGACGGAATGGATCCGCGTGAACGTGCAAAAGACGAGCGCTCCGGTGCTTGCCGAAAAGCTTGGTATCACGGGCTCTTCGATTCTTTACGATCGTTACATTGAAATCCCGCGAGACGTTGGCGTCAAGCTTTTGCTTGCAACACCGGAATTTGTGAATGGACTTTTCTCGTTCCAGAATCCGTCTGCTTACGAAGTGGTGAAACTTCTTGACTTGAAACCAGGAATAAAAGTTTGGGACGCCTGTGCGGCTCCTGGCGGTAAAACCGCGCTCATGGCCGAAATGGATAGTTCGTTAGAAATTCTTGCTAGCGATTCCTCTGCGTCGCGTCTCGAAAAAATGCAGGACTTGATGAACCGTCTCGGACTCAAGAACATCAAGACCGAGACCTTCGATCTCGCTGCTCAAAATTCCGCGGCTCTCTCGTCTAAATTCGACCGCATCCTTCTCGATGTCCCCTGCAGCAACATGGGCGTTATCGCTCGCCGTCCGGAATCCGTCTATCGTATGACACCGGAAGCTATCAACGAAATTGCAGAACTGCAGTTCAAGATTCTCGAAAACGCATCGGCAGCACTTGCTCCTGATGGTCGCCTTGTTTATGCGACATGCAGCCCCGACCCGACAGAAACGACCCGCGTTATTGCGCGTTTCCTCAAGGCACATCCTGAATTTGTTAAGGTCGGCGAACCCGTTTTGCCAGGCCTTAAAGACTCCCGTTTAGATGGCTTTTTTGCTCAAGCATTGGAATACAAAAAATGAAAAAACTAATCACGATTCTAGCAATAAGTTTGGTATCGCTTTTGCATGCTGAGGATCCGCTTCAATTTCGAAACGACTCTGCCGCAGTAGCAAACGATATTTCTTTTTCACATTTCGCCGTATTCTTGGAAGGTGGCGAAATTTACCCCATTGGCGACCTGATGGATGCCGTAAAAAATGCTTTGTATGGTGGCATCGGTATCCGTTACACTTATTGGGACAATGTCGATGGCGTCGTGATGTTCCAATACACTTATTTTAAACCGAATGTGAATACCGATATTGACGGGGTTCATCAGTTTATGGGTCGTGTCGGTGCCGATTGGAAATGGAAACCTATTCATCCGGTGGTGCTTGGGGGCGGATTCACTTGCAGTTGGACTCATGCTGATTCCGATGATAAAAATTGGGGTAAACCTGGTGGAACATTGACGGATAACGAAACAGAATTTGGTTGGTATGCAAGAATTAGTTTGCCTGTGTTTAAGTATAAAGAGTACAGTTTAGGCTTTAATGTCATGTGGGAACATCTTTGGACGCTTCCGGAAAGTTCTAATATGTTGTCTGCGGGAATCACTCTCGAAAGGAGTATTTGGTAATGATTTCCTCACTTAAAAAAAGATTTGTCTCTATTTTGGCCATTTCGGCGTGTTCTGTGTTTGCGTCCATTGACGCAGAAATGGAGGGTATGGAGGTTGTCTCCCGCGACGATGGAACATTCTTGATTGGTTCCCCGACATTCTATTTTGATCGTGCTTTGGGTGCTGGCGGAATTCATTCCGAGAGTGAACTGTGGACGCCCCGTAAACTGCGCTATCGTCTTCTGTTCAATCGCATGTCGGTATTACCAAGTTGGAATCCGATAGAAGCACCTTCCATTTGGATGAAAACGGGTAATGAATTAGGGGATTTAATTTATCAGGATTTTTTAACGGACGCGAAAGAACGTCCTGCCAACAGAACTCCTATTTTGGAAGGAGGATTCCGTACGCCGTTATTCCATGGCTTGTGGGCCACGTTCCGCTTGTTCCAGGATGATTTTAACTGCTTCAGGTCCTCTTATGGAGTTCGAGAAAGACAAGTTGATGGCTTTTTCTCTTTCTTTGGTGAAAACTGGCCCATGTTCAGTTCGGCTTATGGCGGACTTGGCTTTACGAACGATTTTATAGACGTTTCGGTGCTTGCCGGAATGGAATACATGTGGATTTTTACGGAAAGTTCCAGGTGGATTCCTATACAGTATAAACCGCGTGTTGAAGCGCGTGCCGACTTTGGCAACTTCTCGACAACTCTAGTCTATGAAAATGCTCAATATCAGAATAAACAAAAAAAGGAAACGGGCGAGCGCACGGAAGTGAACGGTTCCATCATCTATAAATGCGGCGAAAGTTGCCGCCGCGGCATGCTCCAACTTTCTGCAGGGTTTGCTTTCCGCTTTGTCGGTGACGAGGGGACTGTCTATACAGGGCTTGCTAGTGATCGCGTCTTGTGGCCTTTCCTCGAAATGAACGTCCGTCCGCAAGAACATTTGAAATTCGACGTGATGTTTGGCATCAACAATAGGGATTGGCTTGTTCAGGATAGCGTTGAGTACAACATTCCAGTGCTTGAAAAAATGAATGTTTCCATCGGTGCGAAGAACATTTCTGGAACGCGCTTGAACCCGATTGCAGACACCCACGAGTTTTTTGATGGTGATACGATTTCGCTCACGGCTTCTGGTCACATGGATTTGTTGCAAGGCTTTGTCCGCTTTGAAGATTCTCTTACGAATTTCCTTGGTTTTGGCCTTCGCGGAAGTTTTTGGGCTGAATACGGTGCTGAAACATTTGATGTGGATGAATATGTCGATGAAAAAATTTACACGTTCCGTCACGGTGATGTTGCCCGCATAAACTCCTGGATTAAAGGCGTTACGGGAGAATTCTGGCTAAAGCTTTGGCTTAAGGACCTATTTAACTTTACTGCGTTGACGGGTTTTGAACGAATTGATGGTAGCGAAAAACGCTTCGAAGTGAATCCGGCTGAATTCTTTGTCGCTTTCAATGCAGATTGGCTCATTAAAAAGATGTTCCGCATATCGCATTCCATACGTTATAGAAGCGATGCCCAATGGAATCTTCGCTCCAGGGATCCGTTTGTCGTCAAGGGTGACTGGTTCTGGGATGCAACATTTGAACAACGTTTCCCGAAGTGGGGTCTTTCTCTGACTGGAACTATTATTCAGGCTCTTGGCAAAGATGCGATTGAAACTCCAAATGGTGAATTTAGTCGCTTGCGCTTCTTCTGTACTGCGAAAAAAGCGTTCTGATGCCATTCCTGCCTGTCATCCCGGCCTCTGTGCCGGGATCGGCTTACACGGAACTAATAACTTTTTTTAAAGCTTTCAAGCTAAAGGAATTTGCGAAAGTCTCAAAGACTTTCGCTTTTTCTATCCATTTTGTTGTGTATGCTCCGCTTGTTCTAGCGTTTTTTGCGTTTACGGAGAGTTGCACATGAAGCACGTTGCATTCGATTTTATGTACTGTGATGCTGTGGCGGAATGTTCCGCTTTGTTCAATGGTTTCGACATCGTCTGCGTTGATGTAGTCTTCTGCCTTGGCAGGGAATCCGACGGTAGCTCCGCGAACACTTTCGAAATGCGGGAGTGATAGTTGCCTGTCTAGAAATTTTTGTCCGCCATTCACGGCGAGAATCATTCCGTCTTTGCTTTCTACGACGAGAACCGTTCCATGCCAGTTTTTTTCCAAACGCTTTTTTACGGGTGGAAATTCAGCTGTTTGCCCGTCTATGAATGCGCGACATTCGTTGTGGAGAGGGCAGGCTTCGCAGAGTGGTGATTTCGTTTTGCACACGGTTCTTCCGAGTTCCATCAAGGCTTCGTTATGCATGTATGCTTTCGGTGAATCCGCTACCTCCCGCGCATAAGCCCAATAAATTTCAGAGGTCGATTGTGTGGCTTTCTTTTCTGTCATGCCCGATTTAATCGGGCATCTCCTTTCTTTGATTTTATCCGTTGGCAAAAAATCTAGCTTGTACAGCCTGCTGAAAATTCTGACGAGATTTCCGTCCAAAATCGCTTCGCGTTTGTGGTACGCAAGGCTTAAAATGGCTCCTGCGGTGTATGCTCCGATTCCTGGTAACGCTTCCAGTTCCTTCCGCGTCTCGGGCATCTTGCTAGGTCCCTGAGCCTGCCGAAGGGTTGCAACAATCTTCGCAGTCTTTAAAATATTTCTTGCACGGCTGTAATAGCCAAGTCCTTGCCAGAACTTGAAAACTTCTGCTTCGTCGGCCTTGGCTAGCGTCTCTACATTGGGGAACCGTTTCATCCATCGGATAAAGTAATCCTTGACCGTCGAAACTTGCGTCTGCTGGAGCATGGTTTCGCTAATCCATACGACATACGGATCGCGTAAAGCATCCAGATTCGCAAGCCTCCATGGAAGCTCCGCTGCATTCGCCCTGAACCAATCACGCAGGTGTTTTAAAGAGTTGTTAGTCATTTTTCAATAGTGGCTAGTAAACAGGATAATAAAATGAAAAATTAAAGATGAAAAAATTAAAGATGAAATTTTTATTCTTAATTTTTAATTCTTAATTCATAAATCCTAACCACTAACCACTTCCTACTGCGCCTCCGGCGCTCAAATCCCGAACGTATCTCTCTTCAGTTTCCTAAAGAATTCGAACTGTGTCTTTGTCGAGCTTTCGAGCGTGTAGCGTTCGCTGCGCTTGTGGCTGTCGATTCGCATCTGCTCATAGACTTCCGTTTTTTCGATTTTGATGGCGCGGCATTCTTCCAATGTCTCAAACCATTTTGTTTCGTCAATCGGCAGAATGCGTCCGCAGCTATCGTCCTGTACGATGCTTCTTGGACCACCGTAATTGCTCACGATGGCAGGCGTTCCCGTGGACATCGCCTCGACAACGACGTTTCCGAATGTATCCGTGGTGCTCGGGAACAAGAAAAAGTCCGCATCGGCGTAAAGGCTTGCAAGCATTTCTCCGCCTTGCTCACCGGCAAAGCAGACGCTTGGATTGTCCTTGAACTGCTTCTTGATTTCTTCGAGATACCAACCGTATCCGACGTACATCAGCTCGACATCGTTGAATTTAGCTGAAAACTTTTCCCACACGGAATTCAAGAATTCCAGATTCTTTTCCTTCGAAATTCGGCCGATATAGGCAAAGCGCACCTTGTTCTTTGAACGGTCGCTGCCGAACTTTTCCCAAGCGCCTTTCCCGCGCAATTCCGGCGAGAACTTTTCAAGCGGGAGTCCGCGGGGGAGAATCTGCACTTGATTTGCAGGGACTTTCAAATCTTTTTCCAGAATGTTTGCGTAGTCATCGCATGGACTAATGACCGGACGGGCCATCCAGTAGAAAATGCGCATGAGCCAAAGCACGTAAGTGTGCATCCATTTTGCTTTCACAAGGGTTTTGGCATAAGTGGGCACGTCGGTGCGGTAATGGCTGAACACCTTGATTCCCGCAATCTTTCCGCATAGGCAGACGACCCAAGCGCCTGGGCTTGGCGTCTCCAGTTCAATCATGTCTATCGGGTAACGTTTGAGTAGGCGGAGTACAGGCGAAATTCGGGGAATTGCCAGTTCGCTGTTCGCGTATCCGAGTTGTTCCATGCTGAACAAACGCGGGAGCAAAATGCAGTAGCTGTTTTCGACAACACCGCACGGTCTCGTGTTGAACGCACTGCCTGCAAGGTAGGCCTTCATGCCGTGATCGCGCATGTACGGAATCACGTTTCTCAAGTTGTTGGCGATACCGTTTGTCTCGTCCAGGTTGTCCGAATAAAACAGAATGCGGACATCGTCCGGATTTCTCTGCTTGCGTTCCTTTTTCAAATAGAAACGCAACTTCAATAGCTTCGGCAAGTTGATGATGGGCGTAAAAAACACCAGCGGTGGTATCCAGCAGGTGCGGATATTTCCAGGTGGCTTGTGTTTGAACGAGAAAAACTTGCGGAAGGTACTCGTCACCTTGCGGCCAAAAATGGCCGGTCGCGTATCCAGTTTGTCGCTAGCCTTGAGCTTTGTTGAATCTGACGCAGTCGTCATACTTCACTCCTTTGCCACCGAACAAGTCTAAAGCGCTCCCAATAGTGAGATCTACTTTCCCTTTTGAAAATAGCCTACATTGTTCCAAATCCATGAGTGTTTTTGCTCCGCCCGCATATGTCACAGGAATAGGACTGTTTTCTGCAAGGAACATAATCAAAGCTTCATCCATGCCTTGCTGCTTGCCTTCGACATCGGCCGCGTGAACTAAAAATTCATCACAGTACTGAGCGAGGTCTTCGAGCGTTTCTTTAGTAATTTCAATATCAATAATTGTTTGCCAGCGGTTTGTCGTGATTTTCCAAATGGGGCTTATTATACGAGCCATTTGGGATTCGTCTAGAGTTTTAGAATTGTAAAGTGGTCCAGAATAACCTTCTGGATTCTCAACTCTTTTACCATATACTTTATGTGTTTTTCCATCAAAGTCTTGATATATGTGACCTGTTTCTTTGCAACTCAGGTCCAGAACCAAATGCTCCTTACCTACGGTCTTGACGAGTTCCGCCAACCGTTCACGGTCGAGGCGCCCTTCCGGGAAAATCCAGCTCGTTACAATCACGTGTGAAGCTCCCGCTTCAATATACTCTTGAGCGTTCTGGGCGTTGATTCCTCCGCCCACTTGAAGCCCTCCCGGATACGCTGAAAGCGCGTCCTTTGCCGCGCTTTCGTTCCCTTTGCCAAGCATAATCACGTGTCCGCCCTTGATGCCGTCTTTCTTGTAGAGTTCGGCAAACCAGGCAGACGAACGGTCTGTCTCGAAATTAGTTTGGAGCCCCGCTCCGCTATCGGAGAGTGAACTCCCGACAATCTGCTTTACTTTTCCGTCGTGCAGATCAATGCAGGGTCTAAATTTTGTCATTAATCCTTGACCCCGGTGATTGCCCAGTCGATTTTTTTGCCGAGCCCGTTCTGGCTACGACCGCGGTAGAACAGCACTTCGCCGCCCGCAGCGATTTTCATAGCCTTCTTGGCAAACCAGCCTTCGACCTTGTCCAAGAGCGATGCCTTCTGCAATACCTTGTTCACGGGGAACACCATCGGCGGAATCCCGTTCTTCCATTCAAATGCTAAAGTCGTCTTGGGAAACTTCTTACCGTTGTAGTCGGCGCCGCCTTCCTTGATTTTTGTCGGGATGGCGACCTTTGTACCCTGTTGGCCATTGTACAGAGCATAACCCATCAGTTGACCGTCCGTCGTGAGGGTAATGCGTCCGGCATACATGGAGGCCTTTTCGTTAGTGCTGAAGTTGATGGTGCGGCTAGCAATGTCTGTTGCCTGGGTCGTTTGCCATGTCTGGTCCATGTAGGCGTAACCCTTGACGGTCAAGGTGTCTTCGTTGTAGGCGATTTTACCAGTAACTCTGCCGTATGGGATGTGGATGTACTGCGCAAACTTTTCCTTGCCGAAAGTCCATACCCCGTTTCCTGGAACCATGCCCGGCACGGCGCTTTCGAACGTCATGTCCAAAAGGAACTTTCCGCCCTTGTCGGCGCTGAACATGACATGGTGACCCTTGCCCGGCTTGTTTTCGAGCAGGTACTCATCGGTCTTGATAGTGATGGTCGCCTTTTCCTTGTTGGCGACAAGGCGTTCGGGCGGATACTGGCGCCCGACAGAATAGGTTTTTCCCTTGAAGTTCCAGAAATTCAAGTCGCAGCCGATTTTACGGCCCGAGCCTGGCACGTTGAGGACGGAATAGTTCACGAAAGCACGTGTTCCGTTGTCGAACACGAACTGGTAACTCCAGGTTTCGTTATATTCCTTGGAAATTGCCTGGTGCGGCATAAAGTCGTTCACGGTGAGCGCTCTGTCAGCACCTTGTGGAGCGGAAACTTCTGCGGCGTGTATTGCCGTAGAAAAGAAAAAGAGGGTACAAATCCCCAAAGCAAAATTTTTTATTTGTAATCTCATGCTAAAAAAATAAAAAAAAGCGGCTCCAATGGAACAGCTTTATTGTAGAAATTCGCTGAACTGCGTTTTTTGAGGATGAATTGCCTTTAAAATGAACAAGTTACAGGCGCAAGTCGCGACCCATGCCCATTTTGAGCTCCACGCGACGACGGACAACCATTTCGTTGAACAAGTCGGAGAGGCAATCTTCCATGCAAATCATGGGTTTCCAGCCGAGACTCATCACCTTTGACGGGTCCCCGATCAAGAGCGGAATGTCGTTGCTGCGGTCGTAGCCGGGGTCAAACCTGAAATCGACGCTGACACCGGAGATATCGACTAGCATTTCCACGAGTTCGCGGAACGTGTAGGATTTTCCGCAGCAGATGTTGAACGCTTCGCCCGATTCGGCCGTATTCAAAATCTGGATGGCTGCGCGTGCAACGTCTCGCACATCGACGACGTCACGGCTCACGTCAAGGCTTCCCGAGTATATGACCGGTTCGGCCCCGTAATACTTTATCTTCACCAGCTGGTACGCGATGGATGGAATCACGAAGCGACGGCTATGGTGCGGCCCTGTAAAGTGGAACGGGCGTACGAACACGATATGGAGGCCGTTCGCGTTGCGGAACTGGTTTCCGAGAATTTCCATGCACGCCTTGGATGTGGCGTACGGCGTGAGCGGGTTGGGAGGGTCGGTTTCCTTGTGCAGGTACGTCAGCTGCTGTTCCGTGCGTCCGTAGATTTCGCTACTGCTGAGGAGCAACACTTTTGCTTTCGGTACGACCTGGCGCACGGCTTCGAGGAGCGTCTGCGTGCCAAGCAAGTTGATGTTCAGTGTTTCGTAAGGCTTCTTGTAGCTGAGCCCTACGGAAGATTGGCTAGCCAAATGATAAATGTGCGTCGGGGAAACTTTCTGAATCATTTCCTGGACGTTTCTGAAATCCAGCAGGTCGCCCGTCAAATATTGGACGCCTTCGACTTTTTGCCAGGGCTGCGGAAGTTCGTCACTGAAACTGTAGAGTTCGTGATTAGTGCCAGTCAAGTTTGACAATATGCTAAAACCAAGCGATCCCGTACCTCCGGTAACCAAGATGCTCATCTAAACCTCACTTGCCCGGATGGCATTCCAGGCGTTTGCGATAATACCCTTATCAATATTACAAACTTTTTCGACCTTTCCAATCCTTGTAGGCAAAATATAAACACGAGTGCCTTTTTCGGCCTTCTTATCGACGGCCATTGCGGTCCACGCCCCTTCGACATCCACATTGAAGGTCTTGGGAAAACCGAGGGCGTCGAGGAGGGTGTTTTGTCGCTGTTCCTCTTCTTTCGTGAGTTTCCCGAGGAGGACTGCGGCGCGTGCAGCCACTCTCATGCCAAGCGATACCGCTATTCCGTGGCTGAACAGTTCGTAATGGGTCAGTTTTTCGATGGCGTGACCGAACGTGTGGCCGTAATTGAGGATGGCGCGGAGTCCGGCTTCCTTTTCGTCGATGCCCACCACTTCGGCCTTGATTTGGCAACTGCGGAAAATCATGTGCTTTAACACGTCAAAGTCGTGAGCCTTGATTTTCTCGACGTTGTTTTCAAGATAAGTGAAAAATTCCTCGTCGTAAATCACGCCGTACTTGACGATTTCGGCAAGCCCTGCGAGGTACTCGTTGGCCGGGAGCGTGTTCAGTACGGAAATGTCGCAGACAACCGCTTTCGGCTGGTAGAATGCGCCAATCATGTTCTTGCCTTCGGCATGGTTCACGGCGACTTTGCCGCCAACGGAACTATCGACCATCGACAGGAGCGTTGTCGGGAACTGTACGAATGGAATGCCTCGTTGGTATGTAGCCGCTCCGAAGCCTGCCATGTCACCGACGACACCGCCGCTGAACTGCAAAAGGCAACTCTTGCGGGTATAGCCGCGATGCAGCATAAAACTGTACAGCTGATTCAAGTTATGGAGCGTCTTGTGGCCTTCGCCAGCCTGGAACTTGAAAATCGGGCAACGGCCCGCCTGGCCGCGAAGTTCCGAAAGCTTTATGCTCTGTTCCCTCGCAATCGTCGTGTCTGTACAAATCAAGAATTCATACGTGGGCGAGAGGCGGAGCCCTTCGAGCATGATAGCTGCATCAGGCACGATGTTCTTGCCGATGAAAATCGGGTAGCGCCCGCCTTCGCTCGGATAGACGTCCAGCGCATGGCTTTCCCAGAACTTGAGCATGTGCATGATGCGTTCTGAAACATGGGCCTCGGAACAGTCGTTTGAACTTTCGACGCTGAAATCTGCATTGGCGTAATTTTTTTCGCGTTCCTTGAGCATGGCCTTGATTTTTTCAAGACGTTCTTCGTCCGTGAGGTTGGCAAGCAACGGACGCGTGTTCTTGCGACCGATGCGTTCCGAAAGCACCTCGGGCCTTGCCCACAGGCGGATGATGGTCCCGTTTTCGCGGATGACCTTCAAGTTCTCGGATTGCGTGAGGGCGCCACCGCCAAGGGAAACAATCAACGGCTTTTCGCTCTGCGCGATTTCTGCAATCACTTCGCGTTCCATCTTGCGGAACGCGGCTTCGCCGTCCTGTTCAAAAATATCATTGATGGATTTCCCGGCGCGTTCGACAATGACATTGTCTGTATCGACGAACGGGCGTCCGAGACGGTCTGCGAGGGCGCGACCTGTGCGGCTCTTGCCGCTGGCCATAAATCCGGTAAAGTATAAATGCTTCTTCATCTTAGCCCTGCATTCCTTTGCGCATAATCGCGGTGAGTTCTTCGTTTGTCTTGTTCTCGGTTTCTTTCGGGAACCATTTCTTGAAACTTTCGAGCCCCTGGTGGACGAGCATCCCTTCGCCGGTCACCACCTTGCAACCCTTGGCTTCGGCCATTTGCAAGAGCTTGGTGCGTGGCGGCGTATAGACGATATCGCAGACGACTTGGCCTTCGTGGAGGCAATCGCTTGTGAGCGGCGATGCGTCAACGTTCGGAGTCATGCCGACTGATGTTGCGTTGATGATGATGTCGAAATTGGCGGAAATGCTTGCAAAGTCGGAAAATGTCGTGACCTGAGCATCCTTGAAATTCTTGTTGCCCGCTTTGCCTGACTGGAAAAACTTGTTCAATGAACTTGCGAGCGATTCGCCTTTTTCTTTGGTGCGGCAAACAATTGTAAGCTCGTTTCTCTGCTCCACAAGCGTAAACGCAATGGATTGGGCGGCGCCTCCGTTTCCGAGTAGTGCAATCTTTTTGCCTGTCGGATTGACCCCATTCTCTTCGAGATTTCGCACGCAACCATACGGGTCTGTGGTCGTACCGCAGAGTGTTCCGCCAACAATTCCGTCTTTCCAGTAGAGTGTGTTCACGCTGCCGGTGAACTTTGAAATTTCCGAAAGTTCATCGACAAGGCGGGGAGAACCGTCTGCGTTGAAAAATTCCGTCTTGTAGGGAATTGTGACGTTTGCGCCGCGGAACTTCATCGCCTTGAAGCCTTCTATGGCCTTGGCAAAATTTTCAGGTTCTGGAGCGTAGGGGAGATACGCCGCATTGATGCCGAGAGCGTCAAAAAGGGCGTTGTGCATGGCGGGCGATTTGCTGTGTGCAACCGGATGCCCGAAAATGCAAAGAGTTTCCGTCTTTCCGTTTATGGAAGCCAAAGTAACCTCGTATGTCCTTCCCACCTGTGGGGAAAAACTCTAAATAAATACACTACAAAGATATATTATTCTAGATAAAAAATTATGCAATAAGAAATTAACAGTGGGTAGTAGGCAGTAGGAAGTAGGCAGTAGGAAGTAGACGGTAGGAAGAGGCTTTCCCGCCGGAACCTGTCATTCCCGCCTCCGAGTGGGAATCTCCTTCTTGTATAGTAACGATTTTAAAAGCTTTCGTCTTTCGTCTGTAGCCGCGTAGCGGCGTTCTCTCGTCTAAACGCCCCCTAGACACAATTTCTATATTTATATTCGATGAAATTACCTATAGTGTGCATAATTGGACGACCGAACGTCGGAAAGTCCTCCCTTTTCAACCGCATTCTTGGCCGCAGGGCCGCCGTAGTCAGCGACCGCGATGGTGTCACGCGTGACCGTCATTACCAGAATGCGATTTACAAGGGTCATGAATTTACCGTTGTCGATACGGGCGGATTTTTGCCCGATGATTCCATCGACGTCTTGGCCGATAGCGTCCGCGCCCAAATTTTCAATGCCGTGAACGAGTCCGACCTCGTACTTTTCATGGTGGATATCCGCGTGGGCATCACCAAGCTCGACCAGCAGTTTGCACGCCTCATCCGCAAGCTCGACAAAAAGGTTATCCTTGTTGCGAACAAAAGCGAATTGCAGGGCGACCGCCAGGAAAGTTACGAATTCCTCAAGCTCGGCTTCGGTCAGCCGCGTACGATTAGCGCTTTGACGGGGTACGCCTGTCTTTCGTTGCTCGATGAAGTTGTTTCTGTGCTGCCGACTCCGGTTCGTGGTGAACGTCGTGAAGAACGTCCCATCCGTTTTGCAATCCTCGGACGCCCGAATGCGGGCAAGAGTACGCTCCTCAATCGCCTGTTGAACGAAGAACGCGCTGTGGTTTCGGACATTCCGGGAACCACCCGCGACTCCATCGACTGTGACTTTATTGTTGACGGACAAAAGTTCGTGGTAACGGACACCGCGGGTCTCCGCAAAAAGGCGAAGGTCGAGGACGAAGTCGAGGTGTTCAGCAATATGCGCACGCTCGAAAGTATCCGCCGTTCCGATTTGTCCGTGCTCGTCGTCGATTGCACCCGTGGCATGGAAATTCAGGATTACCGCATCATTACGGAAATCCGCAAGGCGGGTAAGGGACTCATCGTCGTTTTGAACAAGTGGGATATTCTCCCGAACAAGAACGACAAGTCTTTTGACCACATGATCCGTGACCTTCTGGAACGGGAACCGATGCTTGAATTTGTTCCGATTCTTTCGATCAGTGCCAAGGAAGGCCAGCGAGTGGGACGTGTCATTCAGGCCATCCAGACCGTCTATGCCAACTGCCGCCGCGTGCTTGGCCGCGACCGCGTTGCCGAAAGTTTTGCGAACTTCTTGCAAGAAAAGGCTCCGCCGAGCCACAATGGCCGCGTCGTCATGCTTACGCGAGCCTGCCAGGTCATGGTGGAACCGCCGGTCATCGCTGTAGAAACGCGCACTCCGGAACTTGTCGATGAATCGTACAAGCGCTACCTGCTCAAAAAATTCTACGATGAATTCCAGCTGCAGGGGGCACCACTCCGCTTGAATTTTGACAGAAAGTTAACCCTTAGAAAGGACGAAGAACTTGAACAGTTTACTGAGCTTTCCAATAGCGTACTTGCTGGGGTCGATCCCCAGCGCCATATGGGTAGCAAAACTCGCGAAAGGTAAAGATTACGATATTCGTGATTACGGTTCCAAGAATGCGGGCCTTACGAATACGTTCCGCGTGCTTGGCTGGAAGCCGGCGTTGCCAGTTGTCTTCATGGACCTTTTGAAAGGTTTCCTTGGACCGTTTATTGCACAGAAAATGTGCGAGGCCCAAGTTGCCGCTGGCGGTGCTGATTATAGCGCCTGGGTTCCGCTGGTCGCGGGTCTCCTCGTGATTCTCGGTCATAGCTTTACTTGCTTTGCCGGTTTCCGTGGCGGTAAGGGCGTGCTTGCCGCGCTCGGCGTGTTCCTAGCGATTCTGCCTCTCACGGTGCTTTCGGCTTTTGCTCTTTGGATTATCCTTACGGTTACGACGAAGTATGTGTCTGTTGGTAGCATTTTCGGGTGCGCTCTACTCGGAATCCTCGCTATTTTCGGGTACGTGTGCCCGGAATACTATTTCGAGAGCGTAAACCTCGGACAGATGATTTTGGCATTAGTTGTCGCGGTGTTCGTCATCGTAAAGCACAAGTCGAACATCAAGCGCCTCCTCAACGGCACCGAAAACGGCTTTGGCAGCAAGAGGAAAAAGTAAGGGAGTAAGGCATAAGGTCGGCACGTTGTGCCAGTGAACTCGCTTTGCTCTGAGGGCCGAAGTGACTGTTAGACGTCATGGCGGACCCGACCCGCCATCTCGCATGCGTTGTCATCCCGGTCTTTGTGCCGGGATCACCTTCTTGTAAAGGAGTAAGGCGAAATGCATACGGGGTCGCCTTTAGGCCGGAACTTCGTTACATTTTTTGAATAATGCTAGCTATATAGCTTCAAATTATTGTAGATTATAGGCGAAAATGTGTGATTGGTAAACAGTGGTTAGTAAACAGGAATATTTAAGTGGCTAGTATACAGTGATCAGTAAACAGGAATGTAAAAGGAACGTTCTTATTACTATCCTAACCACTAATCACTAAACACCAATCACTTTATTCATTCCGAACCACCAACCACTAGCCACTAATCACGAACCACTTTTTATTAGGAATTTCAAGATGAAAGTTACAGTTTTAGGTACTGGCGGCTGGGGACTTACGCTCGGCCAAGTTGTTTACGAAAACAAGAACGAACTTACTTTTTGGACGAATTCTCAGGCTGAAGTAGATTTGCTTTCTACCGAGCACCAGTACAAGGACAAACTTCCGGGTGTCATTTTCCCGGCTGATTTCAAATATACAACTGACATGCATGCCGCTTTGAACGGCTGCGATATGGTCTTGATTGTTGTGCCGTCGCAGTTTATGGCTGGCGTTGCCGCTAATCTCGGTTCCTGGACGCCGGAAAAGGGCAAGGAACCGATTGTTGTCTGCGCCACGAAGGGCATTCTCGAAGGTACCGACCAGCTCATGAGCGAAGTCATCCTCGAAAAAGTGCCTTGGCTGACCGAAGACAAAATGGTCGCTTTCAGTGGTCCGTCTCATGCAGAAGAAGTGAGCCGCCACGTGCTTACAGCCATTGTGGCCGCTTGCGTGAACGAAGAATCTGCAAAGATTGTGCAGAAGGCGATGAGTTGCTCTTATCTCCGCGTCTATACTTCGACAGATATCGTCGGTGTAGAACTCTGCGGTTCCGTGAAGAACGTGATTGCCATTGCTTCCGGCGTGCTTTATGGCCTCGAAGCTAGCGGCAAGTTCAAAATTGGCGATAACACCCGCGCTGCAATTCTCACTCGCGGTCAGGCAGAAATGTGCCGCTTGGGCAAGGCTCTCGGCGCAAAGCCCGAAACGTTTGCTGGCCTTGCCGGCATGGGCGACCTCATTGTGACGTGCCTTTCTCAGCACAGCCGCAACCGCTACGTGGGCGAACACATCGGCAAGGGCGAAACGCTCGACCAGGTGCTCGCCGGCATGAAGATGATTGCCGAAGGTGTGCCGACTTGCCGCAGTACACGCGCGCTCGCCAAGAAGCTCGGCGTCGAAATGCCGATTGTCGAAGCCGTCTATCAGATGCTCTTCGAGAACCGCAAGGTTGAGGACGTGGTCAAGGAAATCTGGGGCCGCGAACTCAAGGCCGAAAACTGGGCTTAGTTCTCCCTTCGTTAGAATTAAAACAAAAGAATCCGCAGCTTGTGTGCCGCGGTTTTTTTTGTATTGAAAATGGCCCGCCATTGGGCAGGCCATTTCAAAAGGTTCTGAGTGCTATTTACTTCTTGATAACGCGCTGGGCGTTAGCCTTGGTCTTCAAAATGTAGGCGCCTTGGCGGAGGCTCGGCTTGAGAGTCCCGTTGGCATTGAGCGCATCGCCCTTGCGGCCCTTCCACACGAGATTTCCGTTCATGTCGAAAACGGTCGCTTCGGCGTTGAGGTTGTTCGCGGCAAAGTTCGTACGCATGCCCTTGATGGCATCCGTGTTTCCGCCGCATCCGACGGCGACAATCTTTGCAATGAGGAGACCGGCGTTATCGCTGTTGAACGAAAGCTGCGTGGAGCCGAAGGGGGCGCCGGTCGAGTCGATTTCGTTGTCAAGCGGGACTGATACATCGGCCCAGGAACCTGCAGGAGCGGTGTTGCCGTACTGGTAGCTGCTCCATGTGCTGCCACCTGCACCGCCGATGTTCACGGAGGCGTCTTCGTTGTCGATGCTGCGAACGGTAAATACGAGTTCCTTGCACTTGGTCAGCGGTTCTTTGACGGCAGCTGCATCGGGGAGCGTAAAGAGGGCGTGCTGATAACCGCAGTCATCTTGGGCGCAACCCGCAAGCGGAACCTTCACATATTTGCTCACGCCGTCGAGGGCTGTTGTCTCGAACGTCACGGCCTTGAGCGTTTCATCGCTTTTCCAGCCTTTAGCGGCGCTTTCGTTGGCGTAATCGACAATCACGAGCGTGTCTGCAAGTTGCTTCGACGGATCGATGTAGGGGTCGTCGATGGGGGAGTCTTCGCACTGGAGCGCTGCTGTATTGCTAGTGGTGAAAACGACCGTCGTGATGGACTTTGCCGGGGCGTCGATGATGGCGCCTGCGGTAATTGCCTTGCTCTTGTCGCCGCTTTCGACGGACTGCACGGCAGAAACAGGATTGTAACCGTTTACAGACAGATTCAAACTCTGTGCGGAACCTTTGTTGATGGCGACAACGGTAATGGAATCGCAGTCGGCGCTACGGAAGGCGACTGTGTAGAGGTCGTTTCCGTCGCTCGTGGTGTTCACCACGCGCCAGCCCGGGTTCACGAACTTCGAATAGTGACGCATGGCGTGGTATTCGGGGTTGATGTAGAGTTTCGCTTCCTTGCAGCTACTCCAACCTTCACCCGGGCAAACGCCGATGAGCTGGCCATTCTCTTCGCCCCAGAAAAGTTCCCAAGCGATGTAACCGTTGAGCTTGCCGCTAGTGAAGCCAACCTGCATGATGTGGGCGAGGCCGAGCATGTCCTGTGCACGCACAGCGTTTTCCATCGTGCAGAATTCCGTCATGATGATGGGCTTGTTGTCGCTGCCGTAGTTCTTGCCGATAGCTGTCATTGGTTTGCGGAAGTTTTCCGGATTCAGGTAGTTCTGGCCGGAGTTGTCGTTACCATCGCCTGCATGGTACAGGTGGTAGGCATAACCATCAACGTTCTTGTCATCGAAAGCCTTTGCGTACTTTTCGAAGTTGTTGTAACCGATGCCGAGCGGCTCCGGTCCGAGAATCTTCGGCGGGTTTGCAAGCGTACTGATGGAATCGCGTACGGCTTGGAGAGCTTGTTTGTAGCCTGCGATTTCTCCAGTCTCGGTGGGTTCAAACAAGGTTTCTTCGTATTCGGCTTCCATGTCCGGTTCGTTCTGCAAACTGATATAGTCGGGGGTGATTCCCATCTGTTCGTAAGACTGTAACGAGGTTTTCCACCAGTGGGCAAATTCGCTATAGACGTACTTGCCGTAAGGATCGTTATCTGATTTTTTGAGTGACTTGTCGCTCTTGGAATGGCCTTGGTTTCCGTTCACGCTGCCGCTTGGCTTGAGGCGTCCCGGAGCAGACCAACTGGACATTTCGACCTTGAGGCGGTTGCCGAGACGTTCCTTACCTGCCTTGACGATTGCGACATCTGCTGCGATACTTGTGGTGTCTTCTTGCTTCCAGTTACCAATGCGGAGGAGCGAAAGATTGAGTCCCGTGAACGCAGTGTCGTAGAAGTCCTTCTGCATCGAAGCGCTCATGGCCGTAATCCAGCTTTGGTAATAGGCGGCGCCTGCACCAAACCCGACAACCTTCTGTACCGTTGAGGCGGGGTTTACGGTGATAGTCGCGGCAAATGCACTTGATGCGAATAGTGCCGTAGAAATCAAAAATTTTTTCATAAAGCTCCTTAAATCATACACCAAAAATAAAGATAAAAAAGTCGTGGCTTGTAGGCCATGGTCAAGAGATGAATGACGTGAAGAGTGTTGTTTGGATTCGATGTTCTAGTTTCCTTGAACTTCGAAATGTGACGCCCGTCACGGAAACCGACGTCGTTCATTGACCATTAGTTTGCGAATCTTGAGCCCTAATAAATTAATACGCTCCGTCGCCTTTGAACACGACCTTGAACGTCTTGAGGATGAGCTTGATATCGTCACCAAGCTTGCCGTCGCGACGGATGTAGTCGTTGTCAAGGCGCATCTGCCCTTCGAACGGAATGTTGCTGCGACCGCTGACCTGCCAAATACAGGTGAGACCCGGAGTCACAGAAAGACGCATGCGGTGCCATGGTTCGTATTCGGCGACTTCTTCCGGGATAGGAGGACGCGGTCCGACGATAGACATTTCGCCTTTGAGAATATTGATAAGCTGAGGCAATTCGTCGAGACTGAACTTGCGGAGAATGTGGCCGAACGGATAAATTCTCGGATCGTTTTTCATCTTAAACGTCTTGCCACCCGTTTCGTTCTGCGATAGCAATTCCTTTTTGCGTTCTTCGGCATCGACATACATGCTGCGGAATTTGTACATCGTAAACAACGTACCGTTCCGTCCAACACGTGTTTGCTTGAAGATGACAGGCCCCTTTGGGTCACTGATCTTGACCGCTAGGGCACAGAACAAAAGGAGTGGCGAGAGAAGAATCAGGGCGATAGAGGAACAAGTGACATCAACGGTTCTCTTGATGATATGCCTGAAGCGAATCTTGTGCGGGTGTTGCCAGATGTCCGAAAGATTCAGCCTGTTCAACGTGAAGAAACTTCCGTTAGTGCTGTTGAACTCCTTCAGCTTGCAGTCCATTTCGAGATTATCCTTTTCTTGATAACCAGTGTAAAGGTACGCTTGGAATATGGGTGCCTTGGGCTTGTGGCGGAGTGCCTGGATGAGTCCTGCGTCATTCAGCTTGTGCAGGATTTCCTTGCGGATGGCTTCTAGCGTGCTCATGTCCGAATTCAGGAGAATGACGCCGATACCGCTGTTGTCGCTCAGGTAACCAAGGACGTCGATGAACCTCAAATGCGAAAACATCGTGAGAACGCTGATTTTCCACGTATTTTCGACAATCTTCGACGGGCGACCCCAGCCGAGCACGTCGTACTGGTGCGAATAAATCTTTATAAATAGGAATGGCTTGCGGGTGCGGTTCGCGCGCAAAAACTCCTCGTTCAGCCTGGCCTTGAATAGTTTGACCGGATAAACGATGTTCTTTAATTTTTGCTCGTTTAGAATCGAACCAATTGCTGGGTTTACGGCTTCCTGTTCCATGTCAAATAATATAGTAAATAGAAAAATAGGGGGTGGGATTTAGGGGGTGTAACTTAGGGGTTATAATCTAGGAGTGTTACTTATACTTCTTTTTTGACATTTCATCGCATTTTTTCAACCGTTAATCGCAAAGTTCCATTTAGCTTGTTTTGGGAAAACAAATGTTTGTACCTTATTCTTCAGTAATTTTTAAGAAAAATGTCCAAAGAGGGACCATGAAACACACATTTTTGTCTATTGTGGCAGTTTTGTCTTTCGCTATTACGGCAAAAGCTTCACTAACTTCATCAAACGGCTGTTACCAGATCGGCACTGCGAACGACCTCTACGAATTTGCGGAACTGTTTAATACCTATTACGCTGATTCTTTGCCGCCACGCCTCGATTGCGCCAAATTGATCCAGGACATCGTGGTGAACGAGAATGTGCTGAAGGCGGATGGAACTCCCAATGAAGGTCCTTTTAGACCATGGGAATCCATAAGATCTTTTGAAGGAACTTTTGACGGGCAGAATCATACGATATCGGGCCTGTACCAAGTGGATAATGAGTATAATCTGGGATTGTTCAGCTTTTTCAATGGCTCTATAAAAAATTTGGGAATTGTCGATGCCTATTTCTATATGCCCGAAGTCGAAGACAAGGATTCTTATCGCATTTTAGATGTTGGAGCCTTGACTGCTTTTGCTGGGGATTCCGTAGTTGTAGATAATTGCTTTAGTTCCGCTACGGTAAAATCTGATTCTAAAGGAGGAAATGGTGTTGCGGGTTTGGTCGGCTATGCAAGTGGCGGAGTTAAGATAAAGGATAGCCATAATGACGGCTTGGTCGTTTCTACTGAAGAATCTGGTGGAGCGGGTGGACTTGTGGGCTATGCAGGGAGCTTGTCAACCATTACTTTGACTAATTCTTATAATACGGGATCGGTTAGAGGAAACCGTTATGTTGGTGGGTTGATTGGTTACGCGGTGCAAGAAAGAACTAGAACAGAAGAGCGCTTCAATAAGTCTGTGAATTATGGCAGCGCAAAGTTCCTTGTCGAACGATGCTACAATTCGGGGATTGTCCATGGCGGGGAAGGATACAGTGGAGGGCTTGTTGGCCGCGGACAGGGAACTATAAAGGAAAGCTACAATATCGGTGCTGTTGATGGAATGTCTAGTGTTGGAGGGTTGATCGGTATAACATCTTTGAAAGATGCTTCTAGTGATACACTGCGTATAGAAAGTTCCTATAACAGGGGAGCGGTCAAAAAAATTATCCCCCAAAGTGTGCCGGATTCTTTGTTGGAAATGTACCATAGTTATGTTGGTTGTGTTATTGGGGGCTTTGTAGGAAATGTTAAAAATGTGGCTTCTTTTATAGTGAATTCGTATAATGCGGCAGACATTATCCATGATGGCAAAGTGGAAAATTTGTTGATAGGGGCAGACGAGTATAGTAGTGTCAAAATGGAAAATTTGGCGAACAAGAAAGTTGCCAACGGAACCTTTTATGAAGGTGTCGTTACGGCAGATGATTCTTTGTTTAATAATGGTACAGTGGCCACGTATTTGCACGAATACAATAAAGTTTGGGGTCAGGAAACCTTCGGTAAAGGCAAGTATCCCGATTTTAGCGGAAAGGTAAATGTTTCCATAGGGGTCCATTCTATAACATGGCATACTTTTGATGGGGATACAAGTGTTTATCCGTCAAAATATACGGAAGGACTGGTTTTCTCACTCCCTGCAAATGTCGAACGTGAAGGATATCTGTTCGATGGCTGGTATTCGGTGGCAAAACCTACGGACAAAGATATGAAACTTGAAAAAATAGGCCCTAACGACAAAGGAAACAAAACGCTTTATGCTCAATGGCTACAAATAAAGAAACCTAAAATCGACAGCTTGTGTTACGCCATTTCGAACGTGGCAGAACTTTATGGCTTTGCTTCGATTGTGAACGGAATAAACGGAATGGAACGCGAGGAAAACGCTTGCGGAAAATTGACGCAGGACATTGTGGTGAATAAGCAGGTGCTTGATTCTGAAGGGGAGTTGAATGTTCAAAAATCGTTTAGGACGTGGATCCCGATGAAAAATTTTAAGGGCGCTTTCGACGGTAATGGACACTTTATCTATGGGCTGTATTTCAATAATGTAAGACAAAGTAATGTTGGTTTTGTGGGTGATGGTGGTGCGGCTATCATAAAAAATCTGAAATTGGAGGACTTCTATTTTAATGGTGATGAAAATGTCGGTGGTTTTGTGGGATATGTTACGGGTAAAGAAAAAGATTCCTACATGGAAAAAGATGTCTTTGTTATAACAAATTCATTTGCACATGGACTTGTTGAAGGTAATGATAAACTAGGTGGCTTTATAGGGCAAATTAACGAGACTTCTGTGAATATAACGAATTCTTATAATTCCAGCATGGTTTCGGGTAGTGCCTCATGTGGCGGCTTTGTAGGACGGATTTATCATTTCGGAACAATTGATATTCAAAGATGTTATAATACGGGAACTGTTATTGGGGTTAGCTATATCGGTGGATTGGTGGGTGAAGCCTATGGCTACCCGGAAGTCTATGTGGTAAACAGCTACAATCAGGGTCGTGTATCAGGTCTTAGGAATGTGGCGGGAATACTCGGATGGATGAAATCTGTTTCCGGGGAGGTTGTTGTGCTCAACAGTTACAATGCGGGTGAAATTGTTTCTGTCGTAAATCAGGGTGACGGGAATGGGGCGTCACTTGTCGGTTATGGCGAAGGTGGCTACTATTCGTTTGACAACGCTTTCTATTTAAATCAGCCTAATATGACGGCGATTAACGTGCCAGATCCTGTTGATGCGGGTCAGTTTGTAGCACATATTTCAGATAGTGGTTTTGTTGCTGTTGCAGAGAATCAGTTAACGGGTGGTACTGTTGCTGATTCGTTGCGGGGCTGGTATGAAAAGGATGGCGAAAAACCGAAGGAAAATGGCGAAGATGGGTTTGCATGGGCAGAAGATCCTCCAGGAACGAAGATTCTTCCGCATTTGAATTTGGAAAATACAAAACATCGTGTGATTCTTGTTCTTGGTGAAGATGGCAAGATAGCGAAAGGACATGACGTGACATATTACGAAGAAGGCGTGCCGGTAAATCTGCCGGAATCGCAGTACGTGTCACGTGATGGCTACTTTTTTACAGGGTGGTATGAGGACAGAGATTGTTATAGTTCAGGATGTTCTGGTACTCCTAAGACTGCGGTTGATGTAAGTAATACAAAAAATCAGGTGTTTTATGCTGGTTGGAAAATCGACAGCACGTTGATTTCGAGTTCCTCTGAGATTGCGTCCAGTTCTAGTGCAGAATCTTCAAGTTCCGCAAAATCGTCTTCGAGCGTATCAAGTAGTTCTTCTGCAAAGTCCAGCTCTAGTTCTGTAAAATCTTCCAGTTCCTCAGTCAAGTCGTCTAGCTCTTCGGCTAAGTCATCCAGTTCTTCTGCAAAAACGTCTAGTTCGAGCAGTTCTACGGGCAAGTCGAGCAGTTCCAAGACGAACCGCATAGATGTCGCTCCCGCGCCGCAATTTAGTGTGACTGTTTTGGGCAATACTTTGCAGGTGGCGGGTGCCCGTGTTGGTGCCAAGTACGCATTATTCGATATGCAGGGCAACAAAGTTCGCCATGGAACTGTCCAAGGCGCGAATTTTAGCGTCGGTGTTCCGGTAACAGGCCGATTTGTGCTCCAGATTGGTAGTGCATTGCGTCCGGTGACTGTGAAATACTAGTATAAAATTCTATATTAGCGCCGTAAAAATTTAAAATGGAGACGCTATATGTTGCGTATTGGTTTAATTGGCACGGGTACCGTTGGTGGCGGTGTCATTCAGATTCTTGAACAGAAGATTGCAGAATACAAGGAAAAATTGGGTGTTGAACTGGAACTTGCCTGCATCTGCGCCAAGTCCGACGAAGAAGTTGCCCCGTACAAGGCAAAAGGTTACAAGGTCTCGACCAATGCCGACGAAATGATTGCCGGTAACGATATTGACGTGCTCGTGGAACTTGCCGGCGGCTACAATATGCCGCGCAAGTGGATCTTGGCCGCTCTCGAAAGTGGCAAGCACGTGGTGACGGCCAATAAGGCTCTCCTCGCCAAGTACGGTCACGAAATTTTCCCGCTTGCCGCCAAGAAAGGCCTGCATGTGCTGTTCGAAGCTGCTGTCGGCGGTGGCATTCCTATCATTCGCAGCTTGCAGGAAGGCCTTCTCGGTTCTACAGTTGAAAGCTTGAGCTGCATCATCAACGGAACTTGTAACTACATCTTGAGCCGCATGGCTGACGAAGGTCTTGACTTCGACGTCGTTTTGAAGGATGCTCAGAGGCTCGGTTTTGCCGAAGCGGACCCGACTTTCGATATCGAAGGTATCGACTCTGCCCATAAGACAGCTCTTCTTGCTAGCCTTTGCAGTGGTCATCGCGTGGATTTCGAAAAGATTTATGTCTCCGGTATTTCCAAGATTACGGCACAGGATATCGCATTCGCTAAGGAACTTGGCTGCTGCGTGAAGTTGCTCGGCATTTACCGTCGCGATGGCGAACGTGTGGATGCCCGCGTCCATCCGTGCTTTGTTCCGCTGGATCATCAGCTCGCTAGCGTGAACCGCGTCTTGAACGCCGTCTATCTCCAGTGCGACAACCTCGGCGAAACGCTCCAGACCGGTGCCGGT
Source organism: Fibrobacter sp. (assembly GCA_017965445.1). GTDB lineage: Bacteria > Fibrobacterota > Fibrobacteria > Fibrobacterales > Fibrobacteraceae > Fibrobacter. The sequence goes on along the minus strand of JAGCPZ010000066.1, from coordinate 29,959 downwards.
GCAGGCCGTCTGCCGACTGCATCTGCTGTCGTCGCCGACCTCGTTTCCTTGGCCCGTTCTACCGACAACGGCAACCGCAAGGCGCTCCCGATGGGCTGGTTCAATGTCGAAAACTCTGCAACGCTCGTTCCTATTTCCGAGACAAGTGCCCGCTACTACCTCCGCTTCACGTCCCGTGACGCTTGTGGCGTGCTCGCCAAGATTACGAAGATTCTTGCGGATAACAACATCTCTATCGAGACCATTATCCAGAAGGACGTCAACGATCCGGGCAAGGTCTCCATCGTCGTCATTACCGAAAAGACGCTCGACAGCAAGCTTACCAAGGCTGTCGATGCGGTGAACGCGCTCCCCGAAATCGTCGAGAAGAGCCAGGTCATCCGCTTCCTCGCTTAATAAGTAAGGTACGATATGATTCGCGCAACTACCTTGGAACGAATACTCCTAATCCTTTCGGATTTTGCCGCCTTGTCGATTTGTTTCGCTTTGGCGTTCTGGGTACAGTTCCATAGTGGTTGGATTTTGGACAAGTATGACCCAAGCAAGACCTTCGAAAGCTACTGGCAGTACGGGCTTGTCCTGAATGCCGGTTGGCTTACCCTGTTTGCCTTTGCCGGGCTGTACCGGTCTTGGCTGTTGCAGTCGAGAACGCACCAGATTTTGCGGGTGCTCCGTGCGGTCGTTATTGGCGTGGTGCTGGTCATCATTACTCTGTTCGGCGCCGAATTCATGGGAAAAATTTTCACGAACCAGCCACTCAGTGAAGGCTATCTTTACGGTTCCCGGTTCCCGTGGATATTTATATATGGCGGTCTTGCTATCTTGCTTGTCGGTCTGTTCCGCATGTTTATCTATATCTTTTTGCGGGCCTTGCTCCGCATGGGATATGGCGCGAATAACATTCTCGTTCTCGGGGTAACAGATGCAGGTCGAAAGATTGCAGAAGACCTGGCGAGGACCCCGGCGCGTGGTCAGCGTGTCGTGGGCTTTGTCGATGAACGATTCCAGGTCCTGCCGAAAGAGTTTGCCAATGTACCCGTTCTCGGAAAATATTCCGACTTGCCGGAACTTGTAAAAAAATACAAGGTCAGTGGCATTATCATTGCGCACGAAAGTACCTCCCCGCAAGAAATCATGCGCGTACTTGTCTGGATCTGCGAACTCCAGCTACACATCTATATTGTTCCGGAACTTTACAATGTCGTGAACGGCAGGTTCAAGGCGAATCTTGTTTATGGCTTTGAACTGCAAGAACTTTTTGCATTTACGATGCCGCCCTGGCAAGTGCAAGTCAAGCGCTTTATCGATATCGCTTTCGGACTTTTCCTTGGACTGATTTCGCTCCCGATTTGCTTGCTTGCGGCTATAGCAATTAAACTGGAAGACCGCGGTCCGGTATTCTATTCCCAGGAACGCATTGGTTTGTACGGCAAGCCGTTTATGGTCTATAAGTTCCGCACCATGCGTACCGATGCCGAAAAGTTCGGTGCCCAGTGGGCGACCAAGGACGACCCGCGCATTACGAAGGTGGGCAAGTTCCTGCGCAAGACTCGCATCGATGAACTCCCGCAAATTCTCTGCGTGCTGAAGGGCGATATGAGCATGGTGGGGCCGCGTCCGGAACGCGCCGTGTTTATCAGCCAGCTCCGTGAACAGATTCCGTTCTACATCAGCCGCCTCAAGATGAAACCGGGCCTTACAGGCTGGGCTCAAGTTTGCCACCATTACGATACGAGCATCGAAGATGTGCAGATCAAGCTCCAGTACGACATGTATTATTACGAGAACATGAGCTTGCTGTTGGACTTCCAGATTTTGGTGCGCACAGTGTATGTGGTGCTGACCGGAAAAGGAGCGCAATAGGGCTGTGAGCTCGCACCCCTACAGGGGTGCTCTGAGTGGTGAGGTCGCATTGCTGCGCAATGCTCTGAGCTATTTAAAAAATAGCTATCTTTATTAGTGAACTTTAACCCAAAAGCGAAGCGTGCTCAAAGCGAGCTTGCGAGCGACCTCAAACCTCATACCTACTATGTACGGCGACAATTCAACTCCAGTATTCCCGACCGAAGATGCCCTCACCATGATCCGCCTCGCTTTGGCGGAGGACGTTCGCACAGGCGATGTGACCAGTGAATGGACTATCCCCGCGGACCAGAAACAGCACGCCCGCCTCATCGCTAAAGAAGACGGTGTTCTCGCTGGCCTCCCGATTATCGAACTTGTGTTCCAGGAACTCAAGGCAAATGCCAAGGTCACGCTCCACAAGAAAGATGGCGACGTGGTGAAGAAGGGCGACCTGATTGCCGAACTCGATGGCACGACGCACGAACTTTTGACGGGCGAACGCACGCTCCTGAACTTCATCCAGCAGCTCTCCGGCGTGGCAACTGTAGCTCACACGTTCCAGGAAGCTTTGAAGGGCGGCAAGACGAAGGTGCTCGACACCCGCAAGACGATTCCGGGATTCCGTACGTTGCAGAAGTATGCCGTCCGTGTGGGTGGCGGTTCCAATCACCGCATGGGGCTTTTCGACATGGTGCTCGTGAAGGACAATCACATTGCTGCTGCCGGTGGCGTACTCGAAGCGCTTGAAGTGGTGAAGAAGAACAATAAGCAGGGTCTAATGGTCGAAATGGAAGTGGAAAACTTCGACCAGCTCCGCGCTCTCCTCAACAAGGGCGTCGATGTCATCATGCTTGACAACATGAGCAACGAGATGATGGCCGAAGCCTTGAAGATTATCAAGGATAGCGGCGACAAGTGCCTCGTGGAAGGTTCCGGCAACATGACGCTCGAACGCGCAAAGGAAATCGCGACGCTTGGCCTCGACTTCATCTCCGTTGGCGCGCTCACGCATAGCGTCAAGGCCCTCGACATCTCTATGAGAATTTAAATTCAAAAAACGTTGGTGGACTTCGTCCTTCTATCTTGCTGTTAAGCCTGCCTCGTGCGGGCTTTTCTTTTAAAAAAATTTTTAGTTTTCGTTTCATAGGAGATGCTTATGGAACAGCAAGCTGCAGAAGTCGTTTCGTTATTTCACGGCACGTTTTGGGCGTTGGTGCCCTCTGTCGTAGCAATTGTTTTAGCCCTCATTACCAAGGAAGCCTATTCATCTCTTTTTATCGGGGTCGTGATAGGCGGCCTTTTTATTAGCCAGGGGAGTTTTCCGCAGTTCTTGGATGCTGTTTTCAAAAATGGAATGGTGAAACAGGTGTCCGATCCGTGGAATGTAGGGATTCTTTTTTTCCTCGTGATGCTTGGGGCTATGGTCGCCCTGATGAACAAGTCGGGTGCAGCGGCCGCTTTCGGGAATTGGGCGAAATTGCATATAAAGTCTAAGGTCGGTGCGCAAATGGCGACTATTGTTCTAGGCATCTTGATTTTCGTCGATGATTATTTCAACTGCCTTACGGTGGGCAGTGTTATGCGTCCTGTTACGGATAAATTTAAAGTAAGCCATGAAAAGCTGGCGTACTTGATTGATGCAACGGCGGCCCCGATTTGCATTATCGCTCCGGTCAGTTCATGGGCTGCTGCGGTGACTGGCTTTGTCGAAGGCGAAGACGGGTTGGGACTGTTTGTCAAATCGATTCCGTACAACTTTTATGCTTTGTTGACGATTGTGGCCCTTATTGCCTTGGTGCTCCTGAAAGTCGATTTTGGCCCCATGAAAAAATACGAATCCGCAGCCGAGATGATTGATTCGAAAATGGAAAATTTGAATGTGGAACAGGCGCGCGGGACCATGCTCGATTTGGTATTCCCGATTGTGATGTTGATTTTCTTCTGCGTGATTGGACTCGTTTATACGGGCGGATTTTTCTCGAGTGGCGATGCGCACAAGGGTTTTGTCGCGGCCTTTGGCGGGAGCGATGCTTCCGTCGGGCTTGTGTATGGTAGCTTTGCCGCATTTATCGTGACCGTGATTTGGTATCTCGGGCGCCGTGTCTTGAAAATCGGGAAATGTCTCGAATGCTTGCCTGAAGGTTTCAAGGCGATGGTTCCCGCAATTATCATTTTGGTGCTTGCCTGGAGCCTGAAGGGCGTCACCGATACGCTTGGCGCGAAGGACTTTGTTGCAGGCATCGTGTCGGGAAAGGCAACCTCTCTCATGAACTTTATGCCTGCGATTATCTTCTTGGTCGGAATCGGGCTTGCGTTTTCGACGGGAACCTCTTGGGGCACGTTTGGCATCTTGATTCCGATTGTTGTAGCCGCGTTCTCCAGTGTCGATCCCGACTTGATGATTATTTCCATTTCGGCTTGCATGGCGGGGGCCGTCTGTGGCGACCACATTTCTCCAATTTCAGATACGACAATTATGGCAAGTGCCGGTGCACAGTGTAACCATGTGAATCATGTGAACACGCAGCTACCCTATGCGCTGTCGGTCGCTTCCATCAGCTTTATCTGTTATGTCGTGGCTGGTTTTACGCGAAGCGCCCTGCTTTCGTTTGCCTTGGGTGTCGCTCTTGTTGTAGGAGCGCTCTTTATCGTCAGGAAAAAATTCTCTTAACCACGTTTTTATCGCTTAATCTGTGCAGTCACGATGGCAACCATCATAATTGCGCAACCGATTAACTCACGAGCCGAAAATTGTTCTCCCAGAACAGCCCATCCGGCAAATACCGCAAATACGGATTCAAGGCTCATTGTCAGCGATGCGATAGTGGGCCTTACTTTATCTTGGGCGACAATCTGGAGCGTGTAGGCGATTCCGCTTGAACAAAGAGCCGCAAACAGGAGGCCGGCAACGGCGCGAGGGTTTGCGAAGGCCGTGATGACGGTGCTGAAATCCAATGTTGGAAATTTCAGGTCAAAAACAATCATCAGGGGAGCCGTCAAGACACCGATGGTTAAAAATTGAATGCTCGAAACGCGAATCGGATCGATGTGGTTCACGAACTTGTCTATTACCAAAATGTGGATTGAAAATGCGAGTGCGCACAACAGTGAAACTCCGTCCGAAAGTTCGAACGAAAAGCCGTCCTTGATGCAGAGCAGGTAAAGCCCTACGGTGGTAATGGCAACGCAAATCCAAGTCTTGATTGAAATACGCTTGCCCAAGAACAAGCTAACTACAGGCACGAGTACGATGTAGCAGGCTGTCAAGAATCCTGATTTGCCGGCTGAGGTGCCAAGGTACATCCCCAGTTGTTGCAAGTTCATTGCAGTGCATAAGGCAAGCCCGCAAAAAAATCCCGCTTTCCAATGGAGAATCGTTTCGTTACGGTTGCGAGGTCTGCGAGAGCTCTTTCCCAAGGCATCGAGAATTTTGAAAACAAGAGCGAGGAATCCTGCGGCAATGAAGCACCGGATGCACGAGAAAGCGAATGGTCCAAACGCATTCCCTTCGATTTGGGCGACAAAACCCGATCCCCAAATGAACGCCGTCAACACGAGCAAAAGACTATAGCCAACACTTGCCATGCGTGCATATATAGCATTTTGCGCTAGATTCTAAGTTCTACCAACTTTCTATTACCTACTAATACTATATTTCCCATGAATTTAAACATTTATGGAGCATTTATGCGTTGCTTGGTTACCGGTGGTGCTGGTTTTTTAGGAAGTCATCTCTGTGAAAGACTTTTGAATGACGGTCACGAAGTCATTTGCCTGGATAACTATTTTACAGGCCGTATGGCGAATGTTGCCCACTTGCGTGACAACAAATGTTTTGAACTTATTCGTCATGATGTCACGGAGCCGATTCTCCTCGAAGTTGATCGGATTTTCAACTTGGCGTGCCCTGCAAGCCCGATTCATTACCAGTTCAACCCGGTTAAGACCATCAAGACAAGCGTTATGGGGGCTATCAATATGCTTGGCCTCGCCAAACGCGTCTATGCGCGAATCTTGCAGGCGAGCACGAGCGAAGTCTATGGCGACCCGGCTGTGCATCCGCAGACTGAAGACTATTGGGGAAACGTGAACCCCATCGGCATCCGCAGCTGCTACGACGAAGGTAAACGCGTCGCCGAAACGCTTTTTATGGATTATCACCGCCAAAACAACGTTGATATCCGCATTGTCCGCATTTTCAATACGTATGGCCCGCGCATGCTCCCGAACGACGGCCGCGTCGTCAGTAACTTTATCGTACAGGCGCTGAACGGCGAGGACCTGACCATCTACGGTGACGGTAGCCAGACCCGTAGTTTCTGCTACGTCGATGACCTCATCGAAGGCTTTGTCCGCATGATGAACCAGGACAAGATTATTGGCCCGGTGAACATCGGCAATCCCGGCGAATTCACGATGCTTGAACTTGCGAAAGAAGTTCTTGAACTCACCGGTTCCAAGAGCAAAATCGTTTATAAGCCGCTCCCCGGTGACGACCCCAAGATGCGCCGCCCAGACATTTCGCTTGCCAAGGAAGCTCTCGGCTGGGAACCGACCATTCCGCTGCGCAAGGGACTCGAAAAGACTATCGTCTATTTTGACAACTTGCTTAAGTCGAAGTAACCGTTTATCTTTATTATTTGTCGTTCATTCTCTACTTTTGGGGTGTCGTCGAGACGCCCCTTTAAATTTTTTCATAAAGATTTAGCTTTACTGATGAATGCAATTGTCATTGCTAGATCAATGAAGTAAAGAGTAGAAAATGTTTAGAAAATTATTGCTTGCATTATTGCTTTTGTCCTTAAGCGCCTTAGGCGCGAACTTTCCAAATGCTTCGAATACAGATCTTGTAAATCCAGTCCCGCAGGGCGTAGTTCCATTGTTCTCGGTACCGCCTCACTCTTTGCCTGAAGATTCCATTGATATTGGTTACACCATAGTGAATACGACTTTCGATGATTCTTTTGAACCGGATTCTTCGGATAAGCTAACTGCAGTCTCTCCTTTACTTGTCCTTGGCGAGGTCCTTGGCTTCAATGGCCTGATTTGGGCATGGGACCGCTATGTTCTTGACAAGGATTATGCTCGTACGGGGCCAAGCTACTGGAAACGCAATCTGAAAGAAGGTTGGGAGTGGGACCACAATCACTGGGCAATCAATTTTTACGGGCATCCTTATCAAGGTTCTGTTTATTACAACATTGCGCGTGGCTCCGGATATGGCTTTTACGCCAGTCTTATGTTTGCAGCACTTGGAAGCTATACGTGGGAAATGTTTGCCGAGACGGAATACCCTTCCACCAATGACCTTATTACAACTTCGATTGGAGGTGCAGTTTATGGCGAAGTCCTTTACAGGCTTTCGCGTAAGTTCTATGGGACAGAAGAATCCTCTTGGTATAAGCAGGTTGGTGCTTTTGGACTTGCGCACTCCGCTTACTTGCAAAGGAAAGTTTTCGGAAATCGCGACGATGTCACTGGAAATACACCGATGAATTTATCGATATTCTTAGGAGCCGGATCGCACTTTGGAAATATTTACAGGTTCGGTGGCCGCAACGAAGATGATTTGGACCAGCGATGGGACGATAAGCATTTTATGTATGGTGGTGAAATTGAATATGGAAAACCGTTTAGAAAAGTCAATCGACCTTTTGATTACTTTACTTTATTTACACGCGGCGAGGTTGGCCCCGATGGCACGCTTTTCCAATTAGATGTTACGGGAAAACTCACGAATGTCGGTGTTCATGGACGTGGTCATTGGGTTGATTTTGCAACGTATCTAGACTATTGTACTTTCTACGGCGACTTTGCGACCGTTGGTACAATCTCGGTTGGTACGGGTATTGATTTCTCGCTTTGGCTTTTGCCAACGCTCCGCTTCCGCATGTACCATCAGATTTACTTTATCTTGCTTGGTACAACGGATATGGGCTACGATGACTTAATCCAGGCCGTACATCCGGAATATGCGTCGGATATGGACAATTATCAGTACAATATGGGGGCGAAGTATGTCTTGGGCATGGAACTCATGGTAGGGAAAAAATTCCGTCTGAAGAACAAGACGATTGTCGATGCTCTGCATACAATCCCAGGATCGCTTCCGCACTATGGAGCTGATGGCTGGGATATGCTTTTGATGAATCATACTTCAATGGAATATGATTTGACGAAAAAATTTTCTCTAGGAGGTCGTCTGGATGTTTATGCAAAGATTGCGGCCTACTCCTCCGAGTTCTTTGAACCGATGAGTCGCGGCGTTTTCGCCTATACTCTGTACTTCAGCTATAAACTGTTCTAAGCGTTTTTCCTCCAAAATGTTGAAGGCTCGAGCCCATAGTTCATCAATCAATTGACGTTTCCTTCACTTTTTTCTAAGATGTTTTTATAATGAGTAATTACCCTTTAAACAAGAACGGAAACATCCGCACGGCGGATTTTTCAATACTGAATCTTTTACGCGAAGTAAGCTTGTTTCCCGACAAGATTGCCATGTTCAACAGCTTGAAGGAACTAGGACTAGAAAACTATGTGAATGTCCAAGCTGCAGCGCTTCTCCTTGTAAGGCGCGGTTCTGTTGATGTTGAACTTGATTTGAAAAAATATAAACTTGAAGCAGGTTCCTTGTTCATCGTTTTTCCGGAACAAGTGGTACGTGCTATGAACGTGTCAGAAGACTTTGATCCGATTTGCATTGCGTGTTCCAAGAACATGATTGATGAACTGATTATTCGGTTTGATGATAACACGCGATTGATTTTAAAGTTCCGCGAAAACCCGCTACAACAGCTAGACAAGTTTAAATTTGAACAAATGAATGCAAGTTTCGAGTTCTTGAAACGTAAATTTGATTCGACAGAGACAAGTTCTTGCCGTCTGCAGGTCCTAAAAAACTATTTGATAGGACTCCTTTATGAATGTATCGGCTTGAAAAATAATTTGGTTGCAGCCGAAACTGTCAAGAGTCGTGGCCAGGTTCTTTTTTCTCAGTTTATCGACCTCGTTGTCGAACATCATCGCGAACAGCATTCCGTGAAGTTCTACGCCGATGAACTCGGGATTACGCCGAAGTATCTCTCAGCTGTTGCCGAAGAACAGACCGGCAAGAACGCCAAACGCTGGATTGACGAGCATATTGCGCTCGATGCGAAGGTGCTTTTGCGCTCGTCGTCCAGAGACATCCAGAAAGTCTCCAAGATTCTGAACTTCCCTGATGTTTCGTTCTTTGGCAAGTTCTTCAAGCGCCTCGTCGGGGTCTCGCCTAAAGCCTACCGCAAAACGACAGAATAATTTAGACGAAAAAGCGTTGTAAAGTCGATACTCTTATATTGTCATTCCCGACGGAGCCTGTCCTGAGCATAGCCGAAGGAACTGAGAATCTCCATTTAATTAAACTTTCATCGAATCTACAAGATTCACGATGGCGGTGACTGCTTCGATGTACTTGTTGATGTTTGCGACAATCACGTCGTTGTCTTTTGACATTTCAGGAATGCGCACACCCGGGAACATTTCGTAAACTTGTTCGTGATTTTCGGGGTAATTGCCGGTCGCGAGGAAATAAACGCCATAAAGCAACGGCAAGAGCGTCGGCATAGAACGCAAGTAAATTCCATGTGGATGGCGGTCTTCCTTGATGTAGAGGAATGCTCGGCGCAAATGCACCAGCAGGCCGCGCAGTTCGCGTTCACATTCGATGCGTAGTTCCGCAAGATTTGGGCTGAAATCTGCAAGTGGCGATTCTCCGCACAGCGTTACGTTCTTGCTCTTGATGTGCAAAAATTCCAGCGGGAACACGTCCTGCGAAGTCTTGATTTCAAAACGGCTGAACACGTGATTGAACACGATGTTTTCGTGCTTTGCCTTTGCTGTGAGCTTTTGCAACGGGAGCATATCTTCGACGGAGTTGGACTTTAAAATAAAGCTTATGGTCCACGGGGATTCCAGCGCAGAAAACCCTTCCATCAAGCAATCGCCGTGAACAAATGCCGAAATGAGATTGTCGCCGAGCGCTTCTTCAAGGAGCTTCGGCCATTCTGAATTTTGTAATTCTGCTACGCTTAAGATTTTCTTCATCGTTTACCATCCTCCGCCGGAGCCGCCACCGCCAAAGTGACCTCCGCCGAAACCGCCTCCGAAGCCGCCACCGCCAAATCCTCCACCAAACCCTCCGCCGAAACCGCCGCGATGATGGCCGCGGCTATTGCTGAGGGCGTTCCCGAGCAAGAACCAGAGGCAACCGTTTCCGCGACCGCCACCGTTCTTCGAGACGAACAAAAAGAAAATTACCAGGAGCACGAAGATGAGCCCGAGGGGGCTGTTTTCCGGTTCCTTAGGGAGCTTGTCTGTATCGACTTCGAGCGAAATGTTTTTTTCCTTGGCGACAACTTGTGCGATTTCCCAGACGAGTTGCATCACGCCTTGTCCATATTTTTGAACTCTGAACGCCGGAACAATCGTCTTTTGCTGTAGCCGTTCTACGAGCACATCGGGCAGGTAACCTTCGGCGCCATAACCGACTTCGACGCTTCGCCTGCGTTGTTTCATGGCGGCAAAAATCAAGATGCCCTCGTTTGATTTTCCGCCAACACCCCAGCTTTCGGCAATCTTTAATGCATAATCCCTAAAATCGTAATAACCGATATCATGGACAAGAGCAACCGCAAGTCCAACGCCAGCCTTTTTATAAAGCTGTTCGGCGATTTCGTTTACAAACTGCACCTCTTGCTTTGAAAGCAAACGGTCTTCATCATACACGTAGCTGTTCTGCGGGCGCTTCGGTAGCCCCTTCTTGTTCACGCCGAAACCTGCCACAGCGGGTATCGCAAACAACAGAACAATAAGCAGTGTAAAAAATCTTTTTGGCATACAAAACGCCGCACAAACTATGGAGTTTTTTGAGGTTACCTAAAGATAAAAAAACAAAAGACCCCGAAACGAGTTCGGGGTGACAATGAAAATTAATTTAATTCGTTTTGCTCATATCTCAAAGCACCGAAGGTGCGGGCTCAATGCTCAAACCTACTTTCCGCAATACGGTTCAAGCTGTTTTTGAAGCGGAGAAAAGTCCGTCTTCTTTATAGCGCTCAGAGTGGCATCGACTTCGTTTTTCCCGGCACCTTTCGACATCGAGAAAAAGTCTGCGCCCGCAGCGGCACCCTTGATAGAAATGGACACGTCATAAGACGCTAACTTTCCGAGTTTGTTCCTAACCGATGCGCTGACATCAACCTTCAACTGTGGATTGGAGGTGTCGTCCGTTGCAAAGATGGACTTCTTGGAAAGGGCATTTTCGATGGCCATGCAGATGTTAGATGGCATGCTGCACTGGAGGTTGACTTCGCAACGGGAGCGGAGTACTTTATAAGGAAGTTCGAATGCATTCACCATGCCGGTCTTTCTCAAAAGCTCGTATGGCAGGTTCGGTTCCACGATAATGACGTAAGGGCCTTTTTCGAAGTTTACGTTGCGCAAGTTGAACGTGGCAACACCGTCATCCTGCGTGCGGCGTTCTGCGAGAGTCCTGCTTTGGCGCGCCACCAACGGAAAACTGGGAACCGGGCCTATGGAATCCTTGACGAGAATATCCCAGGAAGGCATTTCGGGTTTACCGATTTCGATATTCGATGCTGTCGTTTCGAAGGTGAGTCTTGAAAGCCTTTCGACGAGAGCCTTTTCGATTTCTGGCAACGAGTGCTGGAGGCGGTAGCTGTCGTCAATCGGATAAACGTCTGCGAGCTGCGCCAGGTAGAAGTTGTATTCGTTGACTTTTTCCAGCGCTTCTGCGTGATCGTTTACCGCGTTGATATAAATGCGGTCGTTAAACGCTTGCCTAGAAGATTTTTCGAGATTTGCAATATCTTGTTTGATAGAGTTCAGGCGGAAGCGCAAATCAGCAGTGAACTCGTCCATGTCGAGCGTCGCTGTTGCCTTGAAGCCTTTCCCTTTTTCCATCTTCACGGGAACGACCTTGACGCCTTTCAGGACAACGTTACTTTTTACAGTGTTGTTCGCTCTGTAGGTCTCGCCGAGAGTGCTCTCGCCGTTGTAAATGTCTTCGAACTTGGTTTGCTTCTGCGTTGCAGAAATCTTGGACTTGACCTGCTTAGCGACGCCAGCAATGGCGGAGTTGTTTGCCTCTTCCTGCGAAATTTTGGAAGTCGCCGTATAGGTGACGATTTTACCTGCCATTGCAGGGATTGCGGCGAGGCATGCGCAAAGGAAAATTGATTTAAAGTTCATTATTAGTTCAACTCCATCAAAATCAGCTTACGGGTGATGTTGATTTTTTTGGTCTCAGCAACGGGCTTGAAAATCTGTCTGAGCTTCGAGTAAACTTCCTGTGAATCCTTGTACTTGATTGGGTTTGCGTAAATGACGAAGTCCAAAGTCTTTGCTGTCATCACGTTCATCTTTACCGTGCTGAAATTGCTCTTGAGTCCCTTCATGATGGCGTCGTGCAAGTCTTCGGTCTGGCTGTCGGAGTATTCGCCCTTGATGTTGGCGACAACCTTGTACTGGGTGCCCTTGGTGAGGTCGTTCTTCCAGTAGCTGAGAATCTTTGTTTCGAGACCGGGCATGGCCTTGCGGACTGCCGCTCCGAGATTGGACGCGAGGTTAATCTTGGAGGTGTGGCCGTTGTTGCGGACAGTCGAGGACTGCGAACCGAGCAGACGGGATGTCGAGGTTTCGTATGCGGATATTTCGACGGAGACATCTTCGTTTGTCACATCGTGCTTGAACTTGATGTAGATGTCGGCGTCAAGAGCGATGCCTGCGAGGTAGGAGAGGTCGTCTTCCGTGTTCGCAATGTCGTTTTGCATCTGAAGAATCTCGTTTAAAGTCTCTTGGCCTTCGACGGACTTGACCTCGTAGTTCTTTTTGGTGAGGTAGCTATGGATGGCTTCTTGTACGGCGTTGGAGTAATTGTCCGTCACAATTTCTTGCGTTTCGCCCTTGGCATTCAACGCCGGCGATACCATTATTATGGGCTGCGTGTAATCCTGGAGCACTTCCCTGGCGTTGTCTAGGGCCGTCTTTTCGGCTGCGTTACCCAAGGATATTGCTTCTGTGCCGGCAGCTTCTGTAGCGTTGGATTGGAGCGCGTTTACGGTCGCTGTCATATTGCCGTCCAGTTCTCTGTAGGCGTTCTCCGCATTTTGGCGTGTAATGGAGCTTTTTTGATTTTTTTCGGTATTTGATTTCTTTGTAACGGAACTTGGGGCGGAACAGGCTGTTTCGACCAGAAGAAGCGCTAGGCAGAGAGATGGCATCAAATGTTTCATTTTTTTAGTCCCTTCTGAAGGTTTCCTATAAAAACTATACAGATAATATACAAAGTTTTGCTGAATTGAGTTGTGTTTTATTCCAATTTGTAAAATAGTTTTTTATAAGTAGTTGCTTTTATAAAGAAAATTGCGTATATATATCACTGAAAGGAGTCTTCACAGGTGTGAGGTTAACATGAACGAAAAATGGATTTGGTTACCTGATTGGGCCTCGAATCTTGGTGTTTGGGAAGACGACCTGGCTGATGTTGCGTCCGCTGCAAGCCATGATTATGTGCCTTATGGCCAAATGGCTGATTTTCTGGAGCATCCGATGGACCTTCCTGATTTTAAGAAGGCATCAACGGTTGTGGCTTGGGGACTTGGAGCCCTGTCGCTCATGTGCTCTGCGGCTGGACCTCAAAAGGGGCAAAAGTGGATTCTACTTTCGCCCTATGCCGATTTTTGCGACGAAATTGGGCATTGGACCGTGCCAAACCTGCACTTTATGGCGCACCAGCTTTCCACGACGACCGAACCTGCTCTGAAGGCTTTTATGGAACTGTTCGAGGAGGATTTTGGCGACTGGCAAGATGACTGGTTCCGCGATGCCAAGAAGTATAAAGCGGATTCTCTAGCGAAAGGACTGATGTATCTGGCCTCGCACCGTGTGACGTCTATTGTCCCGAACAGCTCCGATATCCAGGTGCTCTATGGCCGGTTGGACAAGACTGTCGAGCCGAAGTTGACGCTAAAGCTCAAGGAATTTCTGCCTCAAGCTGAATTCAGGGAACGGCCTAAGGCTGGACATTGGCCACCGATGTTGTTGCTGTGAGAATAGTTATTAGTTCTGAGTTACTAGTTACTAGATAGAAATTATTGCCATGTCATCCTGAACGATATAAAAGCGCGAAGCCTTTTCTGTCTTTAGCCCCGAATTAAGGTTGGTGAGCCTGTCGAACCACCGAGCCGGGGGAAGAATCCAGTGAAAAACATAACAGGATCTTTCGTCGATTCTCTCCTCAAGATGACGATTCCTAACCACTTCCTATTGTCCAACAATCAATGACCGACAACTGGTATCTAGTAACTGTGCCGAAGGCGCTTAGTAACTAGCTATTTGTAATTATGTTTTTTGAACTTTGTAATTGCAAACAACGCTACAAGGTAAATCACAAAGAACCATAGCAAAGCGTTTTCTACAAATTCACCAATAACTGTATAGAATGTGCTTCTCGTTTTGAGAGGCATTTTTCTTTGTATGACGCGGGTGTCGAATATTTTGGTATTCTGGTCATAGTGACCGTACTGGTCGATGAACGCCGAAACGCCGCTATTTGCTAGACGTGCGACCGGATAGCCGTAAGTGACGGCCTGGAGTCTGACAATGTTCAAGTGCTGGTAGGGGGCGGTACTCCGTCCGAACCAACCGTCATTTGTGATGTTTACCATAAGGCGTGAACCCGCTTTGATGGCCTCGCGAATGAGGTCGCCGAAGATGGCGTCATAGCAAATATAAGGCGTCCAGTTGTAAGGACCATAGACCGGAGTTTCTTTTCCGGGAACGAAGTCTCCTTCTCCGAGATCGACATAGTTGAGGATGGGGAACACGTCGTCGAAGGGAATGCGCTCGCTAAAGGGAACGAGGTGCTTTTTGATATAGCGTTGGGGAAATCTCGAATCGCCAGGCGTAAACAGGAACGATGCGTTATAGATTTCGAAACGGCGCGGGTTGTTGACGTCCGTCGAGATGCGCGAGTAGTCGAGTGCACCGGTAAGGATTTCTGCGTTTCTTGCGTCGGCCATCTGGTGCAATTGCTTGAGAATGAACGGCTGCCTGCGGATATGGTCCGGTATGGCGGTTTCTGCAAGGAGTATCAAGTTCGTGCCGGGCTTTGAGCTGTCCATGGCCATGCCGAAAGTCTTTGTGACGATGGAATCGAATCGTTCCTTGCTCCACTTGGCGCCTTGGGCGATGCTCGGTTGCACCATGGCGATAGATGGATTTTCTTCTTTGTCGGCGTTGTAGTACGGGACCGCTTCGGGTGCAGAAAGAACGTAGCTGCCGTGGAGCAGGAGCGCAAAGAAGATGATGATGGGAACGGCAAAGAGCGCAATTTTCTTGCGTCCTTTTAGCTGAAATGCGTAAGCGACAATCTGGTTTGAAGCGACTATCAAGATGGTGTAGCCAAAAATACCGATGATAGAAAGCGTCTGGATGAGTTCGATGTAGTTGCCAAGCGTGTAGCTGAGATGGTTCCATGGGAATGCGAAGTCGCCGTGGGTGCGGAACATTTCGATGGACGCAAAGAAGACGGGGAAGAGTGCGAGCAAGTAGGCTTTGCCCTTGAACTTCAAGTCTTTGACGGTAGAATAGATAAACGAAGCGAGTACATTGAACAGGCTGAGGTAGGCAATAAGGAGAATGAGTCCGAGAAAGATGAGTCCGGCGGGTGCGGTTTCCACGTTCATCACATTTCGGATCCAGTAGTAGTTGACCGTGTTATAGACCATGCTTGCCCAAAATGTCGCGAATACGGCTATTTCGCGATTGAATTTGTTCAAGACGATGAACCACGGGACCAGTAAGACGAATATGGCAGGACCAAGCGGTAGCGGCGGGAACGCAAACGCGACAAAGCCCCAGGATATCGTTGCGAGAGCGAGTGCGGTGCGGGCGTCTTTTTGCTTGAAGAGTCTGGCGTTCCAGCAGGCGAACTGCGAAAACCAGTAAAGCGCCATCGGAATAAATGTTGCGATGATTTGGTAAAGTCCGGCGTGCCCTTCTCCGTTTTTATCACCGATGGTGTAGTCCAATGCGAGAAATGCAAAGAGGATGATGCCGTAAGTGTTCATGAAACGGGAAAACGGCTTGCGCGCATTCTTGACGAACAAAAATGGGATTGCCGCGATTGCTGGCAACAGCTGCGGAAGCTGCATGTAAAGCCCGGGCGCGTCCGGACGCATAACGAACAGAACGATTTCAATGGCTGCGAGAATCGCAACGTAAATCTTGTATGCCTTCGGAAGAGATTTGATTTTGTTTAAAAGTTGGTCGGTATTCATTTTTAACTATGGGGCGGCGCGTTGTGCCTTTGAGGTCGCTTTGCTTTGAGGTTGTCAGGCATGGGGTTGTGAGGTTGAGTGTTTTTAGAAATCGCTCGTAGCCCAAAGCGAGTGAAACGAGCGAGCCCATAGCTCAGAGAGCGTAACTCGACCTCATAATCTATCTCACAGTCCGCTTTTGTCTTGAGGGTTGAACACTAGCACAAATTCTCCTTTGGGCGGGTGCGCTTTGAAATGCGCAGAGATTTCCGTCGGCGTTCCGATGAGGTGTTCCTCGAATTTCTTGGTGAGTTCTCGCATGAGTGCAATCTTGATGTCGCCGAATACTTGCTTGATTTCTTCGACGAACTTGTCGATGTTGTGCGGGCTTGCGTAAAAGATTTGCGTCGCTTCTTCGTCCTTCAGCTTTTCGAGCAAGTGTATTCGCTGGGCACTTTTCTTTGGCGAAAAATACTGGAAGGTGAAGTGGTCGGTGGGCATGCCGCATGAAACAAGCGCGGTAATCATCGCGCATGGCCCTGGAATGGCTCGCACATCGATTCCTTCGCGGACGCATTCACGAACGAGATTGAATGCCGGGTCTGCAACGCCGGGGGTTCCCGCATCGCTCACGAGTGCGATGTCGCCTGTGTTCTTGAGAAATTCCACATACTTGGGCGTGACCTTTTCCTTGTTGAAATCATGGTAAGGTTCCATGGGCGTCGTGATGCCATAGTTGTCAAAGAGAATTCTCGAATGACGGGTGTCTTCGGCAAGGACAAGGGGGACTTCCTTGAGAATACGCACTGCGCGGAACGTGATGTCTTCCATGTTCCCGATGGGAGTTGCAACAATATATAAAGTGTAGGCCATGATGTAAAAATAGATTTTTTATGGGGTGTGGGGTGTGAGGTCGCGACGGAGTCGCTCTGTGGTCGCTTCGCTTTGGGGAAAATTATCTCATAGCTCAATGGGAGCCTGGGGCGACCGTGCTCAGACGTCATAACCTCTAATAATCGCTTGCGCTGTTCAAGTCCGTTGGCCTGTTCGTGTTGAGCTCGAATGTCAGGCGCTGCACGAGCTTGCGGTGCATTTCGTTGGACGCTTTGTTGACAAGGTCTGTGCGGAGTTGCCCGTAAAGCGTCGCCTTGATTTCTTGTTGCTCGATAAATTCTATGTGACGGACGAGGGCTCCATCGCAGAAAATGCGTGCGGATAATGTGTAAGTCCAGGATTCGTTGACGGGAAGTATCGGCCAAAATGGAATCAGGATGCCGATGTTCCAGGCCGAAGGCGGTTCGTTTTGCACCACTGTTGCCCTGATGTTTGCCTCGCCTCGGCAAGCCCCCCGCGGAAAATCAGTATCGCTTGCGGCCTTGGTGTAAGCCCGCAGCAGGTCTTGCGAAAGTTCCAGCGTATCGCCGCCGTAAAAAAACGGAATGTTCCCGAAAAAGCTGAACAATTCTTCGGTCTGCGGGACGCCTTCGAGGTCACCTTGCGTGAGCTTCATGGAGCATCCGGCGAGAATCGGTGCCAAAACGAACGCTGTACACAAAAATTTGACAATGGAGCGCATGTGTTAAAGATATAAAAAAACGAACGTCATAGATTTTATTAAGATTGAGGGTATGGAATTGCCTGCTTATTTTATTAGTGACGCCCATTTGGGGATTGAGCCGCCGGGAGCGGTCCCCGACAGGGAGCAAATGTTGATTCGGCTTCTCTCTTCGTGGAAGGGCAAGGCGAGCCATGTCGTCGTGATTGGCGACCTTTTTGAATTTTGGTACGAGTACAGTTATTATGTGGCTTCAGCGCATTTCAATTTGTACCGTGCTTTTGCGGATTTGGTCGATTCCGGCGTTGAAGTCCATCTCATTCGTGGCAACCATGATTTTGCTTATGGCGATTTTTTCCCGAAACATCTTGGTGTGTCAGTCCATAAATCCTTGATTCTTGAAATTCAGGGAAAGCGCGTGTATTTGACTCATGGTGACGGTGTTGCCAAATCCGATGGCGGCTACCGTTTTTTGCGTAAGGTGATTGACCTGCCGCTGAACCGCTTTTTGTTCAAGCAAATCCACCCGGACTGGGGAATGGGGCTTGCACGCTTTGTCGGACGGAACAGCCGTAAATACGGCGAAAGCAGGGTGATTAAAATCGATGAATATCTGGAATGGGGCGACCGCATGATGCAAGAGGAACACTGTGATTTCTGCATTCATGGTCATCACCATATTTCGGGCATCTGGAATACGCCGAACGGCGTGGTGGCATCCCCTGGAGATTTTATAAAAAAGCCCGCCATTCTCCGTATGGAAAATGGCGGACTAAATCTACAGAATCTTTGAATTAAAGCGGTAAAAGCTTATTCTTTGAGGTCCTCAGCACGACCTTCGGTGGACTGAACCATCTTCTTGCTCGAGTTTTCACCCCAGAGCGCAGCGACGAGGTCGAGGCTTGCGAACTTCTGCCAATATTCTTCTACCCAGCACCAGTGGTGAACTTCACCCTTGTCGTCGGTAATCGTCCAATTCTTGTGTACAGAGAAGGTCAATTTCTTGGCCTGCGGTGTATAGTAGGGATCGGATGTCTTTTCCGGTTCAAGAGTGATTGTCCAAGCCTTGCCATCGGTACGCTTGTAAATACCGATATTGAGCGCCAACAGCAAGACTAAGGTGATGATGCCCCATTTAAAGTTCTTCTTCGACAGCAGGTATATTAAAAGCAGAGCCAATAATACAGCAAGTGCTGCGAAGTTGTAGTGAGTTGGATAAAATACTTTGAGAACGTCAATCATTTTATCGTTTCTCTAGAACTTTAAAGAATTACTTCTTCTTGGCAGCCTTCTGCTGAGCGACGAGAGCGGCGATGCTGAACGTGAGGACGTTCTTATCGACCTGGCTTTCGGTACGGAAGCTCTTGAGCGGAAGTGCGATGCCATGAGAGGAAAGCGTGCCCATGAACGAAGCATTGGCATGGCTTGCAATGGTACGAACGTTGATGAAGCCTTTGTTCTTGCTGAAGGTCAGCTTGAAGGTCTTCTTGGCGGTATCGTATTCGGCAACCATGGTCTTGTTTTCCTTGGTATTCAGAGCATTCTTGGTGTTGTGGTCAAAAATGATGGTACCACGGGTATCGATGGAGAGCATGGTCTTGTTGCCCACAGCGTTACGGCAAGCGAGAATCTTCCAGTCACCTTTCTTCTTGGCTCCCTTGGCCGTAAAGACAAACTTGTTGCCTTCTTTGACGAGAGTGTATGCGCCAGTAGCAACTTCGAGACCGATGGCGTTGAATGCACCCTTGAAGTAAAGGAACTTGGACTTGGAGCCGATGATTCCGTTGATGAAGCGGAAAGATGTGGACTTCGGGGTCTTGATCGGAGTGATAGCGATGCGCTTGCCGACCGGATCGACTTCGACGTCAACATAAGGACCTACATCGACAGTTCTGCCATCAGGAGTCTTTGTCTGGGTGGCAAGCTTGTCGAGCTTGAGAGCCTTGACTGCTTCTTCCGGGAATCTGATGAAGCCGCGGACATCCATTTTTACGATTACGTTTTCCATTTACACCTCTTATTTGTTTTGTTTTGTTGTTTGACGATAAAATAAGATTTTATTTTGTAAATGTCAAAGGTTTTTTACAAAAAAGCATGTACAAAGGATGAGTAGCTTCTTCGTAACCGATAACATTTTTCTGTAAAAATAACAATAAAATCTAAAAATGTTGCAATAAATGAAGAAAAATTTTCTTTATTTGCGTTTTATCACGTTTAGGATTGCTTCGGACAAAGGCTCTGCGTTACGTTTCATTAAATTTACGATTCCGAGCGTTTGTCCTACAATGTGATTTCTATCACTGAATCGGGCTCTGTCCGATAAAATTAGTATGTTGTTTGTGGTCAAAATGTCGCTTTTTTTGATCTTTACGTCAGCTCGGACAAGAAACTTTGGATAAAGAATACGGTATTTATCGGAAACGGCGTCGGCGATACTCAAAACGGGGTCGATCAGGATAACTGTGTTCTCCTTGTTTGCTTGTTTTGAAGCCAAGATGGCTCCTGTGCCTCGTCCTGCGACAACTTGTGGGGCGTTCCCGTTTATCTGTGACGCACATTCGTAAATCATCTGGGCGTCCGTTTCGAATGTCTCTTGCGATGGAGTTCCTTTGTTTTCGCCGCTTCCGCGGTAGTTGAATGTGGCGGCGGCGTAGCCGGGGAGGCTGTCGAGCTCTGCCAGGAACTGGGCGGCGTCTTCGTCGGCGTCCGGGTAGTAGAGGAGAACATCGTTGTTCTCGTTTCCGATGACGAAACCTTCGAGGGTTGCGCCGTCGTCGAGGGTGCAGTTTATGCTTTTTGCCTTGCCCGTGATGGCTTCGCGGGCTTCGTTGTGCGTGATGGCGCGGGGGAATGCGTTGCGGCGTTCTGTCAATGCGAGGTAAAAGACCATGCTGACATATATAACAAGGAGGATTCCCGCGAATCGTAGAATTCGGCTGACTGTTCCCAAGACGGCATCTTTTATTTTCATAGCTGACAAGATAGTAAATAGTGGGTAATTGGCAGTGGGCGGCAGGTAGTAGAAAATAGGTAGTGGAGGTGAACTTTTAAACGGTGTGCGTGTAACGTATGAAAGTGCAAGCACTTATGTAGAATTTGTAATGACTCCGAGAAAACGCACAAACATCTACAAGGCGAGAGAAACGGGATCGCTTGCGACCCCAATTCCGAGCCGTAGTGTTTGGCGTTATGGCCCGAAGGGCCTATAATAGCACAAATGCGTAGGTCGAGTATGCTCCAAGGCGAATGTTGCAGGGCCGCTTGCGGACCTATAACTGAGCCGTTTTGCATGACGCGAAGCGTCAAAGTCGCGGCCAAGCGAGCATGGTTATACTTGAGCCTGCAATCTTGAAAAAACACAAACACGTAAGGCGAGCGATGCAGGGGTGCTTGCACACCTATATCCGAGCCGCAGTGTTTGGCGTTATAGCCCGAAGGGCCTATAATGCAAAAGGACTCTCGGTGGAGTACAACCGAGAGTCCGAGGGATGGGATTGGGTGTTCCTTTAAACTAAGCAAATTTTTTTGAAAACGTATCACTTCGAAAACAAAAAGTGTTCCCAAGGTGTTCTTTTTCACACTCCCTGCAAGGGATGGCGGCGATTTGGCGTATATTTTTCAAAAATAAGTGTTCCCAAAAAAATCAAAAAAAATTAGATTTACACTTGATGAACGTATATGCCTACTACAATTATCGAAAGTACCTTCAGGACTACTACGACTACCGTAAGTCCGTGCAGAGGTATTTTTCGTACCGGTCTTTTGCTAAGAAAGCCGGATATTCTTCGTCCGGTCTTTATCTGGACTTGATCCGGGGTCGCAAGTCGCTCACCCCGCAGATGGTTCCGAAGTTTATTGCTGCCCTTGGACTTAACGAAAGGGAAGGCCGCTACTTCGCTTTGATGGTGGATTTCACTCACGCGACGACGGCCGCTTCTAAGCAGCAGATCTTTGACCAGATGTCGGCGCTTTTGCCGCGTACAATCAAGAACTTGACCAAGAACCAGCAGGAGTACTACAGCAGGTGGTACTACGTGGTCGCCCGTGAAGCTCTTGCGGTCTTGAAAATCAATGACAAGAATATCCAGGAACTTGCACTCTTTTTAAATCCGAAAATTACACTCCCGCAAGCAAAGCAGACTATCCAACTCCTTCTCAACTTGGGACTTATAGAGCTCGGCGAAGATGGATTCTACCATTCCGTAAACAAGGCAATTACGAATGGCAGCGAAATCGCCCCGCTTTTCGTTCATCAGTTCCAAAAGCAGATGATAGATTTGGGTAAGGATGCGTTAGATCACTACAGTACGGAACGTAGAAATGTATCTTGTATGACGATGAGCGTCTCGGCGCAGGGTTTGGAACGCATCATTAGCAAGATTGATCTCTTCCGCAAGGAAATCGTGGATATCGTCCGCTCGGACGAAGGCGAGTCCATGGTTTGCGAATTGAATATCCAATTCTTCCCGCTGAGCAAAGAAAAAGTGGCTCTTCCTCCGGAAACGGATAAGGAGGGTGTAGATGAGATTGGGTAAGATTTATTTAGGACTGTTTTCAGCACTGTGTGCCTGTATGTTCGCTTGCACTAGCGAAAATGGCGAACTGACGGGTACTGTTACGGATACGGGTAACACGATTGCTATGGGTGTAGTGACTCGCAGCGATGGTTCACCCGCTGTTTCCGCTTTGGTCCGCATTGCGCGTGAACCGGAAGCTGGGGATACTCTTTCAAAACTGGAATTTATTGAGACGAAGACGGACTCGCAGGGTGTGTTCTCGTTCGATTCCGTGTTGGTGGATACGTTCCAGCTTGCGGTAATCGACGCCGAGTATAATGAGATTTCGTACAAGCCACGCGCTATAAGGAATTCCGGCGTGATGGATAGCATCAAGCTGGAGAAGGCTGCCGTGTTCAGCAGTATCCTCTACTATGAGAACGTGACCGAACCTTCTGTGGCGGTCGGGTCTCATTTCGAGGTGTTTATGCCGGGCACTCCGTTCTCCCAGAGCGTGTTTGCCGGGGATTCGTTCTCGATGCTGATTCCCGCCGGTGAATGGTGGTTCGGGTTCTGCCCGGGCGATCCGCAGATTGTGGCTCGACTTACTGATTCTGGCGTAGCGGATTCGTTAATTTATCGTACATGGAACATGAATGGTAAGGTGAAATCCGGCGATACGCTTTCAAAGGGGCCGTTTATCTGGAGTCCGATGATGGAAGTCGATTCCTTGATAAAATTGGAAGAGCAAAAGAAGAAAGAAAAGAAGCCGGCGTACTTGTCTGGTGCCGTGAACTGCAAGGATAATAAGCCTTGTGCGGGTGTCCAGGTGCAGATGATTACCGATTTGTACGGCTTTGACTTCGTTGTTGGCGATTCCGTTGGCTTTGTCGAACAGACGGTGACGGATTCTTCTGGACGCTGGTTCATGCCTGTGCCGAAATTGATTCCGCATGATAGCCTCCGTATGGAGTACCGCATGCTGAACAAGCAGGGCGAAGTCGCTTTGGCTGGGCTGAGCCGTTACGTGCGCGCTTCGGAACTCAAAAACTTGAAGGACACGCTTTTAATAGATACTACGGAATTGGTGAAAACCTCGGTTTTGATAAGCAAAGTCGCACTTGTGGTTGACATTGAGACCGCGGATTCGACTAGGTCCGGTGAACAGTCGAACCGGAATCAAACCGACAATTGTGAAATGAATAGTTTGAATAGCGTTGTTGTGGGCCTCAAGGGAACATCGCATTTCGTGAGAGACGTGACATGCCACGAGTTTAATATCAAAGATCTCCCGGCGGGTAGTCAAGACCTTGTTCTCTATTCTGGCGACCCCAAGGTTGTCCAGACGCTTAGAGATGCTAAAATGGATTTGGACTCTATTGTGACGATTACGCATGTGCAGTTGCCCAAGGCTGATACTTTAAAACAGCAATGGATGACTTACGAACCGCCGACTTTACAGAGTGTGAAATAATTTTCGAAAGACCCCTTGCAGGAATGGAAATTATTTTCTAAAATTGTCCGCACCGATGAGCTATGGTGTAACGGTAGCACAACAGATTCTGACTCTGTTTGTCTAGGTTCGAATCCTGGTAGCTCAACTAAACTCTTTGCTCCTACTCCTGAGCAGAGAGTTTTTTTATTAAGTGGTTGGTATGCAGTGGTTAGTAAACATGATTGCAGTTTTGTTCTAAGTTACTAGAAATGTTCTTATAGCAATCTCTAGTAACTAGCCCGAAGGGCGGAGTAACTATTGACTGGTAACTAAATCCTAACCACCAACCACTAACCACTGTCAACTATTTACTTTCTATCGTCTATATTTGTTTCCATGGAATTTTTCGACTATTTTGAACAGGTTTATGGTGAACGCTGGCCGGCGCTTCTTGAATCGCTGAAGGGCGAGGGCTGTGCTACGGAACTCCGTTTTGGCGATGGCCTGGAGCCGTATTTCTTGGACGAGGCGTCTGTATTTGCAGCCAATGCGCTTGGTGTAGAGCCTGGAATGGATGTGCTTGACATGTGTGCCGCTCCGGGGGGAAAGTCTTTGGTGATTGCGTCAATGCTCAAGGGGGCGGGCTCGCTCCAGTGCAATGACCGTTCTCCGGATAGGCGTATCCGTTTGCAACATGTTCTGGAAAATTCCCTGCCGGAATCGTGGCGCTCGATTATAAAGGTGACGGGTTATGATGGCGTCAAGTTCGGGATGCACAAGAAGGAATGCTATGACCGCATTTTGCTTGATGCTCCTTGCTCGTCGGATAGGCATGTGCTCAATTCTCCTTCGCATCTCGAAGTTTGGTCGGTGAAGCGCGTGAAGCGTTTGGCTGTGGAACAGGGCTCGCTTTTAGCGTCGGCGGTGGATGCGCTGCGTCCGGGGGGCGAACTGATTTACGGGACTTGTGCGCTTTCGCCTCTTGAAAACGATGCTGTGGTCGCAAAGATTCTGAAAAAACGTAAAATGATGGAATTTGTTCGTATTGAAGCCTTGCCGGAGGGTGCGGACCGCACTGAATTTGGTGTGCATATTTTGCCGGACAAGGCTCACGGATGCGGCCCCATTTACTGTGCAAAGCTGCATAAGGTTGCGCTTTGAGTTACTGAGGCTGCTTTGCTGCAGTTCTAAAATGGCGATGTCGCTTGAAATTGCTATATTCCATGCTGTAAATAAGGAGATATTGCTATGGCTGCTTTGAATCTTACCGCAAAAACGTTTGATGAAGTTATTTCTTGTGGTCAGTTGGTGCTTGTTGATTTTTGGGCTACGTGGTGCCGTCCGTGTATGATGATGGGGCCAGTGGTCGAAGATCTCGCCCAGGAATTCGATGGCCGCGTTATTATTGCGAAAATCAATGTCGATGACGAAGGCGTTTCGGATATCTGTGGTCGCTTTGGCATTACGAACATCCCGAACATGAAACTGTTTAGGAATGGAGTCGAGGTGGGCAATGTCGTCGGTGCTGTGCCGAAGGCTACTCTCAAGAATGCCATCGAAAAGAACCTGTAACATGCTCACGAAACGTTTAATTGTCTGTTTAGATGTTCGTGACCGCAAGGTCACGAAAGGTGTTAAGTTTAAAGGAAATATCGACATTGGCGACCCGGTAGAGATGGGGGCGCGTTACAGCGATGACGGTGTCGATGAACTTGTCTTTTACGATATCACGGCGAGTGCCGAGAACCGTCCGTGCGATATGGAAATGATCCGCCAAATTGCAAAGCGTGTGTTTATCCCGTTTGCGGTGGGTGGTGGTATCCGTAATTTGGACGATATGCACGAAGCTCTCCTTGCCGGTGCAGAAAAGGTGAGCGTGAACAGCTTGGCCGTGCTCCATCCGGAAATCATTGCCGAAGGCGCGAAGGCGTTTGGTCGCCAGTGCATCGTGCTTGGCATGGATGCGAAGTTCGTGGGCGTTTCGGACAAGATTCCGAGCGGATACGAAGTGTTCATTCGCGGCGGCCGTCAGGCGATGGGCATCGATGCGCTCCAGTGGGCCAAGCGTGCTGAAGAGCTTGGTGTGGGCGAAATTTGTCTGAACTCGATTGATACGGATGGTGTGAAGAACGGTTACGAACTCACGATTACCGACATGATTGCAAAGGCTGTTCAAGTGCCTGTGATTGCAAGTGGTGGTGCCGGAACTCCGGCGCACATTGTGGATTTGTTCCGCAAGACGAGTGCCGATGCGGCTCTGGTGGCTTCGATGGTGCATTTTGGCGATTACACGGTGCCGGGAATCAAGAGCGAAATGCTTGCCGCGGGTATCCCTGTGCGCAAGAAGATGAACGGCGAGGTGTGATATGAATCCGGAAGTTGCCGTAAAGATTTTTGAGGCGGGCAAGAGTGCCGGGGCTGACTTTGTCGAAATTTTTGAAGAAGAGACCCGCAGTTCAAGCCTCGGCTTGAAGGACCGTCAGATCGAGACGGCGACCGCGGGTACCGAGTACGGTATTGGCGTTCGTCTTTTGTACGGAACAGAGGTTTTGTACGGCTTTACGAGCGACGACAGCGAAGAGGCGTTGGTAAAGTTGGTGAAGACGCTCGCGTTCGGGCGCATTGCCGCTGCTGGTGGTGGTGCGGGTTCTGCCGCGAAACCGTTTGAATTTGCTCCCGAAAAGCGCATCTGTGATTTTAATGCAACTGCCTATAAGGATCCGCGTGTGCTTGGTCAGGCGATAAAGCAGGACTTCTTGTTCCGTGCGGACAAGACTGCTCGTGCGCTTTCTCCGAAGATTGCGCAAGTGGGTGCTAGTGTGACGGATAGTTGCACTTCGATTTCGCTCTTGAATAGCGAAGGCTTGCATTTGGAAATGACTCGCGGTCGTTTGCGCGTGAACGTGAACGTGACGGCGACGGACGGCTCGGAACGCTTGACGACGCATGAGGCGCCTGGTGCCCTCGGTGGCTATGAAATTTTGACAAACTATTCTCCAGAATCGCTGGCTACGGAATGCGGTGAACGCGTACTTCGCATGCTTGATGCCGGTTACATTGCCGGTGGCCAGATGCCTGTTGTGATGGGCAATGGCTTTGGTGGCGTGATATTCCACGAAGCTTGTGGACATCCGCTGGAGACCGAATCGGTTCGTCGGCAGGCAAGCCCGTTCTGCGGAAGGCTTGGCGAAGCTATTGGTCAGCCATGCCTTACGGCAATTGACGATGGAACGATGGACGGCGTGTGGGGCAGCCTCAAGTACGATGACGAGGGAACACCTACACAGCGTACGACGCTTATTGAAAATGGAATCTTGAAGACTTACATGAGCGACCGCGTGGGGGCAGCCGAAGTGGGGATTGACCGCACGGGAAGTGCCCGCCGTGAAAGCTACAAGTATGCACCTGTAAGCCGCATGCGCAATACGTTTATTGCTCCGGGCAAGGATACGCTCGATTCCATGATTGCTAGCGTCGATAATGGACTTTATGCTGCCCGTATGGCAGGCGGTTCCGTGAATCCGGCAACGGGTGAATTTAACTTTGCGGTGGATGAAGGTTATGTTATCCGCAACGGCAAGATTTGCGAACCGGTTCGTGGAGCAACGCTTATCGGCAAAGGCCACGAAATCATGCCGCGCATCAGCATGGTGGGTACAGATTTCGAGCAGGCCGCAGGCGTTTGCGGAGCTTCTTCGGGACATGTGCCTGTGACCGTTGGACAACCGTCTATTAAAGTCGATCAGATCCTAGTCGGTGGGCGGTAGCCGCGCTCTTTCTTAAAAAAAACTGTGAAAACGGAAAAGCCCTCGCAAAGAGGGCTTTTTTGGATTATGGGTTGTCATAAGCTTTGTACTTAAAACTTCGAGTAAAGTACAAAACTATTTCGAATAAAACAAGAAAGTCCAAAAAAAAGAAACAACGGCATCTCAGAAGAGGTGCCGTTGTTTTGGTGTATGGGATGTTTGGTTTTGTATTCATAAAATAGTTTAAATTGGAATATAAGTAGAACTTTTTGGTACTTTTCCGATGTAAAGGTTTACAACGCCTACAACGTGTTCTTTTTACCGTAAATTGGCGAAATTTGAGTAAAAATGGTGATTTTTAGTGAATTTGTATAGACTGTGGGGGAGGACGTGGACTCTGTTTCAAAAAAATGCTGGAAGCCTTTAGTTTTGAAACAAATAATGGCTTTTTTTGAAATCTTTTGCTGGTATAATTGGCTTTTTTCGTTAAAAAAAGGAACTTTAGGGGCTTTTGTTGCTTTTGGCACGCTATTTGCAAGAGTAGGGCGATAAAAAAAGAAGGTGTTATATGTCCGATTTTACTAATGATGCTGAAAAGGTCTTGGCGAAAGCGCAGAGTTTACGTGATCGTTGTTCGCATTCCTACTTGGGTGCGGCTCATTTGGCCGTTGGCCTTGTCGAGGGCCCTGATGCGACCTTGAAAAAGCTTTATAAGTCCAAGGGCGTCAAGACGAACGAACTCCGCGGCAAGCTGGAGCCGTTTGTGCAGAAAATTCCGCGTATGGAAGGTGTGAATCCGGATGTGGAACCGGATAGCGACTTAAACCGTATTTTGCGTGCGGCAGTGCAGGCGGCGCGTCAGGTGAGCCGTATGGTGACGCCGGGCGATTTGCTTGTGGCTTTGATGAAGTTCTCGGGCGACCGTGGACTTTCGAAGGTTTTTGAAGATGCGCTTGGTTCGACTGAAGTGGTGGAAACTTGGCTTTCGGACCCGTTTGCGGGTGCCGCCAATGCCGAGGAACAGTCTCCGTTAAAGCTTTATGGTCGTGAACTTGTGGAAATGGCGGCGGACGGAAAGCTCTCGCCGGTGATTGGCCGTGAAGAGGAAATCCGCCGTGTGATTTTGATTTTGAGCCGTAAGACGAAGAACAATCCGTGTCTGGTCGGTGAACCGGGCGTGGGTAAGACCGCTATTGTCGAAGGCCTTGCCGAACGAATTTACCGCGGCGACGTGCCGGATGCGTTGAAGGGCAAGAAGGTTTTTGCGCTGGATTTGTCTGCCTTGATGGCAGGAGCCAAGTATCGTGGCGACTTTGAAGAAAGGCTCAAAGCCGTTATAGATGCGATTGAAGAAGATGGCAACACGCTTATGTTCATCGACGAGCTCCACAACATTGTGGGGGCGGGCAAGACCGAAGGTTCCATGGACTTGGGCAACATGCTTAAGCCGAAACTTGCTCGTGGCGAACTCCATTGTATTGGTGCGACTACAACGCAGGAATACCGCAAGTACATCGAAAAGGATTCCGCTTTGGAACGTCGTTTCCAGCCGGTACAGGTGAACGAGCCGAGCGAAGACGAAGCGATTTCGATTTTGCGTGGCATTAAGGATGGCTTTGATGCCCACCACGGCGTGCGCCTGCATGATAACGCGCTTGTGGCAGCGGTGAAACTTTCGAGCCGTTACATCAGCGATCGATTCTTGCCGGATAAGGCAATTGACTTGATCGACGAGGCGGCAAGCCTTGTGAAGACGCAAATGGATACGGTGCCGGAAGCGCTGGATACTTTGCAGCGTAAGGAACTCCAGATGAAAATCGAGGAGCAGGCGTTGTCGAAGGAAACGGATGCAAATAGCGTAAAGCGCTTGAAAGAACTTCGTGAAGATTTGGCCGTGACCGATGCGGCGGTCAAGCAGATGCAGGAACGTTGGCAAGACCGTCGTGCCGCATTTGCCGAAGTGCAGGACTTGAAGAAATCCTTGAAGGCGGCAAAGGACGAGATGGAACAGGCAGAAGCCCGTTACGACTTGAACCGTGCTGCGGAACTCAAGTACAACAAGATTGTGAACATCGAAAAGGAACTTGCTCAAAAGACTGAAGCGCTCCGCAAGAGTGCCGAAGAAGGTGGCTTGAGCGAAGAAGTCACGGAAGAAACGATTGCGCTTGTGGTGAGCCGTTGGACGGGCATTCCGGTGACGAAACTTTGCGAAGGCGAAAAGGCGAAGTTGTTGCACTTGGACGAACGTCTGCACGCCCGCGTGATTGGCCAGGACGAGGCTGTGGAAGCGGTGTCCGAAGCGATTTTGCGTAACCGTAGCGGTCTCTCCCGCGAGAATGCGCCGATTGGTAGTTTCTTGTTCCTGGGCCCGACAGGCGTGGGTAAGACGGAGCTTGCAAAGGCGTTGGCAGTTGAACTTTTCGATAGCGAAAACGCGCTTGTCCGTATCGACATGAGCGAATACATGGAAAAGCATAGCGTTAGCCGTTTGATTGGTGCTCCTCCGGGATATGTGGGCTACGAAGAAGGCGGCCAGTTGACCGAAGCTGTGCGTACGCATCCGT